>CAXHCA010000143.1:0-18245 GCA_964015035.1 uncultured Saprospiraceae bacterium
TAATGAGAATGATCTTTTAACTACCAACTTTGAGACAGAGCGCAACTGCGCCCTGCGCTCTTAAATCACTTCACTATCCGTTTTTGAACAACTCCGTTTTTAATGACCGTGTTTATGGCCAAAGTATTTATAATCGATTCTACTGGGTTCTTATCAAGCAGTATGAGATTGGCCACTTTTCCCTCTGCAATGGAACCGAGACGGTCATCAATTTTCAACATTTTAGCCGCATTTAATGTGCCCATTTTAATGATGTCCAAAGGAGCCATTCCGCCAAGTTCAAGAAGCTGCATTTCTTCGTGCAAACTGTATCCCGGAAAGTTGAAGTCATTTCCGGTGTCAGTCCCCAAAACCATATTAATTCCCATTTGATATAAAAACTGAATGTCTTCGACCTGAGGGGTCATCATACTCGAAAGGCCACTTTCCGTCAGACCATACTCCTCTTTTAAAATTTGCAGGTAAATAGTGGCTCGTTGTACTAATTCAGGGGTGAGTTGATTCCCCATAAGCTGATATTCGGGAAGCATCCCTTCGACTTCAAACCAGGCCGGGTGCAACGGATAAAGGAACGACTTATCGATCATGAGGGTCGTTACCCATGAAGGATCCTTTTCTTTAAATTGTTTAACGAGTTGGAGCTGATTGCTGTCTTGTTGATTAAGGTTGATCCCCGTAAAGTGAACAAGATTTTGCACGCCTCCCTTGATCGCCATTTCCAATTCAACGTTATCGCTGACATGGGCAAAGACATCCAATCCATATTTGGCGGCTTCTTTGACGGTCTTATCAATGAACGCTTGCGGTATTCGCTCGACAAAGGGTGGAGCCGGTCCATCCTCAATGGTCAGTTTGATCCCAACGATGGGGTATTGGGCGACTTGTTGTACCAGCTGTTCAATTTGCAGGGTGTCCTTCAGGAAAAATATGGATTTCCCGTCTTGCCAGTTGCTATTGGCATAGGTTTTGGAAGGGTGTCGGCCTTCCATTGAAAAATGTTGACTCGTATGAAATACATAGGGAGCAGGGATGCTATCCTGATTTCCTCGGTCCCGCATGGCCGCATAGTATTCGTTTGTGCATAAGCTCCCACCCGTAATAAAAACCGAGGTTACCCCATAGTGGATAAATCTTGGAAAATCCCTTTCAAAATTTTCGGTGTGCACATGGCAATCGAACAACCCTGGAATCAAAAACTTACCTGTGCCATCGATTTTTTTTCTAGCCTGATTGATGGAATCCAAATTGATCTCAATAATTTTTCCATCTTTAACTCCTATTGTAACACCTCTTTGCATCGGGTTTCCCGTACCGTCAATAAGATTTACGTTTGACACGACTAAATCGTAATCAGGCAGTGTTTCTTTACTGCATGCTGATAAAAAGCACATTGTGATAAATAGGGATAGGTATTTCATATTCTTTTTTAGGGGCATGTTTGCAGCCTGAATGATCACCTCCAAACATGTTCTAAGGATTACTGATAATTGGGGTACATGGACGCCAATTGTCATGCTCAAATTACGCATAATTTAAGTGGTAGTAAAGTATTTGGCTTATACTGGAGTGAACAATAGCAGAAGAATTATAAATTTGTAGCCTTATAAAACAAGAAAATATGTTGATCAACCGTAGTGTAGTGGATAAGATGATGGTGATTGCCAAAGAATTTGAAGCGAACAAAGACAACCGAACTATTTTTCTTCATTGCTATAGCATGATGACCAGTAATATGCTAGTGGCCATTGAACAAAAGAAATTCGAGGATAATTCATGGGTCAATCGACTGTTGCATCGTTTTGCCGATTATTACTTTGACGCATTGACTTGTTACGATTGTGGAGAAGCAACGCCTAAGGTTTGGCAGGAAGTTCATAGAGCAGCTGCCACCAAGCATCTCCACGTCATTCAACATTTGTTATTGGGGGTGAATGCCCATATTAATTATGATTTGGTACTCACTTTATATGATATGCTATCGCCGGAGTGGGGCGGATTGTCTGATGAGATGCGTGAGAAACGGTACAATGACCATTGTTTGGTGAATACGATCATAGGAGATACGATCGACAAAGTTCAGGATGAAGTGGTTGAAAAATATGCACCGGCCATGGAGGTGATTGATACCCTCATGGGACGATTGGATGAATTTTTGTTGCTGCGATTAATTAGTGATTGGCGAGAATCGGTTTGGGGGCATACCCAAAAATTACTGGACCTACAAGGAGAAGAGGATCGGGAAAGGTATCTTTCTGATTTAGAGAGAAAAGTATTGCAGCGAGCGGATTGGTTGGATACACAATTCACGACTGGTTTCGGCCATTGAAATGCTCTAAAGGGTAGCTGTTTTTTGGCTGTTTATTCGCAGCTCTGAGGGAGAAGAAAACGGGGATTACGTGTGCCCGGATTTCAACTCCTCGCGAGCGATGAATAGGAAAATTGACAAGCAACTGATGTGATGGCTCAACCTGAAATGTATCAGTCAATTACTCATTTTATCCATCATCCTTATTGCATTCCCTTCAGCGTCTTCCGGTCAATCTTGCCCGTATCATTCTTGGGCAGTTGCTGCACAAATACGTAGTGCCGGGGCACCTTAAATCCGGCTAGCTTTGACTTACAATGCTGAACGACTTCCTCTTTTGTTAGCGAACAATTGGGAGTGGTGACGATGAACGCTTTTCCCACCTCCCCCCATTTGGTATCGGCTACGCCGATGACGGCTGCTTCGGAGATAGCAGGGTGGGTGAGTAATGCGCGTTCAACTTCAGCAGGGTAGACATTTTCGCCGCCGGAAATGAACATGTTTTTGATGCGGTCTACGATGTAAAAATAATTGTCTTCATCGCGCATAGCCATGTCGCCGGAATGGAACCAGCCGTCGCGAATGGCTTTTGCCGTGGCTTCGGGGTTTTGCCAATAGCCGGGGGTCACCATAGGGCCTTTGAGTAACAATTCCCCGGCTTCGCCGGATGGAACAGGCTGGCCATTTTCATCAACGATCTTGGTTTGTACATAATAATTGGGGCGTCCGATTGAGCCCTTCTTACGCACAGCATCGTCCTGGTGCAGAGAGGTGAGATTGGGGCCGACTTCGGTCATGCCGTAGCCCTGCCGGATGAAGACGCCCTTGTCGTGCCACTGCTCGATCAGTGGAATGGGCATGGGTTCTCCACCAACGATAATATAGTACAATTTGGAAAAATCTGCTTTTTGAAATGCCGGTAATTCGGCAATCATCTTCAGCATGGTGGGCACGCCCATAAAGATGGTTACCTGCTCGGATTCCAGTAGTTGGAGGATTGCTTCCGGGTCAAACTTCTTGATCAGACAGGTATAGCCGCCATGATGAAAAAAGGGCATCATCAATACATTCCAGCCGCCGGTGTGGAAGGGCGGCATGCAATTGACGGTGCGACTATCGCTGTTGACAATCAACGACATGGCGGTGTTGATGCTGTTCCAAAACAACATTTTGTGGGTGTACAATGCGCCTTTTGGGAAACCGGTGGTACCGGAGGTATAGAGGATAAACAACGGATCGTCCGGTGCAAGGTTTACCGTGGGGAAATACTCATCTTTGGCGGATGTCTTGGATTCACAAAATTTGCGAAAAGCCTTTAATGGCCATCGGGTTAAGGAGGCCATTTGAATCAAGTGATCAAATTTATCTTCAGTGATCACCAATTTTGGTTGCGCATCTTGTAAAAGGTAGTCAATTTCTGCGGCGGCCAATCGGTAATTAAGCGGTACAATGATCAGCCCCGATTTTTGGGCTGCGGCCAATAACACCAAGTATTCCAGGCAATTTTCAGCAAGTACCGCAATTCGATCTCCCTTTTTTATCTCAAAATGGTCCTGGAGGTAGTGAGCCAACCGGTTGCCCAGTTGATGCAGCCTTAAAAAAGTCAAGGTATCTCCGGTTTCATATTGCCGAAAGGCGATTTTATCAGGTTGATACAAGGCCCATTTCTCCGCCCAGTCGGTTGCGTATAGTTCTTCCATCATTTCGCCAATTTACAATCGAAAAGCGGCACTGGCAAATGCCAATCCTCCTCCTGAGCCAATGAAAAAGATGAGGTCGTTTTCTTTGACCATGCCTTTCTCCCAAGCATCGTTGAAAGCCATCGGGATACAGGCCGACCCGGTATAGCCGTAATGGTGCATGATGGTATGCCCTTTCTCTTGGGGAACGCCCAAGCGATCCAACGTTTCATGAATGGCGTTGATGTTGATCTGGGTGATGAAATAGCGTTCCACCTGATCTGGCGTGGTACCGGTGCGCCGGCAGAGATTTTGCCCCATTTTTGTCCAGATTTCGGGGTTCAACTCCTTGGGGAATTTTTTGACAAACTGCAATTGGTGAGTGTGTTTTTCCAAAACGGCTGCATTGGTCGGTTGGGCCGCCGCTCCGGCGTAAATGCCCATCCAGCCGTTGTATTCTCCTTTGGAAATCAATTCGCTGGCCAGAAATCCGCGATTTTCGGTCTCTTGGGCTTGTAAGATAACCGCGCCAGCACCATCGGCGAAGAGGGTGACCGTTTTTTTATCTTCGAGATTCAGGTATTTGCTCATGGCATAGGCCCCGATCACCAGTACGTTTTTGTACTGCTCGTCGGCGCGAATATATTTGGCGCCAATATCCAATGCAGTGACAAATCCGGCACAGGCGGTGTTGATGTCAAAGGTGCCGGCATTGATGGCGCCGAGTCGGTGCTGTACCACCGATGCCGTAGAAGGCGACACATATTCCGGTGTATCGGTAGAGATGATGATCAAATCAAGTGCTTCCGGCGACAGTTGTGCCCGTTCGAGGGCTTGTCGGGCTGCTTGCTCGGCCAGGTCTGCGGTGCTTTCGTCATCGCCACACCAGCGGCGTTCGAAGATTTGCACATTTTCTTCTAACCAAGTACTGACGTCCTCTCCCAAGAGTTCATCGAAGTAACGATTGGGCAGGACTCGCTGTGGAGCATAGGCGCCACAGGATATTAGCATTGCATTACGCATTTTTTTTATTTAAATGTTGAATAGAACTAATGGCAAGGGTTGGAACAACCGTGACAATCAAGCCAATAGTGGCTGTGACGCCGGGATTGCCAAAGGCCAGCTGACTCTGGGGGAAGAGTTGTTGGCCAAAAAAGAAAAGGCCAAAGTGTACGATTAAGGCTACGATAGACATACTCCAAACCAGGCGAATGTTGATCTCTTTAAATAAGACACCAGCCAATAATGGAGGAACAGCCGCCAATACCAGCCCGTAAACGCCGGTTTGTCCAAAAATGCCGAGTAATTTGGGGGGATTGAGGGTGATCAAAAAGACAATAACGGCAATGACAATCAATACCAAATGACTGATCTTCAAGGCCAGATTCATCTTAGTAGCTTGATCGAGTTCTTTTTTGCTAAACCGGTCCACCAGGTTGAGAACCAGATCATTGGCAGTAATTGTGGAAATGCCGACCAATAGACCATCCAGGGTAGACATGGCTGCGGCCAATAAAACCACACTGATGATGGTAAACGTCCAGTCTGGAAAAGCAAATTGTAAATAAGTGGTCATTACCAAATCTTGCCGAAAGGCGCCCGTAACCGGATCATTAAGCTGATCGACAGGAACGGTCAGATGTGCCCAAAAACCAGCCAGCAGCAGCAAGCAAAAAAAGAAAAAAACTGCGCTAAACACCAGAATGTAATTGCGCACCGCTTTGTCGGTTTTGACATATAATGCCTTGGTTAAAATGTGTGGTTGACAAACCAGGGCAGCACCAATAAAAAAGCCAGAAATGTAGGTGGAAAACAAGTCATTGTACAGGGCACTTTTGGGATTCACCCAAGTCAATAAATTGGGGTCAATGGCTTTGATTTGCCCCCAGAAATTGCCTTCCGCCAACATCATCTTGATGCCTGCACCAACAATGATGGTTGTAATGCCAATCATCAAAAAACCTTGGAACATATTGGTGAAAACATGGGCATAAGTTCCGCCAAAAAGCACGTAACCCGTCACGAATACCAAGGTGATAATCAAGGCGGTCACGTTGGTTACACCAAGTAGTTTTTGCATGACAATGGAAATACCGCCTACCAACAGCACGATAAAAGCGATGGTCAGCAAATTGATCAGGGCAAAATAAAGTGCAAAAGCTTTTGATCCGTAGCGTTTGCCAATCCAATCGGGAATGGTGAGGGCTTGGTTGGATTCTCCTATTTTGCGAAAGCGAAAAGACAAAATGGATAGCATCAAAACAAATCCGACAAAAACGCTGATCCCCAGGTGCATGAAGGCTGCTAAGCCATCGACATACACAAAGCCCGGATTGATGATAAAGGTGGCAGCAGAGGCAGTGGCCGCGGCCAGGGTCACTCCCACCGATAGTGGAGAGAGGTCACCCTGACCAATGGCGAAACTGCTAAAATCTCTGGTTTTTTTATGGCCCAGCCAGCCGAGGTAAGCCGTGCCCAACAAATAGATCGCAAATAGTATCCAGGCTAAGGTCATGAATTTGGATTATCCTTTCTTTTTGATGGCTGGCAAGTTAACTTTTAACTCCAGTGTATACAATCCGCGGGTTGGGGCAGAGGCCGTAAATTCTCTCAACTCCTGATTAAAGAGGTTGGTTGCTGCTGCTGAAACGGTGAATACATCATTGATGCGGTAACCCAGGTTCAGATCGGCAGTGACAAAGCCTCCTAGCGGACCATAGTTGAACGCATCTCCACTGCGGGCATTTTCTACAATTGGTACGCCTCTGTAAGTCAAACCAGGATAGGTTTTTGATGCAATCTGAAAACTAGAGAAGTAGTCGTAGCTTTCTACCCAACGCACGTACAGGCCTCCGAAGAACTTGCTGCCGCTGTAGTTGAGTCCGGCACCCAATTTGTGATTGGGAGAATTGACCAAAATATCAAGGAAGTTGACGATGCCATTTTTATCAAAATCATTGGCCAGATCATCTTCATCTACCGAATAGTCGAAGTAGGAGTAATTCAAACTACCACTCAATTGAGGTGTGAAATAGTAAGTGAGTCCGAGGTCCAAACCATAAGTAAATACCTCTCCGAAATTGACGTAAGTCGCAACCAGCCCATTATAAAAGGCAAATCCATCCTGGACTTCTGCAATCGGAGTATCCCCGCGATGAGTCGTGACACCGACAACTGTGACCGGGCTGAGGAAGTCTTGGGAAATATTGTAATAAGCATTGGCATCCAGGAAGAGTTTTTCCTTCACCAATTGTCCGCGGTAGCCAAGTTCAATGGTTTGAATTTTTTCTACCTTTTGTTTCTCGATCTTAGTCCCATCAGCCAGCGTAAACCCTTCGGCATTACCGAGGATCAAACCGGAGAAGAGGTTGCCGTACATATTCAAAATCGTTGGCGCAGCAATGCCTTTGCCGTAGGTTAGGCGCCAAGTCCCTTGATCTCCAATTTTCAGGATACCAAACTTGGGAATGAAGTTGAATCCGTAAATTTCGTGGTTATCTGCTCGGGCTGCACCGAGAATGCGCCAACCGTTGCCAAACTTATAGGTCATGTGTGCATAGCCGCCAATCTGAGCGACATTGATAAAATCGTCTTCATTTTCATCCAGTAGGTAGGTACCTAAGCTATTGGCCTTATCCAATTGGTATTGTACACCGCCTACGATATCGAGGTTGCCAAAGGTGTTGTTGTATTGAGCTTCGGCATTCCAACGTTGTGAATCATCCTGGAAAAGCGCACCGCTTCCGTAGGAAAAGGCCCCTCCGGCCTCTTTGGGCGAAAGCCCTGCATCGATACCTTGATAATACCGCTTGGTACGTTCGTCAATAGAGTAGGTGCTGTCGGTTTTACTCTGGGTAAAGTACACTTGAGCAAACCAGTGCGCACCGGAAAGACGAAGTTGGTAGTAGTTGATTTTCCAGTCTTTAATTTGATTGCGCCCTACGTTGGTCGGGGATAGGTAGGTGCTATTGCTGTATCCGGTATTAAAAATAATGTCAAAATTTTCCACTGGCGTGAAATACAAACCGGCTTCTGCCCGTAGGAATTCTACGCTATTGTCCAGGTCGTATTCTGTATAACCTTCTTTGATGCCATCGGGAATGGCGTTACCCAGCGAATCTACTGCACCCACCCGATCGATGTACACGGAGTCGGTATATTCAAATTCGGTGGCGGAGGTGTATTCACCCATTACTTTAAAGGCAAATTTATCGCTCAATACTTGTGCGTGGCGTAAACGAGCAGAAAAATACCCCTTGCCATCACCACTGATTCCCGGATTAAGGGCAATTGTTGTTCCCGCCGAAGTGCGAGGGTCTTTTGTAATGGTATTCAGCAATCCATTGTGGGCGTTGGGGCCGTACAGCGTTGCGTTAGGTCCAAGTATTACCTCCATACGTTCGATATCTTCTTTGATCGTAGTGGAGAGTGGGCCGAGTGGCAGACCGGTGGCGATTAGGTTAGAAAAACGGCCATCGGTCACCTGTAGGTTTTTGGAATTAAAGTTGGAATTGAATCCCCGGATGTTAAAAGCGGGGGTAGCGATCCCCGCCCGGAAGTAATCAATACCCTTTTGGCGGGCGAGTAATTCACCGGGGTTGCCGGCATACTCTTCAATTTCACGGGCAAAGATGGTTTCAATGGTAGCGGGGCTTTCCGTCAGTTTTTCCGGTTTTTTAGACCCGGAAACGACTACAGCGTCAAAGGTAGTGCCTTCGGAGAGGGTGAAATCCAGGGTTGCTTTTTCCCCGGCAGAGACCGTGATATTTTGCTCCATTTCGGTATAACCAATATAGGTTACCACAATGGTTTGGTCACCCTCAGGTACAGATAAACTGTAATGCCCGTCCATATCGGTAGCGGTGCCAGAGGCAACCCCTTTGACCAACACATTGGCGCCAATCAAGGCCTCCCCTTTGTCGTTGACAACGGAGCCGCTGACGGTAGCATTTTGGGCCACCAATATCATGCACCACAAGGATGCAAGGAAAAGTGTAACTGTTTTTTTCATGAGTTCTTTCGTTTAAGTTGTAACATAATCCGTGGTTAGGGATAGATTTTTCAAAATCTTATAATTTGGTAGCAATCTTTTCCCGTTAAATATTTCGTGAGCTAAATTAAAGCGGGAAAAGGGAAGCGTAAATGCTCCCGGTAAATCAAAATACCTTGACTTTGAAGTGTAAACAGGACTATGTGTTGTGTAACTGATTGGTTTTCAGTACAGAGTGCACGTATTTTAAAGGGGGTAGACTGATGGCGTCCTAAAGGCAGGAATCATTTCAGAAAGGCCCGGATTAGTTGGTTGACTTGTGTGGCTTGCTCCCATTGCACGAAATGTCCAGCCTTAGGAATCATCTGCAATTGGCTGTTGGGAATTTGAGATTGGCCCTTTTGGGCCACTTCGAGTGTGGTCAGATTTGCATGGAGAAAGGCATTGGGGATGAGCAAGTCGTTTTCTCCAAAAAGCACCAAAGTAGGAATCTTGATCTGGGAAAGTTGGTCGAATACAGGTTGTTCCAGCATGCCTTTGACACATTTTGGGATCATATTGCAGTAGTGGTCATAAGCAGGAGTCTCTCGCATGGTCATGCGGTCGTCAATCATAAAGCGGGCATCCTCAGGCATTTGGTGGAAGTTGATTTCAAAATTGCGGATGATTTGTGCTTCGGGTGTTGCCTTTACCACTTCCGGAGTGACAAAGTTGGCAAACCATTGTTTTTGCTCTTGGGTGAAGGTTTCAAAGCCGGCAGGAGCCATCAGGATCAACTTTTCGATGCGGCTATCATCTTGGAGTACAGTGTGTATGGCAATTTGCCCTCCCATCGAGTGTCCCACTAATACGACCTTTTCCAATTGTAGAGAATCAAGGAAAGTCCGGATGCTTTTGGGAAAAAAGGCCATGTCATAAGGATAATCCCCCTGCGTTGATTTCCCATAACCCGGCAAGTCAAGCGCGATGCAGCGGTAGTGTGTTTTCAATCCGTCTACTGTCTTATTCCACGCTTTTAGGTAACTGCCTAAGCCGTGGATAAATACTAAGGTCGTTTCTCCTTTGCCCTCATCTATATAGGCAATATCGAGGGTGTCGGATAGGACAATTTTTTGGACCTCGTACGGGTAGTTCCATTCTTGCATGGTGGTGGTTTTATGATCTTGGCTATAAGCCAAAAAGGGTAGCAAAAGCAAAAACAATAATCTGGTCATGGCTGTGGGCATTTTTGGTAAATTTACGGGCAAGGTAAAGATTTGGGGTCTATTTTTTTAAAAATTGTCAGGGTGGACTTTTAGGAAAAAATGGTTTGGTTTGTATTTTAACTATTTGATAATTAATTTGTTAATGTTGTTGTAAAAGGGTGGTTGACTAGATGTGGTAAAAATTGTAGTTCTGCACTTGACGTCCCTCCAGGGCGCGATAAATGGCGCCAATGTTTCAATACTTCCGTCAAATTAGTACCCAGCTCATGTTCTCCTGTGCCGATGGTAGTGACTTCCGGATCAAACAATGAGGTCAGATGATCAATGGAGGCCGGTCTAGTGGTTGATCTCAATCCACTTTTGTAAAAGAATGTTAAGTTTGTGTAAATTAATTATCAATTAAAAATTAACAAGAGTATTATGAAAACCGTTTCCAAATTAAAAAAGCGCATTAAAAAAACTAAAAACAAACTGGAAGATTTAAAGAAGTCGCTGAAAAAGCAGAAAAAGAAAACCGCTAAAGCGGAAAAGAAATCCAAGCTAAAAGCTAAAGCAAAAAAGAAGACAGAAGGGAAGGTGAAAAAACTAAAAGCAAAGTCTCCAAATAAAGCTAAGAAGTCTGCATAAGTAAGCCGCGCTCTTTGAGAAAACAAAAGCCATCGTGAATGTAATTGTCGATTCGGGATGGCTTTTTTATTGGTGTCATTTTGGCGGGTTGTTTTTAAAAGTGCCTGACAAAGTGTCCTTTGTCCTGGTTTTGCCTGCCTTTTCTGGCGGTTTTAGCCAACTGGCACAAGCCTTGCTTTGTTCTATTGTAAACCGGAACCAGTAAAGGTTTCGGAAAGCTTTGAAGACCAAAAAAAATAAACCATGAATCTGAATAATTTAACCATAAAATCACAAGAGGCCATGCAGCGGGCTCAGCAGATTGCGATGGAGCAGCAGCAACAGGCTATTGAGGTTGGACACTTGCTAAAGGGACTGCTGGAGGTGGATGAAAGCGTCGCTCCTTTTATTTTCAAAAAGCTCGGAGTGAACTATAATGCCATCAAACAGGCACTGGATAGCATAGTACAGTCTTACCCAAAGGTGAGTGGTGGCGGCAACCAATACTTCTCACGAACCGCTACGGAAGCATTGCAAAAGGCCAATTCGTATCTCAAAACGTTTGGTGATGAATATGTGGCCCTGGAGCACATCCTTTTAGGCATCATTTCCGTCAAGGATAGTGTTTCTCAGATGTTGAAGGATAGCGGCCTTACGGAAAAGAATTTGAAGGCAGCAATTGAGGAATTGAGAAAAGGGAAAAAAGTTACCACAAGTAGTGCTGAGGGCAGTTATAATGCCTTGAACAAATACGCGGTGCACCTCAATGAACGGGCGCGAAATGGCAAACTTGACCCCGTCATCGGGCGGGATGAAGAGATTCGCCGGGTGTTACACATCCTGGCCCGTCGGACAAAGAATAATCCGATTTTGATCGGAGAGCCGGGGGTCGGTAAAACCGCGATTGTGGAAGGATTGGCCCACCGTATTGTTAACGGTGATGTGCCCGAAGACTTGCGTGATAAAGAAATCTATGCATTAGATATGGGCGCCTTGATTGCCGGTGCAAAATACCAGGGTGAGTTTGAGGAACGCCTGAAATCGGTGATCAATGAAGTGACCGCTGCTGAAGGGAATATCTTCCTGTTTATTGATGAAATTCACACCTTGATTGGTGCCGGAAAGGGGCAAGGCGCGATGGATGCAGCCAATATCCTGAAGCCTGCTTTGGCACGCGGGGAATTGCGTGCAATCGGTGCCACTACCCTGAGTGAATACCAAAAATACTTTGAAAGTGATAAGGCGCTGGAACGCCGTTTCCAAACGGTGATGGTCAATGAACCCAGTGAAGAAGATGCTATTTCGATCTTGCGTGGATTGAAAGAGCGCTACGAAACCCACCACAAAATCAATATTAAAGATGATGCAATTGTGGCTGCGGTACAGCTCTCCAACCGCTATATCACAGACCGATTCTTGCCAGACAAGGCGATTGACCTGGTAGACGAAGCGGCTGCAAGATTGCGGTTGGAAATGAACTCCATGCCCGAGGCGCTGGATGAGGTAGAACGCAAAATTCGCCAGTTGGAAATTGAACGGGAGGCGATGAAACGGGAAAATGACCAAGCCAAAATCAGCCGAATCAACGAAGAGTTGGCGAATCAGGAAGAAACCCGGAATGGCTTGCGTGCCCAGTGGGAAAATGAGCGCGAAGTGGTACTGGGGATCCAGAAAGCCAAGCAAGAAATTGAGCAATTGAGGCTCGATGCCAATCGTGCTGAACGGGAGGGTGACTTTAGCCAGGTGGCGGAAATCCGCTACGGACGAATTCCGGAGGTGGAAGGACAACTGGAAGAATACAACAATCGCCTGCACGAAATGCAGGGGGACAATAAGATGCTGGTAAAAGAAGAGGTGGATGCCGAAGATATTGCTGAAATTGTATCGAAGTGGACGGGGGTACCAGTGACCAGAATGCTGCAAAGCGAACGCGAAAAACTGTTGCACCTGGAAGCAGATTTGCACCAACGGGTGATCGGACAAGAGGAGGCGGTTGAAGCCGTTTCGGATGCGATTCGACGGAGTCGGACTGGGTTGGCCAATGAGAAGCGCCCAATTGGTAGTTTCCTTTTCCTCGGTACCACCGGGGTTGGTAAAACCGAATTGGCAAAAGCCTTGGCCGAATACCTTTTCGACGATGAAAACCTGATGACCCGTATCGATATGAGTGAGTACCAGGAACGCCATGCTGTGAGTCGGCTGGTTGGTGCGCCTCCGGGTTATGTGGGCTATGACGAAGGTGGACAATTGACGGAAGCGGTACGTCGCAAGCCCTACAGCGTTGTACTACTCGACGAGATTGAGAAAGCGCATCCTGATGTTTTCAATATCCTACTGCAGGTATTGGAAGATGGACGCCTGACGGACAATAAAGGTCGGGTGGCAAATTTCAAAAATACGATCATCATCATGACTTCTAATATCGGTTCGGATGTGATTCGCGATAACTTCTCGCGCATGACCGATCAGGATAAGGACGAAGTGATTGAGAAAACACAAAATATGGTCTTCGAATTGCTGAAACAATCTGTACGCCCGGAATTCCTCAACCGGATTGACGAGGTGATCATGTTTCAGCCACTGTCGAAGAAAGACGTACACGCTATTGTTGGGTTGCAATTGGATCAGGTCAAGCAAACCCTGGCTCAACAGGGCATTCAGCTTAGCGTGACCCCCGAAGCCATCAATTGGTTATCGGATGAAGGGTTTAATCCTGAATTTGGTGCTCGCCCGGTCAAACGGGTGATTCAGAAGAAGGTACTCAACGAATTGTCAAAGCAAATTTTGCTGGGCAAGGTCGATCAAGCCGAGCCAGTTGTCCTAGACGTGTTTGATGGGGTTGTGGTCTTTCGGAAGGCTAGAAAGGAAGAAGAAGTGGGGGTGTAAACTCACACGACTTAAAAAATATTATTTTTATGGGATTATAATTTGTGAAGCCCGGAAAGATGATCTCTCCGGGCATTTTTATTAGTGCATGTTATATTAACTTGTTAGAGTCACCTGCTAATCACTATTTTCTTCATCAAGCGCTTATCCGCCTGCCGCAATTCCAGGAAGTAGGTGCCTTGCGGCAAAAATGCCAGGTGGAGGTCAATCGGTGCATTTGTGACATTGGCCTTGAGCCTCGCTAAGGGTTGTGCCAGTAGGTTATAAACCTGAATTTCTGTCTCCGAAGCGGTGAATAGCTGCTCATTGAGCCTAATTTGTATCTTGCCATTGCTTGGATTGGGGAACAGGGTTGCCGCTGAAGCAGGCAACTGCTTGATGGCTTTGGTTCCTACAAAGGTTTCATAGTAGTAGGTCGTATGCGTTCCATTTTGCCAGGAGCCTTCGACATCATTCCAGGTTTGATTCAATTCAGTTTGTAGGTTGCCATTTTCGTCATAGGTATAACTGTCTCTGTAAACGTCTTCCCATTGCATGGCATTAAGGTCCCAGCTTTGTACTACCACGCTGGACTTATTGAAGTCTACATCGTATTCCGTGATTTGCTGTGCGTCATAAACCCAACTGCCACTACCAGATCCCCATTCCCAATCTATGGATAAGGTTTGATCGCCATTACTGTTGTAGGTGTAGGTCGACTTACTGTTGGGTAACCAATTTTGTAAAACCACATCCCAGTCTTCCGTTCGGGTGGAGTCGCGCCGAGTTCCCCCTTGAAAATATTGGAAGGTTCTGGAATGATCAATCCAGTTGGCACCATCTGGTATTTGTACCAGTTGGAAAGTCTTATTATTGCTGGCATTGTATTCATTGATTTCTTGTCTGACCAAAACCCACTGCGCATTATCCCAGACATCTTGTTGGACCACCAAAGCATTTCCCTGAGTATCGTATTCCAGGTAGCGATATCGATCCAAATTGACCAAGGTGCCGCTAACGGCAAATTGTGACACCTCATTTACCAAATAGTTCGTGATTGGGTCGTATTCTAAAAATATTTTGATGTAGTCAGCCCAGTCACCATTTTTCCATTGTTGAAAATGATAAAAAGTCAGATCTCCATTGTCATTGTATGTTCTAAATGTTCTGGAGTTGCCTTCCTCGTGAATCCAATTGGCACCATCCCAGTTTTCACTAATAGTACTGGTGATTTGATGGTCATCATTGTAGGTATATAAGGAGTGTCGGTCTATTGGCCAAAGCCCATTGTCATAAACGCGATTTAAAAGTTCTATGCGGTCGCCATTTTCATCATAGTAGTGCTCTGTAGAGTCTGATGATTCCCATGCCTGCAACCCGGAATTCCAGGCTTTTACGTAAGTGGCAATAAGGCGAAAATCTTCAGGAGGATTGACGGTAAGTTCTAGGTCCAGTATCTTTTGTACGGCCTCATTGGGGAGGTGGTTCAGCACTTTTGAGGATAAAACAGTTTGAGCGAAAAGAGGGGAACTGCCTACCAATAATAGCAGCGTAAAAAATGTAGATAATGTTTTCATACTCATTATATTTTGAAAGTCGTTTAGATTTTAATTGTGGAAGGTAGAGTATTCTTTTGCGTGTTTCGCATCTAATACGGGAAAATACCCATTGGCTGGCAGATAGACAATTTTTGGGAGTCGTATATTTATTTATCTGTTCTTTGGTGATGTGACTTCAATAAAAAAGCCTGAAGAGCATCTCCCTTCAGGCCTTTTCATACTCTTTTTCAGAGGTGATCCTATCGTTTTTCAACCAAAAATTCACCAGATTTTACACCAAACCCTTCGATTTGAGCAGCTACATAGTAGAGGCCAGGTTGGTATTGGTCCAGCAAAATTTCAATGGTCGAGTTGGGTAGTTCATCCATCCGACGTTGCTCGATCAGTTGCCCTTGAAGGTTATAAATCATGAATACAGCGGTTTGGCCGGCAAAGTCCGACAGGTCAAAATGTACCACATTTGACGCCGGATTGGGATAGATGACCAGCTCACGGCCCCGCATCGCAGCGGAAAGGCTCTGATTATCTGTGGTTTGTTGCTGGTTATCTGGGATGCTTAACATGGAACCCGGGCGCTGATCACCACAGAGGTTTGAGAATCCGTTGATGCAATGTAGCGCATCGGTGATGGCCTGTAGAGGAACGGGACCCAATAAATTACCCAGCCCGAGATTAGCAAGATACAATAAGGTGTTTACTGTTGCCTGGCTGCCCAGAAATTGGTGCAAAATCGGGTGAAACGTACAGGTCTCAAAGCTGTTCAGTGGCGTGTCTCCCAGGTCTTGATTAATGCGAACATTCAGCGTTAAAATGATGGTTTCAACCAGTAGTGGGTTTTCTATCTGCCCATCGTCGGAGAGGGAAATACTGCCCAGATCACAGTTGCTACCATCTACAATACGGCGCTCTCGCGGCAGGTAAGTAGATGTTCCACCTCCTCCGGGTAGCCAGTTGACAACACATTCGGCGGCGTCTTCCGTAATGGTGAGGGTGTGGAAGGAATAACCGAGTCGGATGGGCTCGGTTAGGGCATCGCTGATGAGTCCCATTGCTGTTTTTACAATGACTTGTACACAGGTGGCGGTGTTTCCGCAGGCATCTTCTGCTTGGAAGATCCTCTCTATAGTGCACTCACTGTCACAACTACCATCGACAATGACATCGGAAAAGCTAATCATCGGATCGGGGTCGCAGTTGTCCGCAGCAGTAGCCAAACCCGTAACTTCTACCTCGGGCACTTCACAGTCCACGGTAACGTCGGCCGGGCAGGTGATTTCCGGGGCCTGCTCGTCAAGGATGGTGATGGTTTGAATGTGTTCAGTGATATTGCCACAGCGGTCTGCCAACACGAAGGTGCGGGTTAGGCTGTAGCCAAAATCGGTACAACTGCCGTCACTAGTTTGAGTAGAAGCTTCGCTCACGGTCCAGGTTGGTTCCGGGTCGCAATTGTCGGCCAGTTGAAGCACGGCCATTTCGGGAATTTCACCACAGGAAACCGATACATCTTCCGGACAATTCAGGCAAGTCGGAGGATCGGCATCTATCATCGTGCTGATCTCCTGTACGCAGGAAGAAGCATTGGCCTCCGGATCGATGGCCGTCCAGCGCCGTTCAATGACGAACTCATCGGCACAGTCTCCATCCGACAACACATCTTCAAAGCTAAGGCCTGCCAATTCACAGTTGTCAAAGGCAGTAGCCATACCTGTAAATTCAGGATCAATGGGATCATTACATAAAATGGTAATATTCTCCGGACAGGTAAGCATTGGTGCTATAGTATCAGCAATTGAACCGACTTCAATGTTGTACGTATTGCTACACCCCAGGGCCTGATCCGTGACCACTACCGTATAAGTACCGGCAGTGATATTGTCGAGATCTTCAGAAGTAGCTCCCGTATTCCAGCTATAAACAAAAGGACCTGGGCCGGTAATGGTCAGGTCGATGGCTCCGTCATTGGCCGTTGGGCAACTCGCCGGAGAAGTGGCATAGGGGATGATGCTCTCAAAGGAAATGCTATCGATACACACTTGTTGGTTGTTGAATAAGGCGCCCGTAGCGGCAGTAAAGCCCCAAAAAACCTGATCATTACCATTAAAGATTTCATTGATAATATCTCCGGTATAATTGACCACCTCGACCCCATCAAAAGTGACAATCAGCGTCTGAGTAGCGGTGTTCCAGGTAATGAGGGTGGGATGATCATCACCATCCTCAATGTTGCCGGTGGTAAAAGGAGGCGTTAAATTGTCGGGGGTAAAGTGTGTCGGATTGCCATTTTTTTGCAGCGAAATATGATCCTCATCCCTGTCAAAAGAAGGGGCTGGGTCATTTCGGCCGGAATTATAGTAGGTGTCAAATTCGACGGCCAGGGAGGGGGTAATATCCTGATAGCCCAAGCCTTCTCCTGCACTCCCGATATCGGTACAGAGCGGTTGGAGGACAAATGCTATTCCATCAGCTCCATTATCATCCACTGTTCCAAAGTTGAGATTTACCTCGATGGTGAAGTCTGCATTCAGGGTCATTTTATTTTGAAACCAAATGGAACCAGCCTGGTTGGTGGAGGCATTGGTTAGCCGGAAACAATCGTCTCCCAGCACTTGAGCATTGCCATTCAAGATGTAATCTTGGGAATGAGCGCTCATTGCCATAAATAATAAAAATAAGGATGGTAGGAATTTTGCCCACATTTGCCCACAGGCGCGGAGTCCTTGTGTTCTCATGACATTCAGGTTTTAGATGAAGGAAAACTTTTCTGTGGGAGGTGTAGTAAAGATAGTTTCTAAATTCATAGTAGGCAAGCCTTTGACTGTAAATAGCTGTTCTTACTGTGTAGATGGCAGGAAATATCAGTTTTAGTGCTTGTTTGGCGTTGTTGCTTTAGCAGCGAAAATTACAGATTTTGGGTGCTCGCAAGGCTCGTTTTTGAGTGCATCTGGGCTGAGCCGAGACGGACGAAAAATAGCCGAAAAGAAGTTCCTAAATCCCGGTTTTACCGGGACTGAATAGCTTGCCCGAATATACTTCAGG
>CAXHCA010000144.1:0-18020 GCA_964015035.1 uncultured Saprospiraceae bacterium
TAATGAGAATGATCTTTTAACTACCAACTTTGAGACAGAGCGCAACTGCGCCCTTCCAGGCAAACATTCCTTCCCAAAAAATGTGGAAAAGAGACCTATCAAATGGGTAAGTTATTCTTCACTGAGCACTAAGTGATAGTGGCAATACAGATAGCCCCGAAACCAACAAATGACAACACGTGGTATATTCTAACGTTCTTATTCTGATGAAGGGATTTTTTCAAGTTTTAGTGGGTTGTAGTCTTTGGGTTGTGGCCGTGTATAGCGCAGGTGCACAAGGGTATACTTTGCGGGTATTAGCGATGGATCAGGCGACGGTGTGGGAGGAATTGGCGTTGGATATTCAGGAACAGTCTGCGGATTCTTTGGCGTTGTTGAGTGAATTGCAGCGCATTACGTTGGAATTGCAGCAGAATGCCTATTTGGAGGCATCTTTTGATACGGTGGCCTTTCAGGATTCGCTGGCAATGGCTTTTTTGCATCTGGGGCCACAGTACGAATGGGTGGCGCTAACCGATGGAAATGTGGGAGAAGCCTGGCTGGATCAAGTGGGATTCCGGGAGCGCATGTATCGAAAAAAGCCTTTTGCCTATGGTGAGGTGGCTCGCTTGCAAGAACGTTTGCTGGATTATGCCGAAAACAATGGTTTCCCGTTTGCCAAGGTGTGGCTGGATAGTATTAAAGTAGAAGGAAAAGGCATTGCTGCCAAATTGTTTATGGACAAAGGACCCTTGATTTTGATTAGCGAGATCAAGATCAAGGGGACCGCTAAATTGTCTAAAACTTACCTCACGCGCTATCTGGGTATACGCGAAGGTATGCCATTTGACAAGGCTAAAATCTTGCGCATTCGCGATCGGATTCGGGAACTGCCGTTTGTGCAGGCGAAGAAAGATGTCCTCATCCAATTTCGCGACCAGCAGGCCATTTTACAGCTTGATTTGGAGCGCAAAAATGCCAGTCGCTTCGACTTTTTGATTGGCGTATTGCCCAATAGTCAATCGACAGGCAGTGTGTTGATTACGGGGAGTTTTGAAGGAGAATTGCAAAATCAATTTGGGCTGGGTGAGAAAATATACGCTCAATTTGAGCAATTGCGTCCGCAAACACAGGAACTCAATTTGGCTTTCAATTATCCCTATGTGCTGGATTTACCGATCGGAGTGGACCTTGACTTTTCTTTGTACAAACGCGATACCAACTACCTCGATATTGGTTCTAATGTGGGATTGCAATACCTTTTGGAAGGCGCCAATTACGTCAAAGCCTTTTGGAATAACCAAAGCTCCATCCTGCTCACGGTAGATACCCAATTGGTCAAAAATACCCGCCAACTGCCGGATACCCTGGATGTGAGCCGCTCGTTTTTTGGGTTGGAACTCCTGCAAGAAAAGCTGGATTATCGATTCAATCCTCGCAAAGGATGGGCCGTTAAAATTCGAGCCGGTGCAGGGACCAAACGCATCAAACCCAATAACCAGATTACCCAGCTGGATATCGAAGATCCTTATGCAGATTTGAATCTGAAGTCGTTTCAATATAAAGTTGAGGGCCAATTGGCCGGTTACCTGCCTTTATTCAAGACCAGCACCATCAAAACCGCTATTCAAGGCGGCATCTTGATTGCTGATGAGCCGGTGTATGCCAATGAGCAATACCGGATCGGTGGCAACAAATTGCTGAGGGGCTTTGATGAGGAGTTTATCTTTGCCACCAATTATGCCGTGCTGACTATGGAGTACCGCTTGCTCCTGGGGCAAAATTCTTACCTCTATCTCTTTGGCGATTATGCTCGGGTCGATAACAAAACGGCCAAGACGGCACCCGACACGCAGACCGTAGATTTTCCCTATGGCTTTGGAACGGGCATCACCTTTGAAACCCGTGCCGGTATTTTTGGCCTCAGCCTGGCCTTTGGTACTCGTCAGCAAGCCCCGATTGATTTTGGTTCACCGAAGGTGCATTTTGGGTATGTGAGTTTGTTTTAGCGGTGTAAACAAATTGACCTGGAAACAAGCACTTAGCTTACTTTACGTTGACCTGCCATCTTCCACCACAGCCCTCCCAGCACTAAGCCCATCAACAATCCCAATCCCCATTTCCACCAGCCCGTGGGTTTTTCGAGTGTCAGCGGACCATCACCGCCAATATAGACAAAGCCCGCCCAATAATACGGTGATTTTTGATCCTCGGGTAATTGTCGGTTATTCAGGTAATTTAGTTTGGCTTGATGCAAAGCTTTACTACGGTAAATTCCCGATTGCAGATTTTGATAAAAATCGGTAAACAAATCAGCGGTGGAACGGTCATTGACGCTCCATAAACTGGAAATCAAGCTGCGGGCGCCCGCGTAAGTAAAACCACGGGCTAAACTCATCACCCCCTCACCGGTTTGTACTTTACCAAGGCCCGTTTCACAGGCGCTGAGGATGACTAGTTCTGCGGGAAGCTCAAGTGCATATAGGTGAGGTAGATAGAGCTTTTGATCATTGAAAAAGATAAAGGGTTTGCCCTGATTGGTATTGGCAGCAGCGTGTGTAGAAAGGTGCAGGACCTGAAAATGGGGTGCTTCCTTCAAAAAGGTCAATGTTGAAGCTTCCTGGTCATAATAGTATTGGCCACGAGCCAAACGTGCCACACCCCCTAATTCGGCAGCGCTGAATTGCAATCGGCCCATCTCTCCCTCCCCATTGGCAAAGGGCGCAAAACCCAGGATTTTGGCAATCCCCGGTGTTCGGGTCATTTCGGTTTGCTTTTTCAGAATTGTGGCGGAATAGGTATAGCGAACAACATAGTTCTTAACCAAATAGGGGAGTTGACCGAGGTTTGATCCTTCCGTAGATTCGTACAATAATGCCTCAAACGGCAAGTATTGCAATAGTCCATCTAGCACAATGCACAATTCCGAAATGGATGTTTTTGATTTGCCTTCAAAAACGGGAGCTAATAACTTTTGATATAATTTATAGGCTTCCTGAGCATATTGCTGCGGAGCATTGATAATGGCCGCCGCATCCTGAAATTTAGCAATTAGAGAAAGCAGTTGCTGGTCAAGAGAGCTATCGCGTTTGATCCTCACTAACCGGGCTTCCTGTAATTCAATGGGCATGATGTAGATGTGCCGATCACCAAAGAAATATTGCACCAGTAATTGGCTTTGATCCGTATTTAATTGCTTTGCTGTTTGCAAGTCGATCACATTGGGCGTGTACCGCAGCTCGTGATAATTGGGATAGGTAGCAGCCAGGTAATTGACCAGATCCACTGATGCTTTCTGTTGATCCAGCAACTGGGTGCGTAGTTTTGGGTTGTTGGGTTCCGCCTCCAAAGCTGCCTTTAGATCGATGATCACTTTATTGAGCTGGCGCTCGCGTTGGGCAATGCTATCGGGGATGACTTGCCGGGCATCGGCAGCCATGAGTCCATCCAGCAGCAGGATGGACTTGCTCTTTTCGAGAAAATAAAAAGCCTGCTCCAGGTCGGAAAGCAGGTAGCTGATGTCGAGTGCCTGTTCGTAGATGCGGTGAACCTTGCGTCGCCAGATCAGTTTGGATTCTTCGGCAGTATGCTCGAGGCGCATCAGGTCAATGAGGTAATCTGCCAATTGCAGCGTTGATAGTCCTTGTTGCAAGTGCTGTGGGTTTTGACTAGCAGCATAAAAAGCATCCCAAGCTTTAGCTTTGTCACCAAGATAGGTCAATAGGCTTTCCTTATCACTGGCGTTTTGCAATTGCCGCTTACTGGGGTTTTCTTCGTACGCATTTGGACAAAAGCCCGGTAAAATGTGCTGGATTGCTTGCTGGTAAAAAGAAATAGCTTTTTGGTATAGCCCCTGCTTCAGGTAGGCGTCTGCCAGATTATCCGCTAAAGGAGCTTTGCTCGCATGAAAACCGGCCCCGTTAATTTTATTTCTGATCGCCAATCCTTGTTGTAGAGCGGCAATAGCTTTTGGATACTGTTGATCGTCAATATAGGCAAAACCAATATTGTTTAAGGTGCGGGCCACCTCATCTTCGTCTTCATTTTTGCGGTATAGGGCCAGTGCTTTTTTCAGGTATTGAATGCCTTGATCGTAATCTTCCAGTAAAGTATAGGAGTTGCTGATCTCTGTATAACAATTGGCCAAATCATAATCTACCTCCAGTTGCTTTAGCGTTGCTGCGGCGGGCAATAGGTATTGCAGGGATTGCTCCAGGTTCTCGCGGGTTCCCATCAGGCGGTATACACTGCCCAACGTATATTGAAACTGGGTCTGTAGCAGGGAGTCTCTTCTCGAAAAATTGTCGATTTTATCAAAGTGATTCAGTCCCAATTCCAGATGTTGCACTGCGCGGGCATAATCGCCAAAATCGCGTTCAATCTGCCCGAGATAAATGAAGCTAATGAGATAATTCCCATTTTTAGGGCTGTCGCCCAATCCCGCGATAGCTTCAAAATAAGGCAGGGCTTGTCGGGGTTCATTGGCAAATTGTTTATAAAAGCGAGCGGTATTGAAGTAGCTTTGTGCCAGGCCCGCAGTATCCTTGAGTTCCTTCCTCAATTCAATGGCTTGCTGGGTGGAAGCAATGGCCTTATAGATGTCTAGGCCATACAATTTTACGCCTCGCGTATGATACAACAAAGCCAGTGTGTCCAGAACCTTTTCGGATTGAGCTTTTTGAATTAAAGCATCCAGCATAGCAATGGCAGCCGTTGTTTTCTCCTGAGCTTTGGCCGAGTCAATGGCTGCGGCATAGGAAAGATCTGCCTGTGCAACCACTGCTATGCTGAAGCAAAGGAAGCAAAAGTGCAAACAGTTTTTTTTTATCATTTATGTTCTTCAGTTAGTGCCGCTTTATTCTCGCTTGACCAATGGCATAGTCCGTACCCCGTTATGGGTATATAAATTGAGGTAATACATACCAGCGGGGATAGCTTGCAGGTTGATTTCCTGGTCCAGTACCCCTGTATTATTGCTCAATACTTCTTGCCAAACCCATTGGCCTAATGGATTGATCAAGGCAATGCCGCGAATGGGCACGTCATTATCCGTGACGGTGACGCGTACCAGGTTTCCAGCTGGGTTTGGGAACAAATTTAAAGCAGCCTCTGTGCTCAGCGGCTGATCTGTACCAACCACACATTCGCTAAAATCAATACCATTTATAAAGGTAGACAAATCGACGCGCTTTTGCGAAATTGACCAAGTATCCCATTCAGACCCCATGTCTACACCAAGGTTTAGCAAGGTAGCTTTTAACAAATTGACATTGGTAATATTGTCCATACACTTCAAGGCACCGGCATAGGCCGCAACCACCGGGGAAGCCATTGAAGTGCCACTTTTGGTGGCCCAGACCGCACTGGGGTTGGCCAGGTTTGTACCCGGAGGGATGATGCTGCCGATACTTTCCCCCGGAGCAGCGATGTGCACCTTGTCTGCTGAATAATTTGAGCTCCCCCAACGGCTGTTGCCCTCGCCCAAAGCTGCTACGGTGATAATATTGTCAAGGTTGTAATTGGATGGATAATTGGGGGTGGTGGGGGCACCCATTGGACTATTGATATCGACCCCTGAATTACCGGCTGAGGTCACAATCATTACGTGATTTCCATTGCTGTTGGCGGCTTCGATAACATTGTGCAAAATTCCGCCATCGGGGTCCTGCACGGCGGTGAAGCCCCAACTGGCGTTGATCACCTGAGCGCCCATTTCGGTAGCGTATACGATACCGCAACTGACGTCAAAAAGCTTGCCCAGACCATGGAAATCGTGGGTTTTGACGGGCAGTAGTTTTAATCGGCAGCAGCCGTCAATAGTAGAATTCGCCCGAAATTGCTCCCATTCCTGAATGAGAATGCCTGCCACATGCGATCCGTGACTGTGATCGTCAAAGGGCTTGCTTCGTTTGCTGGGGTCCTGCTTATGCACAAAATTCCAGCCGGATTGATCTTTCTCATAGCAGGTGACCGGGTCTGGATCAAGCCACATATAAGGATTGATATCGAAGGAACCAATGGGGGTAGGGTTGGTGTAATTGTAATCAATACCCGTGTCGAGAATGGCAATTAACAAATCATTTTCCTGTCCTTCTTCTATTCCTTTATTGTCTACAAACGGGGTGTTCACAACCGGAGTCGTATCCTGCAATTCTTCAATGTCAAAATTGTAATAATTGAAATCGGATTCTTCAATTTTCCCCGGCATTGCGTCGGCACTCTCCTGCTTTGACTCAATGGAGTCTTGGAAGGTGTAGGCACTCAGATCAAGATTCGCCATAAAGATATCATCCAAGCCGTAGTCAAATCCAAGAGATCCGGAATTTTCCTGGCGCAAACAAACGTCATACATCCCATCGCTTCCACCGTAGGTGAATGTGAAACTATAAGTGGTCCACGTACCCGCAGAGTTTACGGTTAGGTTTGATGGAGTCACAGCAACACCATCTATATAGAGCTGAAATTGTAGTGGGGTATCATTGGTGCCGGTTCTGGCCCGAAAGGCAAAGATATACTCCTCATTATTACTCAATACCTGATTTTGACACCACACGTCCATGCTGCCGGTAGCGGGCCCGTCCACAATCATGAACTGTCCCACACCCGGATTGCTGAACTCTTCAAAGTCCATTGGTTCAAAACTGACACATTTATCTGCAAATTGAGTGCTTACACAATAGGAGGTGTGGCCACAATTGCAACTAGGGCTCAATTCTGATGTAAAGCCGGCATCTCCTTCTGAGAAATCTCCGTTTTTAATCATATTGACACTATCAGCCAGCGTAATCGTATTGGCAAAGACAAAAACTTCCAATTCGCTACAATTGCAAGTATCGTATTGCACCACATTCAGCGCATCGCGGGCGTCTTGCTTTTCCGCTTCCGTCAATCCAGGTACCCAGCGTACCACCAATTCCGTAGGAGGGTATGCTCCTCCTAAAGAATCAATGAGGTAGGGAATATTCCAGGCTGTGAGGCTGTCGCCCAATTCGGGAGGAAAGGTGCGTGGGAAATTGGGGGCATTGGGGCCGGGTTCAATCAATCGCACATCGTCAATGATCCAGAAGTAGTAAACCCCTTCAAATGTGAAACGAATGCGCACATCCGATTCACTTGCGGCGACAGAGCTTATATTGAGGCTCACCTTGGAATTATTGGGTGTTTCTACCCCGAAGCCAATTTCTTGATTGATGGTCCAATCGGTCCAAGTCTCCCCTCCATCATTTGATACGCTGACCGTTGTTGTAGACAAGGCATTCCGGTAATATTGGTAAAATTCCAGCCAGACCTCATCATTGTTGCTACAGTCAATCAGATCGGAGGTGATGACGGCAGTATCGGGAAAAGGAACTTGACCTAAGGGGAAATGCTGGCCATCAGAATCAAACATTAAAGCGCCATTTCCACTGGGAGACCCAATAGCGGGGCGGTCGGCCCAGTATTGCCCCTGGCTGGCTTTCCCATCAGGAGTATACCGCCAGCGAGTCATATTACTTGAAGAATTTACCGTCCAACCAGCGAGTATATCATTGTTAAAGACATCAGTGAAAATAGTGTCGCTTTGTGCCTGTGAGGCTTGTATAAACATTGAGGTTAGGCATAACAATAAAAGGATGAACCGGGGTCTCATATCTTAAGGTTTTAGTAGATGCCATTCATTCAAGCATCGCCCGTAAGGGGAAAGGAATTTATGGAAGGATGGGGCGAACCTGATTCAATGGAAGGCAAACAAGTTAAGAAATTGTTGGTGAATATTTTTGAAAATGTTTATAAAATAGGGGAAAGCGCCACCAGCGGCAGCACTTTCCGTTTCCACGCCAAATGAAATAGGCTTACAATCCTGTACGTATCATCTTTAAGCTATGTACTTGTCCCTCCACAACCAAGCGGCAGTAGTAAATACCGGAGGGCAGACCATTGCCAGAGAAATCCAATTGGTGGAATCCGGCATCTTGGGTGGTTTGGTCTAGGAGCGTCAGTACCAGCCGACCGGTATTGTCGTATATCGTCAGGCTCACTTCGGTTGCTTTGGGCAGGGTATAGGAGATGGCCGTCGTTTCGGTAAATGGATTTGGTGCGGCATTCAGTAACCCATCGGCTTGAATGGCAGTAGGCGGCACACCAGGCGGCACAGAGAGTTGCGTGGGCGAGAAAGTAGCTTCCGAATTTTCGTCATCCACTATTTTCAATCCGCCACAACCATCAATAAAGGCGTGAAATTGGGTGCCTTCCTGAGCCCAAAAACCGTCAAGAAGTAAAATGTCATCACCGGCATCGTAGTCTACAAAAGTACCTGGTGAAAGATCATTACTGGCCTCGATAAACATATCCACTTCAAAATCCTGAGGGGTTGGAGTGGTAATATCATCCGTTGGGGATACCAGGACCAGCATAGGTGGGCAAGGTACCGCGCACTGAATGGCAGCCAAAGCGTTGATCCTTCCTGCCCCCATCAAGCCGACCTTGGCTGGGTTTTGAGCATCAATGTTGTCGGCTGAAGTCAATACACAATTGACCACGTCATTATTGGAATAACCGGTATTGGACGACCATACCAGGGCACAGAGCCCGGCTACTAATGGGGATGCCATCGAGGTGCCTGACATGATGCCGTACCCACCGGGAATACAACTGCGTATACTGGTGCCGGGGGCACAAACATCGACCCAACTTCCATAGGTGGAAAATCCGCTCACGACGTCGTTGATATCGGTACTCACTACGCTGACTACATTGGGGTAATTAGCCGGGTACGTGACAACGGTATTGCTATTATTGCCAGCGGCAGCAACGATAACGGTGCCCATACTATAGGCGGTTGCTACTGCATTGGCATTGGTTGTAGAACTGCCGTAGCCTCCCCAGGAACAATTGATGATATCGGCGCCCATATTGGCTGCAGCCACAATACCTTCGTAGCCGTGGGTAATATAATAGTGTGGATAACCCGTAGCTGTCGTTTTGATCGGCATGATGGAGGCTTTATAGCCAATGGAGGCCACTCCGAGGGCATTATCGGTTTCTGCGCCAGCGATACCCGCCACATGAGTACCGTGCTGGAAAGTTGTGTTTGGCGCTGAGGGATCACTGTCCACATCCGCTGCATCAAAGCCAGGTACATATTTGTTGATCAAATCGGGATGTGTCAAAATGAAAGCATTATCTACAATGGCGATAGTGATGCCATTTCCGTCGGCCAGGTTCCACGCGTTTTGGGCGTCCACCTTGTGTAATCCCCACTGCCCGGAGGTCGTATTGGCCCCTAAGTCATTGGGCGTAAAGGAAGTCACATTGGTTGGAATGGGCTCCGCGTATTCCACTTCGGCAAATGCGCCCAACTCTGAAATGAAACCTTCGGTTTGATCGGTGTTTTCAAATCTTACCCGAAAGACGCGGGTCAGCTTTTCCGTATTGGCAAAGAAAAAACTGCGCTTGACGGAGGTCACGCCATAGACCTCAACAAAAGTGGCAAAAAATGGGATCTGCTCTTCGATATTGACCGCATCAGAATTGGGACTCAAGTCAATAGGGTAGTCGTTGACAAGTTTGAAATATAATTCGCCCGGCAAAAAATCGGGCACGTTTTCCTGTGCGTGTAAGGGCACTAAGGCCAGCAAACAGGCGGCAAACAGGAAGAACGCCTTTATGGTTATTGTTTTCATGGTTGATCAATTTTAATAGACGAATAATAACAAAGTGGCGGGAGCATAAGACTCTAATGGCTCCCGCCCTTCTCAATCCTGTTTGCACTAGTTTTTAAGCGTACTCAATTCGGCCTTCAACAATTCATTTTCCGCTTTCAAGTTTTTGAGTTCTTTGTTCATTTCGATCAGGTGCAAGAAAATTTCTTCGATCTTCTCTTGCTGATTGACGGTGATATTGCCCAGGTTGAGACCCTCGGCTTCCACTTCTGCGGCAGAAGGGGTATTGTGCAAGTGCCCTGCGGTTGCAATGTGGTTTTCTACTTCTTCCAAAGCTGTCAGTTGGTAGTCGTCTTGGAACACGTAGTCGGCCCAGCCGGTTTGTACTTTTACTTCTTCAAACAGTGCGCCACCACCCACGTACAGCAGGTAATCGCTGCCTCCTACGGTCGATAAGGCTGGTCTGTTGACTGTTCCGATGGCTACCTGATTGGTGACGTGTACATCACCTACAAAGTAGCCTGCCCAGGTACCCTGAGTATTGCCATTCCAACCGGGATGATTGATGTAATCGTGTCCCAATATTGCAGTACCATTATTTTGTCCGATGAGACGACCGTAAAGGCCGTAGTTGTAATTGCTGGTGGCATTGCCGGCGGTACCAAACATTCCATAAGCGCGTCCCTGGCTAGAGGGGGTTGTATTATAAGCACTGCCATAGACCCCATAAGTATAGCCGCGACCAGAGGTGATCAGTCCCATGACACCGCGTACATGATCGGCAAAGCCCGTAGGTTGGTCCGCTTGGCCTACGACGCCAGTATTTCCGCTTACCGCTGAAGAAGTGTGTCCATAGATGCTATAGCGGTTATCGCCATCGCCGTTGACACTCAATGTAGCCAGTGGATTGGTGGTGGCAATGCCTACATTTCCTGTAAAGTGGCTACGTCCTTGGAAATAACCGGCCCAGGTATTGGTGCCCTGAATCAGGTCACGACCGATCAACCCGGCTAAAATACCGTTGGTTGGATAGGTGGCAATGGTCCCGGATAGATCACCCATTGCACCACCGATGAGGTAGTTGCCAAAAGTAGGATTGACGATCGGATCGGCAATAGAGGTGTTGAAATAGCCACCTAAGGCTGAGCTGGTTCTGCCGGCGACGCCTACATTAAGCTGGGTCACATTCTGCGCATAACCAGAGATGCCGCGAATGGCGCCATTCGCCACAAAGCTGCTTCCTGTTCCTACTGTTCCGGTTCCGGTGCCAATAGCCGTAGCTCCGTTGGCTGCACCCGTTGCCCATAGGCCGGTGGTATTGCCGTAGGTGACGGTACCGGCATCGATATCCAGCATGCGGTTTTGGTTGGGCAGGGGCAGATTATCATGCCCCAAATTGATACGCCCCATCCGATAAATGACATCATTAATGCTATTGGATGGCAACGTAGTTTGGGTAATGTTCCACTCAATTTGTGCAGAAGCACTCATTACAAAAAGAGAAAAAAGTAAGGTTAACGCATAGTTGTTTATTCGAATTATTGTTTTCATGGTAGAAATAAATTGTGGGATGAAAAATGGTTTTTTTAAAAAAGCCTACTCTATTTGGTGATGGCACCGGGCTTTTCGGCATCCGCCCTGCTATGTTCATGGAAATACACTTGGTTTTTTGGGGGTGAAGTGGCATTTGTAGTGCCAGATTCATGGGTATATGTGGATAGTTGAAATGATCTTACCCTCAGGGGAATTTTTTTTTCAAAAAGTTTCTTGAAAAGGCCGGCGTGCATGAAAGTTTTAAGGCTAGAAATGCCCAAAAACCTGATGAAGGAGTATATTTGATCAAAACAAGCCGACCTTATGCCCGAAATACACCCCGATCAGCGCTACTTGGAGGGATTGGCGCAAAATGACTACAAGGTGATTGCCGAAAT
Organism: uncultured Saprospiraceae bacterium; assembly: GCA_964015035.1. GTDB lineage: Bacteria > Bacteroidota > Bacteroidia > Chitinophagales > Saprospiraceae > BQJU01. Next base: position 11,552 of record CAXHCA010000144.1, read on the forward strand.
TGACCAACGCTACCGGAAGGTGTTGACCAGCTGGGTACGCAATAATTCTGGTGCTACCGAGGATGCCGAAGATTTATTTACCGAAACGCTCCTCGCCATCTTCGATCGGTTACAGCAACCACAGCCTTTGATGCTCACCCGGCCCTTTGGGGCTTACTTTATGGGCGTGGCCAAAAACAAGTGGTTTGAAATACTTCGCAAAAGAAAAAAGGAAGAGAAGGTAAGAAATGACCAAGTTCAGCAATATATAGATGAAAGTGATGAGAGCATTGAGGAAGAGCTGATCAAAATTGAAGCTGCCTCAGAACGTTTTCAGCGCTTGGAAAGAACGTTCGTGCAACTGTCCGAGCTTTGTCGGCAGCTCATAGATTTATTCTTCAATAGGGGCCTGGGTACCAGCGAAATAGTGGAACGGCTCAACTTCAATTCGGAAGATACCTACTATGTGCGAAAGAAAAAGTGCCTGGATAGATGGCGGACCTTATTAGGAGAGTCATAGTATTTGTTTGAGGCCCTAAATTTCTTCAAATAGATGCTCCAAAAAGAACGAGTATGCGGACAGACGACTACAAATTAATTGAACAATACCTCCGTGGTGAGCTGGATGAAGCCGGTGTGCAGGCACTCCAATCCCGAATGCAATCCGATGAGGCTTTCGCTGAAGAAGTACGCTTTCAACAGGAAATCCAATCTTTTGTGGGGCATCGTGAAAAGCGACAGGCGTTGCAGGAACAATTGATGCAGCTCAAAAAAAAGGAGCAAAGTGAAGCCAAAGTGATCCCCCTCCGTAGAAAAATCTTTTACGTGGCGGGGGCTGCCGCTGCCATTGCCCTGGTGATCTATTTGGCCTTGCCATTGCTCATGCCGGGTTCTCTCTATGACCAATTTAACGACCATCAACCGCTGGCCCTGCAGCAGCGGGGAGACCATACTACATTGGTCAACCAAGCTACAGAAGCCTTCAATTCCGGGGATTATCCCCTGGCTTACGCCAAATTAACCGACTTGTTAAAAGCCAATCCTGAAGATAGTCGCACCCAACTTGCGCTCGGCATTACCGCTTTGGAAACGGATCAACTGGACGAAGCCAAAACCATCTTCGAAACCCTGAGCAATGGCGAAACTGGTGTCAAAAATAATGCCACCTGGTATTTGGCACTGACTTATGTCAAATTGAACGACCATGCCCGGGCCCGGGAAACCTTACAACGCATTCCGGAAGGTACCTTTTGGGCGGATAAGGCAGCAGCTTTACTAAAAGCCTTATCCTGAAAATACCGAAAGAAGGGGGGAACGTGCATAGCGTGGGGCAAGATTGATTTCCCCGTCATGTACAAAGCAGCCACTTCTTGCAGGTTGACTTGAAATACCGAGTGTTCTTGTAAGCAACTGGAATAGGGAGAAATGTCCCTATTCATTATTGAAGGGAGGGCCCCATTTCTCCCAACCTGCACTTACGGTTTCTACTATTCCCAACCCTTTGCCACTTTTATCCCGTCTAGCCTGGAAACTAAAATTACTACAGATGAAAAAACAAGCGCTCTTATTGATCGCATGTAGCGTATTTCTGGCTACAGACCTGTTTTCCCAAACATCAATCGGTATTTCGGGCACTTATGGAAAATCTTGGCAGCACTACGGTGATGATTTTCAGGTATCTGGCCGAGATTTAAAAATTGATGGCTATACCATTGCTCTTTCCATGTATTACCACTTGATGCCACACCTCGCTGTTGGCGTAGAACCTGGCCTGACCCGAAGAGGCTCAGCCTGCTTGCCTGGCTTTATTTGGGATAATCCTACTCAATTTCTGGATGCAACGCTTTATGCCAATTATCTTCAACTTCCCTTAATGATTCGTGGAGAATTTGACCTTGGTCAGAGCAATTTCTTTTTATTTGGAAAACTAGGCGGAGGTCCTGCCTATATGGTTAAAGGTAGTCGAAAGGTAACTTTCATTGATCAGGGAGTTGAAGAGGAGACACAGGATATTGATTTTGCGGAAGAAGAAAACCTCAATCGCCTGGATGTCGGGGCTTATGGTGGAGCGGGCATTGGCTTTCGCCTGGGGAAAGGAGCCATTCAAATAGCATCCAATTATTACTACGGATTCTTGGACGTAGATGATCAGTTGACGTCCGAGAATAGGAGCCTGCAATTTGGGTTAGGTTATCAGGTTAAATTGTAGGTTACTGGAAAAGGTGGAATTAACCGAAGGACAAAGCTTCCATTTTCCACCTTTCCCAATATCACAATTCTTCGGGTATTTTATTTCTTCACCTCCTCAATCGGCACCCTCACGCCATCTTTGTAAGAGACGATCCACGCGTCTTTCAATCCCATAGCCTGTAATTGTTTTTGCAATAGTTTGGCGTCCTCATATTTGCGGAAGCGGCCCAGTGCTACTTTTTGCAATTTGTTGCGTTCTTCCAAGCTAAGTTCTTTAGTGGTCTCGAGGTTTTTGTCAATGTGCCGTTCTTCATAAGCACCGATCTGTACGCGAAACCAGACCCCGTAATCGTCAGAGGAGGCCTGCATTTTTTGGGTAACCGTTGATAACTGATCTTGTAAGTTGGCCAATTCTGATTGAAGGGCTACGTTTTCTGCTTGAATTTGACTAAATTGATTGCTGTTGTTGCCCAACATGGCTTTTGTTTCAGCAATTTGTTTTTGGGCTGCAGCCAATTCATCCTGGCATTGATTGAGTGAGGATTTGGCTGATTCTACTTCAGCAGTGAGTTCCTTAGATGCCCCGCAGGAAGTCAGCAAAATGGTCATTAAAAGGGCAAAAGCAGGTAACAGATATTTCATATTTTTTCTTTTGGTTGGTAATGGCCCTAAAATAGACAAGAATCGGCAAATATGGAAATGCAATATGAGGTGCTAATGCGGTTTAATTGATGAGAATCACCTATAGCACTGATTTTTTGCAGGGCATCTTTGGGTAGATACAACTATTTTTGTCAATAGGTGAAGCAGCTTCCCTAAGTGCATGTTTGGCGCGGATTCATCACAACAATCAGCGCAGCTAGGTTCCTAAATCCTTGGTTTGCCCGGTACCGGCCAGAATGGGCTGTGAGAGCAAACTCCAAACATGAACTCAATTGATTAACTCAAAATAAAAGCTATGAAAAAGCAAATTGGGATTTGGCTCGATTTTTCGGAAGCTCAGATTATCACAATCCATGAGGGAACCGTCTCTACAACTACGATTCTTTCGGAAATAGAGCACAAAAGTTCCGCAGGTGGTTCTCATTCACCTTCTCCCTGGGGCCCGGTAGAAGTGGCCAATGAACAGCACTTGCGTGAAAAACGCAAACACCAGGAAAAGGCTTATTTTGAGCAAATCATGGAGGCCATTAAATCCGCTGGGGAAATTTATATTTTTGGACCTGCCGAAGCAAAGGTTGGTCTTGAAAAAGCCATCAAAGCTCAAGCAAGTTTTTCATATGATATCAAAGCCATAGAAACTGCGGATAGCATGACAATGAATCAGAAGGTGGCTCAGGTCAAGCATTTTTTCAAATTCGGAGTTTCTTAGTGCATGTTTAGTGGTGCTTTAGCAGCGAAAATTGCAGATTTTGGGTGCTCGCAAGGCTCATTTTTGAGTACATCTCGGCTCAGCCGAGATGTACTCAAAAATAGTCGAAAAGAGGTTCCAGAATCCCGGTTTTACCGGGACTGAATAGCTTGCCCGAATATACTTCAGGGACTATCTCCAAACATGCACTAAGTGTTTAAGAAGTCCTAACCCAAAAAAACTGCTGAAACTCACGCAGCTGTTGCTCCAACTGGCGCCTTTGTTGCTGGAGTTCTTGCATGCTTTCCCGCATGTTTAGAATGGTTTCGACACCGGCCCAATTGATCCCCAATTCCTGATGCAGCCGCAACATGGTTTCCAGGGTGTCTACTTCATCTTCCGAAATGCACAATTGTTGATTTTGTTCTTGCGGACTCAGCAAGCCAAAATCAATGATCTCCTCGATTAGTTTAATGTCAACCGCATGAAAATCACAGAATTCTCGGATGGTAATGTATTGAACGAGTGCCATAACTTATCTTTTTGCAGCTAGTTTTTTAAACAAATCTATTTCTTCTTCGCTCAGGTTTTGCGGAATTTTGGCATTTAGGTTGACGTAGAGATTGCCAAATTGCCCCTTCTTTTTATAAATGGGAAAGCCCTTTCCCTTCAGGCGAATTTGAGTGCCATTTTGAGTGCCTGCCTTCACAGGCACCTTGACCTTGCCGTCCATAGTTTGGATCTCAGCTTTACCGCCGAGGACCATCGTATATAAATCAATTAAAGCATCGGCAAATAGATCATCGCCTACCCGTTTGAAATTGGGATCTTGTTCCAATCGAAAACTAATATAAAGATCCCCCTTCGGGCCGCCATTTCTACCCGGGCCACCTTGCCCTTTGATGCGAATGGTTTGTCCATCAGTGACACCCGCCGGGATGGTCAGGCGGATTTTATTGCCGTTCACAGTTAAAACCTGCTGTTGATCCTGGTAAACATCACGTAGTTTGAGGTGTAGTTCCGCGTTAAAATCCTGTCCTTTAAATGACATTGTGCGGCCTCTTCCGCGGCCACTCATTTCTTCAAAAATGGCTTCATCGCCAAACATTGACCGGAAAAAGTCGGAAAAGTCTCCGCTATAGGTTTGTCCACCACCGCCGCTGCTCCAGGTCCGACTTTGCTGCTGCCCCTGTTGTTGTCGGCGCGCCTCTTCAAAGGCTTCTGCGTGTTCCCAGTCTTTGCCGTACTGGTCGTACTTTTTGCGTTTTTCGGCATCGCTGAGCACTTGGTAAGCCTCATTGACTTGCTTAAATTTGATTTCTGCCTCCTTATTGTCTGGATTTACATCAGGGTGATACTTTCGAGCCAATTTGCGGTAGGCCTTTTTGATCTGGGCCGCATCTGCATTTTTGGAGACACCTAGTATTTGATAGTAATCGATGTAGTTCATTGTTCAGATGGTTTATAGTCGGTTTAGGTGTTCCTTAAAAATTGCTGTAAATGATTATCCCTTCATGATAAATAACAATTCTAGACGGATAGAGTTTTGCGCAGGTGGGGTGAAAGTTGGGAGCTGTTTTTTCGTCCGTCTCGGTTCAGCCGAGATGCACTCAAAAATGACCTCCCGAGCACCCAAAACCTGCAATTTTCGCGCTAAAGGACCACCTCCCAATATGCACTAAGTGGTCAAAAATGATTAATTGTTTCTGCAATCAAGGGTAAGACGGGGCACTTCAAGGCTTTTGGGGTTCTTCGCAGCGTTAAGAAACAGGTACAGCCTTGATTTTTGCTTCTTTGCATCAAGGCAAAGATGCCGCCGGAGGCATTCTCTATTAAAATAAAGAAGATTGTCTTATATTTACACAAGGACCAAATGACAACTGCTCCCTATAAGTGCATGTTTGGAAGGAGTCATCCAGTCCCGGTAAAACCGGGATTTTGAAACCTCACTTCGGCTATTTTTTCGTTCGTCTCGGCTCAGCCGAGATGCACTCAAAAATGGGCCTCCCGAGAACCCCGAAACCTGTAATTTTCGCTGCTAAAGCAACACCTCCAAACAAGTACTAACAGTAAATCAGACATTCATTATTGGCATCACTTAAAAATAAAATTCATGGCATACATTAAAACAGGAGTGAATCAACCAGGAATTGTTGGATTGTTGTTCTATAAGGGATCCACTGGAAAAGCATTGTCAAATTTAGCACATACCTTACTTCATGGCCCGTCTGGCTTAACATCTGGTGAGCGAGAACTGATCGCTTCCTATGTTTCAAAATTGAATGACTGTGAATTTTGCCATGATTCTCATTCGGCTTCTGCCAATGTTCATTTAGGCGACAATGGTGAAACCGTACAATGTATCATTACTGACGTAGAACGTGCTCCGGTATCAGATAAATTGAAGGCATTGCTGAAAATTGCCGGAAAAGTTCAACGAAGTGGAAAGGCCGTGACCAAACAGGATATTGAAACAGCAAAGAAGGTTGGGGCAAGTGATGAAGATATCCATGATGCCGTTTTGATTGCAGCCGCATTTTGTATGTATAACAGATATGTTGATGGATTAGGAACAACGCCAGCTGATGCTGATGAGTACCCTGATATGGGGAAAAGGCTGGCAAGAAAGGGATACAAATATCCGCCACTGTTTTTGAGGCGGTTAATTGTTATGATAATGAATAGAAAAAGAAAAACAGTTAATGCCAACAAGTGAGAAATTTGGAGCAGATTTGTACGGCAAATGAGTAACAAATGGGATCGTGAGCGTTTGGGTAAGGATAAAATACAATGCCAAAAAGGCGTGAAAAAAGACTTGCCACTTTTCTCGATTTTATGGATATTGGAGGTCGTTTTACCTTCGGAAACCAGGAGCGCGCGCAAGGCTGTATAACTTAGTGCATGTTTGGAGGTAGTCCCTGAAGTATATTCGGGCAAGCTATTCAGTCT
>CAXHCA010000145.1:0-17937 GCA_964015035.1 uncultured Saprospiraceae bacterium
GGACTGAATAGCTTGCCCGAATATACTTCAGGGACTACCTCCAAACATGCACTCAGTTGAGATGTTCGGGAGAAACCTCCAGGGTGACTCTTTGTGAACTTTGTAGCCGTTCGTGCAATCCAAGGGTTTTGGGCAACTCATATTCAAAAAAGTATTGGCACGTTTTTATTTTACCTTCATAGAAATTACTTGGAGCCTCTGCGGAGCCTTCCGCAAGCATTCTTTCGGCAACCACCCCTTGTTTTAACCACTGCCAGGCGATCACCACAATACCAAAATACTCGAGGTAAAGGGTGGCATCTGCTAGAAAAACTTCGGGGTTATCCTTTGTTGCCAAATCGATGAGATGAAGGGTCGTTTGGTGTAACCCTTTTGCTGCATTTCCCAGTTTTTGTGCATAGGGCTGAAGCTGTGGTAATGCATTGGCAGCGGCCATTTCTTTTTGTATTTCCTTCATCAGCAAGGTCAGTCCTTTACCTTTTTTCATCATGACTTTGCGGCCCAACAAATCCAAGCCATGGATTCCAGTGGTACCTTCATAAATAGCATTTACTCGAATATCTCGGTAATATTGTTCCAGAGGGAAATCATCCGTGTAACCGGCTCCACCCAGGCACTGCATGCCTGTACTCACGGCGAGAGTCCCCATTTCAGCCGGGTACGACTTGGCGATGGGCGTCAGTAATTCCAGCAATAATTCGGCGTTTTCTTTGGATTCTCCTTCTGCTTCTTGTGCCAAATCTCCATAATAACTGCACTGTAATAGTAGCGCGATACTGCCTTCTATGATTGACTTTTGGAAGAGTAGCATGCGCCGCACATCTGCATGTTCAATAATGAGAACTTGTGGCAGCTTGGGGTTCTTTTGAGAAGGATGCCGCCCCTGAGGACGTTCTGTAGTATACTGCAAGGCCGCATAATAAGCTGCCGAAGCAGTGGCTGTTGCCACCAATCCCGTTCCAATACGAGCCTCATTCATCATTTGAAACATATAGGCCAATCCGTGGTGCTTTTCACCAACCAAGTAGCCTCGACATTCTTCCTGCTCTCCCAGCATTAAGTGGGCCGCTACATAACCTTTCTGTCCCATTTTTCCATAAATACCGGCAGTGGTCACACCATTACTGACCAATTTGCCTTCCTCTAATCGGTACTTAGGTACCACAAAAAGAGAGATGCCTTTGGTGCCAGCGGGTGCTCCTTCAATCCGAGCTAAAAGGAGGTGCACAACATTTTCCACAGCGGTATGATCTCCCCCCGAAATGTATATTTTTTGTCCTTTAATCCTGTAATAGCCTTCTTCAGTAGGCTCGGCACTAGTGGTCAGATCAGAAAGAGAACTCCCTGCCTGGGGCTCAGTCAAGGCCATCGTTCCTTGCCATTCACCGGTGTACATTTTGGGGATGTAATTGTCATTGAGGGCTTGATCTCCAAAAGCTCGAATGAGATTGCCCGCACCTTGCGTCAGGAAGGCGTAGCAGGCAGCATTGGCATTGGCGGCATAAAAGAGGAATAGTCCTGCATTTAATACCGAAAATGGCATTTGCTGGCCACCGTGATCGTAATCATCGTGGGCAGAAATCCACCCTGCATCTGCTAGCGCCTTAATGGCGGGTTTTAATGATTGATGAACCTTCACCTCGCCATCTTGATAATAGGCCTTGTTTCGATCCATGATTCGATAAAAGGGAAAGAGGTAGGTATCGCCGATTTGTTTGGCTGCATCCAGAGCCATATCGATAGCCTCCCGGTCATAGTCTTGATAATAGGGCAGTTGATTAAGATCAGTGACTTTTAGTACTTGATGCAGGAGGAATTTGAGGTTTTGCAGACTTGCATATTTTTGAGCCATGATTGTTTTTTTATAATTAAATTTTACTCAGTTAAAATTTTCTCTCCAACTTATTACTGCTTCTTTAAACATTTCCCTGGAATAAACTCGACCCAAAAGATGGATTAAAGCTCCTTTCTGATGCTATTTTATTGATTTGCCTTTTAGCTGCACTTAGGTTGACGACTAAATTTGTCAGATAACATTGTTTTGGCACTAGGAAAAGCTATATCCATTTAGGAAATCAATTGTTTTCATTCTTTTTCGGCCTTGCAACTGGAGTTCATGCACCTCTACGAATCCATCCCGTGTGGCAATTTTGATCCTTTTTTTATTATCGGAAATGATTTTGCCGGGAGGGAGTTGATGGTCTTCCAATTGCTTTGTGGTTCGCAGTATTTTTAGTTGTTGCTCATCGAGCGTCGTCCAGGCAGCAGGGTAGGGGCTTAGTCCCCGGATAAAGTTGTGTACTTCTTCGGTAGATTGATCAAAATTGATTTCACAGGTTTCGTGGAAAATCTTTGGTGCTTTGGTCGCCAAAGCATCGTTTTGTGGTTTGGGGTCAACTTGTTCTTTTTCAATAGCCTGTACGGTTTTTAATACCGTTTGGGCTCCTAGTTCCATCATTCGATCGTGCACTTCACCAGCCGTTTCATTTTCTCCAATGGCTAGTTTCTCTTGAAAAAGGATGGCACCAGTATCAATTTCTTGTTTGAGGAAAAAGGTGGTGACGCCTGTTTCCTTTTCTCCCTTGATGATGGCCCAATTGATGGGTGCTGCTCCACGGTATTTGGGAAGTAGTGATCCGTGGAGGTTGAAGGTACCTTTTTCCGGCATGGCCCAGACGACTTCCGGGAGCATTCTAAAAGCCACCACTACTTGCAGGTTGGCGCCAAGGGATTTTAATTCACGCAAAAAATCGGGATCTCTCAATTTGACCGGTTGTAAAATGGGCAATTCTCTTTCTTTGGCAAATTTCTTGACGGCCGACTCTAACAACTGTTTTTTACCCCGGCCACCTAGTTTATCCGCAGTAGTAACCACCCCGACCACCTCATATCCATGATCCAACAATATCCTTAACGAGGGCACTGCAAATTCAGGAGTACCCATGAAGACGATTTTTAATGCCATTCAAATATTTTTTAGGATGGGCGCAGTTTTTTGAAAAATCATTGATTGTAACAATAATTTCCTAATTTAAGGCCTTTATCCGATGTTTGTACTGCCCGAAAATTAACCGAAAAAATGGTAAATCCGGAAATTATGAGAGCATTAATTACCCTGTCTTTTTTTATTTGCGTACTTGCCAATCCAATTATGGGGCAAAACTGGCCATCCCCAGATCGCAATACAACTCCTGTAAAGGAATGGGAGGAAGATAATTTTGCGGAGTCGCTGGAGAAGCAACAGGAGAAAAAGATCATCATTCTTTCTCCCGAATCGACAACCCCTGAACAATACGAAGTACAGAAGACGCCACAAATCATTCAGGAAAAAGAGCTAACCGTGGTCAATGAGAATGCCATTGTTAAGTTTGTTCCAAAGGATTATTCTGGATTTAAGATTCAAATTGCACAGACAGAAGAAGGGCCTTTGCCCGAAACTGCGGATATTTTTTTCCGACATGGCAATATTATAGCTGCTGAAAGTAATGGCGGTTATTCCTATTTCATTGGCGATTTTCAGGAGGAGCAACAGGCTCAGCAATTCCTTGATCGCCACATTTCTAAGTTATACCCTAAGGCAAGGGTTTCTAAATTTGAAGATGGTCGCCGTTTGTATTAAGAGCATATTTGAAGGTCAACCTTTGGGCTGCAAAACACACTTTTTTGTTGAGTGCATGTTTGGAGGTAGTCATTCAGCAAGAAAATGATGCTTCTCGCTAGCAAATCAGACCTCCCAACATGCTCTAAGACCAGTAGAACTAATTTTATGAAAAACGAAGCATTTAACTGGACCACCGACGATGGATTAAGTATTTACGCAAAAGATTGGAAAGTGGCAGCCCCTACGGCCGTTATTGGACTAGTGCATGGTATGGGAGAGCACATCAATCGATACAATCACCTGGCGGCATTTTTTAATAAAAAAAACTTTGCGGTGGTCGGTTTTGATCAGCGTGGACACGGCCAATCAGAGGGACAAAGAGGGCATGCGCCCAATCTGCAAATACTGTTGGATAGTATCTCGGAATTATTGGTGGAAATTGAAATCCGCTATCCTGACTTGCCGGTATTTCTTTACGGCCACAGCATGGGAGGAGGCATTGTGCTCAACTATGTCTTGCGTCGTCACCCCACCATTCAAGGGGCAGTGGTGACTTCTCCCTGGATTGATCTGGCATTTAGCCCGTCTTCCGGACGGGTAATGCTTGGCAAACTAATGCGTATACTTTATCCTAAATATTCAGAATCTAGTAATTTAGAAACCCAATACCTTGCTCATGATCTACAGGTTGTAAAAGACTATGTGGCTGATCCATTGGTTCATGATCAGATTACAGCGGCCATGGCAATGGGTATGATTGATGGTGGGAAATGGTTGCTTAATTACCACAATACGGTAAAAATTCCTCTTTTGATCATGCATGCGGGAGATGATCAAATCACCTCACCAAGAGCCAGTGAACAACTGGCCAAGCAGTTGAATGGTGACGTAACCTTTAAAAAATGGGCTGGCCTCTACCACGAAATTCACAATGAGGCACAACAGGAAGAGATTTTTAGGTTCACCTATAATTGGATGTCAGATCGGGTAACCGATTGATCTAGAATCGTTTGATGGACTCGATGATGTACAAGGGCCGGTGTTTGATCTCGTTATAAATATTGGAGAGGTAAATCGACATGATGTACAAGTTGAGGCAGGTGATGGCAAAAAACACCGATACCAAAATCACTAGAAAAGTCCAACCAGACCAAGGTTCGCCGTAATTTCCGAAGACATCAATGCCGGTAAATTTCACCTTCAAGGCATTGATGATCACCGCCATCAGAAATAAAAAGGAGAAGATAAAAATCCATAAAAGAAGAGACCGTAGAAAAGTGGTGAAAGAGGTGATGGCGACAAGAGACGTCTTAAACCGATCCGAAAAATTACCGTCCCTTTCCGATAGCGGAATATCCACTTCAATATAACTCGTTTGGTATCCCACCAAGGAGTAAATGGCTTTCATGTACCGCAAATTTTCCCGCAATCGCAATAGTGAATTCAATGCCCGTCGGGAGATGATCCTCGTGTTGTGAGCGTGTTCATCGATCTTTAGGTTGGAATAATGCCTGATGATATAATAGAAAATGTGGTAAAAAGGGCGATACTTGACACTGACACTTCGCTCTTTGGCACGAAGATAAACGATGTCAAAATGTTCCTTACTCTTTTCAAAAAGCGTTAAAATGAATTCTGGATGATCGTAGAGTTCAATGTCAAATAAAAGAGTATAATCTCCGTTTGACCGGTCCAATCCGGCTACCGTAGCATGATTTCGGTCGGTTCTACTGGATAGGTTCAGTAGAAAAATGTGGTGTTTCAGATCAGGATCGAGTGGTTCTATTAGCGGGGCAATCGCTTCATCAACGCCATTGTTGACCAGGATGATTTCGAAGTCGCTGAAATGCTTCTTTAAAAGCGGATAAACATTTTGTAGCAACTCCGGTAGTTTCCTGGCCTCCCAAGGGGTATGAATTACACTGACAAAAGAAAGGAAGCTGTTGTACATGTCGAAATCTTGAATTGGGGCGAAATTAGTCAATTGAAATTACACCAACAACATCAAAGCGGTTCTTTGATAAATCAGTAGGTGGCGCGCCAAAGAAGGATTAAAAAGACCACATATTGTTCGAAAAACCATAAATCTCGCCACTTTTAATAAAAAAAATCGTTATAAGTATTGAATATTGAACATAACAGCTTATTTTTCAGGTTGATATTGACCCATTTTGTACTAAATTAAGACCCAGTGGTTTTCCAGGTATAGGAAAATCCCGATGAAAAACACCGCCCATGAATGTACAATCAACGATACAGTAGGAAATATGTCGGGTAATTTTCCCTTTTATCACCAGTTAGACGCCATGGATTGCGGGGCTACTTGTCTGCGCATGATTGCTCGTCATTTCGGCAGGTACTATTCACTTGAGTATTTGCGGGAGTTGACTTATATGGGCAAACAAGGAGTTGATTTGCTGGGCATCAGCGATGCCGCTGAACACATTGGCATGCAGTCTCTGGCCGTCAAGACTTCTTATGATCGGCTCGTTAGAGATATTCCACTTCCCTGTATTGCCCACTGGAACCAGGGACATTTTGTCGTCGTTTACAAAGCCAATCAAAAGTTTGTCTGGATTGCCGACCCAGCAGCGGGCAAGTTTAAATTGACCCGGGCTGAGTTTGAAGAAAATTGGCTAAGTGATAAGGAAGACGGAGAGGAACTAGGTGTATTGCTGCTTTTGGAAACCACCCCGGAGTTTTATGCTCGAGACGGCGAAAAAACGGACAAAAGTGGATTTAGTTACATTTTCTCTTATTTTAAGAAATACCGCCGTCTGATTATCCAATTGGTGGTGGGGTTGTTACTGGGAAGTCTGCTACAAATTATCTTCCCCTTCTTTATCAAATCCCTGATTGATGTGGGGGTTTTTAAAGTTGACCATTCCTTTGTTTCACTCATTATCCTGGCCCAGTTTATTCTCTTTCTGGCCCAGTTGTCAATAGAATCTTTCCGAAGGTGGATTTTGCTGCACATAGGTGTAAGGGTCAACATTAGCCTGATCTCGGATTTCTTGATTAAGCTGACGAAATTGCCCATCCGGTTTTTTGATACCAAAATGACGGGTGATCTAATGCAGCGTATTGCGGATCACGAGCGAGTGCAGCGGTTTTTGACCTCTACAACGTTGATATCGGTATTTTCCTTTTTCAACTTCATCGCTTTTTCCCTGGTGCTCGTTTTTTGGAGCGAGTTGGTGTTCAGCATATTTTTATTGGGAACGATCGTCAACTTAGTGTGGATTTTATTTTTCCAAGCGCGCAGAAGGGAATTGGACTACAAGCAGTTTGATCAATCGGCTGAAAATCAGGGAAACCTTATCGAGTTGATCAATGGCATGCAGGAAATCAAGTTGCACAATGCCGAGAAGCAAAAGCGTTGGGCATGGGAACGCATTCAAGCGCGTTTATTTCGCACGGAATTGAGTTCCTTGGGCATTGAGGAATTACAGCGCTCAGGAGGGACATTTATCAACGAGACCAAAAATTTACTGATCACTTTTGTAGTGGTTAAAGCCGTTCTTGATGGAAATATGACCTTGGGTATGTTGGTGGCCATTCAATACATCATCGCTCAGCTGAATGCACCACTCAATCAATTTGTGGCCTTTATCCGTTCTTTACAGGAGGCTAAGATTAGTCTGGAACGCATGAATGAAATCCACTCAAAAGACGACGAAGAAAATGTGGAGGATAAGATGACATTGGTTCCAGAAATGGGTGATTTGAGTTTAGAAAATGTCTCCTTTCAATACAATGGGCCCAATTCACCGAAAGTGCTGAAGAACTTGAGTTTTGCCATTCCGAAAGGGAAAACCACCGCCATTGTTGGTTCGAGTGGAAGTGGTAAAACGACGATTTTAAAACTGCTACTCAATTTTTATTCTCCCACCGATGGTGCCATCCGTTTGGGAGATATTAACTTAAATAATATTCATAGCCGCTTGTGGCGAAGTAAATGCGGCGTAGTGATGCAGGATGGCTTTATTTTTAACGATTCTATTGCTAAAAATATCGCATTGGGTGATGAAATCATCAACAAACATAAACTGCTTCGTGCGGTCAAAGTAGCCAATATTCAAACCTTTATAGAAGCTTTACCGTTGGGATACAATACCAAAATTGGCCAGGAAGGATTGGGCTTGAGTCAAGGTCAACGCCAGCGGCTATTGATCGCGCGAGCGGTCTATAAAAACCCCGATTACATCTTTTTTGATGAAGCGACCAATGCACTGGATGCCTTTAACGAATTGATCATTATGGAAAACCTGGAAGATTTCTTCCGGGGCAGAACGGTGGTTGTCGTTGCGCACCGCCTCAGTACAGTGATGAATGCCGACAACATTATTGTGATCGATGGTGGTGAAATTGTAGAGCAGGGCACCCACGAAGAGCTCACCTACATTCGTGGAGCATATTACCAACTGGTACGCAATCAGCTGGAATTAGGCGCATAAAACTGTGAAAAAGTCATGGATGAAAACCTTGAAATAAGGAGTGAAGAAGTGCAGGAGATCTTGGGAACTCCTCCCAATTGGCTGGTGCAATGGGGAACCCTCATTGCTTTGGTGGTCATTGTCCTCCTGGGTTGGATCAGCTATTTTATCCAATACCCGGATACCGTAAAATCATCTATTCGGGTTACTTCGACGGAACCACCCAGGAAATTGGTGGCGGAAAGAATGGCCTATATTGCCAAGGTTTTGGTGGAATCCGAAGATACCGTAGAGGCAGGGCAAGTACTTTTAGCTTTCACCAGCAAAGCTAAATTTGAAGATGTGCTTTCCCTGGAAGATTTTATGTTGTCTATTAAGGATATGAATGATTCTACTTTGTTAGGTTTTAATCCTCCCAAGGATTTAATTCTTGGCGAGCTGCAAGATTACCTTTATGAGTACAAAGAAATGCAGGAATCCTACAAGGCCAGCACTTCCCGCAAGCTTGATAAGTTGAGCATAGAGCAATTAAAAAGCCAGATTCGCAAGGCGAGAAACAACATTGTCTATGAAAAGAAACAAAAGGAAAATTACGAGAAGCAACTCAAGCTTTCCCGCGATGAATTTATCCGTCAGCAAAACCTGTTGAAGGAGGGATTAAATACGGTAGCCCGAGTTCGGCAGATGCAGGAAAAAGTGCTTTCAGATGAACGGATGATTCAGAGCCTGGAGTCCAATATTAAGAATAAAGAATTTGAAATTTCCCTCTTGCAGCGAGAGATTGATGGATATGAGCGAGGGGCTAATATTTCTCAGTCGAACGCTTCCGCGGAGTTGAGAGAAGGCTTTTTAAAGCTACAAGATAAAATTGAAGATTGGAAAAAGGACCACCTCCTGATTTCTCCAATGGCTGGCGTGGTAATTTTGACCAATGAAAGTCTTGGTCCCAAACAATTTGTCTCCAAGGAAACGGAGCTCATGCTGATTTTACCCACGAATACCACCGATATTTTAGGACGCATTGCACTGGAGCACGGCGGTTCTGGAAAGGTGCAGGAAGGCCAACGAGTGATCGTTAAATTCGATAGTTATCCTTTTGAGGAATTTGGTGCCGTCATTGGCCAGGTTTCCCGTAAGGGAAAAGTGCCTAACAACAATAGCATTCCCATCGAAGTGGTCTTTCCGGATGGATTGCGAACGACTACGGGAAGGGTGATTGAACCCAGTCAGGAAATGACCGGGAAGGCAGAAATCGTCACAGAAAACAAACGTTTTATCGACTGGATTTTTGAGCATACACGTAAGATGGTTTCCTAGCTCAACGAAGTATAAAATACAAAGGCCACAACACTTACGCATTGTGGCCTCCCATCTTCTTTTATCTATTTTTACAAGTGAATCACTTCACCATAGGCTGCAGCTGCAGCTTCCATCACCGCTTCGCTCATCGTTGGGTGAGGGTGGACGGTCTTAATGATCTCGTGGCCAGTGGTTTCCAGCTTACGGGCAGCAACCACTTCTGCAATCATTTCCGTGACATTATAGCCAATCATGTGGGCACCCAGAAATTCGCCGTATTTGGCATCAAAGATCACCTTTACAAAGCCCTCTTTGGCTCCGGCAGCACTAGCTTTGCCAGAAGCACTAAAAGGGAATTTCCCCACCTTAATGTCGTATCCGGCATCTTTGGCACCTTGCTCGGTATAACCCACTGAGGCTACCTCAGGAGAGCAGTAGGTACAGCCGGGAATGTTATTGTAATCCAATGGTTCCGGAGAAAGCCCCTTGATTTTTTCTATACAAATGATGCCTTCCGCGCTAGCCACGTGAGCCAGGGCAGGTCCCTCAATCACATCACCGATGGCATAGATACCCGCGACATTGGTTTGATAATAGGCGTCCACCTTAATTAAGCCACGTTCAGTTTTGATACCCAGTGCTTCCAATCCGATATCTTCGGTGTTTGGGGTTACTCCGGCTGCAGAAAGGACCACATCACACTTGATCTCTTCCGTTGCTCCCGTTTTCCGGTTCTTCACCGTCACTTTGCAGCCTCGACCTTTGGTATCGACTGTTTCTACTGACGTATTGGCCAATACTTTGATACCTTTCTTCTTATAAACTTTGCCTAACTCCTTAGAGATATCGGAGTCTTCACGGGGCACGAGGCCTTGCTCCATAAACTCTACGATAGTCACTTCCGTACCAATGGAATGATAGAAGTAGGCAAATTCCACGCCAATGGCTCCTGCGCCAACCACAACCATGCTCTTAGGTTGTTTTTCCATGGACATGGCCTTGCGGTATTCGATGATGTTTTTACCATCAATGGGCAGATTGGGCAATTCCTTAGCCCGGCCACCTGTGGCTACAATGATGTGTGGGGCTTCATAGACCGTCTTTTTGCCATCCTTGTCGGTGACCTCTACTTTTTTGCCACGCAATAAGCGGCCATTCCCATTGAGTATGGTAATCTTATTTTTCTTAAAAAGGAAATTGATACCTTTACTCATACCCTCGGCTACACCGCGGCTCCGTTTGATCATACTGTCGAAATCGACTTGTGCATCTTTTACCTTGATACCATAATCTTCGGAGTGGCTAATGTATTCAAAAACCTGAGCGCTTTTTAGCAATGCTTTGGTAGGAATACAGCCCCAGTTTAGACAAATACCGCCCACAGATTCTCTTTCTACCACGGCTACCTTCATGCCTAATTGCGATGCTCGAATGGCGGCCACATAACCACCAGGGCCACTACCAATAACTATCAGATCGTAATTCATAAAATGGGTGCTTTTATTTGTTAGTATGCTCGACTGAATCAACACTCGATTTGTAGAAATGGTTGATCTCAGCCGGCGCTGCAATTTGCGGCACAAATATACTTACAGAATTTAAAGACACAAAACCCCAATGGAAGATAGACCGAAAATGCATGAATAGGCATAAAAAAACTCCGCTACATGATGTTGCAGCGGAGCTAATCTAACTTACTGATACTAATATTAATTTTTTAACTGGCGTTGTTGTCTTCGGCAAGCAAACAAGTACCTGCCAAGTTGAAATTTTATTCAACTAAAGATGAGTACAGTTCTTGATCGATTTTTGTAGATAAGGGCAGATTGGCAGGAAAAATATTCACCTAAAATAGAATTTTGTTTCCCTGTTCTGACGTCGCTTGCGATTGTAAAAGTAGAAAATCTGAGCTTGAAAGGCAAATATATTTCCTAAAAATTGGCACAAAATATTATTGGGTGTTCTTGTAATTTTTTTGATTAATGATTTATCTGTTAGGTGTTTATACATGATTTGTAATCATATGTGTTTCTATTGTTGTTTTGGAAGTCCCTGAATTACAGTTGTATACAAATCTTGGAAAATGTAGTTATATACTAGGGCGTTTGAGAAAGTGTAAGCATGAGAATGCCACCCTTTTTGCCTTTCATTCTATCTACTTTGACGTAAAACCCTTTTTGAATGCGTACGCTTTCGCCAAATTCAAATTGATCCCGATTGCGCACCAGCGCTGCAGCCCAACTACCAAATACCATATAGTCAGCACCGATATCAGCTATTTGGTCAAATTGGGCAACGGCCAGCATCAGCCAGAAATCGGGTGAATCGTCGCGGATATCTAAAGAGGGGAAAGTGAATTCAAAAATTTGTCGCAGATCATCACAACCTTCCTGGGTGAGTTTCAACTGAACACCTTCTGAAAAGTGGACGATTTCAACACCTCGTTGCCCATCTAATGAAAATCGGTGGTCTTCAATCTGGTCGGAGCTTTTGTTAAAGATGGGCTCCGGTTGGGCATATTTGCAATCGGCAAAAGCTCCCTCTGCTTTTTCATCCCCGACACAGGAAGAAAGAACAAGCAAAAAGAAAAAAAGTACACTTATGGCTGGCCTTTTCATCATCTCCTTCTGGATCATTCTGCCAATCCTTTACGGTTTTTTAAACTTTAGAGTTGCAAATATACAGATCAATTCTTTTGAATAGGGACTTCTACTTCTTGTACTTTTTGCTTGAGGATATCGAATGCCCGGCTATAATTAGGTAATCCATGCCCTAAGAAATTATCTGGTTGATCTTTTTGATGACAGCTTTGAATAACGGCATTGATGATGTCCTCATTTTTGAGGTTGGGAAAAGCGGACCACAAGCTGGCGGTCAAACCGGCTATCAATGGTGATGCCAAAGAGGTACCATTTGAAGTTCTGGTTTTATAACCATAGGGCGATGCGACCACAATGGCAACGCCGGGAGCCACCAGGTCGGGTTTAATGCGGCCATCAGCAGTTGGGCCCACGGAACTGAATCCGGCACGTATGGTGGTGTCAATGAACACGGCTCCCACCGCCATGGCATGGGTTGCATCAGCAGGGATACTGATGTGCCTCCAGGCAGAATTGCCTTCATTGCCCGCACTGGTGACCACAATCATACCTCGGTCAAAGGCGTAATCTACTGCCCGGCTGGCAATAGAATTGACACCGGTCAAGTCTTCATAGCGGTAATTCATATCGGTATCATTGAAGGAAAAGTATCCCAAGGATGAATTGACCAGGTCCGCACCGATACTATCGGCGTATTCCAGTCCGGCTACCCAATTGCATTCTTCGATTAAATATTCTCCTCTTACATCCTCCGTTTTTACGCAGATGTACTGCGCCTTAGGGGCCGTGCCAACCATCAAACCGGGAATATTTGCCCCCATGACCGAGAGGACATGAGTGCCGTGCGTGCTTGATTCGTAGACAAAACTATCTTTTTCCACAAAGTCGTGTGTTCCAAACAAACGGTTATCCTTGCGCAAACTATCAAAAAACGGCATTTGATCAACGCCGGAAAACCCACCGTCCAATACCGCTACAGTGATGCCTTGTCCCATGCCTCCTTTCTGGTGTAGGGAGTCGCCCTTCATTACCTGCAATTGCGGAAAGGCGTTGCCGTATGGATTATCGTCGAGTATTTCTGCTTCGAGTTTACCTTTAAATGCCCGGCCTTCCCGATTAACTCTGGCTGGCATAAATTTGGCGACATATAAAAAGGTATCCACAAAGTTCAACGCTTCAATCTGTTGCATCGAAGTTGGTGTAGCGAGCACCGTTGCTGCATTCAACCAGCGGGAGCTGAGGTGGATTTGCCCTCCTAATTTTTGAATTTCTTGCAAATACTGTGGATTGACCGGCAAATCATCTTCGGTAACAGCAATTTGATACTTTGCCCGCCGAGCCAGGGCTTTGGCAGACAAAAACGCTTGGGGCTGATCCAATTGATAAGGACTGTTGGCCTTGTCTTTGAAGGTTACCCAATAGTAGCGGGGCAAAGTATCTGTGTTTTGTGCATATATATTGAGTCCAATCAGGACAATAACCCCTAAAAGCAATAATTTTTTCATAACCCTTTTTAGATAAATGCAGTATCAACTGCTAGTTCAAACTGTGATTTCAATGTTTCTTGTAGTTGAGCCAAGAGCGGCTTGAGACTGCCATCTTGTTTTTCCTTTAGAAAAGCCTGTTTGCCATCGAGAAAATCCACCACTCTACGAACGGTTTTTTTCTTAAAAAAGTCTTTTCTATGGATTTTATCAGGCACCGGAAATGGAGTTTTACCTGTTTCCACTACGTATAATTCTTCAATATCGTTGGCAAAAAGCCATCGTTGCATACCTGCTTCCTGCTCTAAAAAGAGGAAAGCTCCTGGACCGGTAATTTGAAATTCCAAGCCGCAACACAAGTCTCCATGTTTAGGTGGTTTTAAAGGATGCTTAAGTCCGTCTTTAGCCACTTTTTCCTTGAGGTAGGGTGAGCGATAGCTCGTGATTCCCAATTCTTTTTCTTCTGCTATCAGATGGCTTTCTTCCTGATAATGGCGATCTCTGAACCACATGGCTTTGATCTCATATTCAAACTGTTCCTGCTCAAAGATGGTTTGATAGAACAGTCCAATGGTTTCTGGATTCTGGCCATAAATGACAAAATAGCAATGGTTGAGATCCGGAAAAATACGCGTGAGGATTTCAATTTTCAGGTTAAAAAACTGACGCTCCCACACTTGGATTTTGTCCTGGATTTCAGGGCGATAAGCGCCCATGTTCAAACAGGAAAGCCCCAGTTCCATTTCGTATTCCTCAATTTGGCCTTCCAGCGTTTCCACCTTACTTTGGGTACTCATAAATTCGGTGTACTGAGTAACCTGCTGCTGGTCTTGCCAAAAACGGGATTGGTCTTCCGTTTTACGCTGTTCCAGCATTTGCAACTCACTGATCAGTTGCACGTATAGGTGGCCTTCTTTTAAGTCATTGATTTTGCGCCTTAGTGAACTGGCGTAATTGGCGTAGTTGGTTTTTTCCAGTTCTTCAATCAACAAGTCCAGCCCTAAGGGATCGGCATCCAGATTGATGTCAATCATGCCATCTACGATACTGATTTTGGCAATGATCTGATCGTCATAATCCAGTTGATTGAGTTGCTGGGAAAGGGGAATGATCAGCTTTTCGCGAATGGTTCGTTGCAATTCTCTTGCCCCATATTTGGGATGATAACCTTCGCGGGCCAGGTAGTTTTTAACCTCATCGTCGATCTGTAATTCCAATCTGCGAAAGCGAATACCTTCCCTTTGCAAAATGAGATTGATTTCGCGCTCTACCACATTCCTCACCGTCTCCATATCTAATGGGACAAAAGGAATGACCAAGTCAATTCGGTTGAAAAGCTCCGGGCGGAAATGTTGTTGTACGGCAGTCA
The DNA here is from genome assembly GCA_964015035.1 of uncultured Saprospiraceae bacterium. GTDB lineage: Bacteria > Bacteroidota > Bacteroidia > Chitinophagales > Saprospiraceae > BQJU01. The sequence goes on from CAXHCA010000145.1 coordinate 14,790, forward strand.
TAAACTGACTGGAAATATCTTCGGGCTTGGAGACTTGTTGCCAGCCAATTTTTCCTTGCTGAAATCTCTCGGCTCCTATATTGGAGGTCATCAAGATGATGGAACTGCAAAAATTGACCAATTTGCCGCGACTGTCAGACAAACGGCCTTCTCCGAGAATTTGCAATAGAAGGTCGTAAAAGTTGGGATGTGCCTTTTCGATTTCATCAAACAAAATCACCCCAAAGGGTTCTTTACGCACAGCACTGCTCAACAATCCGTCACTGAAATAGTCACTTCCTGCCAGCCGCAATACATCGTAATAGCTGGAATATTCACTCATGTCAAACCGCATGATGCGCTCACGACTACCAAACATAAATTGGGCCAATACCTTAGCCATCTCCGTTTTACCAACGCCGGTAGGTCCCACAAAAAGAAGAGAAGCAATGGGTTTGCCCCTTCTGGTCAAGGCTGTTTTGACAGCAGCTAAAAGGTTTACCAGGGTATTGACTGCCAATTCCTGGCCAAAAACCTGTTGGTTGAAATCCTTTTCCAGTTGTTCAAGGTTCATCGGGATTTCGGGATCGACGAGAAATTGGGGCATGCCTGATTCTTCGCAAAAATAACGCACCACATCGCTGCGATCAATGCGTAGATTAGCGGATTGGGTGCTTAGTGCAAAACGTTCATTTTGATGGATCAGGATACTTTCCAAGAAACGAATAGGTTTGCCTGGAAAACCGGCATAGGGGGTAAATCTTCGATTGAGACTAATGACTTCCCGAATGGCTTCATCAGTGATTTCAACTCGCTGATGACTGGCCAGGTTGCGCACCTTATTTAAAATGATAAAGTCAAGATCAGTAGTGGGTTCCTCTAATTTGATCTGCTGGAAGTAGCTCAAATAGTTGGGGCTTTCCAGCTCGATCAAAGCGAGTTCCTCATCCGTACATTCCGAAATGAGATTGAGCGACCCTCGGCTTAAGAAGGTACGCAAATATTCTGCCATGCTGATGTTATTCCCTTCTGATTTCCCCACCTTAAAGAGCTCCATCAAGTTGCGGATAAAGAGGATATCGGAAGTGGTACCTAGCTCGCGGCACAATGCCGCCAGATTTTCCCGCCAACCCATTTCTCCAGTGAGTTCCTTGATCAGGGTAGAAGCGGTGGTCTCCCAAATTTTTGACTTGGCGGTCCTATTCTTTTGCTGTCGGGCGATCTCCCAAACCAGGGCCGTTTTTCCCACTCCCGAAGGACCAATCAATAAGACATTGCGGTTGAATTTACTCTTTAGTAGAGTGGCCAACTGTTCCAGTTCTTCCGTTCTACTATAAGTAGCTACCTCGGTGATATCCAGTAAATGAGCCACTTTGTTGAGCCATTGTTTTTTTGGCGCGGCTTCCCCTTGGTCAATTTCGCGGGGAGTAGGCACCGACAATTTAATGGACATTTGAGTCAGTTCCGTGGTGTGGAACCAGATGGCGGACACTATTTCTTGGACCACAGTAAGACGCTGGCCACGTGCAAAGTCCAATTCTACTACTTCACGTAGGTTTTTTTGCAGTTGTTCCGGTGTTTTGCCAAAACTTTCTAATCCTAAGCTCGGCAACACGGCCCAGTAGCCACGGTCTACTTTATGTGTGAAATAATCAAACTCTAGCTGAAATGGAGGATAACTGATTTGATCTTTTGCTCCAGGAAAAGCGACCTCCAATTTTGTTTTGTAAAAATTGCCATCCCTAAATTCGTCAAGAATCTGGATGAGGCTTCCTTCATTGATGAATTTATCTTGTAATTCCGAACGGTACTTTTCGGCAATTTTTTGACCAGTTTCTCCTATATAGATGCCTTCTTTATCCATGAGGGGGACCTTAAAATCACCTCCCATTTCCAAGGAAACATTAAATAGGTAGAATGGTATGTTGAGTTGAAACGCCATTAAGAGTATGGTTAAAATGTATTAATGACCAACAATGTCCTGTATATGTAAGCAGAGCGCTTCATCCACTGGAATTTCAATGGTATCCTGGTCAACAAGGACACTTGCTTGTTGATAAAAGCTGCTCCGTTCGGTCAATTTTGTTTGTAAAAAGCGCAATAATTCCTCCTTTTTCTTACCTTGTAACAATGGGCGGTGACTGGTTTCTCTCACCAGCCGTTGATACAATAGACTTGGGCTGGCTGCCAGGTAGATGGTCAATCCATGGTCATTCATCCAGGCCATATTGTCATAAAAACAGGGAGTGCCACCGCCACAGGCAATGACTATTTTGTCGTAGCTTGTCAGGCTGTGCAACGCCGCTTGTTCCATTTGCCGAAAGGCTGTTTCTCCAAAGGTAGCAAACAGTTGGGAAATGGAGCTTCCCTCGCGGTCCTCAATCAAGTCATCTAAGTCGAGGAAAGAGAATCCCAGTTTTTTGGCAAGTCGCTTACCGATATGAGTCTTGCCGCTGCCCATGAATCCGAGTAGAAATATTCTCATTTTTATGAAATGCATCAAATCAACTCCAAAGATGCCCAATAAAAGCTAAAAAGGCCTACTTTTGCGATCTATAAATATGAAAACTAAAGAGTAGGAATATGAAAAAGTTAATTCTTGCGGCTTTGATGGCCGTCGTTTTTGCAGCTTGCCAGAATGGTGTGGAACAAACACCGGAAAAGTCGATTGATGAAATCAAATCAGAGGGGAGAATTAGTAATGCAGACATTATTCGCAATCCAGTAACTGCCAATGAGCCGACGGATACGGTCAATGTGGCAAAAATTGAGTTTGCACAAGAAACTTTTAACTTTGGGGAGGTAAATGAAGGGGATCTTGTAAAGCACACTTTTACCTTTACTAATACCGGTAAACAACCGCTGTTGATCAGCAATGCCCGTTCAACCTGCGGCTGTACTATTCCACAGTGGCCCAAAGAACCGATTGCACCCGGCGAGCAGGGCGAAATCAGGGTAGAGTTTAATACTAAGAATAAGAAAAATAAACAAAGTAAACCCGTGACGATCACGGCCAATACTTACCCGGCAACGACGAAGGTCTATTTGAATGGGTTTGTGAAACCGAAGGAAGGAGAAGATGCTTCAGAGTAAATTGGCGGGGTTAAGTGCCTATTTGGAGGTAATCATTCAGTCCCGGTAAAACCGGAATTTTGGAACCTCACTTCGG
>CAXHCA010000146.1:0-17456 GCA_964015035.1 uncultured Saprospiraceae bacterium
AGCGAAAATTGCAGGTTTTGGGTGCTCGGGAGGCTCATTTTTGAGTGCATCTCGGTTGAGCCGAGACGGACGAAAAAATAGCCAAAAAAATAGCTTGTCCCGATTTTACATCGGGATTCCAAAAACTGCAATTTACAGCCTGAATAGTTTGCCCCGAATATACTTTGGGGACTACCTCCAAACATGCCCTAAAGTGGTTCTGACTACGAATCGGACCCCGGTTCGTCACCAACAGCACTTTGGCGCAAGATCGTAAATTTGTTGTACAGTTCAGAAAAGCCGTCCCGGATGCCTGCAAATTTAGCAGACCATTCACCCATATTGGTCTGGGCGGTACTGATCATTTCCTGCAAGTTTTTCAATGAAGCGGCCGCGCCGTCGGGTATTTCACCGGCTTGTACACCAGCCGTTAATGCTTCCACCTCACTTGATTTTCCCTTCAAAGTGACCGCAAAATCGGATATCCCTTTTTTCAGCGTAGCCAATTCTTCCATTTTCCTTTTGAAATCTTCCTGAATAGAAGCAGCTTGATTTTTGACATCCTCCGTCAAATTACTTGCGGTACTTTCTGAAAACTCTAACCGCTTCACCATCGCTGACGACTTAATTTGTTCGCTATTAATTTGCCCCAGAAGCTCGGTCACTTGAGTGGTTGTGCTATCCCAGGTAGTGCTCAAAGTCTCGATGGGTTGACGGAGGTTTTCTATGTTGTTACAAGCACTGAGTGCGAGAACTGCTGCCGCAAAAAGCATGATGTTTTTCATAATTAAAGTTGATTTGTTAGATAATCACTTTTTCTAAAAGGACTTCTTACCTAGAAAAAGTTGGTGCAAAGCTATGGCAAATTCACAGATCTTAGCAAATGGACAGGAAGAATTATTTTTTAATGAATTTAACCTTGTATTCATCGAATCTTGTTGGTTTCATTTGGGGATCAAGCCCTGATCGCTTACCTTTGACCACACACCACAAACCAAATTATCCATGCTGAAAATTGATATGCATACCCACATCATCCCGGAGCAACTTCCACGCTTTGCGGATAAGTTTGGCTATGGCGATTTTATCCACCTGGTGCACCACAAGCCTGGTTTTGCCAATATGATGAAAGGGGATAAATTCTTTCGAGAAATCGAATCCAATTGCTGGAATGCCGAAGAACGAATAGAAGAATATGCTACCCACCAGACCCAGGTACAGGTGGTTTGTACGATCCCAGTGATGTTTTCCTACTGGGCCAAACCCCAGGATTGCCTGGAACTTTCTCGCTTTTTGAACGATGATATTGCAGAAACGGTGGCCAATCATCCGAAACATTACCTGGCGCTAGGCACCGTTCCGATGCAGGATACGAAACTCGCCATACAGGAGCTACAGCGGTGTAAGGAATTGGGCTTGCCGGGTATCCAAATTGGGTCCAATATCAATGATAAAAACCTAAATGAAGCGGAATTTTTTCCCATTTTTGAAGCTTGCCAATCGCTGGGAATGGCCGTCTTTGTACACCCCTGGAATATGATGGGATTCAACAGTATGGAGAAATACTGGCTACCCTGGCTCGTAGGAATGCCTGCGGAAACTTCCAGGGCCATTTGCTCCATGATTTTTGGTGGTGTTTTTGAACGCTTGCCGCAATTGCGGGTGTGTTTTGCCCACGCCGGAGGGGCTTTCCTGCCCACCATTGGGCGGGTGGAGCACGGCTTCAATTGCCGACCGGATTTAGTAGCCGTGGACAACCCGGTTAGTCCGCGAGAATACCTCAATAAATTTTGGGTAGATTGCATCACCCATGATGCTCGCATGTTGCAATACATCCTGGAAACGGCCGGTACCGATAAGGTTTGCCTCGGTTCTGACTATCCCTTCCCATTGGGTGATCTGGAGATCGGAGCCTTCATCGAAGAGATGGATTTGCCCAAAGCTACGGTAGAAGCCATCTTTGCCAAAAACACGTTGGCCTGGCTCGAAGTACCGGAGGATCACTTTAAGCACTAAACCAATCATTCTGAGTATAGGCTTTGGCGAATCGCTTTCGATAAAAACCCGTAACTTTGGTGGCTTCAAATCATTGCAACCATGACAACGGACACAGCAAATTTGCAGCAAGCTATTCTCGGCAACCTCCAGCAGGTACAGCAAGCCAGCAGAAAATTGGTCACTCTGACCGATCAAGAAATCAATGCTATTTTAAATGAACTGGCGGATTTGGCTTTAAGCCAACAGGACTTTATCCTTGCGGAAAATGAGAAAGATCTGGCGCGTATGGACCCGGCTAATCCAAAATACGACCGCCTTCTGCTCAATACCAGTCGTTTAGAAGGCATTGCCGGAGATCTTCGGAAAGTGGCGGAATTGCCATCCCCACTTCACGTTACGCTAGAAGAGCGAACCCTGGATAATGGACTGGATATCAATCGGGTAAGTGTGCCCCTTGGCGTGATCGGCATTGTCTTTGAATCTCGCCCCAACGTGACCTTCGATGTCTTTGCACTTTGTTTGAAGTCGGGCAATGCCACTGTACTTAAAGGTAGTCGGGATGCCCATTACTCCAATCTGGCGATTGTTAAATTGATCCATCAGGTCTTGGCAAAGCGCGGATTGCAGCATATCTGTTACCTTGCGCCCAGCGAACGCGAAGCACTGCCCCACATCCTCAATGCCGATCGCTACGTGGATATCATCATCCCCAGAGGAAGCCAGGGATTGATCGATTTTGTGCGGGCCAATGCTCGTGTACCCGTCATTGAAACCGGAGCCGGTATTGTACACACCTACTACGATGCTGCCGCCGATCTGGAAAAAGGAAAAGCCATCATTGAAAATGCCAAAGCCCGCCGGGTAAGTGTCTGCAATGCTTTGGACACACTGCTTATTCACCGCGACCGACTGGCAGATTTGCCGTCGCTTTTACAGCGATTGGGAAGCGAACACCAGTGCGAGGTTTTTGCTGATGCTGCAGCACATCAGCAACTAAATGGCCAATATCCCGCCACATTATTACACTTGGCCCAAGCCGAAGATTTCGGAACGGAGTTCTTGTCCATGAAGATGTCGGTGAAAACGGTGGACAACCTCAAGGAAGCTTTGGAGCACATAGCCCGGCATAGCTCTCGTCATAGCGAAGCCATCATCACCGAAAATGCGAAGACCATGCAACAATTCCTCAATGAAGTTGACGCGGCTGTCGTCTACGCCAATACTTCTACTGCGTTCACCGATGGTGCTCAATTTGGGCTGGGTGCAGAAATCGGCATCAGTACCCAAAAATTGCATGCTCGCGGCCCCATGGCCCTACGAGAACTGACCAGTTATAAGTGGATTGTGCGGGGAGATGGCCAGGTGAGAAGGGGATAGATTTTGGGTTTGCGAGAGTGGCCCTTCTCCACCATTTTTAGCAACAGCTCCCAACATACGCTGAGGATGATTTTTCTCTTTTAAATTAATTTAAAGGGCTTTTTCTCCAATAATTTCCCATTGACCTGGATCTCTACCCCATGAGTTCCAGGATAATATACCCGGGTACTAATGGGCCGAAAAGATTGCGTTTTTTTTAAGATCAGGCTTTCTCCGGGCTTTAGGGTTTTCTTAGCCAATTTAAATACTTTCGGCTTTTGTTCGCCATTGGCTTTCATAAAATAAACCAGGTAATCGATCATTAAATTGATCGGCCTTTTTTCGTGGGAGGTAAGTGTAAACGAGAAGTGCAGTTTTTCGCCTTGTTTCACTTGTGGATCAACCTCAAAATCGGAAATCGATACGTTGACATTGGGGGAATAGCCCAGTAAAGACAGGACCTCTGTATGGCCGGATTTGATCAGGGTTCGCGCGGCATGCTTGATGATCCATTGTGTATCCGGGTTATCGATCTGGCTCCAGCGATTCAGTACCTCAACCACGATTTCCGGATGGTCTTTAGCAATGTCATTGAGATTATTGGCTACCGAGCGGCGCACATACAATTCTGGATCTTCCCTGAGTTTTTCCAGGAGTTCAATCACCGGCTGCGGGTCTTGCTGAAATTGCGGTAAGCGACCGGCCCAGGGCAAACGTGGGCGGCTGCCTTCCGACACCAAACGACGAACGTGATGGTTGTCATCTTCGACCCATTGATGCAATAAGGTCATCATCTTTTCTGGATAGCGCGTGATAAAAGCCCGGATTGAAAATTCAGCAGTAAAGCGTTTTGTAATTTCGTACAATGCCTTAATGGAGAGGTCAAAGTGATCCAATCCGTAGTGTTCCACAAATTTGGCGTGTGGCCAATAATAAAAAGAACTATAATCTCCCTCCTCTTTCTCTTCCGCTTGCTCGGGGCCAAAACTCTGCTGCAAAATCTGAATGGCGGTGGGATAATCAGCGGGCAAAAAAGCCGCCATCTGCAGCATCACCCAGTGAGCGCGTTCACTAAAGCTAAGTGGATTAAGCCCTTCGACGACCTTTTTCTGGAAAGCTTTTTGCTTAAATCCAGGCCAAACGGCTTTGATATCACTGGCCATTTTACCCACCAAAGCAGGGTTGATAATCTCTTTCAGTTTGAAATTTTCCTCCATGATCGAAAGATACAAATAATTTTAATTACCTGAAATTAAAATTATTTGTTAATGCCGTGCAATAGCCGGTTTATGGGGCTACAAACAGTACGCTTTTTGGGCCCTCCGTGGTGCGCAATTGTGTGACGTAGGTTCCAGTCGGTAGGTTGCTGATTGGGCCTGGAGGCCAATGGAAGAGATCAGCGCTAGCACTAAAACAGTAGAAATTTTCATAATATATGGATTTAGGACATAAAAGATCGAGTTTTGTGGGAAAGACTGTGGCGAAGAATGGTTGGGGTGGGTAGAATTGGGGATATGTTTGTAGCAGCTAATGCACAATGAATTGTAAAGCTTTGCCGCATCAATGCTTACCGCACCGCTTCAAAAGACAAGTCCAGTTTACTATCTACGCTATAAGGGGTCACTTCCCCGAGGCGTAATTTGAGCACCACCTCCAGGCGAAATTCCGAGCCGCTCATCAGGGATCGCACATTTTGCAGTCCGGGCAGGAAATTAATTTCCCTTTTGGCGCGGCCATTAAGGTTGTCAATATAAAATACGCCATCCAGTTCGGGGCGGCAATCCTCACCTACGGAGCAGACGCGCACTTCGGCCTCCTGGACGTAAAAATACTCGCCGCCATCCAGGGAAGAGATGGTTGCCGAGACGGGGTAAATGCCTTCAATCAACGATTCGTCAATGCCATTTTCCTGGAGATAATCATCAAAATTGGTAGCCAATAACGGAAATTCAAAGACCAGGGAAAGGCTGCTACCCACGCCGGGGGGGATTTCAAAGGTCAAATTGGGATAGATCATCTGAAAGATGCGGTCGCGTGGCTTCTCACGGCAGCCGGTGGCCAATAAAATGGTGGTCAAAAGGAGGGTGAAGAACACTGATTTATAATTCATTAATCTTTCAATTTTTTTGTAAAACCCTTTGATTGTAGACGTGCCCCCAGGCAGGGATAGTAACCGACACGAGGTACTCGGGTGCCCGCAGGGCCGATAGCGGTGCATAGCCCGGTCACGGCTTTGCCGGGAGCCTGCCAAAACAAAAGATAATACTTCTTTTAGAATGGTTGGTTTTGCGCATAAAATAAAAAACCGTGCGAACCTGTACTAAGTCAATTACCTTTTGAAAAAGCGTACTACAAGCAACTTTGATTATAAAACGAAAGAAATGGGCAAAAGTATCTGCTTATTTCAAATAATCCCTATATTTCGCTGAGACTAAAAAACGAAAACAGATGGGTGAACAAAGAGTTACACTGGTAGAGAGTGAAGAAATGATGCACAATTTTATTCGCACTCTACTCAAGGATGTGCAGGCGCTGGAGTATATGCTGAAGAACGATTGGGTGGAGAGTGATGTGATCAGGATTGGGGCGGAACAGGAAATGTGTCTGGTAGACCAAAAGACCTTAAAACCTGCGCCGGTAGCCGTGGATGCGCTGGAAAAACTGAAGAAATACAAATGGATTGATAGCGAACTGGCGCGCTTTAATCTGGAAACGAATCTGACACCAAGGGTATTCAAAGGCAATTGCCTCAGCAAGATGGAACAGGAGTTGGTCACCAACCTGGAAAAGATCAAAGTGAAGGTCAAGAAACTGGATGCAGAAATCATTCTCACCGGCATACTGCCCACCTTGCGTAAGTTTGATCTGGAGATGCACAATCTCACCCCAAAGCCACGCTATTTTGCCTTGATGGAATCGATCAATAGCCAATTGATTGGCAATGCTTATGAACTGCGATTGTCGGGTATTGATGAACTATTAGTAAAACACGATTCTCCTTTGTTGGAAGCTTGTAATACGAGTTTTCAGGTGCACCTGCAGGTGACGCCAAAGAGTTTTGTCAAGATGTACAATATTGCGCAAACGCTGGCCGCGCCGGTGATGGCCATTGGCGCCAATTCGCCGATCGTATTTGGCAAACGGTTGTGGCACGAAACGCGGATTGCCCTGTTTCAACAGGCCCTTGACGTGCGGACTACCCACGATCACATGCGGGAGCGCAGCCCACGTGTGAGCTTCGGCTCCGGCTGGCTGGATAAGTCGATCATGGAGATTTATAAGGAAGATATTGCGCGGTTCCGGGTATTGTTGAGTGCCGAGACGGAGGAAGATTCCTTCGATTTGATTGCACAGGGCAAGGCACCAAAGCTCAAGGCCCTGCAGGTGCACAACTCAACGGTATACCGCTGGAACCGGCCTTGCTATGGCATCAGCGACAACGGCAAGCCGCATCTGCGTATTGAAAACCGGGTGTTACCTGCTGGTCCGACGGTAGTAGATGAGGTGGCCAATGCCGCCTTTTGGTTGGGTGCAATGGTGGGGATGGCGGAAAAATATGAGGATATCCGCACAAAAATTTCTTGGGAAGATGTGCGCGACAACTTTGGCAAAGCCGCCAAGTTTGGCATCGACTCCCAATTCACCTGGTTTGGCGATAAAAAGATCGGCGCCTGTGAGTTGGTATTGAAAGAATTGTTGCCTTTAGCCCGTCGGGGTTTGCAGCTGCAAAAAGTGGACGATGCGGATATTAAAAAATACCTGGGCATCATTGAGCAACGGGCCAAAGTACACATGAACGGTGCTCGCTGGCAATTGCGGGCCTTTACACACCTGATCAAAGAGGTGAACCGAGATGAAGCCCTGACAATTATGACCAATTCGATCATTAAAAACCAAACTAAGGGGCTACCGGTCCACAAATGGGAATTGCCGATGGTGAAGGACTTGACGGACTATAGTCCCACCAAGTTACTGGTAGATGAATTGATGGAAACCGATTTATTTACCGTGCACGAAACCGACTTGATTGACTTTGTGGCGGAAATGATGGATTGGCGGAAAATTCGCTATATGCCGGTGGAAAACACCAAGGGTAAGCTTTGTGGATTGATTACCTCCAGACTGCTACTACGGCATTTTACCAATCAGAATCGGCTGGAGGTCAAAAATGAAAATGCGGTGCGTGACATCATGATCACAACCCCGATCACCATCTCTCCGGAAGCGACAGTGATGGAAGCTATGTATTTGATGCGCGACAATAAAATCGGCTGTTTGCCCGTGGTGAAGGATAAAGAATTGATTGGCATCATCACTGAAATGGACTTTTTGAGGGTTTCCGGGCGGTTGATGGACCGGTTGGATCAGGTGAAGTAGGAAAATGGGGTAGGCAGGAGGCGATTGACAAGGGCTTAAAATCCCCTTAAAACGCCGTCTGTCTACCCGCTACTCCCGATAATCCAGTGCAGGAGGCCGATCACCGATCAGTGCCTCGTATTTGAAATCATTGCCCCGAGCAAATTCCCATTCGGCCTTTGCCTCCTCAATCAATTGGGCATTGTGAAAAAGGTCATAACCGGTTGCCGTCAATGTTTTGGCGGCCACCATCATACCTTTATAGCCAATGTCCGTTCCACCACAGGCTACTGCTTGCCAGCTATGGGATGGCGTACCCGGAATCCAGGTAGCTACCCGTAAACCAACGGTTGGCACGGTCCAACTCACATCGCCGACATCTGTCGAGCCGCCACCTTTGCGGAAGGACTCATTCACAAATGGTTGGATGTAGGACGCATCATCAATGGGCGGGCTGACTACATTTCCAAAAGTGGCCTGAATTTTTTCACCAAATGCGATTTCTTCAGCGGTGTAATTTACCCCGCCCACCGCGTTGAGGTTTTGGTGCATCAGTTTGGCCAGAGAGACGACCGGCAAAAGGTTGTAAACACCCCCGATAATTTCATAGTCCATCGTGGTTTCGGTGCCTAAGGCCGCCCCCTCGGCAGCTTTGATGATTCGGTTAAAAATGCGCTTGGTTTCTGCCGGATCGGGGTGACGAGCGTAGTAATAAACTTCCGCGAAATCGGGTACGACATTCGGCGCCTTGCCACCATGGGTGATCACATAGTGGATACGGGATTCGGGAGGGATGTGTTCGCGCATCATATTGACCATATAATTCATCGCTTCCACCCCGTCGAGAGCCGAGCGCCCGCGTTGTGGAAAACCGGCGGCGTGTGCCGAAATGCCGTGAAAGCGAAACTTTGCCGAAATATTGGCCAATGAACTAGACGGATTGGCCGTATTGACGCTGGACGGATGCCAATGCAAGACGACATCTACATCGTCAAACAAACCTTCGCGTACCATGTACACCTTTCCGGAACCGCCTTCTTCGGCAGGGGTGCCATAGACCCGAATGGTACCGCTGATTTTTTGCTGTTGCAACATTTCCTTGAGCTGGATACCGGCCGCCACACTGGCCACTCCAAATAGATGGTGACCACAAGCATGGCCATTTTCACGACTTGTATCCGGCGCTTTTTCCGGTACTGCTTGCTGTGACAGTCCCGGCAAGGCATCAAATTCAGCCAGAATGCCGATGATTGGGTATCCTGAACCATAGGTGGCCACAAATGCCGTTGGAATTCCCGCTACCCCAGAGTCCACTGTAAATCCCGATCGCTGCAAGGTTTCCTGCAAGCGTTGGCTGCTGCGTTTTTCCTTATACCCCAATTCTGCCCACGACCAGATGTCGGCCGCGATGGATTTGTAATGATTATAATATTGGTCCAGCTCCCGAAGGAAAGCTTCTTTTTCCCCTTCGGCATCTATCGTTTGGGCCGATAGCGTAGTGACTAGGAAACAAAGGGTACAAAGCAAAGGGATTGTTTTTAAATGTCTCATCGGCGGAAGTAGGTATCTGAGTGCATGTTTGGAGGTAATCCCTGAAGTATATTCGGGCAAGCTATTCAGTCCTGGTAAAACCGGGATTTTGGAACCTCACTTCGGCTATTTTTTCGTCCTAAGTGCTGTAAAGGGTCAAAAATGAGCCTCGCGAGCACCCAAAATCTGCAATTTTCGCTGCTAAAGCACCACCTTCAAACATGTCCTGAAAAAAAAATAAACACATTTGGTTTTAAGTGAAACTATTTGGTTTTGCCGGAAAAACTTACTATCTTTCTTACGCCAATTTAACCATTTTTGTTTTTTAATTTAAATCAAAGCGAAATGAACACCAACAAAATTTTACTCGGAGCCTTAGCAGGCGGGGTAGCTTATTTTTTCTTAGGCTGGTTAGTTTACGGGATTCTTCTACAAGATATTTTTAGTTCGCCAGCTGCTGTGACCAAAGAACCTTTGGAAATGTGGGCAATGGCAGTTAGCTGCTTGCTTTTTGGGTTGCTTTTATCCTTTATTTTTGGGCGTTGGGCCAGCATCTCCACGTTCATGACGGGCGCACAAGCCGGCGCCATCATTGGAGGCTTGGCCTCTGCATGGATAGACTTCTCTCTGTTCTCCATGTACAATTTTGTCAGCCTCCAACAAACATTGATTGATATCGTTGTCGGTGCTGTCGTTGCCGCAATTACCGGTGGCGTTGTTGGGTGGGTATTGGGCTATAAGCAGGCTGCCTAGCGCCATAGATTGAAAAGAATACCATATCATCAGAGGTTGACGAAAAACGAGTAGATTTTTCGTCAACCCCCATTTTATTGTCCTATATAACCTTATGCGGTTCGGAGGAATTTATTCGCCCGATCTACTCACCGAATCATAGACTACTACCTTTTCCCAAAGATCGCTAGCGTTCTCAATAAACTTCTTATGGATGGGATGGTCTTGATAGGCGTCCTGATCTTCACGGTTTTTGAAAGTCAACAATAGGTTGTAGGAATAGCTACTGTCAATGACTGAACGGTTGGTGCCTGCGGGGGTGCCAATGTGCTTACGAACGATCATAGGCATGGCGTCAATGAAGGTGGTCAATTCGTATTCAAACTTCTTGCGGTCAGCTTCACTGTCCGGGTTTTTCAACCAGAAAAAAACCGTGTGTACAAAAGTGCCTTTCAATTTTTTAGGCTTTCGAGCATCATCCATAGCATTACTTTTTACAAATGGGAAAATACTTAGGCCAACAACGCCTAAGGATATTTTTTTGAAAAATGAACGTCTGAACATAGTCCATTAGATTGTGAAAGTGTTAGGTAAATCGGTATTCACCGAGTGGTTTGTTGCTCCAAATATACTGGATCAAATGTGTTTTGGCGATTTACCAAAGAAAAAAACTATTTTTCCGTTTTTTCCGTTTGTTTGGTAATAATCCACAGATCATGTTGAGAAAAGCCTGGAACTTTATATTGCTGCAGGGCATCCGCGTTACCTTGAATAGCTTATCCTACCTTGCGCCACAAACTGCCGGGCGACTGGCCTTTGAACTTTTTTGCACCCCGAGGGCCGGTCGGCCTGAGGATATGGATACATCTATTTTAGCAACTGCCGAACAGCAGACGGTGCACCTGGCAGGGCAAACCACTCGACTTTATCATTGGCCGGGGACCGGGAAACGAATTTTTTTATTCCACGGATGGGAAAGCAATTCAGCCCGGTGGGAAACTTTTTTACCGAGCTTTAAAGCCCAAAATTTCGATGTATGGGCGCTAGATGCCCCAGGCCATGGTTACTCTACAGCTAAGCGATTTACCGTTCCACTTTATGCGGCGGTCATTAAAGAGGCATTAGCGATCTATCAACCCGAAGCGATTGTTGGACACTCGGCGGGGGGAATGGCCAGTGTGTTGTACCTCAGCCAAAATCAACCGAAGTTTGTCAAGCAACTCATCTTGTTGGCTACGCCATCCGAACTCATTGCATTGATCGATATTTATCGGAAAGCGCTGGGGTTGAGCGAAAGACTAATCAACCAAATGGGGGAAGTATTTGAAAAGAGATTCACTTACCCCATTCGCTCTTTTTCCATCCAGCAAATGGCGAAGAAAATCCAACAACCCGGGCTGATTATCCACGACTTGGAGGATGATATTGCTCCTTTTGAGGATGCCAAAGCGATTCATCGCAATTGGCCTCAGTCCAAATTGATCAAAACCCAGGGATTGGGCCATAGCCTGATGGGTATGGAGGTCATTGAGCAGGTAAGCCAGTATTTGGGGACTCTGATGCCTGCATCCCGGCAACATTAATGGGATTCCACTCTTGCCTTCAAAGCAGTATTCATCTTTTCAAAGCCTTTTAGTGTGGCCTCCCCAATCATTTTCAGGAGAGGGCCTGCCAGCAAACCACTAAAGTTTTCACCATGAACCAGCCGAGTTTTATTCGGTCCGATCGCTTCCAATTCGAAATAATGGTGCCCGTCAAATAATCCCTTGACAAACAAATGCCCAAGCCACTGAAATGCTTTACCCTCTTCCACGACGAGTATGGTCGGCTTAAAAACCTGGGGCTTTTGACCTTCTAAATGCAAGGTATTGGTCAATTGATGGCCCACCTTTGCTTTCCCTTTGATGGATCTAATAAAGGGGTTCCATTCGGCGTAAGCCGCAAAATCCATTAATACTTGCCAAACTTTTGCGGCTGGTGCGTTGATCTCAATTGCAGTCTTTAAAGATTTCATTGTTTTTCATTTTTATTGATGATACAAAGGTGCAAGAATTAAACTTCACCAAGATTTGCAATAGCCGCCATTGGATTGACATTTGATGCCAACCGCCAATACGGAGCTTTTTTTTGTTAAATATTGGAGAGCGTCTGTATACAAAGAAGTGCTGCCCGTCAATACAGTAATAGCAAGATTAATCAATTAAAACTGTGTACGAATGATCAGCATGTGCGGGGCTTTCGTAAACCATAATTTACCCATTAGTGCATGTTTGGAGGTCGTGCTTTAGCAGCGAAAATTGCAGGTTTTGGGTGCTCGGGAGGCTCATTTTTGAGTGCATCTCGGCTCAGCCGAGACGAACGAAAAAATAGCCAAAAAGAGGTTCCAAAAGCTGAAATTTCAATTTATACAACAAAGCCGAACAGAATCCGTAGGATTCAAACCTTATTACCTCCAAACAAGCACTAAGACAGTTTAATACTCGGGTAAGCATTGTTTGAAAAATGGCAACAATTCCTCCGCCAACAAGGCATGGTCTGCTACACTGGGATGCCCCGTGCAGCCGCGTGCTTGCATGGGTGTAAACAAATGAATGCGTACAGGCAAATCGAGCGGGTACAATACATCAATACTCGTTTTTACCGCAGAAAGGCACCGCACCAAGGTGTCTTTCTGTTCTCCTTTTAAGATTGGGCTGTCCAGTAAGACAATCTGCGCCGCAGGATAATGGGCCTTGACTTGCTGAACAAAGGCAATATATTTTGCCGTAAAGGCTAGTTCATCAAAAGGCAAACGTGGGGTAATGCCATCGCCACCACTAAAATCATTGGTCCCCATCGCAATGCTGACAATAGCGGGGGGCGTGGTCTTAAAATCCCATTCGCGAGAGCTGTCTTTTTGAAAATCAATCTTATCATACACTTGCGGTAGAGTAGGACCATCGCTGTTCCAATTGCGGTAAATGCCAATGCCACTCACGCTGCTGAGCAGGTAATTGACGCCAAGTTCGCGGGCTACCCGCGGCCCATAAGCATCATAAGCATTGTGCTGATCGTGGTATACTCCGGTTCCGCAGGGCACTTCCGAGTCATCAGCCGCCGCGCCACAGGTAATGCTATTGCCGATGAATTCAATCCAGGGAGCAGCTGATTGCTCTAAGGCTTTTACCTTTGCACCAACAATTTTATTAATAAAAATGGGCCCGGTATGGGCCTCCGTAGCCTTATAGATCCAGACCGTATGGCGACCATTCCCCTTCGCAGTAATGATGATGGGTAGGCTATCACGAACAGTAACCCGTAATTTCCCTTGATATTTCCCGTCAATCTCGTATTGTAAATAATTGTGATCATTCTCGGCGGGAATGGAGGCGAATACCTGGCACGTCCGCCCTCTAAAGCTAAAGCCAAAATGAGCGGCTGAACTGATGAGTTCGAGTTGATGGTTGGCGTGGGCGTACCTGCCATAGGGGAGGATTTCTGTGGCGGATAAAGTGGTTTGTTGATGCATTAGGCGTTTTGAAGTGATACAGCCAATAAGGCTGGTACATAACACGATGGTCAATAAAAAGCTGGATGGTTTTTCCATACAAACAATTGTTATTTGACCCAAAGTAGGGTTTTTCTTAGTGTATGTTTGGAGGTAGTCCCCGAACATACACTTAATCAATACCAGCTGCCAGTTCTACCAGCGGCCACTCCTGCCAAATAATTCAAACCCAACAACAAAAAGAACAAATAAAAAGCCACCCCGATGGAATTTTCAATCGTATTCTCTGCCATGAAGGAGCAGATGACAATCACGTGGAAGGACAAGAACAAAGGGTCTCGGTAGTTGTGCTGGTGTATTAGCGGATAGAGGAAGGCAAACAAGAACAGTAATAAGCCAGTAATACCCATACCTGCGTAAACCGAAACAAATTGGTTGTGCGGCATTTTGGGTTCGTTGACCTTGGGATATTTTTCCGCGTAGCGGTAGCGAACTTCCTGCCGCAGATTGCCTGCTCCTACCCCAAATAGCGGATGTTCATTGCCAATCTCCATCCCGATTTTCAGAGAAGCCAAGCGGCCCGCATCGGAGTAGTTGCCATCGGGCATATCGTGCCGCTGCACCCAGATTTCGTGCTTCACATAGGCCATTTTGGATTGGAAACTGGGGATGGTGAAATAGGCCATGACCGGAATAGTTGCCAGGGCGAGGCCGGTACCCATAGCCACCCAATAACGCCCCGTCAAATACACGTAGCGCACCGCCAGCACCAAGATAGAGAGGTACAATACTGCCAATCCACTGCGCACCGAAAGCAAATGAATAAAGAAAAACAGGAAAGCCACGGCCGCAATCAGCACTTTTCTTTCCCAGGCATATTTCAGATAGTACCCCGCCCGCCAGAGGTAGAACCCCGCCAAGATACCCAATGCCAATAAGAGGCTAAAACGAATATGATTGCGTGGTGTGGGCATGGGTTGCCCTTGCTTCAACAAAAGGTTGATGGCCTCAAAATTGAGCAGGTAATTGAACCCAATCCCGATGCAGGTAACTACCAGTGCGCCTACCAAAAAATACAGCAAACCAAAATATTCCCGCCGCGTAAAGGAGGGAAGACCACAAAAAATAATGGGCAGCACCAAAAAGGGCACCTTCAAACGAAGTCTTTCCATCCAATATGCGTAATCTTCTGTCAAATAACCGCTTAGAAAGACCAGAAAAAAAGATAAGGTGACAGCCAAGTGGACTTTACTCGAAAAAAAGCGTCGGAAATAATCGAAAAAATGAGGATTGAAACGTATCCAGCCCGGCTTGTCCCAATGCCAGGAAAAAGTAAACAACACCGCCAGACCAATCATACTGGCAGAAAGTAAGAAGGGCGAATAAATTAGAGCAGTAATGAGGACCACACAAAGAAAAAGGGCCAAATGCCTACGTTGTATTAGCCTTATGTCCATCTGGGACTAGCTTAAAGTTTACGAACCATCTTAAATACACCCGTTTGGGGAACCTAATCTAATAACGTGTACGTTATTTCTGTATTGTTTCAATCCATTTTCGTAACAGTTTCCTTACTTTTGCGGCTCAGCAAGATATAAATCATGGCAAACGAAGCATTCGACAAGGTAAAAGAAATTATTGCAGACATTGAAAGCCGCCACCCGGACACGGCCGAAGCACTGGAACAATTCCGCATTCGCTTCCTCGGATCCAAAAATATCCTCAAGGGGATGTTTGGCGAAATCCGCAATGTAGCCAATGAGCGCAAGAAGGAATATGGCCAGCTGGTCAATGAGGCCAAAGCCATTGCCGAAGCCAAATTTAATGCCCTCAAGGAAAAACTGGAAGCTTCTACTGAAGAAGCCAGCGCTCACCAGCTCGACCTCAGTGCACCCGGTGAGCCATTGCCGATCGGTGCCCGCCACCCCATAGCGGCAACCATGAACCGCATCGTGCGCATTTTTGAACGCATCGGTTTTGTGGTGGCCGAAGGGCAGGAAATTGAAGACGATTGGCACAACTTCACCGCCATGAATACTCCGGAAGATCACCCGGCCCGTGATATGCAGGATACCTACTACCTGCGCAATAGCACCGAAATGTTGCTGCGTACGCACACTTCCTCGGTGCAGGCCCGGACCATGACTTCTCAGCAACCGCCCATCCGCATCATCGCCCCCGGGCGCGTCTACCGCAATGAGACCATCTCCGCCCGTTCACACTGCCAGTTTCACCAGGTGGAGGGCCTGTATATTGATGAAGACGTTTCCTTCGCCGATATGAAGCAGACCCTGTTACACTTTACCAAGGAAATGTACGGCCCTGAAAAGGAAATTCGCCTGCGTCCTTCCTACTTTCCATTTACCGAACCCAGTGCCGAGATGGATGTGCACTGGGGATTGGAAACGGAGACGGATTATCGCATTACTAAAGGCACCGGCTGGCTCGAGATCCTCGGCTGTGGCATGGTCGATCCCAATGTATTGGAAAATTGCGGCATCGATCCTGACCGTTATTCCGGTTTCGCCTTCGGCATGGGCATCGAGCGCCAGGCCATGTTGTTGTATAACATCAATGATATACGCCTGTTGTTCGAAAATGATGTGCGTTTCCTCAAGCAGTTTACCTCGGCATTGTAATTGATTCTTTGGGCGTGTCCCTCGGCAAAGCCGGGGCCGGTCCCTTCCGTGTTCGGCATTCGCCTCAGCCCTGTCAGGCCAGCCTTCGCTATGCTACGGCTGCACTCCAGGCACCTCACGCGAGGGCTTCCTCTTTCCAACCTCTGGGATTAAAGAAATGGTCCTATTCCTGACAAGCATTGTTCAGTAATGCATTCAAAATTGGCTTATTTGGGAAGATAGATCCAATAATCATTGATGTTCATTCCGATGTTAGAACCAAAGGCCTGACAGGGTGGTTATTTATGACATAGCTCACATTATAAATTTAAGATATGGCAGATAAGAGTCAACGCCCTACCTTCACCGGCAGCAGCTTCTGGGATGAGCGCTTCGGAATGGACAAATATATTTACGGCACGGAGCCTAACGTCTTTTTCAAAACCCATCTCGATGTACTTCCTCCTGGGAAAATCCTGCTGCCCGCGGAAGGAGAGGGGCGCAATGCCGTTTACGCGGCTCGTCAAGGCTGGGAGGTGCACGCTTTGGATTTTAGTGAGCAGGGGCTGGCCAAGGCACTACAGCTGGCTAAACAGTATGGGGTCTCCATCAATTACGAAATTGCCGACGTGGCGCAATATAACACCGATGAGCGGTTTGATGTGGTGGCCTTTTTGTTCATGCACCAGGCTGCAGACCAACGTAAAGCTATCTTTCGCCGGTATCTGGACTTTTTGAAACCAGGTGGTAGGGTGATCATCGAAGTGTTTAATAAAAAGCAATTGGGCTTACCTTCCGGTGGCCCGAAAAATCTGGATTACCTGATTGATGCTTCCGAATTAGCGGAGATCTTCGCCGATCTTGACCTACAACTATTAGAGGAAGTGGAAACGGAATTGAATGAAGGAGATCATCATTCCGGTTTAGGCCGTACCAGTCGGATGATTGGGGTAAAAAGGTAAGTAGGCCGTTTCATTGTCTGGAAGAGTGATGATTTTTTTCTCCATATTGATTTGCGTGTCTCAGTGCATGTCCTGAGGTAGTGCTTTAGCAGCGAAAATTGCAGATTTTGGGTACTCGCAAGGCTCATTTTTGAGCCCGTCTCGGCTCAGCCGAGATGGACGAAAAAACAGCCGAAGGGAGGTTCCAAATCCTGCAATTTCAATTTATACCACAAAGCCGAACAGAATCCGTAGGATTCAAACCTTTGTAGCCAAAGAATTTGAGATGATATTCGACCCCGATGGGGTCGAACATTATTTTGACACCATAGCGCTAAAGATATTTCATCCCTACGGGATAAGAGAACAGAATCCGTAGGATTCAAACCTTTGTAGCTAAATAATTTGAGATGATATTCGACCCCGATGGGGTCGAACATTATTTTGACACCATAGCGC
>CAXHCA010000147.1:0-17243 GCA_964015035.1 uncultured Saprospiraceae bacterium
CACCTTCGCGTTTAACACGGCCATTTTCCCGCACGTCGAAGGCAACAGAATTGGCCCGGCGCACCGAGGTCGTATTCAGGTTGATATTGTAAGCAATAAGGAAATCCCGCGCACTGATGGCAGTAGCGCCACTGCGGGCATTGAATTTCGCCGGACCATAATCCGGTTTCCATTCCGGCTTGACCAGTTTATCGGGCAGGGCTTCGTACTCGCCCGCCCTGACGGTAGCCAGGTTTTTCCACGCCGGTTTAGTTGCTGCATATTCGTACAGGTAGCAAGGAATTTCCAATTCCTCTCCCACTCTTTTGGCCAGTTTATTGGCCCATTCTACCACTTCATCCATGCTGATATTAGCAATGGGAATCAGCGGACACACATCGGTTGCCCCCATGCGCGGGTGTTCACCATGGTGTTTGCTCATATCGATCAACGTCGAGGCTTTTTGAATCGCCAGAAAAGCCGCTTCGATGACAGGGGCTGGTTCACCAACAAAGGTGACTACCGTACGATTGGTTGCTTTTCCCGGATCGACGTCAAGTAGTTTGACGCCCTCTACGGTTTCAATGACTTGGGTAATTTGTCGGATAACATTGCCGTCGCGGCCCTCGCTAAAGTTGGGTACGCATTCGATGAGTTGCTTTGACATAAGAGTGGTTTTATTTGCTTGGCGCAAATATAACAGGCTCGATGCAAAAGACCGAGTTATCCTCCATTTAACCGATAAATAACCCCCAGGGAAAAGCGCAGAGGATTAAAGGTGTTTTCACCAATACTCCGGATGGGAATGGTATGTTTCACCTCCACATCAGCATTTTCAAAAAGCTCATATGAAAGAGCAAGTCCTATTCCCTTTACTTGATAGTTGAAAAGGCCATCCAGTTTATACTGTGAATTTTCTATTAATAATGCCATTCTATCCAGATCACGGATAAAGGAATATCCCAGGCTCACTCGGATATGATGGCCATTTTCAAACAAGTGATGGTACCTGAAACCAATAAAAGTGCTATTAATTAAACCTTTGACTTCCCTTAGAGAACTCCCTCCATTCATACTAATCCAAAAGTCTCTTTCTATATTAAAAGACAAACCACTTTTTCGATGTAACAATTCGATACCCACGGTCGGAGCGATACCAATTTTCCCGAATTGTTCATTGGAAAGTACCTGGATATTCCTGATAGGGAAGAAGCGAGCGCCAAGGGTTGCACTCAACAAAAAGTGTTTTCTGAAAGCAGAATCTTTATCATCCAATTTTTCAAACCGGTAAGATAAAACCAAGCTGTACAGTGCCCGGCCGACCCCGGCATCAAAATGTGGAGAGAGATTTATTTTTGACCGAATACCGATGGTAAGCCAGTCAAGTTGTTTCGAAACACCAAGCAACAGCCCCTTATAATCGCGGGTAACGCTATGACCAAATTCATGGTTAAGAACGTTTTCTCGCCTCATTAAATAATAGCCCAGGCTTATTCTAAAATTATTGTTAAAGGAATAATTCAATAATAAACTATTCTGCGTCCAGGTTTCTTCGACTGTATACCCAATTTCTGATATATCATTGTAAGGAACGATGATCAGGTCCCAATCTTTCTGTAAAGAAAGCGAAAAAGGAATTTTTGAAGAACCAATTTCAAATCCAATCATCGGGGCAGACATGGCTCGCGGCTCTCCCCCCGGAGCAAGCCCTACGGGTAACCCATTAGAGTGAGTTCTGATACCTACAACCGGTGAAATTTTCAGAGCTACGCCTTGTGCAATTGCGGTAAGCGGCAGACACATCAAAAACGTATAGAATAGGCAGTGAAGTTTTTTTTGATCCATAGGAATAATCATAGATTCAAGGTGAATCTTTGCAAGTATGCAAAAATCCACCTTGAATATTTATCAAAATTTTATTGTGTCCGCTTCATATCAAACATACACTTCTGGTTCTCAAAAATCTCATGAGAACCCACATTTGGCCACCAGTCGTTAGCCTCATCACAATCAAAGAAGTGCCACTCATGTGAAAACTTCATTTTCACACCAACGCTATGATCGCCAAAAGTGGAGCAAGGGTTGGCTACTAGTACTTCTGATTTTTTATCTTATCAAATCAAGCCTCTCGACTTCAATTCCAGGTATTTATTGATGGTGTTAATCGATAGATCCTCCGGCGCGGTGAAAACGGCTTGTATTCCGTATTGCTTCAATACATGGGCCATCTGCATTTTTTCCGAAAGGAATTTCCGCGCTACCGTTTGGTGATAAATCTCCTCCAGGGAGGTGGCATCCTGGTTGGCAAAGTCGCGGATTTCGGTATTTTCAAAAAAGACGACGACCAGCAGGTGGAAGGTATTGATACGCCGCAGGATGGGCAACATGCGTTCGAGGGCGTGCATGCTTTCAAAATTGGTAAACAACAACAAAAGACTTCGCCCGGAAATCAACTTACGCGCTGCGTGGTAGAGCAGCTCGTAATTGGCCTCCAGGGGCCGTTCTTTTTCTTTATAAAGCGACAGTAAAATTTTATTAAGCTGGGTGGGTTTGCTATCAGCCTTGAGGGTAGTACCGAGCTTATCGGAGAAGGTGATCAGTCCGGCGCGATCATATTTTTGCAGCGCTATATTGGAAATTACCAGGGTGGTATTGATCGCGTAATCCATCAGACTTAGCCCGTTAAATGGCATGCGCATGACCCGACTTTTGTCAATGATACAGTAGATTTGCTGGGCACGTTCATCTTCGTATTGATTGACCATCAGTGTGCCACGTCGACTACTAGCCTTCCAGTTGATAGAGCGGTAATCGTCGCCGCGCACGTAGTTTTTGATTTGCTCAAATTCATAGCTGTGACCAATGCGGCGAATCTTTTTGATGCCCTTAAAATGGCTAATTTTGTCGAAAGCCCGCAGTTCGTATTGTTTCATCTGAATGATGGACGGATAGACCGGAATGGTCATCGGAAAGTCGTGCTGGTATCGCTTTTCTATCAGTCCGATACGGCTCGACATGAAGATATTGATTTTGCCAAAAATATATTCCCCTCTTTCCAGGGGCCGCAATTCGTATTGTATTTCACTCTCGTCCCCTGATTCCAGGGTTAAACGCCGTTCAAAATCGCGGATTTGCAGTTGAACGGGCAATTCGTCAATGATTTTCAAAAACAGCTTGTAATTGGATCGGTTGCGCAGCAATAGCCGCACCAAATTGTTATCACCAAGGGAAAACACCTTGGACGTTTTACGTCGCACCCGCACATTGACCGAGGGACTAAACAACAATGCGATATCCAAAATTAGAAATGCCATCGCCACCACAAAAGCAAGCTGCGCGACCAGAAACAAGCCCGGCACCGCAAAACTCACCGCAAATAACGCAATCAGTCCTCCTAAGACCAGGAAGAGGCGATTGGTAAGGTATAGGCTGTTGAGGATCTGCATTTCTCTTTTTAGTTTAGGGTTTAATGTGTAGAGTTTAGGGAAAGGTGCTTCGGAAAACCTGGTTTTTGTGGATTTCTTCTACTCCACATCTACAATATAGGTTCCTTCTCCTACTAGCACTTCTCCGGTTAAACTATTTGTTTGCAGGAATTTGATTTTTAGTTCTGTCTCTCCTGGTCTTGTTGTCTTAAAACGAAAAGGCTTTGCCATCTTCTTGCATTTTCAAAGTGTCGCTATTGACGGTGAAGATGCCTTCTTCCGGGCTATAGACTGAGTATGAGCCGATCCCAATCTCTGCTTCAAAGTACTCACCGCTCTTAATGCACTTTTTTTGGGGCATAACAACCGGAAAAAGAATTTCGAAAACACAGCCGCCTCCAACTCCAGCAACTTCGCTAATAAATTCAATGAGATACTTTTCACATTGCACTATTTGAAATTCCAGCATTTTCGAAATTCCGCGTAGGGTATTTCTATTTGTTGCCGGTAAATTTAGCACTGCGACTATTTTTTGATTCCTTTTATCCACCGCCTCTTGGATTTCCTGATCTCGTCGATCAACTTCCTTTTGAGACAAGCCTGTAGCCAGAAAATGCTCCCTCATCGCTGAAGAATTTTCCTCAAGAATATGTGCATTGGTATCAGCAATGTTGTGCACAATTTCCTTCAAACCAGCACGAATTGCTTCCTGATCTATGTCTTCTTCTGTCAATTCTTTTTGCAAATTATTGACCTGCTCATAAATCATTTCGTAGGCCGTTCGTACCTCATAAACCAGTCCAGTGACAAACCGATACCTATACTTTGACTCATCAGCATTGCTCATCATAAAGTCTTCAAAGTCCTGCTGTAAATATTCCTTTTCATTTTCAATACTTATAGAGATCGTTTCAACAGATTGATCAAACAACTCCATCGACACAGTTTCCGAACACCCAAACAACACCCAGCTTGCAAAGAACATGATCATTAATCGACAGAAAGAAAAGCGCATAATTATTAGTTTTTAACTACATAATGGCTTATCCCTCCATTCTTTACAGCATTTATTAAACCTCCCCTTGCTTGGGAGATGTTTGCAACATCGACCTTCGAGCAAAATTCCCAGAATTAAAGAATTTGCAGAATGATGAAACGTGCACATTCTCTAAACACTCCACTCTAAGCTCTAAACTCCAAAAAAAACTATCTCGGCACTTCAATTTTCTTGATAATATCCTCGATTACATCCCTTGTGTACATCCCTTCCATTTCCCGTTCCGGGGTCAGGATGATCCGATGGTTGAGCACCGGATAAGCCACGTATTGGATGTCTTCCGGGGTGACAAAATCACGGCCGCTGGTGGCAGCCACAGCTTTGGACATGCGCATGATGGCCAGCGATGCCCGTGGTGATGCACCGAGAAACAGATCCCCGTTGTTGCGGGTATTGTGTACAATGGCGGCGATGTAATCCAATAGCTCGTCTTTGATGTAAATCTGCTCAACTAACTCCTGACATTCTTTGACTTCCGCGGCCGTAAAGACGGTTTTTACATCCTCCAATTGGCCCACCTTGAAGTCATTGCGGAAGCGGCGCAAAATGGCTTTTTCTTCTTCCAACGCCGGATATTCGAGGTTGATTTTGACCAAAAAGCGGTCGAGCTGGGCTTCAGGCAACTTGTAGGTTCCCTCCTGCTCAATCGGGTTTTGGGTAGCCATTACAAAAAAAGGAAATTCCATGGGGTAGGTAGCACCATCCACGGTGACTTGGTATTCTTCCATTACCTCAAACAGAGCGGCTTGGGTCTTCGCCGGTGCCCGGTTAATCTCATCGATGAGGATCATATTTGAAAAAACGGGTCCAGACTTGAACGAAAACTCCGAGCTGTGCTGGTTAAAGACGGTGGTGCCGATCACATCGCTAGGCATCAAATCAGGTGTAAACTGGATGCGTGAAAAATTGACGTCCAGGGTTTTGGCAATCAATTTGGCGGTTAGCGTCTTTGCAATACCGGGTACCCCTTCTACCAATACGTGCCCGCCTGCAAAAAGAGTCGCCAACAATAGATCCATATACTCTTGCTGACCGATGATGACCTTATTTAATTCTTCTTTGATGCGTTCGGTTGCCACCCTTACTTTGGTCAAATCCAGGCGGCTTTGCTGCCAGCGCTGGTGCTCTGCCGGTGTGGCTGGCACAAAGTCCTCGTCTGATGGCATCGAATCAGGAATCGGCCCCTTGGGTATAGGGTTATGCGTTGATTCTTCGTTTTCATTGATTTCGTCAATATCCATAAGGTCTATTTTGCAGTTTTGTAAAAACGATCCAAAAGTTGATGAAAATCCGTTAGTGTCTTCTCAGAAACAAAGGTGGAATTTTCAATATTCTTACTCATTGTTGCAATCTTACTGATTTCCTCTCTGGGAAATTCGGCTTTTAAAGCCAAACGGTCAATAAAGGTCTCATCCATATCTCTACCCTGCAGCTGATAGCGGTGCCGCAAGTGATTTTGAAAGAGTTTGATCTTTTGCAAACACAGTTGACGGTGGTTGTTTTGCAAATAATAGAGTTGCCCAATGGTCGACAAAAACTCAAGAGAAGTATTTTTATTGGCCTCTGCCACAGGAATGATGCGCTGTCGGCGTTTGGTGCGCAAAAAGAGGTACAGTAATCCAGTAGCCAATAACAAATACCAGGCCCAGGTCAGTGACGGTTGCGACAATATGTATTGCAAAGGACTCTCTGAAGAGAGGCTACGCTGGTTGGGATTAGACCGGTTCTGTAATCGCTGGGCGGTGCGTTCCGATATGCGGCTATATTCATCCCAATATACTTTGCCGGGCAGGAGGTGAGAAAAAACCGCATTGGCATAGGTGAAACCCGTTTCATCCAACATTTGCACATTGCTAAAGGCACTAGGGGTGCTGTGCAGATAGAAATAGCCATCGCCATAGGTGATTCGGGCAAAATTGATCAGACTGTCGTTCATGCGGCCCAACTCGACCAAACTCCATTGCTTATCACAAAAATAAATGGAGTCGAAGTAACTCCAATGTTGGTTACTAACCCCATATTTATTGATGTATTTATACTCAAATGGCTCCTTGCTGCGCAATGATTCATGCCGGAGGTTTAAGGAAACCATGCTATCCTCATAATGATTTAAACCATTCCAAATGGCATTGCTGTCACATTCTTCATAATAAATATAAAACATCAGATCGTAGGGAATCACCTTGCAGGAAATCAGGGCCGTATTGCCATTGGCCACAAAATCCAAAAGATGATTGACATCCGATGGAGTCATGTGCATACCTTGTCCAATAAAGACATAATTATTGGCAGAATCTTGATCCAAACCTAAATTGTTGCCCAAGCTATCGCGAATAACTACCATTTCTTCCGGGCTGGCAAACTCCTTTATTAGATCCGTGATGACGGACGTTCCGTAAGGTTCTTCACTATCCATTTTATAGGTTTCCTTCCAGTCGTGCCGGGTGCTGGTGCCATTAAATAAAAGCGCCAACAGGATCAATAATCCGATCACCCCTCCTACTATGATATAGATGCGTTTGTTATCCATATTCAAGAAGGGTTGATTTGTTCAAGAAAGATTTTGAACTGGGGTTCCAATTGCTTGAAATCAGCTTCATTCAGCTCATTTGCTCCATACCAAACCCGTTCAAAAATCAGCGTCAACTGTCGAAATGACTGATTGTAAGGAGAACTGTTCATTTCATCGAGATAGGCACGATTGGTCTTGTCTTTTTTCCATTTGATATGCTGCAATTGGGAGAGGTCTTTTAAAATATGCAAATAATACAGGCGGATGGCCAGTGCGTATTGTTTGGATTCCAGTGCTTGGCGGATGTATCGCTCCAAATCTGTCTCGTGGATGTTTTCTTCAATTTGTTCCAGATCAATTTCTCCGTTGATCACCTCGTTGGTTTTGATGGATTTTTTCGAACGGAAGCCCTCATATCCCAGCAAGTACTTCAACAAAAAAGCAATGAGGATAATGCCCCCGACGATAAGAATGATTTTGGCCAAAATCGCCCAGATGCCGCCGCCGAAGGAAAGAGAAGGTAGCTGACGTTCCCGCGGATAATTCCGTTCGTTGGCATCTTTTTTCTGAACCTTTTTCCTACTGGAAGTATAGTCTAGTCCATTGACGGTTTTCTCCCATTGGGTCCGATCCAGCTGGTTTTGGTTGAGAGGTTCGTGTAGATACTCCTCACCTGGCGACTGCGCAAAAAGCAGTGTCGGGAGCAGTGTCAGAATCACAACCTTTATCAACCATTTCAACATAGCCATCACTCTTTTTGCAACCCTCTAATGCGCCGCTCCGGGCTAATTTGTTTAATTCTATTCATCAGGTCAGGTGCTTCATTGATTTCTAAGATCGTATAATACAACAATCCAAATCCCAACATAAACAAAGTCATCAGAAAGTAAAATACAAAAGTATTGAGATAAGTGAGCAAGATGATGCTCAGCTCATCCATCGTGTTTTGATCAAAACTGACTACCCATCCCACCAAGGCGAAGAAGAACTGCACTAATAAAGTATCGGTCAGCGAAAAGAAAAGGATGCTACTCACCAATAATAACAAGAAAAGGCCAAAAGACCGATTCAAATTGCCACCCAACAATTGAAACGTACGCCCGATGGCAGAGAAGATGTTTTTGTCTTCTCGAATGCTGGTGTAGGTGATGAGGATCGCTAAAGGAAACAAAAAAAACAGCAAATAGGTAAACCAGTCATTGGTGAACAAGATCAATTCCAAAAGTGCGCCGCCAATTAGGGCTTTACCAAAAATGAGAAGCCGATTTCGGGCATTTTGCACCCCGACTTCCTCCTCTTTTATCAAGCTATAAACAGTATATCCAATAATGCCAAACCCCAAGGCCATCAAAAACGGAATTAGGGCCATTTTGTCGCCTATAAAAAACTGATCAATTACACTCAGGGTACCCCAGAAATGGTTGGGATAGGTAAATATTTCACTGGGCTGCCGTTCTGTTAAGAACAATGCGACAGTGGAAAAGATGATTGAAGCCAGCAGTACGCTCCAGGCGATGGTAGCAAAGTATTTGCGGTAGTAGGAGAAAGTTTCGGCAAAAATTTCACCGGCAGATTTTATGGCGTGGAAATTGGTCGTTCGATCTTTATCGGGTTGTAATTTGGAGTCTTTCAGCGGTTGGTCGAAACCGATCTTGGCTTTGTACCGCGGGTACCATACGAAATAAATCAAAATAAAGGCAAGGCAAAGGCCAATGAACAGCCCACGCACGACATCCGGTGTATCGGTATGGCGTGTCAAATAACCCTCAATAAACCCAGCAGCAATAATGATCGGGGCAATGCCGACCATAATCTTAACCCCTCGCCGTGCAGATCTTTGAAACGCCTGAATACGGGAATACGTTCCCGGAAAAACCAACCCGCGCCCCATAGTAATGCCTGCGGCCCCGGCAATCACCATGGCCGACATTTCCAGCGTGCCGTGGACCCAAATGGTGAGAAAGGATTCTTGAAACAACCCCTGCTGCACAAAGAAATACTGAAAGGCGCCCACCATGATGCCATTCTGGATAATGACCACAATAGACCCGATGCCAAAGAAAGCCCCAAGTGTAAAAATGAGCAGAGATACCCATAAATTATTCATGGTAATGCCCAGCGACATGCCAAAGGCGCCTTTGTCTTTGTACACCGCCATTGGATCGCCTGAATTGATGTTTTCAAGCGTCATGTCCACATAGCTTTCACCTAAAATTACCTCGGCAAAACCGGGGTCCATCTCACAGGAAAGTACGCCGATAGAGACCGATAAAACAAAGCACAAAAAGGAAACGCGAAACGCATAACGCGATTCATAGATGAGTTGCGGGAGCTCGTCCGTCCAAAAACTAATGAACCGTCCCAAACGAGAAGGACGATTTTTATAAATACTGAAAAACACGCGCTGCGCCAGGCCATTGAGGTATACCCTGACCGAACGATTGGGGTAAAAAGTACGGGAATAAGAGAGGTCGTCTGTTATTTGAACGAATAGATCGTTTAGTTTTTCGGGATCTTTACGCTCACGGTCCAGGGTTTGCTCAAATTCTCTCCACTTTTCTTTATTTTGATCAATAAAGTTCGTTTCGCGCATGCTCTAAGCTTGAAAAGACCACATTTTATGAAAATATTTGTATAAATACAACCAGAGTCCTATTAACTTTGCGGCAATGCAAACAATTGATATCAAAACCACCCAGAATGTGACCATCGAATATGAACTGGCTACGCTCTGGGAAAGAATGTTGGCACTCCTGATCGATATTATTATCGTGTGTGCCATTTATATGGTTTTGGCAATCTTGCTATCATCGGCTTTAAGCGACGGCTCCGCCGATAGTGATTATTCCTTGGCGATGATCTATGGATTGTTGCCGGTGGTCTGTTTTATGTTGTATCAACTCCTTTCAGAAATCATTGCCGATGGCCAATCCTGGGGCAAGAAATCAATGAACATTAAGGTGGTGCGACTGGATGGCCAACAACCCGGCTTGAGTGATTATTTATTGCGGTCGGTGTTTCATATAGTGGATACCTTTTTTTCCGCTGGAATACTAGCGGCCTTGCTGATCAGTTCTTCCAAAAAAAATCAACGCTTGGGGGATATGACTGCCAATACTACGGTGATTCGGCTCCGGTCGAGCCTAAATTTCCTGTTGAGCGATATTCTTCGCATCAGTTCACTGGAAGATTACGAACCCCGTTATCCGGCCATCAAACAATTGAGTGAAGGAGATATGCTCCTGATTAAGGGTACGATTTCGCGTTACCGCAATCATCCCAATGAGGCACATAAAAAGGCAGTGATTGAATTGGTATTGCATCTTAAAGCTATCCTGGAAATTGAGGAGGTGCCCACAGATAAGATTGAATTTTTGAAAACACTCATTAGAGATTATATTGTGCTGACACGCTAGGATCTAGGGTGTTCATTTAAAACTAGAAAATGTCAAGAAGTAGAAGAAAGAAAATTGTGCCGAATGTAAAATTCACTGGTATTGCCGACAAGGGAAAGAGTGTGGGCAGGGACGAAGAGGGGCGAGTGATTTTTGTCGATGATGTGGCCCCGGGAGATATAGCGGATGTGCTGGTCTTGCGGAAAAAAAAGGGCTTCTTGATGGGAGTGGCCAAAGAAATCCACCATTATTCTGAAGATCGGGTGGAGCCTTTTTGCGAGCATTTTGGCGTATGCGGAGGCTGCAAATGGCAGCACATTTCTTACGAGGCGCAAATGAGACATAAACAGCAGGTGGTCGAAGACGCGTTGCGTCGAATTGCCAAAGTCGAGATCGGGGAAATTCAGCCGATCTTGGGTGCAAAAGATACACGTTACTACCGCAATAAGTTAGAATTTACCTTTTCTAATAAACGTTGGCTGAGTACAGAGGAGTTAAACTCTGATATTTCCAATGTGGAGGATGTAGTGGGGTTTCATCGGCCAGGTGCTTTTGATAAAGTGGTTGACATTAAGCATTGTTGGCTACAGCCAGAGCCTTCCAATACCATTCGGGATACGGTTAAGGCTATTGCTATTGAGCAGGGGCTAACCTTTTATGATGCCCGAGAGCAACACGGATATCTGCGACAGATCATGCTGCGTATCACCTCTCTTGGCGAGGTATTGGTTTTGTTGAGCTTCCATAAGGATGACCCCAAGCGCATGCATCCATTTATGGATGAAATATTGAAGCGGATTCCGGAAATCACCACTATGACTTACTGCATCAATACTAAGCTCAACGACTTTTTGTACGATTTGGACATGCTCACCTATTCTGGAAAGGGTTATGTAGAAGAAGAATTGGGAGAGGTGCGGTTTAAAATTGGACCTAAGTCCTTTTTTCAAACCAATACTCAACAAGCGGTGGCGTTGTACGACACTGTGGTGGAATTTGCTGACTTAAAAGGTGATGAAAATGTATATGACCTATACACGGGTATCGGGAGTATTGGCTTGTATGTAGCCAACCACTGCCGGCAGGTAGTGGGCATTGAAGAAATAGCTGCAGCCATCGAGGATGCCCACGAGAATGCCAAGCTGAATGATATCGAAAATGCGGTGTTCTACGCTGGTGATGTCAAGGATATTCTCACCCATGAATTTGCAGAAAAACACGGCAAACCGGACCTGCTGATCACAGATCCACCCCGTGCCGGGATGCATGCCAAAGTAGTAGAAATGCTGTTGGAATTGGCCGCGCCTAGGATGGTTTACGTTAGCTGTAACCCCGCCACTCAGGCTCGTGATTTACAATTGCTTTCCGAAAAATACGAAGTCAAAAAAATTCGCCCGGTCGATATGTTTCCACATACACATCACATTGAAAGTGTCGCCTTGCTGGAATTGAAGTAAAGAGAAACAGCCTATTTCTAAACATCTAAATGCCTCCCTTACACTGAGCCCAACTTCACTAGTGGCGTGTCCAGCCCCACATTGATATCCTGTACATAATCTGGATTATTGAGGAGTTGGAAAAGCAGGTCAACTGCTAAACTGCCCACAATCGAGCCGGAGTGGCGGATATGGGTAATTTGAGGTTTCAAAAAATAGGGCAGTCGGCCATCACTAATAGATACGATGCCGAGGTTGTCAGGAACAGACCAGTTCTTTTCGGTGATGGCCTGCATGGCACCTGCCAGAAGTTCATCGCTCATAACAAACAAGGCATCTGGTGGTTCCGGATGTTGCAGAAGGGTGCTAAAAAGTTCGCGGCCCATCTCTAGGTCGTCGGCGAAAATACAGTATTCTAAGGCTACTTTTCCACCGTGATCTTCAATGGCTTTTTTGTAGCCCCGGTAACGTTGCTGGCTGATGCTGAGGTTGGGTTTATCAAAAAGTCCACAAATTCGTTGATAGCCTTTTTGAATCAGGTGTTCCACCGCAATGACCGACACTTGCTTATCGTCAATCACTACCTGAGGGAAGCCAGATTGCTGCACCACCCGGTCAAAAAACACCACTGGCTTGCCTTCGTCTTTCAGTTCCTGAAAATGCTCAGTATCCATAGTTTCCTTCGAGACCGATACCAAAAGACCATCAATACTGAACCCTTGGCAAATTCTGACAATTTCGATCTCTCGTTCCAGAGAATCATTAGATTGAAAAACGATGAGATTATATCCGTTTTTGCGAATGGTTTCTTCAATAGATTTAATCACAGAAGGAAGGAAAAACATATTCATTTCGGGGATAATCAACCCAATGAGACCACTCCGTCGATTTCGAAAATGAATGGCTTGAAAATTGGGCTGGTATCCCAATTCATTGGCGACCCGCCTCACAGACTCTTTGGTATCCGGGCTTACATCAGGGTGATCCTTCAATGCTCTTGATACAGTCGAAGGATTAATGTCTAACAATCGGGCAATATCTTTTATCGTTATCCTACTCATTTAGAGGACTATCTTTTACCGTAATTGCGTTTTTTTAAAAAAAAATACCATTCCACAACATAAGCAAAATTTAAGTTACTAACAGCAAACGTTTGCGCAAACGTTTGTATATTTTTGTCTGCAAAATAAAAGTTTGAAGTAACCCACCTGTTTCGGTATTTAATTAGATTTGTATGATTAAATCCGTATAAAATTCTTTTTCAGCAAACAAAGATTCTTTTTATTTGCCGGATATAGGAAACAGAATTAAATATGGGATCTATTTGGTGCTGATTTGTTGCTGGAAAGATAGTTGATTCTCTTTTTAAATGCAACGATTTTATCAATGAGGTGCCATATGCAAGCTTTTCCTTTTACATATGTAGTGTATGAAACTTTTAATGGCTACTCCCCGGGAGTAGCCATTTTGTTTCAAGTCCTCACCTCTTTTTTATCAACGAAATCTGTATTCATCCATTGAAGATCCCTACCAAGTAGGAAGAAGGTCTTTAATCGAGAATTTAAAATTTCATAAACAAATACGTCAAGTCTCTGTTGAACAAAGTTATTAATCAAAAACCAATCAACGACTTGGCAAAAAAAGTAATTGTTATTGGATCCGGCTTTGCCGGGCTTGCTGCAGCGACTAGCCTAGCGGACAAAGGGTATGAGGTCATTATCCTTGAAAAAAATATTGCGCCTGGTGGTCGGGCCAGGAAATTTGCAGCAGAAGGTTTTGTTTTTGATATGGGGCCTAGCTGGTATTGGATGCCCGAGGTTTTTGAGCAGTATTTTGCCCGTTTTGGCAAGCGTGTTTCCGATTATTACCATTTACATCGGCTCGATCCTTCTTACACCATCTTTTTTTCGGAAGAACACCAAATGGAGGTGCCCGCTTCACGCGAAGCTCTTTTTGCTCTTTTTGAAAAATACGAACCAGGCAGCGGTCCCAATCTGGAAAAATTCCTTACAGAAGCTGCCTACAAATACGAGGTGGGCATGAAGGAGTTTGTCTTTAAACCCGGCAACTCGATCCTGGAATTTGCCGACCTCAGAGTGATTTCCAGCTTGTTTCGCCTGCAAATGTTTCAATCGATGGCCTCGCATGTAAGGCGGCTTTTTAAAAATGAATATTTGAGAAAAATGCTGGAATTTCCCGTGCTTTTTCTCGGAGCCACACCGGAAAAAACGCCTGCCTTGTATAGCCTGATGAACCATGCAGACCTGAGCTTGGGTACCTGGTATCCAATGGGCGGCATGTCTAAGATTATTGAAGGTATGGTCAGTCTGGCCAAAGAAGTAGGGGTGAAGATATTGCTCAACCAAGAAGTGATGGCTATCGAAGTGGAGAATGGTCAAGCCCAACGGGTGGTTACCCATAGCGGTACTTTCGATGCTGATATTGTGGTCGGAGGTGCTGATTATCACCATATCGAGCAACATTTGCTCCAGCCAGAACATCGAAGGTATACGGAACGTTATTGGGATAAACGGACAATGGCGCCTTCATCCCTTTTGTTTTACCTCGGCATCAATCGGAAACTGAATAACCTGCACCATCACAATTTATTCTTTGACGAAGATTTTCGACAACACGCCATCGAGATTTATGAACAGCCGCAGTGGCCGAGCAAACCGTTGTTTTATGCTTGTGCTCCATCTGTAACCGATCCCTCGGTAGCGCCGGAGGGGTGTGAAAATCTCTTTTTGTTGATCCCCTTAGCACCCGGCTTGGAAGATACGGATGTGTTGAGAGAAAAATATTTTAATATAATAATGGATCGGCTGGAAAACCTGATGGGCCAAGATATTCGCAAGTACATTATATACAAGCGGTCTTATGCACATCGGGATTTTGAAAAAGACTACCATGCGTATAAAGGCAATGCTTATGGCTTGGCCAATACCTTGATGCAAACCGCGTTTTTAAAACCAAAGTTGCGTAGCAATAAAGTGACCAATTTATTCTACGCGGGTCAACTGACTACTCCCGGACCAGGCGTTCCTCCTTCTCTGATCTCTGGACAAGTCGTGGCCAATGAAATTTACGAAAGTATCAACCCCTAACGCTAAACAGTTGAGTATTATGATGAAACTGTATGATAAAACCTGCCAAGAGTGTAGCCAGCTGATTACCAAGCGGTATAGCACCTCCTTTTCCATGGGTATCCGCGTTTTTGACAAGCGATTCCGCGGCCCCGTCTATGCGATTTATGGGTTCGTCAGGTTCGCTGATGAAATAGTGGATACTTTTCATGATTTTCCTAAAAAGACCCTGCTTGATCGATTTCGCCAAGATACTTATACGGCTATTGAAGAAAAAGTAAGTTTGAACCCTGTTTTGCATGCTTTTCAGCAAACGGTTCACCAATATAATATTGAGATGTCTCTAGTTGATGCTTTCCTGGACAGCATGGAGATGGATCTTTCTTTTCATACCTATGAAGATTGTTTGTATAAAAAATATATCTACGGTTCGGCTGAGGTGGTGGGGTTGATGTGCCTACGGGTTTTTTGTGAGAATGATGCTGATTTATACGAGCACCTGAAAGCTCCGGCGTGTAGCTTGGGGGCTGCTTTTCAAAAAATCAACTTCTTGCGTGATATGAAAAGTGATTTTGACGAAAGAGGACGGGTTTATTTTCCGGGAGTTGATTTTATGCGCTTTTCCAATCACGATAAACAACAAATCGAGGAAGATATTAAGAAGGACTTTGACGATGCATACAAGGGGATCGTGCAACTTCCAGCCGGCGCACGGTTTGGAGTTTACTTGGCCTACGTTTATTACATCAACTTGTTTAAAAAGATCAAAAGAGCTCCAGCGACAAAAGTCGTTAGCGAGCGGATTCGGGTTAATGATAGCAGAAAGGTCTTCTTACTATTCAGTTCTGCCTTGCGCAGTCGATTCAATTTATTATAAAATCTACGATCTCGTCAATGCTGCATTTCGACTACATTATTTCGGGAGGAGGGGCATCAGGGTTGAGCTTGGTCTACCATTTATTACAATCGCCTCTTCGTGATAAAAAAATTTTGCTCATTGACAAAACCATCAAAGACCAAAATGATCGTACCTGGTGTTTTTGGGAATCTGAGCCCGGGCCCTTCGAAGCCATCGTATATAAAAGCTGGCAGCACCTTTCCTTCTATACCGACCAGGTAATTCGACACTCCTTTATTGCCCCCTTTACCTATAAAATGATCAGAGGCATCGATTTCTACCAATTTATGGACAAAACCATTGCCAATACTCCTAATATAACACGTGTACAAGAACAAGTAGAGTCAATTACCAATGCGAAAGATCAGGTGCAGGTCAAAACCATGGGGAATACCTATACTGCCTCCTGGTGTTTCAATAGTATTCTGTTTCACCCTATCGACAAATCCCGCGTTAACTACCTGGACCAACATTTTAAGGGGTGGGTGATAAAAACGAAGCAGCCGCAATTTGAACCAGAAAAGGCCACCCTCATGGATTTTCGGCTTCCGCAAATGGGAGAAACGCGGTTTTTTTACGTCTTGCCCTTTGATCGACACCGAGCTTTAATCGAATTGGCCATATTCTCCAACGATATTTGGACGCCCGAAGCTTATGATGCTGCCATTGAAAAATACCTCGATCAACACCTTAATATATATAGGAATGAATTTGAGATTGAGGAAACAGAGTTTGGAATCATTCCGATGACCGATTTTCCATTTAGACAGGCAGAGGGCAGGATCATCCATATAGGTACGGCAGGAGGGCATACCAAGGCATCAACCGGCTATACTTTTTGGCGTATGCAGAAGTTTCTACAACAGATGGTGCAATCCATGGTTGATCAAAAACATCCCAATCTCACTCCTTACCCTACTTTTTCCCGGTTTCAATTGTACGATAGTGTTTTGCTCCATATTCTAGAAAAAGATCTTTTACCTGCTGATCAACTCTTTGGAACCCTATTTCGAAGGAACCAGATGTCAGATGTCCTAAAATTTTTAAACGAGTCGACTTTTTTTCTTGAAGAGCTAAAGATCATGAAAGTCCTGCCAATATTGACTTTCGCCAAGGTAATGCTGGTAGAAATGGCAAGAAAATGGAGTTTCCGCAAAAAAATATAGAAAACACTTGTGTAGGGAGTATATTGATCTTATCTTTGTAGTCCGTTTGAAAAAATGGTGTACAACTAGCAAAAAGAAAGAAAGAAAATTTAATTTTTTTTTCGATTTCTTTGCAAGTTTCAGAAAAACATTTAACTTTGCGCTCGCTTTTGAAGAAAAGCAGCAAAGACAATCGGAAATCACACAGTTGATTTAAATAAATCGGGCCTTAATTCTTAGAATTTTTCAGCCCGGAAAAGTTCATTGACACTGCAGGAAAAGGTAAGAAAAAAAGAGACGAGAGCGGACC
>CAXHCA010000148.1:0-16673 GCA_964015035.1 uncultured Saprospiraceae bacterium
GGTCCGCTCTCGTCTCTTTTTTTCTTACCTTTTCCTGCAGTGTCAATGAACTTTTTTGATCCCCAAATTCCTAACAAATCCGGGGCTTCAGTATCTTAAAATCTATGCGATTTTCAAGTTGTTTCCCAAGCTCTCTCGCTAAGGGATTGCAAAGATAAAGCAACATTTGTTATCCACAAAACTTTTTAGCTTTTTTTATGAAAAAAAGTTTAAAAATTCTGTTGCGCAATCTTTCATTTTATCAATACCGAATTTAAATCGGTTTTGCTTTTCTTCAAAAGCGGCTGCAAAGATAATCATACTTAAATCAAACAACCAAACTTTTGAGTAAAAAACTTTTATTTTTTTTCTAACCCCATCTCTCTTTTGATCCGGGAGGGCAAAGATACGTCGACTGTCTATATTATGCAATGTCAAAGATCAAAAAAACAGACTTTTTTTTACAAAAAACCAGAACCTCCCGCAAACCCTGATCCCCGCATTAAAAAGACAAGCAATTGGAATCAAAAAAACCTATTTTTGTGCCGATTAAAAAAACGACGCTGGTCTCGGACCGGGTCAAAAACCGAAACACCATGAAAAAGCACAATTTTAGTGCAGGGCCGGCCATTCTTCCGGCCAATGTGATGCAAGAAGCTGCCCAAGCAGCCGTGAACCTTAATGGAATTGGATTATCCATTCTGGAAATCTCCCATCGCAGTGCAGAATTTACCGCCATCTTGGAAGAGGCCGTACAATCGGTAAAAGATCTATTGAACCTCTCCGATGATTATGCTGTCCTCTTCTTAAGTGGGGGAGCCAGTACTCAATTCTTCATGACCGCCATGAACCTCCTCAACTCGGAAGACCGGGCTGGTTATGTCGATACCGGCAGCTGGTCGGCTAAAGCCATCAAAGAAGCCAAGCATTTTGGTCAGGTAGAAGTATTGGCTTCTTCCAAAGCCGATAACTATGGTCACATCCCCAAAGGATACACAATTCCTTCCAACCTTAAATATGTTCACCTCACCAGTAACAATACCATTTTTGGAACACAATACCATGAATGGCCCGATACAGATGTCCCCTTTGTCTGTGATATGTCGTCTGATATTTTCAGCCGCCCCATTGATATTTCCCGATTTGGCCTGATCTATGCCGGGGCACAAAAAAATATGGGCCCGGCCGGTACTACCCTGGTTGTGATACGCAAAGACTTACTGGGGCAGGTTAACCGCGCTATACCCAGCATGCTGGACTACCGCATCCATATAGATAAAGGATCCACTTTTAATACGCCACCGGTATTTCCCATTTACGTAAGTATGCTCACCATGCGTTGGGTAAAAGAAAATGGTGGATTGGAAGGCATGCAGCAACACAATGAAGCTAAGGCCAAAATGCTCTATGACGAAATCGATCGCAATCCATTATTTAAGGGCAATGTAACTCATAAAGCCGATCGCTCTTTGATGAATGTGACCTTTGTACTAGAGGATAGCTCCCTG
Source organism: uncultured Saprospiraceae bacterium (assembly GCA_964015035.1). Lineage (GTDB taxonomy): Bacteria > Bacteroidota > Bacteroidia > Chitinophagales > Saprospiraceae > BQJU01. The sequence continues at coordinate 1,488 of CAXHCA010000148.1, forward strand.
GAATCTGAATTCCTGGCTGATTGTAAGGCGGCAGGCTGCGTTGGTGTAAAAGGGCACCGCTCTGTAGGAGGATTCCGCGCCTCTATATATAATGCCATGTCGAAAGAAAGCGTCCAGGTATTGGTAGAACTTATGCAAGCATTTGCTAAAAAGAAAGGATAGACGGCTATGGGCCAAAAAGAAAGGCAGACTGTAATCAAAGTCGCATCGCTCCGGGTCCCGTTAAAAGTTATTTGGGAACACCGGCGCAATATTCGTATGGCTATTGGTAAACGGGCCGTCCTGTTGCGGTTGCCATTGGACTACCGAATTAATGAGGAAGAGGAAATTGAGAAGATTAAAAGTTGGCTGGCCCAACTCGCCCATAAAAAAGAGGGCGTACTCGACCGGCTGGCCATCAAAGCTTATGAAGATGGGCAGGTATTGACCGTAGGTGATCGGCAGTACCTGCTCTCTATTTCTTTTGAGGATCGCAAAACACATAGTGCCCAGCGCATCGGCCAGACCATTTCGTTGACCTTAGCCGCAGGCGAACAAGGTCCTCACCTGCAACGCAAAATCAGACATTTGTTGAGTCGAGTCATTGCTCAGGATTTCCTTCCCGCCATCACCCGCCGCGTACTCGATCTTAACGACGCACATTTTCAAAAACAAATTAAAGGCGTTCGACTTAAATACAACTTCTCCAATTGGGGCAGCTGCTCCAGTAGCGGCAACATCAACTTATCCACCCGCTTGCTTTTTGCGCCCCCCGATGTTATCGACTATGTCATCATTCACGAATTGGCCCACCTCTTCGAAATGAACCACTCTCCCCGTTTCTGGAAAATTGTGGCTACCGCCATGCCCTCTTACAAACAAAAGGAACAATGGCTAAAGCAAAATAGCCACCTTTGTGATTTTTAAGTAAAGCCATAAAAAAAACCGGCATCGAAAGACTCGATACCGGTTAATAATCACTTATGCATAATCACACTGGGCTCCTATGCTCCAGGTGATTTCGATTTATATCAGTTTTCTATTCTGCAACCACTTCAAAACGCACTTCAGGTTGGACCTCTTTGTGCAGATTCAAAGTAGCCGTATAGGTACCCAACTCCTTGATTTCATCAGGCAAGATCACTTTACGGCGATCAATATCGATGTCGAATTGGTCCTTCAATGCCGCAGCAATTTGAACGTTGGTTACGCTACCAAAGATCTTACCGCTGGTTCCGGCTTTAGCGCCAATTTTCAGCGTTTGCTCCTCCAGTTGATTGGCAATCGCCTGGAATGCACCAATCAGTTTCTGTGCTTCAGCCTCCTCCTTAGCGCGCAGGTCATCCAGCCGCTGACGGTTAGTGGCATTGGCTACGATAGCCATTTTTTGGGGAATCAGATAATTGCGGCCATAACCATCTTTCACGGTAACAATGGTATGCTTTTCCCCTACTTTTTCTATATCTTCTAAAAGAATAATTTCCATGATTGATCTAAAATTAAATGGTTCCGAAATTTTACTTCAGCAAGTCGGTAACATAAGGCAGCAATGCCAAGTGACGGGCACGCTTCACAGCAGTAGCCACTTTGCGCTGGTATTTCAGTGAGTTACCTGTAATGCGGCGAGGTAAAATTTTGCCTTGCTCGTTGACAAATTGCATGAGGAAATCACTATCTTTATAGTCGATGTACTTGATTCCAAAGCGGCGGAAACGGCAGTATTTTTTGCGTTTCTGACCAATTTTAGGATTACTTAGAAATTTTATATCGTCTCTTGAAGCCATAACTTTCGATTTTTAAAAACTTGAACAATAAGGGGTTTATTCCTCCTCTTCAGCAGCAGGCGCTTCCGCAACAGGTGCCTCGACAACCGGCTTAGGTGCAGGAGCAGCCTTTGCCGGAGCAGCCTTCTTAGGAGCTTCGCTTCTAGGTGCACGCTTTTGGTCATCAGCCTTTTCCTTAGAGTCCTCTTGCTTCTTCTTTTTACCAATCAATCCTTTGCGCTTGTCATCGTTGTACTTCACTCCGTACTTGTCCAAGTTAACGGTCAAGAAACGCATGATGCGCTCGTCCCGACGCAACGCCAATTCCATCTTGTCGATGAAAGCACCTGATGGCGCTTCAAACTCGATGCAATAATAAATTCCTGAATTCCGCTTGTTGATCGGATAAGCTAATGTGCGCAGCCCCATATCGTCCAGGTGGACAATGGTACATCCCTCACCTTTTAGGTGATCGACGTATGTCTGAGCTGTCGCTTTGATCTCATCGCCCGACAGCACCGGATCTACGATGAGGGTTACTTCATAATTTCTCATTGATTCAGACATAAATTGTTAAAAAATTAAAAAACGGCTGCAAAGATAGGAAGAAGATTGGAAAATCGCACTATTTCTTCAAAAGAAAAGTTCTAGCACGCATGCTATTCGCGTTCATTTACAATGATTTGGGCGTGCCCCTCCTGCGTCGGGTCGGTCCCTTCCGTGTGTGGCATGCGCCGTAGCCCTCCCTGCGGTCGGGCCAGCCTTCGCCATGCTCCGGCTGCACTCCAGGCACCTCACGCGCGCACCTCGAAAGGCCAGGCGGTTGCTAAGAGCATGTTTTGCAGCCCAAAGGTTGACCTCCAAACATGAACTAAACCTCCGCTTTCCCTACCTCCGCACCGACACCGTCATATCCTTATCATAGTCTCCCTGCAAGATCGGGCTTTGCCGATTGCCCGTATAGGCCCGTACATTGGTATATACAAAATGGAATAATTCCTCTACCGTCACGACTTTATCGTCATTATCATCCGCTTCTCCTTTCAACCCACGGATCAGGAAATGACTGAATACCCCTTGCCGCAAACCGCTGGACTCCAACGAAGTTTCATCCGACTTCGAAGACATAATCAGCGCTGTACCGGACCGTGCTCTTGCCAAAGACTCATAATATTTACTCAAGACATTAGGCTCCTTACCACCACGCATGGCCAGCAAACTACCTGAGTGACAGGCATCAGCAATACACAATTTGTATTTTGCAGGACTGCGATCTAAAATCGCGTTGATCTCATCGTGAAACAACTTATTATTGACGCCATCAAAATCGATCGGTAAGAAAGCCCCTTTCAAACCATGGCCGGAAAAATACAGCAGCACCAAGTCATTCGGCCCAGCCTTACCGTAAATGTCCTTCATCGTATTTTTGATATTTTGCTTGGTCGCATCCTCATCAATTAAGATACGCATGTGGTCATCACTTAGGGCCCCACCTTCCGGACTTTTCAAAAAGGCATAAATCCGGTAAGCATCATCATCAGGATAGCGCAATACCGGCATGTGGTTATAGCTCGACACCCCAATGATCACCGCCCACACCTGCAGATTGGGTTCACTCCGATTGTAGCGCGGCCCAAACGGAACGGGTGCATTGTCCTCTTCGTAGGGATTGTTGGGCCCCAGGTAGGTTCCATCTCTCCAATAACCGGTTGCGCGAGAGCCATCTTCCAGGTATAGCGTACCAAAGCCATTAAAAGAACCATTGGCCATTTCCCCTTCATATTTCTCCCCATTCTGATAATGCACCACCCCACTGCCATGAGGAAGGCTATTTTTAAACTGCCCAATATAGCGAGCACCATCGCGAAACACATACGTTCCGTATCCAGCGCTACAGTCCCCTTTGATACATCCGAGTTGTTCTGCATTTTTCACTCCCAGAAAGTCCCCCTCCCGCCAATGTCCGCTACTTAATTTGCCATCAGCATGGTACAAGCGCCCATCGCCGTGGCGAAAGCCATCTTTGAATTCACCGACATATTTATCGCCATTGGGATAATAAAAGGTGCCGCGAAAATTGGGCTTCCCATTTCGAAAATTCCCTTCATAACGGCTCCCATCCGGATAAGCAAAGACCCCTTCTCCATTGTCGCAATTCCCGCGGATACAGCCCGATTGGACGGCCAATCCTTCGCTTTGAGTTTCCTTGTTCAGCGCGATTTCATCAATCACATTTCCATTTTCATCAATCGGGCGCCCCAACTTCCAGAGACCGGTTCGACGAGTATGGTCCGGATAAGTTTTAGTTCCCCGTCCCGAAGGATAGCCATGCTCCCATTCTCCCTGAAACTTGCTGCCATCAGTATAATAGCACACCCCGATTCCATGAATCTCACTACGGCGGAATTCGCCAACATAAACAGCCCCACTCTTATAGATGTAAATGCCTTTTCCATTGTGGCAATCTCCGGAAATACACCCCGTTTGGCCTTTGGCCCGCACCCCACTTTCGATATCCTTAAGAATATTTGCCTGCGATTCCTGCACCAATCGTCCATTGCGCCACTGCCCTTCTTCCTTTCGCCCATCGGGGTACAACTTAGCGCCTTCTCCGTTGGGTTTTCCATCTGCCCATTCGCCCTGGTATTTGCTGCCATCTGTATAATAACAGCTACCGATACCTTCACTGAGGTTATTTTTAAACTGGCCGACATACTTCGCGCCACTGTTGTAAATGTAGATGCCCGTACCATTTTGACAATCCCCAGACACACACTGGGCCATTAATCCGCCCCCGAATCCAAAAAGCAGAAGAAAAAAGGTAATGGTAAACTTCATAAGATCGAGTCGTTTGAAAATCTTGAGAAATCTGGGTAATCGTGTTGGTTGCAAACAGGATTACGAAGATACAATAATTAGCCTGGCGACGCAAAGCTGCTATGTTACGAAAACTGCAAATCAAACGAATTCTTTTCCGCGAATATTACAGAAAAAAAAATTCCAAACTGAATCAGCGAAACGAGAAAGGCGGAAAAGTACTGCTGTCAATACTTTTCCGCCTCCCGGATCACTAAGTGCAGGTTTGGAGGTGGTGCTTTAGCAGTGAAAATTGCAGACTGAATAGCTTGCCCGAATATACTTCAGGGACTACCTCCAAACATGCACTAAATTATCAATCAAATCCTAATAACGAATCATCGCCACCGGCATTTTTTGATCATAGGACCCTGTCAGAGTTGGTGTTTGCACATTACCGGTGTACACTCGAACATTCTTGTGTACATAATCAAACAATTCCTGGATACTAATAATTTTATTGCCATCGCCATCCGCTTCACCTTTGAGGCCGCGTACCAGAAAATGGCTAAAAATTCCGGACCGCAATCCACCATCTTCCAAGGAATACTCTTCTCCTTTGGAAGACATCAACAAGGCCGTGCCACCGGTTGAAGACTCAAAGGCCTCATAATACCGCTGGAGCGCAATATTGATTGGCGTCCGCGAAGCCAGGATACTACCGGAATGACAAGCATCCGCCAAGACCAGTTTGTGCTTGGCTTTGCTAGCTTTGAGCAAATCCTTGATTTCGGTATGCAGCAACATATTATTAAATCCATCATAGTCGATCGGCAGGAAGGATCCCTTCAAACCGTGGCCTGAAAAATAGAACATCACCACATCATTTTCATCTGCCCGCAAAAAAACATTGCGCATCGCATTGATAATATTGTTACGGGTTGCATCCTCATCAATCAACAGGCGTACTTGATTGTCGGGTAGTGCGCCGCCTTCCGGGCTTTTCATGAATGCGTATATCTGATAAGCATCATCATCGGTATAGCGCAGTACTGGCATGTGCTTATAGCGTGCAGCACCAACGATGACCGCCCAAATCTTCACTTCCTTATCCCGATCTACGTTAATTGGTCCGGCTTCATGGCTTTTATCCTCCGCAAAAAGCTTTTTGACCGGCTTTCCATAATCCCAGATTGCCCCAACCACCTTTCCGTCGGCATAATACATCACCCCTTTTCCATGAGGGGCGTGCTGTTTCCAACCACCTTCGTAGTATCCGCCACCTTTATAATAAATGGTGCCATTGCCTTCCGGGTTTCCGTTGACAAATTCACCAAAGTAGCGAGAACCATCCCGGTAGCGAAATTTACCGGTCCCGGAAGCACAGAAAGTATTGTTACAGTCGCGCAGGTAAGTGGTATCGCCGTCAAAAGTAAGTTTTTCCCAATCGGCTTGGTATTGGTCATCAGCCCACTGCCCACGCACTTCTTCTTTATCAGGGTAGATCATCACCCCCATGCCATGCCGTTTATTGAGGCGCCACTCTCCTTCGTACAAGGAGCCATCGGCGTAGTACATAGTACCTTGGCCATCATAGAGTCCTGCTTTGAAGTTGCCTTCATAGCGGTCACCATTGGCAAAGACAAAGATGCCAAAACCATTTTGTTTATTGTCGGCCCAGAGTCCTTCATAGCGGTTTCCGTTAGCGTAGTCCATGACACCCTTTCCGGAAAACTTGTTTTGTCTAAATTCGCCGAGGTATTCATCCCCACTGGCAAAAATCATACGACCTTCCCCTTCGCGGTATTGGTTGACCCAGTGGCCGATGTACTTATTGCCATCGCTAAAATAGAAAATGCCTTTTCCGTGGAGTTTGCCATTTTTAAAGTCACCAATGTATTTGGCGCCGCTAGGAAATACGGCGGTACCGTAGCCATTGCTACAATTGCCTTTGATACACTCTGACTGCGCTTGCAGAGAGGAGACGGTGATGAGAAAAACCGCCAGCACGCTCAATAGATCTTTCATGATCATCAGGTTTTGGTACTGTAGATGTTGTTTCTCACGAAGATGGCAGACGACATCTTACTTTGTGGAAACGTGCCTAAAAATGTTCTGTTGAGATTGGGGGGCCAGAGTACTTATTCTGTGGTTTCCAAGCTTAGCAGAACTAAAGTGTAGCGGTTGCTGTCATAGAAGGAATTGGATTACATATTTTTTTTACACTAATAAAAACAGGATTCCGGCTTGAATATTGTCTGAATTTTTTCTTTTAAAGAAATTTTTTGAGACAACTTCTTACTTTTGCAGGGCCAAGTCTAACATTATCAAAGTATTAACAAATTTTTCGATTATGAACTTAAAAAATCTATTTTTTTTGCTGTTGTCAATCTCCATTTTTGTTGCTTGCCAGCAAGAATCTGAGCAATCGGGGCAGTCTAGCGAACCAGCGGTAGCTGAGCATGAAGGAACGGACGAACACCACGATCATGATCATGACCACGAAGGAGCGATGGCCGAGGAAGGTGATGGAAAACACTTTGGAGAGACCATTACTGAAGAAGGCGCTATCGACTATACCGAATTAGCTAGTAAAATGGGGACACAGGATTCCATGAATGTAAAAGTTATTGGGACCGTAGAATCCGTTTGTCAAGCCAAAGGTTGTTGGATGAACATCACTGCGGGCAATGAAGCCAATGAAGACATGTTTGTTAAATTCAAGGACTACGGCTTTTTCATGCCTAAGGACATTGCCGGTCGCAAAGTGGTCATGCAAGGAAAAGCTTACCGGGAGGAAACTTCGGTGGATGAATTGCGCCATTATGCGGAGGACGAAGGTAAATCTGCGGAGGAAATCGCAGCAATTACTGAGCCTAAGGTGGAATTGAAATTCATGGCCGACGGCGTTATACTACTCGACTAAGTGCTTGTTTGAAGGTGGTGCTTTAGCAGCGAAAATTCTAGATTTTGGGCTCTCGCAAGGCTCATTTTTGAGTACATCCCGGCTCAGCCGAGACGGACGAAAAAACAGCCGAAAAGAGGTTCCCAAATCCCGGTTTTACCGGGACGGAATGATTACCTCCAAACATGCACTAAGGACTAGAAAATAGCAAGAGATGGGAAAGGTAACTGACCTTTTTCCCATCTCTTCTACCCTTTTTGATTTGTACTAAAAGCCTATCGTTCACATAATATTTGGCATCCGCTTGCAGTTTATTATTAAGGTTCCGATATTTGGGGAAAAACCATGAGAAAACCGGCGGTGACCGGATCACCAGGGTAAAGCAGGAGCATATGAATTATCACGCAGCAAAAGCATTCATCCTAGACAAACTGGAACGCGAACTATCTGAACAGCTAACCTACCATGGTGTTCACCACACTTTAGATGTATTGCATATCACGGAAGACCTTTGCTACCTGGAAAAAATCAGTCCTTACGCCACCATGTTGCTCAAGTCTGCTGCTCTTTTCCACGACTCAGGATTTACCATTGATAATAAAGACCACGAAGCTTTGGGCTGTGGCATTGCACGTATGCATCTCCCCAATTATGGGTATACCCCATCGGAGATTGATCAGATATGTGGCATGATCATGGCCACTAAGATCCCGCAGTCTCCCCAAAATAAGCTGGAAATGATCCTGTGTGATGCCGATTTGGATTATTTGGGCCGGGAAGATTTCTACGATATTGGCGATACGCTTTTTGAAGAATTGCGGGCTTATCAAGTGTTACAAAGCGAGCAAGCCTGGAATCGCCTACAGGTAAAATTTCTGGAACATCATCATTTTTTCACGCCTACCAATCAGCGCCGCCGGGCGCCACAAAAACAGTCCTACCTACTGGAATTGAAGCAATTAGTAGACAGTTACGATCAGATTGTTTAGATACAAATTCACCTTTCGTTAATTTTTTTTTAACACAAAGCAGCGAATCAACGCACTTGGTCGTATAGGTTATAGTTTGATGATATAGGCGTTAAATTTTTAAGCAGCCCCTGCTTTACGCTCACTAGTTTAGTCTTAAGCCAAAAAATAGTAGGGAAGGGGCTGCCTATTTTACCTACCTTTATTTTCCCGCAAAAATCTATTATCTTTATCCGGAATTTTGTTTTACCGCGCCAATAGTAAGCTGCGGCCCTATTCTGGTTGGCATCATATTTTGGCGTTGAACACACACTACGACTCGCCCCCCGCGTGAGCATCACATGTGCCAACGGATTTACCTTTTACCCGATATTGAATGGATGCTGGACCCAATCAGCAGTTAATCTGCATGGGAAGAGAAAATCCATGAATTTTTACCGCTAACTGCTTTTACCCCTTTATGGGTAAAAGTTCTACACACACAGCTGAATTTAAGGAAACTTACAAGAGAAGCTGAGCTTTTTCTCTAAAGGGAAAGGCACACTCAAAGTATTGGTTTTCAACCATCTACAGTCGAGACAACAATCATTCACTATCCCCAACCTAAAAAAGGCATCAAGCAAAATACGCTGGGTATGCTTGATGCCGAAAAGCGCTAACTGTTTTGATGTTCTAACCTCTGGCACAAAGATAGGGGGTCTGTTCTCTGAAAAAAAGTGTATTTTTCGGAAAAAAAAACAGGTCAGATAGACCAAATAACCCATCAAAAAAAACATAAAGTACTGTAAACAATAGCTTTATAACTAAGGATCATTTAGAAAAAATACAAACATTTGACAATGGTTTTTTAGTACATATCAATATCTCCTGAAATGACTTCTTGATATTGGTCGATAATTTCCGGAGTTGCTTGTTCTGGAGTAGTAATAATTCCTAAAGAAATCAAAAGTGCTATTAAGACTGCCATAGTTTTAAAATTTTAATTTTTTTAAAACTATGGTTTAACAAGGATTTGAATAGAAACATCTTTACCAATAAAAAACACATCAAACTCTACACAAACACACAACTATTTAACATAAAAACCTGATAATCAACAAATAAAAAACTTAAATGGTCAAGAAATAAACATTATGGAAGACTTAATCACTCTTGCAAAGGTAGTTTCCAAGACTAAAGTGAAACAGATTGAGATTATAGGTAACTCGACTAGCTCCAATTCATTAATCCAGCAGCTTTATAATGATTTGGTGGAAGGTAAGTTCCAAGGGGAGGAGGAAGCAGCAGATCACTATTTCCCCAAAACCTCAAATCAGAAAATATACTTTTCCAGGTTAAAGAGAAAGCTAAAGAACAGATTACTGAATACCCTTTTTTTCATAGACATTAACCAACCGAGCTATTTAGAACATCAAAGAGCTTATCATTTCTGCTTACGTCAACTTCTTTCCGTTAAAGCTTTACTTGGCAGGGGCGCCAGACAAGCGGCAATTCCATTAGCAAGAAAGGGAATAAAAAAAGCCCAAAAATATGAGTTTACGGATATTGCACTTGCATTTGCTAAACTGTTACGCACCCATTATGGTACTATAGTAGGAAACAAGAAAAGCTACAAAAAATACAACACCTTAGTCAGTAAGTATCTCACATTATATATTGCTGAATTAAAAGCCGAAGAATACTACACTGAACTCATGATCAATTATGTGAATTCTAACTCCACGAAAAAAGAGATCCTCGGTATTTCGGAGAAATTTAGCAGTGAACTGAAGGAGTTGCTTAAAGATCAAGAGTCTTATCAATTATACTTCGTAGCATACTTGGTTTTTGTTTTGAGATACCAGGTAACCAACGATTACCGAAACATCCTTAAAGTCTGCAAAGAAGCGCTAAAATACTTTGAAAGAAAAGAGCATATCGTTTCCCAGACCGCCATTTTCCATTACCTTTTCAGGATGACATCCGCCTATATTCATCTTAAAGATTATGAGCAAGGCAAGAAAACCGCAGAAAGGTGTTTAAATCAAGTCCCGGAAGGAGTGACCAATTGGTATATAGCTTTAGACTACAATATATTGCTAAACTTTCATTCAAGAAACTATCAAAAAGCTTACGAGGTATATCAAATAGGAATTAATCATTCTTCTTTTTCTCAACAATACAAATATATCTCTGAGCGCTGGAAAATACATGAGGCATTTATTAGTTATCTGATAATGAAAGGTTTAATCCTATTGGACAGGAAAAGTCAACCCCAAAAGTACAGGATCAAAAAATTCCTCAATGAAGTGCCCACCTATTCGAAAGATAAACGAGGAAACAACATCACTATCCTGATTTTACATGTGCTTTTCTTACTACAGCAGCAAAAGTACGGTGAAATCATTGACCGCGTTGAATCCTTAAAAACCTACTCCCACCGCTATCTCCGGCAAGACGACACCTTCCGCAGTAACTGCTTTATCAAAATGTTACTGCAACTTCCGGCTGCCAGTTTCCATAAAAAAGGAGTCATACGAAAAGCAAAAAAATACTGGGATAAATTACTTTCGGTCCCCTTGGAAGAAGCCAATCAAAGTTCGGAGTTAGAGTTCATCCCCTACGAAACGCTGTGGGAGTTCGTGCTTGAATCCCTCGATGATCGCTTTCACTAGCCGCCAGATATGGCACCGATTCAGGTTTATCCAAATAATTCTCCATAGATTACTGGCCCATGATAATCAAGGGAAGAACAATTGATTTTTGTTCTACAAAGTTAAAATGAGCCCAATATACCCCTGATTTTGTTTGTGTTGTGTCGATAGTTACGATCTGTTTCTTGCTATCGAATTTCTTACTGTAAACTACCTGTCCTAAAGTATTATAAATCTGTAAAGAGAATTTTGATTGAAATCCATGTTTGATGGTGACAAAATCTTTTGCCGGATTGGGAAATAGACTAATTCTCTTAGTGTTGTTTAACGGAAGATGTGCAGAATTAGTGAGGATAGAACAATCTGCTACCGAAGAATAAATTGTTTCTTCATTAATCTGAAAACAGCGGAAGTGAATTTCAGCTCCCCAGGAAAAACAAGCCTGCTCGTTAAAAAACAAATATCCACCTCCAATAGGACCAACCCCCTCTAAAATCGAATAGTTCGCCAAGGTCGATTCATCGATACTTTGACAAACTTCTCGTACATGCAGCAGTTTTCTCGGTTCGTTACCAATGTTTAATACTGTAACACTATCTACATATACATTAATACGATCATGTTCAATAAAAACGTTTTCAACTCCATTATAGGGTACTTGAATGGAATCACCAGCTTGCAATGAAAAGCGAAAAATGGGATGGAACATTCCATCAATGTACTCCAAAACTTCGTCCTGATTTTGATATAAATAGCGTATTCCCCCCAGCTCTATTAGAGTGTCACTGGAAGGCTGATTAGAATAAACCAAAGTACGAATCAGCAGTAATTTTTTAGCTGTGATACCATTGATCACTGTATCACTGTCATAAATCACCTCTTCGATACCCCGGTAAGGAAAGTTATCATAAGAAAATGTCCATTTCGAGCCATTGGGTGCAAATTCTATTTGACCATGAACATTTATTCCTATGAAAAAAAAGATGATTATGGAAAATACCCATTGTTTAATCATAACTTAATATATTTTTTTACAAATCGGACTTGATGATTATACTCAATAAAGACATAGTATAACCCACTTGGGTGAGAAGATATATCTAGTTCCACTTGGGTGTTCTTTAAAGAGCTATTAAAAACAGTATTTCCCAGGCTATTGCAAACTTTAATAGCATATTCTGTATTTACAGGGAATTTTACTTCAATAAATAACTTGTCTGTGGCAGGATTTGGGAAAAGAATAATCGAGGAAACAATTTTTTCACTGATAATCTCTCTCTGTTCTGTCACCACTTCCACCCGACCACAATCAGGAGTTAAACACCCCATACTATCGGTGCGAATTACCCAGGTGTTTGGATTGTTAATTGCAGGTACTCCTCCTGGGAAGGTATCTTGCAGTACTCCTGTAAACATCAAATCTCCATTGTCCAGTTCAAGACCATCAATTAGAAACATCCCGAGACCCGAAGCCAGATACCGGCTATCGAGAAGGTTTCGTTCCCACTTTAATTCCCCTTCCGGTGACATACAAAATATCCAACCTGCCGTGACTTCATAATCAGTATCAGGAGAGTCATATAGTTCCTCCAGTCCTATCCCAACAATATCACCATCAGTGGTAGTAAACAGCGTTCCCAATTCTTTGGGATAAATAGATTCAAAAGTATATTCCCACTCCAGTGTACCCCAGGTATCAATCTTTAGGAGCTTAGAAGGGAGCGGATAAATGGGATCGATTGTCTCAAAATCTTCTTTATGCCACGCCAAGACCACTCCGCCATCGGGCGTTAGTGTCAAGTGTGGGAACCTCCCTACTTCACTATACTCAGCTGGATAAGTCCACATCACATTCCCCAAACTGTCAAATTTGATCAGGTCCAGATAGTTGGGGGTCAACCATGTGGAATTACTTGCCCAACGGGCACTATAGTACCCACTGCCATCGCTTGCTTTTTGAAGCCCCTGCCCTGCTTCTAAGCGGTATTCACCTGAACTTAAGCTATAATGGCGCAAATAATTCAGATTGTAATCTAAGAAATAGTAATATGTGGTATCTGGTATGTTCCCTAAAGGCTGTCCTCCACCTCGTTTATTAAAGGTAAGCACTAATGAAGAATCTACTTGTGATAAATTAATTACCGATGACATCGGAAATTGTTCTGATAAATCCAACTGTCGAACTTGCTGACCCTCCCAATTAAACTGCAACAACTTTATTCCAAATCTATCCTGCCCGGAAAGCGGGCCGGATACATATATGGCACTATCAGTGGTCACCAGGTTATCAAAAAACACCACATCCATAGTATCCAATACCACTCCCCATATTAATTCACCATGCTCATCAATCCTTATTAATTCTATACAGTTCGTCGTGTTACCATTACATTTTGCCCCAACTAATATGGCAAATCTACTATTTGATTTGCAAATTTTCAGGCCTGCCTCCGCATCATTGTTAAGATCATAGTGATAACTAAACCAGGACTGTCCATATCCCGGCAAAATCATATAGATCATAAGGAACATCAGTAGAAAATACTTCATAGGAGTGTATTCAATATAAAAACAAGAGCGTCCAGGCATTTGGACGCTCCTATTGATTCAATTAATGTATTATTGCCAGTCTCCGTTGAAAAATGGGGTTGTGTTCATCCGATATCTGCAAGATGTATACTCCGTCAATAAGTGAAGAAACATTCAAAGATTGGCGGCCGGAACCATCCAGGTCAAATTGATATACAACTCTGCCTTCTACATTTATTATTCTGCCCATTAAGGTGATTTGCCCGGAAATCGTTGCAGGATAAAGTAGCGTAAAGGCTCCTGAGGATGGGTTGGGAAATAACTGATATGGAGCATGGTCCAAATGATTATTCGCCTCATTAACAAAAGGACGACTTCCTTGTCCCACAGATAGTGAGAATTCAAAGGGATCTCCCGATAAATAACTAAGCAGAGCCTCAGCATACCCTCTGATCGGAGTATCTTGATCATCACCAATTGCTTTTAAATCAGCTGCTTGTGTAGTTGTAAGCGCAAAATTAGTTCCTCCTTGTAACCTCTGAATGTTGATTTCCTGAATTGCTTTAAATTGTAAATCTTCAGCTGTAGTTCCAGGATATAAAGCAAGTAAACTATCTGCATTCGCAAAATCTTTTTGGACCATTTTTAATCCAATCAGATTGCGCTGCCCTTCCTTGCTTTGGTCCAGACTAAGAATCGCTTCAACTTCAGTAAAATTTCGATCCTTTAGCCATTGACCAAACATCATGGCCTCCCGGTAATCATATTTGGCTTTACTATCATCATAACTTCGCTGATAGGACACCACTCCCGGATTGTTTTGCAGCGCCTGATAGCTATTTTGCATTTCCAGATAGGCACTTATCAAACTGTCTTTAATGGTTTCTTCATCCTCATCAAAGTTTTCGGAACAGGCATTTTGAAAGCTGGAAGAGTAACCTATAGTATAATTGTTACTTCCTCCATCTGATAAATTGTCTGCAGGAATATAACAAGATGTTGGCAATACATTTGGAATCAAATATTCAAATGCTACTGTTTCACTCGGCGGGGCATAAATATCTGTATTATTTATCGACGCAAAACAGTTGCCAGCAGGAATAAAAATCCCTCCCTGAGTTGACCGTACTTCTCCCAAAGTACCATTTACTAAACTAAAAATGTTTACATCATTGGTTGTATTCTCCCAGCAATTTCTGGTGAATCGAAGAAAGCTGTTTTTTCCTCTGATATCAATTCCATGGTAAGTATCTTCAAAACTGTTATTGTCAATCAGGTTAGAGAAAGTGCCTGTTTGCCAACTTACTGCCCCCCAAAGTTCATCCAAAAAGGAATTATTCCGCATAAAAAATCGACTCGACCCTTCAATCCATATTCCAAAATCACTCTTTTGAAAATCATTATTGTATATTCTTAGACCTGTACGGTTTTTGGGAGAATTGGCGAGGATATGTACACTATTATCAGAAAAGTAATTACCCCAAATATCTAGCCATGAAGAAAACGGATAAGTTGATAAGACTTCAACACCCCGTTCACAATTAATAAACTGATTGTTGTTTACAATAGTGGCTCCATAATCAATGCCATAGATTGCTGAACGATCCAGATTT
>CAXHCA010000149.1:0-16609 GCA_964015035.1 uncultured Saprospiraceae bacterium
CACGCACGGAGCATGATAGCAGCGCTATCAATGCGAGTACGGAACGAAAAGTAGGACAAAAAGGACGATTTTGGGCATTGTAAGTAGTTTTTAAACAACTTCCTTGCAATTATCAGCCAAAACTAACCATTTATGAAAGATATCAAATACCGCTTACTTGCTTTATTTCTGCTTCCCGCTATACTCCTCTCTGCCCAAATTGACTATCCCGCGCTGGACAAATACCTGTCCAAGGCGCAGCAAGACTGGGATATTCCCGGTATCGCCGTAGGCGTGATCCAGGATGGAGAAATCAAGTTGGCCAAAGGATACGGACAATTGGAAGCTGGAAAGAAAGGAAACGTAGATGAAAACTCCATCTTTGCCATCGCCTCCAATACCAAGGCATTCATCGCCGCAGCTATCGGTATTCTGGTGGATGAAGGCAAGCTAGATTGGGACGATCCGGTGCAAAAACATCTGCCGTATTTTGAACTATACGACCCCTACGTCAGTGCCAATGCCACCGTACGCGACTTGCTGTGCCACCGCATCGGACTGGGCACCTTCAGCGGTGATGTGATCTGGTACAAGAGCAATTATCCGCCAGAAGAAGTGGTCAAACATGCCGCAGCAGTGCCACAGGCTTACCCCTTCCGTTCGGGTTATGGTTATTCCAATTTGATGTTCATCACCGCCGGGGAGGTCATCAAAGCCGCCAGCGGCAAAACCTGGGATGCTTTCATCAAGGAGCGCATTTTTACTCCATTAAAAATGGACCGGACACGCACTTCTGTTGAAGATCTCAAAAAGATGACCAACGTAGCCCAGCCCCACAAACCCATCGATGGCAAAAATGAGCCGATTCCTTATGTCAACTGGGACAATATGGGAGCGGCTGGCGGCATTCTGTCCAGCGTAGATGATATGCTGAAATGGATACAATTGCAAATTGATGGAGGAAAGGTAGGCGAGCAGCAAATTTTCTCCGAAGCAGCGCAGCAGACCTTCTGGACGCCTCACAACAATTATACGGTAAGTGCCGGCACAAAAAAACGATTTCCCACCCGCAATGTAGCCGGATACGCCCTCGGCTGGGGCTACTTTGATCACGGCGGACACCTCGTGTACAATCACGGTGGTGGCTACGATGGCATGTATTCTAAAGTTGTCGTCGTACCTGAAGCAAAGCTTGGCATTGTCATTCTCACCAACGGCATGAAAGGCATTAGCAATCCCATCACCTACCACATTTTGGATCAGGCATTTGGCCTTGAGCCACAAGATTGGAATCAACTGGGCCTGGACGGTCAAAAAAGAGGAGAAGACTACAAGAAGGAGCGCATTGAAGAACGCTATAAAAATCGCCTGGAAGATACCCAACCAACCCACGAATTATCGGCCTACGCCGGCAAATATCAGGATGACATGTTTGGCACTATTGAAGTCAACAATACCGATGACGGGCTGCAATTACACTTTCCCTCCGCTCCATCACTCGACGCCAAGCTAGAGCACTGGCACCTCAATACCTTTGAGATCAAATGGAACGAGGTACACGCCTGGTTTGACTTTGGCACCATTCAGTTTGTGCTCGACAATAATGGCAAGGTCAAAGGCATCGAATTTGATGTGCCTAATGACGATATTTTCTTTGATGAAATTCATGCCAAGCGGGTGGAGTAAAGAGTCGTTGAAAAAGGAGAATTAGAGGGCGTGCCCCCCGGTTAGGCCCGGGGGTCGCTCCCTTCCCCGCTCGCCATTCGGCTCGGTACCTGCGGCACTGCCTTCACGATGTTCCGGCCCGGTCCAGGCAGCTCACGCGACGGTCCGGCTTGCTCAATTTATGTTTGGTTTTACAATTTTTCACAAAATACGGAGCGGCTATTCTGAGTACCTCTGATTATTATCCCTTCGGTTTTGATATGCCCGAAAGGAAATTCCAAGTTGGAGATTATCGTTATGGATTTAATGATGAACGAGCGATTTCCGACGCAAAAGGAATGAAAGTCCAGTGGACTTTCAAGCGAGTGAACCGCCAGCGGGTGGGTCAGCCGAGCGATTTCCGACGCAAAAGGAATGAAAGTCCAGTGGACTTTCAAGCGAGTGAACCGCCAGCGGGTGGGTCAGCCGAAGGATGGAAGTTTTACGAGCCTCATCCCGGATTTTCCTGCATACCACTTTGCAAGAATAATTTTCCTCGTCCTTCTGTAACCTTTCCCAAAGTTTATCGTATCATGGAATAGATCCCCCCCCCTCCATACTCCCAGGACGGAGCATTGACTACCTTAGGACTTTCCTAACCCCAAAAACTGCCTGCTCTGGTTGATATACCCAAAGCATAATAGTCTGATAGGTCTAGCCTGTCCAAAATAAGCCTGGCAATCTGATTTTCACCAAGGTAGACGTTAACCGTCCTCCGATTTGATCATAAAACAAGAATAGAAAATGCAAATTGAATTTAACTTTATCTCATTCAGCAAACTCACCTTGTTGATGTTGGCCTGTTCACTCATTACAGTAAAGACTTACGGGCAGACCATCAGTGAAACGGCAGGCACTACGACTACCGTAATGGTAAACGGGGGTGAAATTTTTGCCGACCCCAATGATGGGATTAATGGAGGTTTGGGTGGTGACTGCACTGATACGAATTCTGGAACACCAGGAGATTACCCGAACTGTGATTGTATTACCGTGACCACACTTTGCGCTACGGCAGGGAATGAGGTCAGTGTAGATTTTACTTCTTTCCGTGTTTTTGGCACCTTTGATTGGTTGGCCATTTATGACGGTAATAGCCCTGTAACGGGCTCGAGCAGCGCTGGAAACGCTTCCAATCCTACTTCTAGTGATGACGAACTATGGAATAGTTCTGTCGATGGCGATGACTTATCCTCTATGTCTTCTGCCGGCATGACTACCTTTACATCGACGGGTGGGTGTTTGACTTTTGCCTCCAGATTTAGCTCTATAGTCAATACCTGTGGTTGGGAAGCTAACGTAACGACAGTTCCTGCACTTTGTAATAGCATCACCAACCTTGTCGTCGATAACCTGCGGTGCGGCGATGGGTTCAACTCCGATGATGCCTACGCCGATGTAAGCTTTGACGTGGTCGATGGATCGGGTGATTATAGTGTGCAGGTGCAGGAAGCGGGGACCACCATGAGTACGAATGGTAATTCTATCATAGGTGAAACGATGAATGGCACCATCAATTCGAGCGTACAGCTTACCGTAGGCAATGTAAGTTATGGCGAAATAGCCGAAATATTTGTTGTCGATGTGGCAGATGGTCGCTGCGTGTCTAACGTCGTCACCGTCACTGTACCCGCCTGTCCGCCCTGTCCTGCGGTGGGAGATCTGGTCATCACCGAGATCATGCAAAACTCGGACGAAGTAAGCGATAGTTACGGCGAGTGGTTTGAAGTCTACAATGCCAGTAATGCGCAGATCAACATGAAGAATATGGTCATCCGCGATGATGATATTGATTCTCATACCATTACTGATGACTTACTGATCAATCCCGGCCAATATGTCGTATTGGGCATTAATGACGATATGGCAACCAATGGTGGTGTAGCAGTCGATTATGAATACGGCAATAACTGGTTTCTGTCCAATGGCTCCGATGAGATCATCCTTATTTGCCAAGGCACCGAAATCGACCGTGTCGAGTATGATAATGGAGCAACCTTTCCCGACCCAGTGGGCGCGTCTATGCAACTCGACCCGATGTCTAATAACGCTACAGACAATAATAATGGCAGCAACTGGTGTGCAGCTACTACTCCTTACGGCGATGGCGACCTGGGTACACCCGGCAGTGCCAATACCTCTTGTTGCGCAGTAGCCATCGACGCTGTCGACGCTTTGGACGTAAGCTGTGCCGGCGGAAACGATGGCGCTATCGCCATAACAGCAAGTGGTGCTACGACCTATGATTTCTCTATCGATGGCCCCGGTGGGATACAAACCAATACAACGGGCACCTTTAATGGCCTGATGGCGGGTAGTTTTACCATTACCGTTGCCGACGGCGACAATGCCAGCTGTACAGCCACCACGACGATTACCGTAGGAACTGCAGTCGACACAGAAGATCCGATGATCGATTGCATGGCAGAAGTATTTGTAAACAACGACCAGGGGCTGTGTACGGCAACGATCGACCTGCCCCTGCCGAACACCAGTGACAACTGTGAGATCGATCGCTTCGAGTTCCGCTATGTAGAAGTGGATGGAGATAATAATGAATTAGGGACATTTACCTTATTCGAAGACGTGACTCCCGGTGCTACGATCACGTTGCCCGTGGGCCGCTACCGCATCCATTTCCGGGTGTATGATGCAGCCGGTAATACAGCAGGTTGCGACCAATTTGTGACCGTAACGGATAACGAAGCACCCATGATCACCGCCTGCGCGGGAAATACGGTCGTCTTCAACGGCGAGGAGAGCTTCAACTCGGAAGAGGTGATCGACTTTGCGGCAATGGATAACTGTGGCATCGCTTCGATTGTGTACGATCCGCCGCTGATCAGCTGCGAAGACCTGGGCACGACGGTGGTGGTAACCATAATGGTAACTGACGAGGCAGGTAATAACAACTCCTGTACTGCCGATGTGCTAGTGGACGGCCTCCCTTGTGGTTTCATGGATTTTGGTGAGGATGGCATTGGCTGCGAAGACAGCAACGCAGTGAGTTATGATGTGCCTTCTGCATCTTTCACACTAGAAAGTGATGGTTGTTATACCGGCAATTTTGCACAGGATAATTCGGCTTATGTCAAATCAGAAATGTGTGGCAATGGCGAAATCATCGCCCACATTACTTCTATCGACCCACTTGGACAAGGATGGGCCGGCATAACTCTGCGGGAATCAGAAGCTCCAGGGGCCAAAAAAGTAGAATTGTTAGTCAATCTTAGCAATTTTATCCGTAGGGCCGTGCGGACGACTACTAATGGTTATGCTATTCCTGCACAGTTTTTCCGTCCCGGCGCAACCTGGTTGAAGCTGGTCCGCACGGGCAACCAGTTTGTGGGATATGCGTCTACGAATGGCGTGACCTGGCAAAACGTTTTGGTCGCTAATATCCCGATGAATGCCTGTATTCAGGCAGGTTTGATCGTGACGAATTATAATGGAAACACTATAGTTACCGGCACCTTTGATAATGTTTCGGTCACTGGTTCAGGAAACATGAACCTGCAAATTCCGACTACCGATCATCATCTGCCAGAGGCGACACAATTGCAGGACTTCTCGTTTTTCCCAAATCCAATGACTAGTGAATTGCAGGTAGACCTAAGCGCTTTTGCCGGTCAGAAAGTTCAACTGAGTATTTATAATCAGGTAGGTCAGATTGTTTGGCAAAGTCTTGTCGAAGAACCTAGTTATACGCCAGAAAAACTCGACTTGAAGCAGCTACCAACCGGCAGCTATTTCATTGAAGTGACTTCAGGTGAGTACCGACAAGTCAAGAAATTGTTGAAAGCTGAACGGTAAATAGAGGTGACGTGGAAATTGGTTATTGAATAATCAAACTACACTATATACATTAAAGCTACCTTTGCTGGTCTTTTGATCAGCAAAGGTTTTTTTTTGTACTTCTCCACGATCGTCGATACAATTGACAGATTCTACTTCTTTCCAAATTCATGGATCGTTGCAGTTGTCAACTGCAACGACCTAGGTTTAAAGGATTGGCAATCCACATACGGGAACGGTAATAGAGCAAATGCTTAAAGATCGGGGGGATTATCATAATTAATTGGGTGTATTGCATTTTCAAAGTGGCAATAATCCCATCAGGTTTTCCCAACACCGTAATTGCGTGAGCGCTGCGCAGGGGTGGGGCATCACCAGAAGGAGCGAAAGCGACGCATGGAGCTGCCCCAGACGCGGCCCAAAGGGCGCGGCCGAGTGAATAACGAGCCCCGTAGCATAGCGACCTCGGCTGAGCCGAGGGCACGCCCTAAGGACTTGTATCCATGAGTTGACGGCGATTATGTACCTATTGTCAGCCTATTCCACCAAGATCGAAAAGAAAAATCCTATTTTTGCAGCGAAATAAAAAAAGCATGCAGACGCCCGCAGAAATTAACATTGAAGATTACAGCTACGATTTACCCGATCACCGCATCGCTCGTTTCCCATTAGAGGAAAGGGATGCATCCAAACTATTGGTTTACCGTCAGGGACAAATCACTTCATCTACCTTTTGGCAAATTGGGGATTTCCTGCCGACCAATAGCCTACTGGTCTTCAATGATACCCGGGTGATTCACGCCCGCCTGCGTTTTGTATTACCCAGCGGCGCTCAGATCGAAATCCTTTGCCTGGAACCGCTGCAACCGGCAGAATACCAGCAAAACCTGTCCGCTACCGGTGCCGTCACCTGGAAATGTCTGATTGGCAATAACCGCAAATGGAAAAGCGGCGTACTCGATGCCACATTGGCTTTGAGCCAAAAGGAAATGCCCCTACACATCGAACGGATGGGTCGTAGCGAAAATGCCTTTGAAGTCCGTTTTCAATGGCCAGATACGACGATCTCCTTTGGAGAATTATTGGCCGAAGGCGGCATCATCCCCCTCCCTCCCTACCTTAAGCGGGAAAGCACCCCCGATGATATTCACCGCTACCAGACCATCTATGCCCACTACGAAGGCTCCGTAGCCGCCCCTACCGCCGGCCTACATTTCACCGATCGGGTTTTCGAAAACCTGGAAGCCAAAAACATTGATCGTACCTTCCTCACCCTGCACGTCGGAGCGGGCACCTTCAAGCCTGTCAGTACCCCAACCCTGGGCGAACACCACATGCATTCGGAAACGGTAGCCATTAAAAAAAGTACGCTGGAGACCATTTATCAGGCCATTGTAGAGGAACGCCCGGTGATCACCGTTGGCACCACCGCCAGTCGTGTACTGGAAAGTATATACTGGCACGGCGTACAGGTGATAAAGGGCAAAAGGGAAGCAATCATGGAAATTCCACAGTGGCTGCCCTACGAAAACCGTTCCTGGCCGACACCTCAGGAAAGTCTGAATGCGGTGCTCCAACAACTGACCGAGCAAAATCTGGAGACCCTCGAAGGCAGTACCCAACTTCTCATTGCTCCTTCTTACACCTACCGCCTCATTGACGGACTGATCACCAATTTCCACCAACCCAAAAGCACGCTCATGCTACTCGTAGCCGCCTTGGTAGGAGACGATTGGCATAAAATCTACGACTATGCCCTCACCGAGGATTTCCGTTTTCTAAGCTACGGAGACAGCAGTTTATTACTCCGCCGATGAGCGTTTGCAACGCGAATCACCGGGCGCATTTTCGCCCTGTCTCAGTAAGGATACTGTTCGTATTTGTCTTCAAAACGGTGGGCAATAAATAGACTGCGTTACCCATCTCTGTTTTTTGACGGTTGAGGCGGGGGAGGCGGTCTATTTGGGCCTCGGTTCCGGAGGAACCAAATCTTTGTAGGAACGGTCAGGAGAGGTATTGCGCACCAGCGGTGCGCTATCTGAATAAAATCCAGTGCGAAATAAATCTTACCCAACCATTAAAACCGATTCCCGAGGAACCAAATCTTTGTAGAAACGATCCTTGGTGGCTTGTCCATACGGTCCCGCCTGAGACAGGGCAACACAAACCTACTGGCCTCATCACCCTCTATTTTAAAACGCTGATTATCAAACATATACACAACAGCCATCTCGTGTAGCCAAAAAAAAAATCAAAAAAAACGTGTAAAATTTATGGAATTTTTGAGTGGCCCGCGTCCAATAGATAGAGGCTATTCCAAAATCGTTTTGCGATAGCTCCTAAATACGCTCTCTTTGCTGACCTAATGCTCTAAAATGAAAACGAGAACAATACTCACTCTCGCGCTCGCTCTGTTTTGTGAAACGCTCCTTTTTGCCTCCTCCTACCGTAGCGCCGGAAGTGGCCCTTGGATGGTAGCCGGCAACTGGCAGATTTTCACCACTTCCTGGAATACAGCCAGTACTCCTCCCGGTGCTACCGATGATGTGCTCATCCAAGCTGGTCATACCATCAATATCACCGATATTGATAACGGTGATTCTGATAATGCCCATGCGGGTAGCATCATCATTGAAGCTGGTGCCAGCCTCATCCTCGCCGATACCGATCTCGAGTTGTTCATTTACAATACCGCTATCGGTTCTGATCTGGTGGTCAATGGGACTTATCAGGATAATGCCAGCTCCGGCAACGGGACGCGATTTCAAGGCGGCGCCACTTGGAACCTGGGCAGTAGCGGTACCTTTATCAAGAGTAATAATTCCAGTGCCGCTGCTTACCGGGATTCCTATGATAACGGTATGTCTTCCATTCCGCCCTCTGCCAATTGGATTATTCGCTATGCCGGTGCCGGACAACCTAACTTCACGACTATTGGCGCTTATTATCCTAATCTACGTTTTGAAAACTATACAGGGGGCAACTGGGACCCTGGAATTGGCGCCAGTCGCTTTCAGGGTATTAGTGGTTCCGCTACAATTCTGGGTAACCTGGACATTGGCACCTCCGGCAGTGGCACCGTCAATATTTACAGTGAAAACACCAGTGGTATCCCCATTGTGGTAAATGGCACTACACAAATTGGATTTGGCTCCACTTTGACCAATCAGGGCAGCGCCTACGGCACCGGTTTTAACTTTAAAGGGGGGATTTCAGTAGAAGGCACCCTGGCCATACTTGGCGAAGGCACCTCTGTAACCATCGGTGGTAACGGTCCACAAACCATCAGTGGAAATGGAACGATCTTGATGGACAACCTTACCCTTTTCAACAACAATGGCCTTAATCTGGCGCGTGATTTACAGGTCACTAATTTAACCCTCGGCCTCGGTAAAATCACCCTTAACACCTTTAATTTAACAGTCATTGGAGACCTCTCCGGATTCCATACACAGAGCTATATTCAAACCAACGTCTTTGATGAAAGTGCCGGAAAATTGATCCGCCCGGTCAGCAGCAGTGTACTCTTTCCCATTGGTAATGACCAGTATAACCCGGCTATCTTACAACATACCGGCAGCGGTAATTTTGGGGTACGCGTCGAAGATTGGGTCAATGACAATGGGGTGCAACAAACCTCCAACGTGGTGAATCGGACCTGGTATGTGGAAGGTACGCTCAATGGTTCGCTCAACCTCACCGTACAATGGAACCCCTCCCAAGAATTGAGCGGTTTTGATCGCGACAATTGTTATTTATCTCATTACACGGGAAGCTACTGGGATAGCGGGCCTGTCGGCAGTGCCAATGGCGGGCCTCCTTATACTTTTACCCGTGTGGGTATTACCAGTCTGTCTCCTTTCGCGGTGGCCAGTGGCGGGGTCTTACCCGTTGAACTTACCGAGTTCCGTGCAAAACCTACTCAAAGTGGCATTCAGCTAAACTGGGCAACCGCCACAGAAATTCAAAACGATTATTTTGCCCTGCAACGCAGCCAAAATGGCCGTCATTTTGAAACCATCACTAAAGTTAATGGCTCTGGAACAACCAACGATCCTCAGTCTTATACCTTCTTGGATAACAATCCGATCAAAGGTTCGTCCTATTATCGCCTTAAGCAGGTAGACGAAAATGGCGCGTTTACTTATTCCAAAGTTATTGCTGTCTCCTGGAAGGAAGTAGACAGTTCAGGCATTTCTGTATTTCCCAATCCAGCCAGGGCGCTGCTTTTCATAAAATTTGCAGAACTTCAAGAAGAACCGATGACAGTGCAAATACTCAATACCAATGGTCAGTTACTGAGCCAATTCGCCCTTCCTTCCATGGACGATATGATTCCTCTCCAGGTAGCTCATTTGCCCGGTGGGGTATATTTCTTGCGCTTGGAGATGAACGAGAATGTAGAGGTGAGGCGGTGGGTCAAAGAATAATGTTAGAAGCAGGTTTCTGGTAAAAATAAGATCACAGTGGAACTGGTCTAGCAAGCAACAAAAATGCTGCAGCAGAACACCCAAAAATAAAATTTCCGAAAATTCTATCATCTTGAGAATTCTGCTACAGCTGTCACTGTTCTCCTACCCTTTCACCATTTTCAGGGCCTTCACACCGTCATTGGCATGTAGGAAAACCGTATAAATACCCGCAGGTAGTTGGGTCGTTAAAATATCCCAATTGTGGCGTCCGGCGGAAAAAGTTGCACTTGCTTTTGGCAAGACGACCTTACCCGTCAAATCACGAACTTCCAATTGCAATGGAGCTGCTTCTGATAATTCAAACTGCACTTCCGCTTGATTGGTAACCGGGTTGGGGAATAAAGCAATTTCTTTTAGTGCCGACGGCTCAACAGGCTGAACCCCCACAATGCTGTTGACACTAAATTGACTACTGATCTCTTCGTCAGTTGGAGAACTGCTGAAAATTAACGCCCCCTCCGAATCACTGACGATCAAATATCCATCACCAAGACCATTCCCTCCTTTGTCTTCGAAGACAAAGAGATAACATCCTAATTCTGGTAAGGTATAACTCATTTCTTCAGAAACATTATTGGCAATAGGTCCACTTTCCAGTACCACATTATTCGCTTCATCCAGGATATACCAACGGGTGCTATCAGCCTCGGCATTGGCATCAGATTCCAGGTAGAAGACCAGTTGATTGGTCGCTTCCGGCGCTTTAATCCAACGGATAGGTGTCGTATTATTATTCACTTCATCATCGGCTTCGGCCAGCGTCGCCTCATAGGTACTCAGGCCAACTTCTGGTAAAGTAATATCTCCAAAAGAAACTGCTTCAGATTCACCAAAAGCCAGATTGCCCGTCCAATTCAAAGTGGTCACCTCTTCTCCTTCCAAAGAAAGACGAATATTCGCCTGGGTGAGCGGTGTTGATCCGGTATTGTAAAGATTAACACTAATCGGAGCGTCAAAACAAGTCACATTATAATCTTGATAAATATGCACGGCCGCATCGTTCACTGCGGGTGTTGCTCCTGTTACTGCCTGAATTTGGCTGTATACATAATCCACTGACCAATCAGAGGTCCAGAGATTTTGCATGATCTTCAGATCAGGAGAAAGCAAAAAGATGGAAGGATAGGCATCTACGCCAAAGGCATCGGGAATGGAAAAGGTAGGCACATCGATAATGGGATAAGATGTTCCCTCTACCCAATCACCTTGTGAGGGGCCTAAGTCTCCAAACAATTGTGGCAAACCGGTACTGGGATCAGATTCAATAAAAAACACCATGACCTCTCCCGTACCTTCCGGCCCGTAAGTTTGGTAGATATTCTCTAATACATGCGAGGTATGCGCTTCCCAACAGGGTGCGCACCAAGTAGCCGTAAAATCGATGATGACGGGGATGCCTTGCGCCAGGTAATCGTACAATCGCCAGTCCTCACCGTTGATGTCCGTCAGGGTAAAATCAGGAGCAAATTGCCCGGCAACAAATTGGGCGCGAACTTGCGACAAACAACAAAAAAGTAATAGAGTAAAGAATACGCGTTTCATAAACTTCAATTAAAGAGTTAAGGAAATTAGGTTAACAAATCGGGTTCCCTGTTAGTAGATTTTCAAAGTAAGAAAATATTCAGTGCATTGCCAGATTTTAACAACAATCTGACTGACAGATAGATGAGCATAGCAATTTATTCGATGAATGGCAAGCATTAGTCTCCCGATCGATACCGCTTTCTCTTGGTGTCGTAGTGAAAGGTAAGCGGAGTAGTCTTGACCAATGAATCCTGGCTAGGCCAATACAATTGACTGGTATACAACAAAGGATAATAATCTTCTTCCACGGGCTTAAAGAAAAGGTAGTCAAAAGCTTTGGGTGCAGTCAAGGTTGCGGTATCTTGCTGCTGCTGTACGCTTGGTACGGTCAGCAGCACATGAAAGTCTTTTAGGTCCAATAAATCCGTCTTAAATGTGGTCGTTTCTCCCTTTTCCCTCCCGGTAAAAACGACTGCCCATTCGTAGGGTCCGACTTCGGCAAGACCTATATTTTCTGACGCTGCTGCTTTGGGTTCAAATTGATAAGCATTGCGGTCAGAGGAACGAATGACCATGGTGATGGGATCATTGTCTTCAATTGTAAATCGAATCCAACCGATATATTGGGTACAAGTAGTGCAATTATTCCCTTCATAAGTACTGGAAATGATGGCCAACCTTTCGGTGGCATTGCCCACCTCACGGATATCTTGCAAACAAATCACTTTACTCAGCCAATCCTGCGCATGGATTTTATACAATGCCCGATCGATTTTGGGATTGGGTTGCCAGGTCACACCTCCGTCCTGTGTCAAGACATCGGAGCGAAAAAATTGCATCAACAGTTGAGGAATTAACAACTCATCTTCGGCACTCCGTGCACAAGGATTCACTTCCAAGGGAATGTAACCGGGAATAGCGGGAGGTGGAATGCGGGGCTCCTCCGGTTCCACAATATCCGTTGTATCCGTTGGTGGTATCTCTGCTACAACTGCTGCAGTATCGCCACTATTGGATTGCTGGGTACATGCCTTAACTACTGAGAAAAGCCAAAGCAGGCCTAAAGCAGCCAAAAAAAGGGATAGGTAATTAATAGACGATTTGGGCCTGGTGTCGGTCATAGATTCATATTGTGCCTATTCAAAGATAGGAAATAATCCTTTAAACCGCAATGTTAGAAATCCAGCACCGACGATAGCCACCGCTTGGCTTCTGCATGGGTAAATCCCTTTCTTTTGACATAATCATCGACCTGATCTTCCTTGATTTTACCCAGACCAAAATACTTTGCTTCGGGATGTGCGATATACCAACCGCTCACTGAGGAGGTCGGGTACATCGCAAAGCTATCGGTCAAGGTGATTTCAATCGCTTTTTCAACATCTAATAGTTTCCAAAGTGTGGCTTTTTCGGTATGCTCCGGACAAGCGGGATAACCGGGAGCGGGGCGAATTCCCTGATATTTCTCTGAAATCAGCTCATCATTTTCAAGTAACTCATCTTTGGCGTAAGCCCAGAATTCCCTGCGTACCCGTTGATGCATACATTCTGCAAGTGCCTCAGCCAATCGGTCGGCCAGTGCTTTTAGTAAAATTGCTTGATAATCGTCCTGCTGTTCCTGGAAATATTGGATCCAATATTCAATACCATGACCAGCGGTCACGGCAAATGCACCAATATAATCGGGTTTCCCACTACTTTTTGGCGCGACAAAATCAGCCAGGCAGTAATTGGGTAATCCCGGTGCTTTTTGATTTTGCTGTCGCAAATGATGCAGCGTTTGTAGAACCGATGTACGACTTTCGTCGGTGTAGACCTCAATATCATCTCCCACACTATTGGCGGGAAATAAGCCAATCACCGCCCGGGCTTCCAGCCAATCTTCGTCAATGATGCGTCGCAGCATACTCCGGGCATCGTTATATAGTTTTTGGGCCTCGTGTCCCACCACTTCATCTTTGAGAATTGCGGGAAATTTGCCCGCCAATTGCCAGCTGGAAAAGAAAGGCGTCCAGTCAATATACTCGGTCAATTCTTCGATCGAATAATTAACGAAAGCCTGCGTCCCCATGACCTCCGGTTTTACGGCCTCAAATTGATCCCAATCCACCTGCACTTTATTTTCTCGCGCCTGTTCTATGGTCAGATACTTCTTTCTGGAAGTCCGCCCGGCCCGTTGCTCGCGAATGCGCTCGTAATCCTTGCGAGTATCGAGAATAAAGTTGCTGCGACTGTCGTCATCTCCTCCAATCAAGGAGCTCACTACTGACACTGCCCGGGAAGCATCATGCACGTGCACCACGGGGCTGGAATATACTGGTTCTACTTTTACCGCAGTATGGGTTTTAGAAGTAGTGGCGCCACCAATCAACAATGGTAGTTTGAAGCCTTGTCTTTCCATTTCACTGGCTACATGTACCATTTCATCCAGCGAAGGGGTAATCAAGCCACTGAGACCGATCACTTGTACATCGTGCTCTCGCGCGGCGTCCAGAATTTTCTGTGCAGGCACCATTACCCCAAGATCTACAATATCATAATTGTTGCAAGCCAACACAACACCAACGATGTTTTTGCCAATATCATGTACGTCGCCCTTCACCGTGGCGAGGAGGATCTTACCTTTGGAACTAACATCCCCCGCGGCTTCCTTTTCCGCCTCAATATAAGGGGTTAAAATGGCGACCGATCGCTTCATCACCCGGGCGCTTTTCACCACCTGTGGTAAAAACATTTTTCCTGCACCGAATAGGTCTCCGATAATATTCATGCCGTCCATCAATGGCCCTTCAATGACCGAGAGGGGGCTGGGATATTTTTGTCGGGCCTCCTCCGTATCTT
The DNA here is from genome assembly GCA_964015035.1 of uncultured Saprospiraceae bacterium. Lineage (GTDB taxonomy): Bacteria > Bacteroidota > Bacteroidia > Chitinophagales > Saprospiraceae > BQJU01. The sequence continues at coordinate 14,316 of CAXHCA010000149.1, forward strand.
CATCCACATAGTCAGTAATACCGCGAACCAGCGCGTGGCTCAGGCGTTCTTCTACGGTACCTTTACGCCACTCCAAGTCCTTCTGCACGGTCTTTCCACCTGCGCCTTTTAAACCTTCGGCAAAATCGGTCAGCCGTTCCGTCGCATCAGAACGGCGGTTGAAGAGCACATCTTCTACCCGTTCAAGTAATTCCTTAGGAATCTCCTCATAGACCTCAATCATCCCTGCATTAACGATGCCCATATCCATACCGGCCTGAATGGCGTGGTATAAAAAGGCGGCGTGCATAGCTTCTCTAACGACATTGTTGCCACGGAAGGAAAAAGAGATATTACTCACCCCTCCACTCACCTTTGCACCAGGGCAAAGTTGCTTGATTTGCCGGGTAGCCTCGATAAAGTTCACAGCATATTCATTGTGTTCTTCAATGCCTGTGGCTATGGCAAAAATATTGGGGTCAAAAATGATATCTTCGGGACGAAAGCCCACTTGTTCTATTAAAATCTTATACGCTCGTTGGCAAATACTCACCTTTCGTTCAACCGTATCAGCTTGTCCATCTTCATCAAAAGCCATCACCACGGCAGCAGCGCCGTAACGGCGCACCAATTTTGCATGGCGGATAAAACTTTCCTCCCCTTCCTTCAGGGATATAGAATTGACGATCGATTTGCCCTGCACACATTTCAAACCAGCCTCAATCACACTCCACTTGGAGGAATCAATCATGATCGGCAATTTGGCGATGTCTGGCTCTGCCATGACCAGATTTAGAAATTCTACCATCGCTTTTTCGGAATCCAGCAGCCCTTCATCCATATTGACATCGATAATCTGAGCCCCACCTTCCACTTGATGTTGAGCAACACTCAAAGCCTCCGTGAGATTGCCTTCCTTGATCAGTCGAGCAAATTTACGGGAGCCGGTGACATTGGTGCGCTCTCCGACATTAACAAAATTGGTATTGGGTCGAATGATCAGTGGCTCTAAACCACTCAGCATGGTATAGTTTGGTTGTTCGGGAATCTGGTGGGGAGTTACTCCTTTCACAACCTCGGCCATGGCTCGAATATGGTCAGGGGTGGTCCCGCAGCAGCCGCCAATCAGATTGACGAAGCCGCTTTCGGCAAAATCTCGGATGTAATCCCGCATTTCTTCCGCCTCCTGGTCGTATTCTCCAAATTCATTGGGTAGCCCGGCATTTGGATAAGCATGCACATAACAATCGGCAATTTTGGATAAGGCCTCCAGGTGAGGGCGCATTTCCTTGGCTCCCAAAGCACAATTGAGTCCAACACAAAGGGGCCGGGCGTGCATCACCGAAATCCAGAATGCCTCAATGGTTTGTCCACTCAGGATACGCCCGCTGCCATCCGTAATGGTTCCGGAAATGATAATCGGCAGATCCAGCTTGCGTTCTTCCAGGATTTCATCAATTGCAAAAAGAGCCGCTTTTACATTTAAGGTATCTATAATGGTTTCCAAAAGCAACACATCCACGCCTCCATCAATCAGCCCGCGTGCTTGTTCGCCAAAAGCTTCTTTCAGTTCATCAAAGGTGACGGCCCGAAAGCCTGGATTGTTCACATCTGGTGACATAGAGGCCGTTCGGTTGGTGGGTCCAAAAGACCCCGCTACCCATCGTTGCTCGCCGGGGTGTTGTTTAAGGTATTTGTCCACAGCCCGACGCGCAATTTTAGCGGACTCCAGGTTGATCTCGTATGCCAGATCCTCCATATCGTAATCCGCCTGAGCAATCCGTGTACCGGTGAAGCTGTTGGTTTCAATGATATCTGCGCCTGCTTCCAGGTAAGCCGTATGAATATCTTCGATGATTTGCGGCTGGGTGATAGACAGTAGGTCATTATTCCCTTTGATATCACGGTGGAAGTCTTTGAAGCGCTCTCCCCGATAACCTGCCTCGTCAAGTTTGTAGCGTTGAATCATTGTTCCCATGGCACCATCGAGTACCAGAATGCGTTGACTTAAGGCGTCGGAAATACTATTGGTCATGATCCCTATCAGTTTGTTTGGTGTGCTCGAAAATCGTTGCTTCGAGTAAAAGATAAAACAGTATCTATTCAGGTTCGGTTGGTAGAGCTCCGCAAAATTAGCTAATTCCAAAGGAAAATGCTATTTGAAGAAGTTTTTGGTGAGGAATAATTACCACAGCAGCAATAATCGTTATAAATATCATCATGATAAAAGTAAGGATTTTATCATGACCGTTCACACTGAATTTACCCATTCAGCCGCATGACCACCTCTCTACCCCGCGTGAGGTGCCTGGAGT
>CAXHCA010000150.1:0-16560 GCA_964015035.1 uncultured Saprospiraceae bacterium
AATGAGAATGATCTTTTAACTACCAACTTTGAGACAGAGCGCAACTGCGCCCGTCCCTGAAGTATATTCGGGCAAGCTATTCAGTCTGCAATTTTCGCTGCTAAAGCGCCACCTCCAAACAAGCACTAAGACATTGGTGCCATAGAACAGGAAAGCGGTATCAAGAAGCCTCGATACCGCTTTACAGATTTAAAACTGCCTCTTCTGTATGTGGGCTCAAAATTCGGGATGACTCATGTTAAACATCGATATCAATGATCTTCCAGATGGGCCGTATGGTCTACAAATTCGGGCCGCGAACGGGGAGCTCTAGAGCGAGCCGGTCGTAGTGCAGCAGTAGTCGATAAATTCTCTGGTTCCCCCTCTTCAAGAGCACCAGTGAATTCCTCAGGCACATCCATTTCCTTTCCTAGAAATGAAGTGACAGAACTGTAGAAGTAAAGTATGGTAAACTTTTGCTTGATTTCGATTGCTTTCTGCTCCGTATACCGGGAAAAATTCATAATGGTTGACACCGACTGATTATCATGTTTGATCAGTGCCACGCGTAGCAAGACGCTCAGCGTTTTGAGTGAAACCAGTACTTTTCGTAAATTCTTAATATCCACGTTAAGATTCAGGTAACACATACCGGCAAAAATGGCGATTCCACAAAGTAAAAAGCCCCGGTAAATCCAGTCTAAATATGGTAACAACAGAAAAGCGATCAGGGCAATCAATACCCCCAAGGTCACTAAATTGTTTCTTTTTAATTGAGAGCCTTTGAGTATGCTTTCCACATTCTCCACCTGATGCCGGTAATTGGTGATCAAAACCTGATAATCTACAATTTCATGCGATTTTCGTTGCCTGCTGGCCAGGTAGTCCAGATAGGTCACTTCCAAATTTTTCTTATCAAATTTTTCTTTTTTGTACGCAAATGGCTGGCGATACATGGAATCATGAGCTTCAAAGGCATATTGCTTTACCGCAGTATTTCCCCCATCCATACCTAATAAGGACGAAAGCCTTTGCTCCGCTAGTCTTTTCCGATTCCATTCCACAAAAAAGTTCATGAACTGATAGTTCAGCTTCATTAACCCCTGTTGCTTAACTTCTTGCCATCTTCGATGTACATCGCTTTCCATTTCCGCAATTTTTTCTGCGGCAAAAAAACGATGGGGTTTCACCTCCAGGACGTCCGCCATTAAATAGTCTACATAGTCGTGAATCCGATTGGACGCCATCGTTTTTTCCCAAAGCTTTTTCTCCTCGAACTCCTGATATCTTTTCCTGGCCAGTTCAGCATAAGGGGAATGTGGATAGCTTTCAAAAAAGGTCTGGTATGATTCCCCCTCATTTACCTGTAAGGTATCCTGCCAAGTTTTTTCAACAGCCGCTTTCTCCGCCATTTGCTCCCGACAAATGGGCATTAAATCTTGGAAAACAACATTTAATGCACTGCTGAGATAAGTCCAATAATGGCTTTCGATAGGTTTGTGGTTATTGGGTAACCTGGGAATTTTTGCCAAAGGATTCTCTATTGGCTCAAATTTATCAATGACAATACATACTGCCGATAATAACTTTAGTTGATGTTTGCTAATCACCTTTTTAATGGTTGATGCATTCCATATCTGATAACGCTTCACATTGACACTATACAGAATCACCACTAAATCAACATTCGTACACAGCTTTTCCAACTGGTCTTTAGTCAAAAGGTCAATTTCCTGGTATTTTAAATCTTGTAAGTAGAAATGGAGAAAGCGGTCAAAATAAGCCTCCGTTGCTTGTTTAATAGCACGGTCTTTTTTGGCATAGAAGCATATAGCATTCAGTTTGGCCTGGGTTTTCATCTCGTTTGGGGATTGATGATCTTTCAATTTAAATATAAAACCCCAACAAATCAATAGAAACCCCTATTTTATATTAAAATAAACATATTTAATATTTTAACATAAGTAGAAATCAGACGTTATTGCCAACCGGCCTAATTTACGATAAACTGGCCCTAAGTGCACGTTTGGAGGTGGTGCTTTAGAGCAGGTTTTGGGTTCTCGCAAGGCTCATTTTTGAGTACATCTCGGCTCAGCCGAGACGGATGAAAAAATAGCTTGTCCCGATTTCACATCGGGGACTACCTCCAAAACAAGCACTAACACTCCGGTACACGAATGGATATATTCACCGCCAAACCACCTTGCGAAGTTTCCTTGTATTTAGTACTCATATCCTGTGCGGTTTCCCACATGGTTTTAATCACCTGATCCAAACTCACCTTGGCCTTATCAGGATCACTTTCTAAGGCAATATTGGAAGCCGTTATGGCCTTTACAGCTCCCATAGAATTACGCTCAATGCAGGGCACCTGCACCAAACCATCTACTGGATCACAAGTCAACCCAAGGTGGTGCTCCATGGCAATTTCAGCGGCCATCAACGCCTGTCCAACGGTACCTTCCAAACCTTCCGTCAACGCTGCTGCCGCCATTGCCGAAGACACCCCGATTTCTGCCTGACAGCCGCCCATCGCCGCAGAAATGGTGGCTCCCTTTTTGAAAATACTGCCGATTTCTCCCGCCACCAGCAAGAATTTTACAATATCATCCTCTGTGACCTCCTTTCCGGAAAAACAGTAGTAATAAAATAGTACCGCCGGAATGACTCCCGCCGCTCCATTGGTTGGTGCGGTCACGATTCGTCCAAAATTGGCATTTTCCTCATTCACGGCCATGGCAAAGCAACCAATCCATCGTACGATCTGTGAAAAGTTGTAGGATTTAGCTTTGATGCAATCCATCCATTCATCGGCATTCGTGTAAGTTGCCGATCCCAACATATTCCGATTGATTCGCGCTGCCCGACGGGTTACATTTAAACCGCCCGGCAACTCTCCCTCCGTGTGGCATCCCAGATAGACACTTTGTTTCATCACTTCCCAAATGCGCAGCAATCCTTGCTTGACCTCAGCTGAAGTGCGCCATTGCTTTTCATTCGCCAACACCACTTCCCAGATGCTGCCGTTTTCCTCCAGACAATACGTTCTCAATTCGGCCGCTTTCTCGATAGGAAAAGGTAATTTTTGAAAGGCTTGGTCTTCAATTTTTTCGCCTTCCCGAATCACAAATCCGCCCCCAATGGAATAGTAAGTTCTTTCCAGCAATATTTCTTCATCACCACTAAATGCCTTAAAAATCAAACCATTGGCATGGCCGGGAAGGCGCTCGGAAAAATGAAAAAGGATGTGTTGTTCAAAAATAAAGTCGATTGCATGTTCGCCATTTAGCGACAGCCGGCTGGTTTGTCGTATATCGATGGGCAATTCTTTGACCCGAGCTACTGGAATCCATTCCGGATCTTCGCCAGCCAACCCCAGTAAGACCGCCAAATCGGTGCCATGCCCATGGCCGGTCAATGCCAAAGAGCCGTAGAGATGTACCTCCAGTTTTTGGACCTGAGACAACTGTTGGGAAGTGATTAATTCCTTTAAAAATCTTTGCGCGGCACGCCAGGGGCCAAGGGTATGAGAGCTAGAGGGGCCTACCCCAATCTTGAGCATATCGAATACGCTGATAGGTTCTTGCATGGTAAGGGCATTATCTCACAAAGGTAAGGGGAAGTGTGGAGATTCAATGCGAAAATCAGTTCAAATTCTCTTCTGAATCGATAAATTCCAAAGCCTGCTTGCGGTATTCCAAAGTGGGAGGAGCATCGTCAAACAGGAATAGCACATAAGCCATTCCCTTTCCCTCCAGAAAAAGGGCCAGCATTTGGCAGTGTTGATACCGACTAAACCCCGATTTGGGTTGAAAATTAAAGAGCTTCCCCCAATCCGCCTGATAATCTTCCTGCAAAACTTCTTCCGACAAATTGATGCCCGACATCAGCTTATCGCCATCATTACTTGCCAGGTGCAGCAATAATCGACTGGCATTGATATGCGGTAGGTCGGCAGTAGGATCGTTTGCATCGAAGGGTTGAATATGGTAGCGAATCTCCATCTTTTCCTTACGGGAACGCAAGGTATAATGGCTCTCAAAGTAAGGCGAAGGGGCATTCCTGCGAGATTTGTACCCAGCATCAAGTGGATAAATAAAACTAAGTCCTGCCTGATCCAAACGGGCTTGAAAGTCAGATGGTAATTCCCGTTGTGCTGCTAATAGCGTTCCGATTAAAGCAAAGAAAAACAATAAAGGGATTGATTTTACCATACGACTAAAACACATTTAGGCCTACTGCCTAGAGGTGCGATCTATAGGCAGTAAGCCGAATTTTTGACCATTGAACAGACGGTCGGAATCAAGACATGAAATGAAGACTAGACAGGAGCAATGCGGATTTTTTCCTTGATGGATTGGATGAGGGCAGGTGAAGGTTTTCGGCGGTGAATTTTACTCTTTATAAATTCTCGGAAGGACTTTTCCTGACTGAGTACTTTTAAGTATGCGGGATTGGCTTTAATTTCTCTGAGCAGCTCTCTTTCAGCACTCTCACTCAGCTCATTATCGAGGTACATGGTCACCTTTTTGACGAGCTCCTGATAATTTTGATCTCTCATGGCTTGATTTTTTAAACTACCCAGGTTACCCCTTTTTATTGTACCAATCGATCACTAAAGAACCAGGTGCTGCCAAAACACCACGGCAGTAGATTACTTCCGAGGCAAATGGGCGAACAAGTTGGAAATGTGATGGTCCTATTCATGATCGTTAGTTTAAAAAAGAGTCTGTTTACCCCGTCTCTATACCGAAGACAGCTGTTTTTGATTGTATAATTGGTATGGATTCTCGGGGATAAACAGACTTCTAGGGCTCTGCCAGGTAGCAGAGTTAAGCAATAATATTTAATTAGGAACGCTTGTCTTTAAATCCCAAAGACGCCGCGTATTCCTGTAATTTCGTTTTAAGCAAATTCCTAGCCCGGTGTAGCCTTGACCGCACCGTACCGATAGGGATATCAATTATTTTAGAAATTTCTTCATATGTAAACCCTTCGATATCACACAGCAAGATCACCACTCGAAAATCTACCGGCAAGGCATTAATGGCATTGGTTACCTCGTCTCCCATCATACCTTGAAACATCTCCTCCCGCAAATCCATATAGCTGGAGTAGTTGGTGTCTTCCTCGTCGTGGTGGTAGCCTACAATTTCTTCATAGTCTACCCGATTAGGCTGCTTGGCCTTCTTGCGGTACTGATTAATGAAGGCATTTTTCAGTATCTTAAACAACCAAGCCTTGGCATTGGTTCCCTCGTCGTACTTGTCAATGAAGCGGAATGCCTTGAGGTAGGTTTCTTGAACCAGGTCATTGGCATCATCCTCATTGTATGTTAAATGGTAGGCAAAGGTATACAATGCTTCGATTTGAGGCATAAATTCCTGCTCAAAAATCCGATCGTACCGTTCTGTTTTGTTTTCCTGTGTCATTACCATCATAAAGATAGAATTTTTTAGGAATGAGGATGAACTCCTAAATGATGAAATTATAACTTGCGTGAATGGATCAACTGTAGGATTTTGAAAAAAGTTCCGGGAAGGGAAAAGTTTTTTGATTTTCTGGCAATCTGTTCGGCCCGACAAATAAAATATTATCCAACAGAGGATACTGTTCGTATTTGTCTTCAAAAATAGCGGCCACTACTAATACCAATGGGCTATTTAATTGCCTCCGGCAGTCCCTTTATTCCTGGCAAAAAAGGGAGAAAAACCCAAGGCTGTAATGCCGAAAAACGGTCATCGATAGAATCAACATTCAATTTTATGGCAAGCGGCCCCCATTGGCCTTATCTGGTTTAGAGGAGAAGGCGTGCAAAAGCCGTTAAGAGCGGTAAACTACTTGAGTCAAAAACATAGTATAAGCAACTGGAAGAATCACAAAATTTCTCATTTTCCGCAATTCTTCCAGTCTTTTCAAACAAATATTCATCCAATAAACTTCTAACTTCTTTACCGCTGAATCACCAACTTCACGCTATGCACTTCCTGATCGTCAATCAGCCTTACCTCATACAGTCCGACCGGCCAGCGCTCGGTTGTCAAGGAGAGGGCAGCATCCCGATCGCGCGCGTCAATGGTTTTGGCTAGAATGATCTGTCCTTTGGCATCCATGACCTCTAAACGGCTTACCGTATTGGTCTTGCCTTTTGGCAAACGGAGTTGCACCCGTTGATCAGCAGGATTAGGATAAGCAAAAAGCATCCCTTCATCTTGTAGGTTATTCCCCACTGTACCAGAAGCACGCCCTTGCGCTAAATCAATCAGGGGATCGGTTTCCGGAAAAATTTCTATTGAATATTCCTCCGTTTCACCGTACCCATAAATGCCGCAATCCGGAGGTAGATTACCATATTTCATGGCAATGCGAATGCGGGTAGTGCCTAAAACGGCATCACTGGGAATATGGAGGTTGGTACTAATGGCAGAACCCGTTGGCCCTTCAGTAACAACAACTTCGCCTGCATCAGAGAAATCTCCATCCTGGTTCCAATCGACCCAAACGCGCCAGTATTCCCCGAAAGGGGTACCATTAAAGTGGGGTTGTATATAAAGATTATAGTTTTCATTGCTCATCACCGTAAAGTGATAATCCCAAAATAACCCCAGGCCGCCATTGTTGCCGCTGATATGAGTTTGTTGGCCTATTGTGACGGATTCAATCCATTCAAAAGCAGTATTGCTTCCGCGCAGATCACAATAGCCCGCCATGCTTTCGATGGTCACACCGCCAACAATATCACAATCATTTTGGTCGGTGACCGTTAGTTGATACTCACCACTTGCCAAACCAACCACATTTGCACTAGTCGCACCATTCGACCACTGATAAGTATAGGGTGGATTACCTCCCATCACCAGTGGATTGACATTATTATCATTGATGGAGAACTGCAACTGCAGAGGCGTTGCTCCTGGTAACCAACCGGCATAGGTATGTAGACAGCCGTGGCCATCCGTTACCGTCACCTGATAATTTCCTTCCGCTAGTCCTTCAATGAGGGCCCCCGTTTCGCCATTACTCCAAACGTACGAATAAGGGGAGGTCCCGCCTGTAGCGGTCATTTCCACACTTCCGTCCATATCTCCGGCACAGGAAGGTTGTTGTGTGGTTGATTCTAGCAACAATGGATCTGGTTGTTCAATCAGAATTTCGGCAGTTGAAATACAGCCTACATTGTCTTCCACGGTAACTGTATAAGCCCCTGCACTTAAGCCAAATACCGCGGGCCCCGTTCCTCCCGTACTCCACTGATAATTGTAGGGCGCTACCCCACCCGAAGGCGCCACAATTCCGACGCCATTAAGTGCGCCGTGACAACTGGCATCAATCTGGGCTGTATTCAATCCCAATGGATCTGACTGCTCCACGGTAGTCGCCTGCGAGGCAGTACAACCGTGAGCATCCGTAACAGACAACGTATAGGCCCCTGGGGATTGGGTTTCTAAATCGGAACCATCTACACCCGTGTTCCAAAGGTAACTATAGGGAGGTGTTCCACCGCCCACCTCACTGGAGATAATGGTAGTGCCCGAGCTATTACAGAAAGGCTGGTTAACATCGAGTTCAATGCTCAGTGGATTGGGATCATACAACTGGATCGTGGTAACCAACTGTGCTTCTCCATCAGTTACCGTGACACGGTGCAATCCTGCTCCCAGGTTATTGGCTTGCGGGCCAATAGCCCCAGAGCTCCAGGTATAAGTATAATTACCACTTCCATTGCTGGCCGCCACCCGGGCAGCCCCATCATGACTTCCCGTACAGGAAGGAGCGGTGGTGCTAATCACTTCTACCATCAGATCATTGGTTCCGGGGGCTAAGCAAAAATCATGGATGACCTGGGCCGGAAATTGCCCACCGGAAGCCAATACCTGACCATCGCCATCACGTAAAACATACTGCCCATTTCCATTGGTACAACACATACCATCACCGTACTCGTCTTGTAAAATCAGTTCGTAACAGCCGTATGGCAAACAGATTTGCTCTATTAGAGAAGCTCCTCCTGATAAGTTATTGTAGGGCCCCCCAGCGGAGATAATCTCTCCCTCATCGGTCAAGATCTGCCAGCTGGTTTCACTAGGGTATAAATCGAACTGTAAGTCTAGATTAACTTGTACCTGGCAGGGGCGATGTAGGTACTCTTGGGCATATACCCTACGCCCCTTACCAGGATCAATACAAGCTCGTATGCTGAACCAATTGCTTTCCCACAATTCAATAGGGAAAATAAAATGTGATTCAGTAGTTGTGCCAATGACTTCCATATATTGCTCTCCCAAGGCAAATATTTCGTAATGGGTGGCCCCCGCTATCGGCTCCCATTCCATGCGGGCGGCCTGGTCATTGACATAATAGAATTCTGGATTGGGTTGGCCAATAATGGTAAACATCTCAGAATGTGCCGTGACTCCAGCCCGGTTTACTCTGACAAATACTTTTCCACTCGCCGAAAAAGGAACATACCATTCAAAATGGCGCAAATGTCCGGCGACACTATTAGCTAAATTATGCCAGGTAGCCATACTGTCAAGTGAATATTGTATGCTAAAATTTCCTGTGTTATCCGGAGCATCCCAGCGGATCAGGTTGGTTTCACCAGGCACCATCCCCACTCCTTTACTCGGATAGGTCACTTTCAGGTCATTGCTGATAAAGCTATACACCACGTAGTATTGCTGTGGTCCTTCGGGTACCAGATGGCCTTTCACGCGGAGGGTGTAATTGCCTGGATTGGGATTGGTCAACACGACCTCCTCCATATTATTGACGCGATCGATACCTCGGTAAGCGGGCTTTAGTAAGCTATCCAGGTTAGGGGCATTGCTCAGCACCAATGGATGAAAATTCTGACCACTTCCGCTTTGTAGGTTGATGTCCAAATCATTCACCAATGCCCGATCTCCCAAAATAGATGGCGCCGGATCGGTCCAGTAGACCATTACCCTTACCTCCGCTGTATTGGCAGGCACCGTTATGACGTGGTAGTCCTGCGAACCAGTACTGACGGATCCCTGGGTATATTGTCCATTTTCAATCACGTCCAGTGCACGACTGGCATTGGCCCTTCCCCAACCATAATCATAATCCGGGCCGGGGCGGCCCAGGTCTTCGGCAGTGTTGAGGAGAATGGCTTTAATCAACCCGGACATTGGATCAACACCATCGTGATATTCGCGGTAAGCTTGGTACAACAACGCCGCAATACCCGCTACCGTAGGAGAAGCAGCAGAGGTTCCTCCCCCCAATTGATAAGAATTATTGGTATTGGTACTCAAATTGCCTTGACCTTGTGCACACAAATCCGGTTTGATTCGACCATCTTCTGTTGGCCCGCGACTACTGGTGGCTCTCAATTCATCATCAAAATAAAGATTACCAACAGCAATGGTGTTTTTCGCAGCCTTTCGCCCTCCGGTGATGTTGCCATAATGGACGCCCCCCGGGCCTTCCAACCCACCGTAGACAAGGTTGCAACTGCTCAATCCACTATTGCCCGCCGAAAAACAATGGAACAATACCGGTTCCTCCATTACCTGTTGGTCAATACTTTGAGCTGAATAATTGTAGAAGGCACCACATCCTTCACCATAAGAAGTAGAGGTAATGACAATACCATCCGACGCATACTGTTCCTCAGCATTGAGAATATGCTGGTATTGGGTAATGTCGAAAAGGTGCAAGGTTGCCCCAGAAGCTATGCCTCGTCCCAAAGGGTCAATATTGCCTGCCCCAATGGCAATTCCAGCGGTCATATCGCCGTGATTGCCCGCATTACCCGTGGTATAATCGATCAATCGATTGCGGAAATCTTCGTGACTTACCGTACCATCATCAGCGATGGCCAAATTCACGTCTCGACCATCGTAGCCGGTGCCTAGTTCTCCCTGAAGTTGGTTGACCCGCATCAAACTTCGGGCTTTCCAGCCCTCTGGAATTGGGCTGTCCTCGATTCCTTCCACGAACATTAACGCCGGATGGGCCGCAAGTTGTAATAGCACCGGCGGAGGAACGATCACTTTCACATAGTGATCCTCTGATTTTATCACTTGAAAATTGGCTTTGCTCAAGACTGCTGCCAATTCGGTGACAGGAATACCGGGAAAGGGAAAAGCCCGTACCAAAATACCTTCCGCACGGTAACTTTCCATAGGAATATTACCTGAAAGGAGATTTTGATCAATCTTGTCTTCCGGTTTGAGTGGTAAAACCGCGCGAATATTTGATCGTTGAAAATTAGCTCCAACTGAAGCGCGCACCAACCAGGTAAGGTGTGGCACATAGTCCAACAGCTGAATGCCCGAAGCTTTCAGTTTTTCGCGTTCTTCTACTGTCGGCGATTTGTAAAACTGAACCAAAACGTATTGGTATCCGGAAAAAGTAGTGGCTTCCGTTTCCAACGTTAAGTGATTGCCTGGTAAAGGCACCACCATCGCACTTTTCAAATGGACCGAATAGTCCTGTCCGGAGCAATTCAATAGATAGAATGCTCCAAAGATTAGAGTTGCTAGTAGTTTCTGCATTTTTGTGTTTGGGTTTAAACTGGCTTAACAATATTCTGCACAGTTTACCCATAGTATGTTTCATGTGTAAGTGTGAATGATGTATCACAAATGATACTCATCCAACTAGCAAGCAACTTTCTCCGACATTGCCTCGTGTTTGGGTAATCAAGACAACATTGGTTTGTACCAAGGAGTGGATCAATCATGCATCAATACCAACTTCCATTGGACAAAAATCTAGGTAAAATACTTGTTTAATTAAAAGCCTTTAGCGTATGAAGTAATTTGGGTTAATAAAAGTTTATATCCTAGATTGAACACTAGAAACCACCTGGCCAAATGGCCTTTCCAATCCGGATATAGGTCAATTTGAAAACGGTGGGGGGAGTTCTTGGACGGATGACTAAAAATCAATCATATTGTAATTGATATAGTTCAAATGTATAATATCTAATCTACAAACGCAAGAAATATTTATATATGAAAAAAACTTTCGGAGTTGTTTTACTGAATACGTCTCACTAGGTTATCAACAGTAAGTCCTTGAATAACAATGGAAAAGACAACCACAATATATGTCATGTTTAGTATTAAATTTCTTGACATTTCTTCCGTAAGGGATAGAGCCAAGGCAATAGAAATACCCCCACGTAGTCCTCCCCAGGTCATAATGAGGTTGGTTTTGGGAATAAATTCCAGCTTCTTTTTGAAAATCTCAATCGGCAGTGACAGGGAAGCGTAACGACACAGTAGGACGATAGGAATGGCCAAGATGCCTGCCGTTAAATAGGACTGTTCAAAAGGAAGAATGAGGATTTCTAACCCAATCAGCACAAAAAGGATGGCATTAAATAAAACGTCCATCAATTCCCAGAATTTATCTACATACAATTCCGTGACTTCCGACATGGAAGAAGTGCGAAACCTTTCATGGCCAATCACCAACCCGGCAACCACCATGGCCAGTGGCCCCGAAAAATGCAATTTGCTGGCCAACAGATAACCGCCCATCACAATGGCCAGGGAGATCATCACTTCGACTTCATAATTATCAATAGAACGCATCAGTCGGTAAGCCACATAACCCAAGCCCAAGCCCAGAATAATACCTCCACCGACCTCTTCCAAGAAGAGCAAACCGATCTCGCCAAAATCAAAATGGGGAGTACCAGACGCGGCGATGCCAAAGATGGTCAAAAACACAACTACACCGATTCCGTCATTGAACAAACTTTCACCTACAATCTTGACTTCCAACTTTTTAGGAACACCTGCCTTCTTGAGTATGCCCATTACTGCAATCGGATCTGTGGGCGAAATAAGTGCTCCAAACAGCAAACAATAGATAAAAGCAGTGGGTAATCCCAAAAGGTTTAATAACAAATAGGTTAATCCTCCTACCAAAAAGGTGGAGGTCACTACCCCCAGCGTAGCAAAGAGGATGATGGGGCCGCGCAGATCTTTTAATTGAGCAAAATTCACGTGCAGTGCCCCGGCAAAAAGCAGGAAACTCAACATGCCCTCCATCAATACTTCTTCGAAGTCTATTTGACCAATCAATTCCTTCTCATAAGCAAGCATTTCTGGAAATACCGTACCTACCAGCATCGTCGCCAGTGAAAATATCAGCGCAATGATCATCAGGCCAATGGTGACCGGTAGTTTTAGAAATCGAACGTTGACATAACCAAAAATAGCCGATAAAACGATGAGCAACGTAGCAATAACAAAAATGTCCATAAGTATACTTTGTGGTAAAGTTAGCCCTGAAATTGTCAAAAAAAGCCCGATTACCCAACTTTCCTTATCTTTAATGTATTGAAGTGAGGTAAACCAATTGAAAATATCAGCGATCAGGAAAGTGATAAAATAAGAAAGAGCGCCCCCCGACCACCAACTGCGTCAAAACACCGGCGGTATGTGGGGGCGCAAAAAGCATGAAGTATTCTTTATTGGCGCTCAGCCATTTTCTCTTTAATCCGGGTGGCAAAAGACTTTTGATCCATCGCCGCCAGAAGTTGCTGCAACCCAGCCAGTAAATCAATACCGGTTTCTTGCAACAGCTCTTGTCCTACTAACTCCGCCGCACCCCAAATGGGTTCCATTGCTTTTTTCTTTTTTAACCCGGCCGGCGTTAGCCTCAGAATGCGTCGACGCCCATCTTCCGGGTCACTTTCCTCGGCAATGTATCCCTTCTTCATAATTTTCTTGACGAGAGCATGGATGGTCGGATGTTTTAACCCCAGTGCCTTGGCCAACTCAGTAACCGAAAGTGCTCCCTCCATTTCTAATAAAGTAAAAACAGACACCCAATTCGCTTCCACTCCTACATCCAGTTCCCGGTACAATTGATTGCTCTCCCACACAAAATGATCATACGATCGCTTCAGTAAATAAGTCATTACCCGAAACCCTAATTCTTGCTCTTTCTTCATGCGTTTATAGGTCTTAAACTACGTAGTTTACTACGTAAATGTATCTGTTTTATGGGAAAAATCAGCCATCTACACTGGAAAACTTTAGAAAAACAGATATTTCTCCAGCCAACGACTTGACTTAATCATAGATTTATTTTAATTTGCGTAACTACTTACGTAATTAATTATCATACTAATGACGCTTCAAAACCCGACAACAATGGACTTCTATGAGCGGACAGGTATCATGGCGCTCGGTAGCCGCTTACGCCGATTGAGTGAAACGATTACGCAGGATTCAATGCATATTTATCAGTTGGAAAAACTCAATTTTGAGCCCAAATGGTTTCCGGTTTATTACACACTGGCACATGCCGGCCCGCTCAGTGTGACAGAGATTGCCGAGCAAATTGGGCATACCCACCCTTCTGTGAGCCAGATTGCCCGGGAAATGCGCAAACGTGGTTTATTGGTTACGCTCAAAGACAAAACCGACGGACGCAAAAGCATGCTGGACCTTTCCGAACAGGGGAAAACCATGCGCCCCACGATGGACAAACTTTGTAAATACGTACACGAAGGGGTTTGGGAACTACTACAGGAAACAGAACACAATATCTGGCAAGCCATCGACGATTTAGAAAAGGCGCTGGTTCAGAAAAGTCTGCTGGAAAGAGTGGCGGACATTCGCAAAACAAATGAGGCGGATCAAGTGCAAATTGTGGCGTATACGCCTGCTTATCGCAATGCCTTCCGCGATTTAAATGAAGCCTGGATCAAGCAATATTTCAAAATGGAGGAAGCGGATCACAAAGCCCTCGGCGATCCCGACAACTATATCATCAAACCGGGAGGACACATCTTCATGGCCCTTTACCAAGAAAAACCGGTAGGCGCCTGTGCTTTGATCAAATTGGATCATTCCACCTATGAACTGGCCAAGATGGCTGTTGATCCTTCCGTCCAAGGTCGAGGTATCGGTTGGCTATTGGCCCAAGCCATCATCAACAAAGCCAAAAACCTGGGGGCAGACCGCCTCTTTCTGGAAAGCAATACCAAGTTAGAACCGGCCATCAATTTGTATTATAAACTGGGTTTCAAAAAAATAGTCGGAGGCTCTATTTCGCCTTATGAGCGCAGTAATATTAAGATGGAATTGTTTTTGTAGAACACTACCATCTCAAAGTCTGATAAACTTTTCACTGGTTACTATTTTACCGTCAATAACAAGCGCCGCTATGTAAAGCCCTGGAGAAAGCAAAGGTAATACCGCTGATTCCTTCGACTGGTTAAGTCGTATTTCTGCGTGTTTCCTTCCCATGGCATCAAAGATAAATACGTCTCCTCGACTGTTACTGGGAATGTCGTAGCGAAGATTACTTTCACCATAAGACGGGTTGGGAAAAATGACCAACTCAGCATTAGATAAATATGGAGATTTAGTATTTGTATTGACACAGTTATCTATAGTAATAATGAAGCCTTCTACAGGATCTTCGTAGCAAAGTAATTCATCAGAGCAGGGCGGCTCTGCAATAATTGGCGATGGCAATAATAGCTTTCCTGTTCCGAATTTTGTACCGTAACCTTCACCAAATTCTAGGTAATTATATAGCACAGAACTATCGGAGCGAAGAACTTTCGCTCCTCTATGAATTCCACTTGACTCGGTAATGATTACAATTAAAGTATCGGTTGAATACTCTTCACATACTTTCACTTTCCAAGACTCACCTACACTTTTAGAAAAGTCATAAACTAATTGGAATTCTTGATCATATTCATTGTAGATGTACACTCGGTAGCCATCCTGATGTACATAAATATCGCCATTAGAGTTTACATCACACGACCAAGTATTAATCAAGGTACAATATTTACCTTGGATGATACTATCTTCCGTTACCGTAAATTGACTATAAAAAGTCAAAGGAAGGGCTGGACAATCCTGCCTTGTATACCAAGTAGCTCCCAAAGGAGCAAAATCTAGTTGGCCATAAGCGAGGCTGGAACTAGAAATTATGACGAATAGAAATAGAAGCCTTTTCATGATCTTATTGTTTAATAAACTTTTGAATGCTTTTTATTTTTTCATTCTCCAGGTATTGTAGAAAGTAGATTCCTGACGACCATTCCCAAACCGGTAGCAAGAAAGTGACATCCGACCGTTCACTGTGAAATGTTTTCATGATTCGGCCTTGTGCATCTACCACTCTAAAGGTCGCTATTTTTGCATCCTGCCTTGCTTTAAAGTAGATATTGAGATAATCTGTGGTGGGATTGGGAAAAATATCTAATCGGATTTGCTCGGCGCTTTCTTCCAAAATGCTGGTGATTTGACATCCGGGAACTAGGCAACCGAATGCATCAAGTTTAAGGAGCCAAGCTTGTTGTGGGATAGAATTTGCATAAGGGTTGCGTGACTCTCCACAAAGTATTAGGCCACCATCGTTTGTTTCCTTCAAATCAATCACCTGATGCCGACTATTCGCAGTTTCTATTCCTACATAGGATCTCGCCCAAAGGCTGTCTCCTTCAGGTGACACTTTAACCAACCAGCCTTCTGACACCCAATCATCACTGTTTGGGTTTTCTGGGGGCTGAGGAGTGATTCCGGCAGCTATATAGCCACTACCATCAGTTAGCCTTATGACGTTGTTAAGTGTTGTAAAACTTGTAGGTTGATTTCCAATGAAAACCCTCTCCCAATTAATTTCTTGTGCTGCATCCAGTTTGAATAACATTTTCTCAAACCATACCACATTTACAGAGGTACGCTCATATTCTGTACCTATGCCGGAAGCCACTACTAAACTGCCATCTTCCAATAGTACCATGTCGTTGGCTGCATCCTTCAATCCACCTGCAAAAGGAGAAACATAGTCCCACTCCAGATTTCCGAGGCTATCTACCTGAAAGATATGGGTCCAGTAAGTGTAATTATCATTCGTAGTGTTATCATTTGTACGAATGGCTCCAAGGATAATTTTGTTTTCAGGAGTTACGATCAGAGATTCAGGACGATCATACATAGCATTACCATATACTTTTCCCCATTCCTTATTTCCTAAGCTATCTGCTTTTATGATATATATATCCGCATTTCCAAGAGCTTTTTCAATCCAACAAGAAATTGCAAAACCACCATCGTTTGTTCGGGCCATAGCTAAAGGATGTATAAATTCTCGAATTGGATAGAACGGATTTATATATTCTTTAGTCCAAAGAGTATCTCCCAATGCATTAAATTTAATCAGCATACCTTTCATAACAGGATTATAAGTGAGGCCTGTTACTACAAAGTTGCCATCTTCTGTAGCTGTTAGTGTATTAGTTCTCAGTTCATAACTTTGTTCTGGATTGATTAACTTTTTTGTAAAAACAGGGTTTCCCATCAAATCAAATTTAACAAACATACTTCCTACTTGAAGAAAGGGGAGCGTATCTACGTAGATACCAGTACCATAATAACAACTATCGGTGGCTATGATACTTGTTAAATACGAGGCCAAGGTGTTTGAATCAAACCTTTTGTTGAAGTTGTATTGACCTGAAGCATTAAAAGTGAAGCAAAACAGAATAATGATGAAAAAGTGGTGCTTTTTTTGCATATCTGAGAGCTTTGTAAGCTGGGGAGGCTATCTCCTGTCTCTTAT
>CAXHCA010000151.1:0-16387 GCA_964015035.1 uncultured Saprospiraceae bacterium
TGTTTGGAGGTCGGATTTGCTGGCGAAAAGCATCATTTTTTTGGTAAAACAAGGCATTTTTCGTCCGTCTCGGCTGAGCCGAGACGGACGAAAAAATAGCCGAAGTGAGGTTCCAAAATCCCGGTTTTACCAGGACTGAATAGCTTGCCCGAATATACTTCAGGGACTACCTCCAATCATGCACTCAAAAAAAAGTGTTGTTTTGAAGCCCAAAGGTTGACCTCCAAACAGGCACTAAATCATAGCTATTCTATAAATCCTACCATGATGAAACCATTCCATTTAATATTCCTATTGACCTTAAATTTATGCATCTCCAGCCTTTCGGCAAATACAGATACGCTCGGGCTGGAATTGCAGTGGGAAAAGCAAACCTTTCCCGCGCTTCCACAATCTTTGGTGGTCGATGAGCAAAATCGGCCCTATCTCTATTTAGCGGCCAAAAGTGGCGGACTCCGAATCTGGGAAGACCATGGCAATGAACTTCCCGATGAAATCAATACCATTACACCCGATCAACTGGAAGATTTAGAAGTAATGCATCTATCACAGGAAGGAAATCTACTATTCCTGGCCTTGGGTAATTTTTTTGGCAGTACGCAGCAGCATGCAGGGTTGGGCATTGTAGACATCAGTGACCCCGTTAACCCTCAGGTGATGGATGTTTGGAAAGTAGATACCCTGGTAAAGGGAAGTGCCATCGTAATTGTTGAAGGAGATTATGCTTATTTGGGGGCAATGAATATGGGGCTAATTGTGCTTGATATTAGCAATCCTCAGGCGATCCAATGGCTGACAACCTACCAACCAGATATCAATTTCCCGGAAGAAAACCCCGGCGATGTACAATACCCCAATGCCAGAGGTATGGACATTCGCGATAATCTGCTCTATCTGTGCTATGACGCGGGGGGGATTCGAGTCATCGACATCAGCAATCCGGCCCAACCCTCTGAGTACGGCCGTTACATCAATGAAGCAGTACTGGGCAAACAGCAGGCATATAATAATATTTTGCTGAACGGTAATCTGGCTTATGTTGCAGTAGACTATTGCGGGCTAGAAATATTAGACATTAGTCAACCCGATTCCATCTATCAGGTGGGCTGGTGGAACCCGTGGAATTGTGAAAATCCTTTTAACCTTTGGATCAATAGTGCCGGCCATGTCAATCAGCTGGCTTATGATGCCGTGCACCAACAAGTTTTCCTTTCTAGTGGAGGAAGCGAGCTCAGTATTGTGGATGTTTCCCAACCGGATCAGCCTGGATTATGTAGTAGCTATGGCACTTCGGGAAATCAATTGGGGACCTGGGGCGTCACATTAGATGAAGATCGTTTGTTTTTGACGTACATCAATACAATTATCCCTTTTATTGGCACCTGGTCGGGTGTAAAAATGCTCGCGTTAGATCAAATGAGCACCGCCACCGAGGAGGTCGTCTTTCAAGAACCATTACAGCAATTTCGCGTAAGCCCAAATCCTTTTCAAGAGTCCGTGCAATTGGACTTTGCGTTACTGCGGCCACAGTCTACAACCCTCTCTATTTATAATGCCACAGGAAAGATCGTTTGGCATCAGTCAAGAGCACTCTTATCCCCTGGAGCGCATCAATTCCATTGGAATGGCAATGATCATAAAGGGCGAAAAGTACCTCCCGGGGTCTATTATTTTGTCGTTCAATTGGAGGAACGAGAATATTTGCAAAAGCTCATCAGAATATAAGAAGAGCGCGACGAGTATCTGAAAAAAGCAATAGCGGAAGTTAACCTAATCGTCGACTTCCGCTATTTAAATATCACGAGAACATTAGCTTATTTTTTCAATAAATCTCGAATTTCAGCCAGCAAGTCTTTTTCACTTGGACCCGGAGGAGGAGCAGGAGCAGTCTCCTTAGGTTCCTGCATTTTATTGTAAGTCCGGATCAGCATAAAGATAATAAAGGCAATGATCAGAAAATCAACCACTTTTTGAATAAACATGCCATACTTGATTTGCACGGCTTCTTTGACCACTTCTCCGGCGTCATTCATCTCAGCACCTTGCAAGGTAATGGCCAGGTCGCTGAAATCTACACCACCCAGAGCCAAGCCAATTGGCGGCATGATGATGTCATTGGTCAGCGAGGTAACGATGGCTCCGAATGCACCAGCTACGATTACGGCAACGGCTAATTCCAGCACATTGCCCTTCATAATAAACGCTTTGAATTCGCTCCACATAGTTGTTAAGTTTAGTTGGTAAATGTTGTGTTCTGTTTTTTTAGTGCATGTTTTCACAACGTGTCACACTAAAAATACAATAGAAATTGAAATAACCAAGGGTAATTGACAGATAATTCGAAAAGTAGATTTGGCTTCTTTCTGAAATTCAGGGATAGAATTCACGACAAACATAGCTTTACTTTGATTTAAAATAGCTATAATTCTATTGTGATTTTATTGGCAATTAATCTGAGCTTAATTGAATTTTTACAAAAAAAAAGAGGTACTTTTGAAATGGTTCAGGCAACCTTTTACGGTTTTTATGCACCAACTTAACCAATCTTCTATCTGGCAGTAAATTTTTAGATCACAGTTACCGGTCATTCTTGTAATGGTCCCTCCCCTTTAAGCGTAATAAATCTGGGTCTTTGGCAAATCTCGTGATTCGGAGTCAAACTAAAATGCAAATCAACACCTCATTTAGGCGTTTGAGATTCACCTTTTAGTTTGCCCATAGTTTATCCCGATTTCACATCGGAGATATTTGTCTAAGAACGATAAATCTTTTGAACAAACACAAAATCTCAGTTCAATGAAAGTATTGTTTGTAGTGAGTGGCAATTCCGCTTTTTACAAAATCGCCCCTTTCATTAAGTCCCAGGGTGAATCCATTCAGGAGGAGGGTATTGATCTATCCTATTTTTTGATCATGGGAAAAGGGTGGTTGAATTATTATAAGAACATTGGTAAATTAGCCGAATTCCTGGCCGAAAACCCAGTAGATTTGCTACATGCGCATTATTCTCTTTGCGGTTTGGTAGCCATTTTGGCCGCAGGAAAGCTACCAGTAGTATTGTCCCTGATGGGCAGCGATACCCAGCGCAAATTTTCGGGTAGTTTGCTCACGCGATTGCGGGGAAAGATGTTTTATTACATCACGGTGTTGGTCCAGTTTTTTGTCAAGGCGATCATCTACAAATCTCCCAACCTGGAAAAGGCGGTTTACCGAAAAAAAATAGCACACTTGGTGCCCAATGGTGTCAATTTGGAAAAATTCACCATTGCCAGAGAAAGTCATCGCGAAGAAATGGGATTTAAATCTGACAGAAAATACGTGCTCTTTCTGGGTAATCCTACCGATCACAACAAGAACTATCGACTGGTGGAGAGCGCCATCCCGCTGTTAAAGCGCAAGGATGTGACGCTGATCAATCGCTACAATATTCCGCACAATGAGGTGATCAAATACCTCAATGCCGTGGATGTAGTGGCGCTTTGTTCGTTCAGTGAAGGATCGCCCAATGTGGTGAAGGAAGCCATGAGCTGTGGTTGCCCCATTGTAGCCACAAACGTCGGTGATGTAGCCTGGGTGATGGGAGATACTCCCGGTTGTTACATTGCTTCTTTTGAGTCGCAAGATTTTGCCGGGAAACTGGAGGAAGCCTTACATTTTACCGAAACACATGAGCATACGCTCGGCAGAGAAAGAATTCTGGAACTCGGGCTTGATACCCAGACCGTTGCCCAAAAGGTTATTGGTATCTATGAAAAAGTCCTGTCCTTGCCAAAAGGAAGTTTGCTCAAAACGTCGGATATGGTAAAAGAAGCTAAGGCATGATGAGAAAAATCGTTACAAAGATCATGATGATCTTTGTAACGATTTTCAAACAATTTTAAATACTTGTTTGGAGGTAATCATTCAGTCCCGGTAAAACCGGGATTTTGGGTTCTAAAGCATCGCCTCCAAACAAGCACTAAGGCTTAATCACTTTGCCCTTCTTTTGGGCTTTTTGCATCGGATTGGGCTGTTCTTTCATCTTGTTTTTCTTAAAGACCTGGAAGCGACTGGGCAGTTCTTTGACCGGCCAGTTGTTATTGCTTTCATCAATATCGGCCGTTTCTTTATAGGGATCAATCACAATGCCGGTGACTACTTTGTCTTTGACAAATACTTTGGAGAATTTCTCCTCATTGAGTCGCCAGATTTCCACCGGAATGCGCTCCACTTCCTTGGTGCCATCTTCAAAAGTCCATTCGATGATGACCGGCATGACCAGGCCTCCTTTGTTGCTAAAGTGAAGTTCATAATAATTGTTACCTCCAAATAGCTTTTCTTTTTCCTTATCGGTATAAGTTTCGTCGTAGAGATAAACGGTTTGCGTGGTCACGGAATCCTCTGTTTCCCAAGGTTTATAGTCCGTGTAAAAATCACGAAGCTTAGGATCTTCCTCTACGGGAAACTTGATACCTTCCTCCCGGTTGCGAATTTTGGTAATGTCCTGGAAGGGTTTTTTATGTTTTTCTGGCCAGCTTTTTTCCTCACGCTCGGGGTTATTTTCCAGATCTACCTTATACCACTTGATGCTGTCCAGAGAAATATCGGTGACATCGGTAGTGTAAAACCAGCCTCGCCAAAACCAATCCAGGTCGACCCCACTGGCATCTTCCATCGTGCGGAAGAAATCGGCCGGTGTCGGGTGTTTGAAGGCCCATCTGCGGCAGTATTCCTTAAAGGCATAATCAAATAACTCGCGGCCCATAATGGTTTCGCGCAGCATATTCAGTCCGGCAGCCGGTTTGAGGTAGGCATTGGGAAAATATTGCACAATATTTTCACTGTTGGTCATGATGGGTTCCAACTGATCCTTGGGTAGTTTCATATAGTCGGTAATCATGTAGGCCGGACCACCCCAGGAAGCGTAGTTGTTGTCAAACTCTTGTTCAGTGACAAACTGAATAAAGGTATTGAGGCCCTCATCAAACCAAGCCCATTGCCGCTCATCGCTATTGATGATCATGGGGAAATAATTGTGCCCCACTTCGTGGATAATTACTGAAATGGCGGCTTGTTTGGCCGCTTCGGTATAGGTGCCATCTTCCTCTGCCCGACCTGGGTTAAAGCAAATCATCGGATATTCCATGCCGTTTTGTGCCTCCACAGAAATGGCGACCGGATAGGGATAAGGAATGGAATAATCAGAGTAAGTCTTGAGGGTATGCGCCACCGTCTTGGTAGAATATTTGCTATAAATAGGATAAGCCTCCTTGGGGTAATAGCTCATACACATCACCTTCTTGCCTTCTTCGGTAATGTGAGGCATAGCATCCCAGATAAATTTCCGGCTGGCTGTCCAGGCAAAATCACGCACATTTTCAGCCTGATAAATCCAGGTTTTGGTGGTTTTGCTTTTTTTCCTTTTTTCATTCTTTTTGGCTTCATCCAGCGTCACAATTTCAAGTGGTTCTTTGGCATTTTTCGCTTGCTTCCAACGCTCTAATTCAGTAGGAGACAAGACGGTATTGTAATTGAGACATTCTCCGGTAGCGCCGACCACATAGTCATCAGGCAGGGTCATTTTTACCGTATAATTACCGAAATTAAGGGCAAATTCTCCCCTTCCGGTAAATTGCTTGTTTTGCCAACCTTCAAAATCACTATATACACACAAACGTGGATACCACTGCGTGATGGTGAAGAGGTAATTGTCATCCTTTTCAAAATATTCATACCCGCCACGAGCCAGGCTGGTAGCATTGATGCGATCGATGATGTAATACGACCACTTGACGCGGAAAGAAAAGTTCTCTCCTGGTTTTAAAGGCTGGGGCAGATCAACGCGCATCATCGTTTTATTGATGATGTATTTTAAGTCGCCGCCATTGGCATCCGTCACTTTTTGAATTTTGTGGCCGTATTTATCCAGTTCCCGCCAGGGTTCGAGGCTGCGCATCTCCAATTCATTCATCTTATCTTTGATCTTGCTCGAATTAAACCGATGATTATCGGCCCCGGGATCGTGCTGATTTTCATCCAGTTGCAACCAAAGATAACGCAGCGAATTTGGTGATTGATTGTGGTAAGTGATCAATTCCTCTCCCCGCAACTGCAGGTTCTCCACATCCAATTCACACTCGATATTATAATCTACGCGCTGCTGCCAATATTCCGGTCCTGGCGAGCCGTCCATGGCCCGGTACTGATTTGCATCGGGGAGTATGGCGCCCAGTTGTTCAAATTTATTGGCGTGGTTGGAATTGTTTTGACTAAAAAGCGTTCCTGCGATAAGCATCAGGCAGGTAAAAAGACTGACATAAGTTTTCATAAGTTGTTATTTACTCCATGTTGCTAAGTACATGTTTGGAGGTGGTGCTTTAGCAGCGAAAATTGCAGACTGAATGATTACCTCCAGACATGCTCTAAAATCAAACAAGCACCAAAAGTATCGGTTTTTAGGTGTTTCCTGGTGGAATATATTGCTAAAAATTGATGCGCTATATCGATATATCTGGATGTGCAACCAGAGTTTGCCCCCCAAAACAGTGGCGGCGAGAAATTCACAGTCCTGATTTTGACTTTTTGGGCGCTGCCAAAGATGCCGCCGGAGACATTTTCTAATAGATTTTTTTGCGAGGAGAATCGGATTAAAATCCACCTGGTATATAGAGGCAACCTTGCCAATTTTGACCGTTGCGGGGGGATGTGATGGAGGCGCGAATTATTCAACAGCCATTTGCGCCTAGCGACACTCATCAGGCCTCCCTGGAGGAGGTAGGCCGAGCAAGTGATTCGGCAACTTGAAATGAAATAAACTTCACTCAATCTGTCTAAGTGTATGTTTGGAGGTCAAACTTTGGGCTGCACAACAACACTTTTTTGATGACACATCGTTCTTTTTCTTATCCGTCTTGGCTCAGCCGAGATGCATTTCAAAAAACGCCTTGTTTCATCAAGAAAAGGATGCTTTTCGCCAGCAAATCCGACCTCCAAACATGCACTAAACGCGAAGAGGCAATTCCAAAAGGAATCGCCTCTTCTATCTTCTCAAAAAAATAAACTTCTAGTTGCTTAGTGCTTGTTTGGAGGTGGTGCTTTAGCAGCGAAAATTGCAGGTTTTGGGTTCTCGCAAGGCTCATTTTTGAGCCCTTAGGGGCGCTAAGGACGAAAAAATAGCCGAAGTGAGGTTCCAAAACCTGTGATTTGCAGCCTGAATAGCTTGCCCGAATATACTTCAGGGATTACCTCTAAACAAGCACTTAGAGTATAGTTGGAGCGGATTCTATTTGAAAATCAGCAGATTAGGGTTTTGGCTAAGAGGTCAAATATGAGTCTCGGCTGAGCCGAGGTGAATATTTTAGCTCAACGCCAGGTTCCTAATATGTTGGTTTTCAGCAGGAGCAAGCTCCAAACATGCGCTTAGGCCTGCAATTCCTCCCGAATTTTGTTCAGGGCAGAACCAGCGTTTACCCAACCAATTTGGGCTTTGTTGTAAGTATGAGCTACTTCGAAGCTTTCTTCGGAACCATCGGCGTGGTGCAGTACTACCGTCAGGTTTTTCTCAGGAGCCATCGTATCCAAACCAAGGATATCAATGGTATCGTCCTGGCGAACCTTATCGTAGTCGGCAGTATTGACGAAAGTCAATCCCAGCATACCCTGCTTTTTCAAATTGGTTTCGTGAATACGTGCGAATGATTTCACAATCACAGCTTTCACGCCCAGGTGACGAGGCTCCATCGCCGCATGCTCGCGGGAAGAACCTTCTCCATAGTTTTCTTCACCAAATACCACGGTGCCGATGCCCGCAGCTTTGTACTTACGAGCAGAATCGGGAACCGCCATAAATTCGGCTTCCTCTGTGCTATCGACGTAGTTGGCGACCTTATTGGCCTGATCATTAAAGTAGTTGATCGCACCGATAAAGCAGTTGTTGGAAATATTATCCAGGTGACCACGGAATTTCAACCATGGGCCAGCCATAGAGATGTGGTCGGTGGTACATTTTCCCTTTGCTTTGATCAATAGGCGCATGCCTTTTAGTTGATCTTGTGTGATGGGTTTGAACGGCGTCAACAGCTCAATCCGGTCAGAGTTGGGATCAACAATGACGTCAACACCACTACCGTCTTCTACCGGTGGATTAAAACCTGCATCTTCCACTGAAAATCCTTTTGGTGGCAATTCTACCCCTGAAGGTGGATCCAGTTTTACCGTTTGCCCCTCTTCGTTGACCAAGGTATCCGTCAGTGGATTAAAGGTCAAATCTCCGGCAATAGCCATCGCCGTTACGATCTCCGGAGAAGCAACAAAAGCCCGGGTTTGAGGATTGCCATCATTCCGCTTAGAGAAATTCCGGTTGAAGGAAGTGATGATAGAATTTGCCCGTTTAGGATCATCGGTATGGCGCGCCCATTGACCGATACAAGGTCCACAAGCATTGGCCAGTACCACGCCCCCCATATTTTCAAAAGAATCCAAAATTCCGTCACGTTCCACGGTGTAGCGGATCAATTCCGATCCAGGCGTAACAGTAAATTCAGACTTTGCTTTCAGTTTTTTGGCCACCGCCTGTTTTGCCAGGGAAGCCGCGCGATCCAAATCTTCGTAGGAAGAGTTGGTACAAGAACCGATCAAACCAACTTCCAGCTTTTGTGGATAGTCATTGTCTTTGACCGCTTGCGCAAATTTAGAAATCGGCCAAGCCAAGTCTGGTGTATAAGGGCCATTGATATGTGGCTCCAAGGTAGACAGATCAATTTCGATCACCTGGTCGAAGTACTTTTCTGGATTGGCATAACAATCGGCATCACCGGTCAGGTGTTCTTTCACCTGGTCGGCCAAATCAGCTACTTCTGTCCGCTCGGTAGCACGCAGATAGCGGCTCATTGCTTCATCATAGCCAAAGGTAGAAGTGGTGGCCCCAATCTCGGCCCCCATATTACAAATAGTCCCTTTACCGGTACAAGAAAGGCTTTCTGCACCTTCACCGAAGTATTCTACAATCGCTCCGGTGCCTCCCTTTACGGTCAGGATACCTGCCACTTTCAAAATCACGTCTTTGGAAGAAGTCCAACCACTCAATTTACCGGTCAGCTTCACGCCAATTACTTTTGGCATTTTCAATTCCCAGGGCATACCGGCCATTACATCTACCGCATCTGCTCCACCTACACCAATGGCAACCATCCCCAAACCACCTGCATTAGGAGTGTGAGAATCCGTGCCGATCATCATACCGCCTGGAAAAGCGTAGTTTTCCAGAACAATCTGGTGAATGATCCCGGCGCCGGGCTTCCAAAAGCCGATGCCATATTTATTGGATATCGAAGATAAAAAGTCGTATACTTCGGAATTAACGGTATTGGCTTTCGCCAAATCCTTCGCTGCGCCAACTTCCGCCTGGATCAAGTGATCACAGTGCACCGTAGAAGGGACAGCGACTTTATCACGACCGGCAGTCATGAACTGCAGCAAGGCCATCTGTGCTGTGGCATCCTGCATAGCTACTCGATCCGGCTTAAAGAATACATACGCCTTTCCCCGCTGATAAGTCTGAAGTGGAGATTCGGGATGAAGGTGGGTGTAAAGAATTTTTTCTGTCAAGGTTAACGGCCGCCCCAGCACTTTTCTGGCTTCGGCCACTTTTTCTGGTAAAGACGCGTATACGGCCTTTATCATATCAATATCGAAAGGCATAAATTATAGGTTTTTTAGATAAAACAACTTTTACTGTAAAAAGTCAACAAATGTAAATAATTTTTCCCCAATTTATTAACAGATTAACTGAGAGCAATGTCGGCTTTTCAAAAAGTAGTGGTAAAAGTAGGAACGAATGTCCTGACCAAGGCCAATGGGTTGTTGGATATGACCAATATCAGTCAGTTGGTAGACCAAATCGCGCAGCTAAAGACAACGGGAACAGAAGTCATCCTCGTTTCTTCCGGTGCAGTAGGAGCCGGGCGTGCGACCTATAAAGTTTCTTCAGACCTGAGTAGGGTGGTGCAGCGCCAGGTGCTTTCCGCCATCGGGCAGGTGCGATTGATGGAAGTATACCGCCAGTTGTTTGGCAATTACCAACTCTACTGTGCGCAGGTACTGGCCACCAAAGAAGATTTTCGAGATCGGCAGCATTATCTGAATATGCGCAATTGTTTTGATGCCTTGCTAAGAGATCAGGTGGTACCGGTGGTCAATGAGAATGACGTGGTGGCGGTAACCGAACTCATGTTCACGGATAATGACGAACTGGCCGGATTGGTAGCGGCTATGACCAATGCTGATGCGCTGATCATTTTGAGTAGCGTAGACGGTTTGCTCGACGGGGCTCCGGATGAACCGGACAGCAAGGTCATTCCACTGATAGATCCTGCTGATGCAAAGTGGATGGAATACATTCTACCCTCCAAGTCTTCCTTTGGTCGGGGGGGCATGCACACCAAATTTCGGGTAGCGCAAAAGGCTGCCAAGGTGGGGATAGATACCTTTATCGCCAATGGCCGGAAAGAGGGCATTTTGGAAGCAATTGTAGCCGGACAGGAAGTTGGCACCCGGTTTCAGGCAGGCAATCAGCTCTCGAATGTCAAAAAATGGATTGCTTATAATGAATTAGGTTATAAAGGCAAGGTGTATGTCAATGAAGGTGCAGCCACCGCATTGCTTTCGCAGGAGCGCGTATCTAGTTTGCTACCGGTCGGCATTATCCGTTTGGAAGGTACTTTTGAAAAAGGCGATTTATTGCGAATCTACCGGAAGAATGGAGACCATATCGGTTTGGGCATTGCGCAGTACGATGCGGATACAGCACAAACCTATCTGGGACAGCAGGGAAAAAAGGAATTGGTGCATTATGATTATTTGGTGATTGACCAAATCTAAAATCTAACGAGTAATTTATGAAAAACATCATCATCACCGGTGGAAATGACGGCATCGGATTGGAATTGGTCAAGCTATTGGCCGCGGAGGGGCACCGGTTGGGATTGGTAGTCCGGGATGAAAGTCGGGTGGCGGCTTTCGCCAATATTCCTACGGCAAAAAACTTCACCTATTTCTATGCTGATTTAGCAGATCGGGAGCAGTTGGCACAGGCCGTAAAAGCCATCCAGGAAAAATTTCCTATGATTGATCTTCTATTTAATAATGCGGGCATTCAGCTGGGCGGTCTACAATTTTCAAAACAAGACAACGAGATGCAATTTGAAGTAAATGCATTGGCGCCGTACCTCCTGACCCAGGCCTTGCGTCCTCATTTGGCGAAAGCCCAAAATGCAAAAGTGATCAATACCTCTTCGGGCGCCGCAAAAATGGCCGATACATTAAAGGTTGGAGAATTGGTGCATCCATCTGGCTTTAATAAGATGAATGGGCCTTATGCCCAATCCAAATTGGCACTGAGCTTTTGGACTTACCTATTGGCAGACGGTTTTGAACAGGAGGGCATCCAATTGTGTAGCGTTGATCCGGGGGGAAATAAAACCAAAATGACCAAAGGTCCCGGTATGCCACTTTTGTTTCTCCTATTGCGGCCATTTATTTTCAAGTCGCCAACTTACGGTGCTAAATTGCTTTATGAGGCTGCCTTTTTTAATAAAAATGCCCAAAAAGGGGCTTTCCTGATGAAAAACAAGCCCGTTGCGTTGCCGGTTTTCCAGGCGGGTACCGAAGAAAAACAAGCTTTTCTACAGTTATTGCAACAGCGCTAGCACCAAACAAGATGGGGGGGTGAAGTGTTAAAGAGAATATTATCCACTAATTAAGACACCTACCATGATTCGCATCCTTCCCTTTTTCGCCCTCATCTTCTTATTGATCTTTTGCGACCGAAAGGACACTCCTGCTGAAGCATTAGAAGCCGAGGAGCCTGTCGATTCTCTGGCATTGGCATTGCCTCCGGCTGAAGCAATACAGCAAAGGGTCTATGCCGCCAAAGACCGCATGGAACAAAGTGAAGGCGGTAAGTTGATTTGGCAAGCCATTGAAGCCCACGGAGGATTGAAACGTTGGTTTGGCAACGGGCCATTGTACTTTCACTTTAATTACCAACCCCAGCAGGAAGGCCCTGCCCGCAACACCTTCGAAATAGCCGACTATTGGACTTCAAGAACGGTACATCAATTGGCTACAGATACTACCTGGAAATTTGGTTGGGATGGCCAGCAAGCTTGGCAGATGCCCGATACCACGATGCCCGGCATTGTACCCCGATTTTGGGCACTGACCCCTTATTATTTTGTAGGCATCCCCTTTGTTTTGGCTGATCCAGGCATTAAATATGAAGTGATGGAGCCGGATACCTTATCTGGAAGAAGGTACGACTTGGTTAAGATCAGCTACGGCGAAAACGTGGGCGATGCTCCCGATGACTACTATATCATCTACGTGGATCAGGAAACCAAAGAAGTGGGGGGCATTCGTTATATTGTGACCTATTTTAACAAAAGTGGGAAACCAGCGGAAAAATTGATGAAATTTGAAGGCAGGCAGGAAGTTTCGGGCATTAAATTTCCTGAGAAGTATCGCACCTATCGTTGGGAAAAAGGCAAACAAGGAGCGTACATCACCCTTACAGAGTTGAACGACGTAGATTTTAGGCCGGATACCCCCGAAGATTATTTTCTGATACCGGAAGGAGCGAAGCTGGTGGAATAAAAATGGAAGCAGCAGTGATATTTTTGGTTACAATATCACAAACAATTAACAATTAGTCATGTCGAATTTTCTCGGTCTTCGCACAACCATTTGCGAGGTTTCGGACCTGGCTGCTGCCAAAGAATGGTGCGCAAAAGCATTTGGCACCCAACCTTATTTTGATCAACTATTTTATGTCGATTTTGAAATTGCCGGCTACGAATTGGGGCTTTTGCCTGAAGAAGGAGCACCTTCCGAAAAGGGTGAGAGCATGTTTGATTATCAAAAATGAAGGGTAATTTGTGTCGGCGCCACTCACCAGCGGGCGGGCAATGCTCAAACCTAAAAACTCATTCTTTCCGCTTGTTCGATGATCTCAGCGAACATGGTGATCCCCACTTCGGTAATCTCATCGGGAAAATCGTAGTCTTCGCGGTGGAGCGGAGGGCAGTCCTCTCCGGAACCGATGCCGAACATTGCGCCGGGGAAGCGCTGGGAAATGGCACCAAAATCTTCGCCCCAGCGGATGGGCATTTTTAAAACCGTTCGGGCATAGTGGTGTTTTCGGGCAGCCGCTTCGATCAGATTGATGGCCGCCTCGTCATTAAAATTAGCCTCGAAGGGGTCCGCCCACTTGTATTCCACCTTAAGTCCATGTTGTGCTGCAACTGTTTGACATTTATTTTGAATCTTTTCTACCAATACATTCATATTGGGTTCGGTCCAGGTACGTAAGGTGAGGTGAATTTCGCCATAACCAGCGGAGATTCCGTAAGCTTTTTCACCCATTTGCAGATGAACCGGAGTGACAATGGCAAAGTTCTCCTGTTCTGGTTGATTATTGGTGAGTGGAGTACAAAATTGGAGGATTTCAGCAATAGCCATTGCAGGATTGGCACCATTTTCCGGTTCGGCAGCGTGGGCGGTTTTGCCTTTAAGCTGGATAATCAAACTGCGGACGGCCGCAGTAAAAGGGCCTACTTTGTATACAATTTCCCCCAAGGGATAACCCGGTAAATTGTGAAAGGCAAAGACGTAATCAAATTTCAGCTTTGCAAAGCGCTCGTCGGCCAATACTTTTTTGGCACCGGCCCCATTTTCTTCAGAAGGCTGAAAAATCAAACTCACGGTGCTTTTTCGATCTTGTTGCCGGGAAAGGTACTGCGCCAAGCCAAGCAGGATCGTGGTATGTCCATCGTGGCCACATTTATGAGATACGCCCTTCCGGGTAGACTTATGGTCAAAATCATTGACTTCGGTAATGGGCAAGGCATCCAGATCGGCCCGAAAGAGCAGATGAGGGCTGCCATGAGGCCCTTTGAAGGTCACCAAGAGCCCCGTACCACCTACTGCTTCCCATAGCACGTCTGGTTTGAGGGCTTTTAGCTGCTTTGCCACATAGGCCGCAGTTTCCTTTTCCTGCCCTGACAATTCGGGATGGGCATGCAGGTACTTTCTCGTCTTGGTGAGTTGATTGAAGTCTATATCCGTCAATTGCATGGGCTGATTACTTTGCGGCAAATATCGAAAACTGTAGGTTAAACTGATAGATTTTTGCGGATGATCTGGATTTATGGGTGGAGAATGAGCCGTATGTGCGTAGAAAAGCGATCGCGTGAGGTGCCTGGAGCACAGCCGCCAGGCTGGCCCGCAGGGCTGAAATGCAGAAGGGACCGACCCCGACGCAGGAGGGGGCACGCCCAAATTGAAAAAAACAAATTCCTCCTAACACATTTACGGCCTTTTTGCTTAAGAATAAGTGGTCTTTTTTTCGCTTTGCCCAGCAATTGTCATATCCGGTTTTTTCATCGAACACCTTCCATGCCGGCCTGTTTAAGGGGTGCATTAGTAACTAATAATAACCAAAAACGTAACGTATTATGTTGAAAGGAAAATTTTTAGCAACGCTGCTCTTTGCCAGTATCACGGCAATGACTTTTGTGGCCTGCGACAACGACGATGACAACCCGATCAATCCCAATGCCGACAAAACGGTAGCCCAGATTGCTGCTGACGATGGACAATTTACCATGTTGGTTGCTGCTCTTGACCGAGTAGGCTTGACGAGTACACTCGATGACGAAAATGCCTCTTTTACCGTGTTTGCCCCTACCGATGCGGCCTTTACCGCTTTGGGTGTCGATTTAAGCACCCTTTCCGATGCTCAACTGACTGAAATTTTGCTGTATCACGTCCTGGGGGCGCAGGTGGAGTCAAAGGACTTGCCAGAAGGTAAAACTTATGCCACTTCAGCTACTGCTACCGGTCCTGGTGGTACACAACTGTCCATTTTGATTGAAAAAACAACCGCCGGTACCGTAAGTGTAAACGGTGCAGCCAATGTAACGACTGCTGATGTGATTGGTAAAAACGGCGTGATTCACGTCATTGATGCCGTTTTGTTACCCCTTGATGTGGTAGGACATGCTACTGCCAATGATGACTTTTCACAATTGGTCAGTGCCTTGGGTGGTGCTTCCGGTGATCTGGTCACGGCGCTGAGTGCTGATGGCCCATTTACCGTATTTGCTCCGCTGAACTCCGCGTTTGAGGCCATTGCCAGTACGGTGGCAGGACTGACAGCTGATCAGCTCGCTACTGTGCTCACTTACCACGTAGTAACCAATGCCAATGTACGCTCTAGTACCTTAACGGATGGAATGCAGGTGACGACGCTAAACGGGGAGAGTTTCACGGTGAATATCAGTGGAAGTGTGGTGACCATAACCGATGCGAAAGGCAACACGGCTGACGTATTACTGACTGATGTACAAGCCACCAATGGGGTGATCCATGTATTGGGAGATGTATTGCTTCCGGAAAATATCTAGTAGTACGTTTTTTAAGATTTAAAATATAGCGCGATGGGAATCCCCTCATCGCGTTTTTTATTTGCATGAAGACGATCTGCCACTGAACATCCACTATGCTCTTCCGTTTTAAAGGTACTTACCAATGACTATAAAATAAGCATATGAATTTGATTAAAAGAGGGTGGCTGATTTCCAAAACTTTGATTTTCAGACTATTAATCAGTCGGGCAGGCGGCATCATCAGTAATCCAAATCGGGCGGTTGATTTGGCCAATGGCGCCCTGAAAAAGCTAAAAAAGTACGACGAGGCCGAGGATTTTGTCGCCGATATCGTGGCTGGGGTGTACATTTTTACAGCGTTGATAAAAGACTGGGCAAAAGGGGCCTATCCAGGTCTGGAAAGGAAAAAAATGATCTTGATTTTCAGTGCGTTTATTTATTTCATCTCCCCTCTGGATGTGATTCCGGATTATATTCCCATCCTGGGACTATTGGATGATTTGAGTCTGTTGGCGTGGTTGATCAATACGTTGCAAGACGAGATGAACTTATACCTTGCTTGGCGCAATGGTGATGATGTGCCCGCGCTGGCGGAGTTGACGTACGATGAATTGTATGCCAAAGCCCAGGAGGTAGATTTGCGCGGGCGGTCGTCCATGACCAAGCAGGAATTAGTGGAGAAGCTGTCTACGATGATTAGGTCGGTGAATTAAGAGGAGATTGGGTGCAGTTAGGGTTTGTCCCCAAAAAAAGATTGAGCAGATGGGATTCTATTAATTTGCTTCGTCATTATTTTAGATTTGTGCTTTTTATCTGACCAGATGCCTCCGGCGGTCCCTTTTTTCTTGGCAAAAAAGGGAGAAAAACCCAAGGCTGTAGAGCCTTTCCTAAAAATCTTCCCTCCTCTCCCGCTCACTCCCCAAGCTGCTCACGGATAAGGCTAAGATGGGGAAATATGGCCTGTT
>CAXHCA010000152.1:0-15940 GCA_964015035.1 uncultured Saprospiraceae bacterium
GGTATGCCCGAATGGATGATGATCAACAGCATTGATCCAGACCCATTTGTCAAAGGAGGTGCTTATGTGGCTGGTACCCGGTATAAACTCGGCGACTATGCCCCTTATTTGTACCATACTACTGATTACGGAAACACTTGGACCAAAATCACTAAAGGCATTGATGATCAGCACTTTACCAGAGTAATCAGAGCAGACCCTAAACGGCCGGGATTGCTGTATGCCGGCACAGAAAATGGCATGTACATTTCCTTCAACAATGGTAAGAATTGGCAATCATTTCAGCTCAATCTCCCTCTCGTTCCCATTACCGATTTGACCATCAAAAATGATAACCTCATTGCCGCTACCCAAGGGCGTAGCTTCTGGATGATAGACGACCTGACGCCATTGCACCAGTTGAATGAGGTCGTAGCCCAAAGTGATTTATTTTTATATCAGCCTCTAGCCAGCTATCGCATTGGCGGAAGCCAAGCAAAAAACCTAAAAACAGAAGGCACCAATCATCCGGGTGGAGTTATGGTTCATTTTTATCTAAAGGAAAAACCAGCAGACACATTGGAAGTAAAGCTCTCTTTCCACGAAAAAGACGGTGCTTTGATTCGAGAATATTCCTCCACAGCCAAGGAAGAAAAAGATCAATTGAAAGACCTCAAAGCCGGTGGCAACTTCTTTTCCTGGGATATGAAGTATCCGGCAGCGAAAAAATTTGACGGCATGATCCTTTGGTGGGCCAATATGAGCGGCCCGGTGGCCTTACCCGGAGAATATATAGTAAAATTGACGGTTGGCGAAAACAGTCAGGAACAAACCTTCCAGATTCTAGCCGATCCACGCTCGGAAAGTAGCCGGGAAGATCTGATTGCGCAAAAGCACTTCATGATCGAGGTCAGGGACAAAGTCAGTGAAGCGCACGAAGCCATCATTGATATTCGTACCATCAAAAAACAAATGAATGAGTTGAGCGAAAGACTAAAGTCTGACGAGCAAATGAAAGTGGTGGTTGAAAAAGCAAAATCTATCACAGAGCAACTGGACGCCATTGAAAATGCCCTCTATCAGACCAAAAATCAGAGCCAACAGGACCCGCTCAACTTTCCAATAAAACTCACCAACAAACTGGCGCACCTCAATTCACTAACAGGAATTGGAAACAATCGGCCTACAAAACAAGCGTACCAAGTTAAGCAGGAAATTACCCAACAGATCGACCAGGAGCTGACGAAGTTTAACCAAATCCGAGATCAGGAAATTCCCCTATTCAACGAATTGGTGAAAGAAAAATCCGTTGACGCAATCATTTTAAAGAAGAAAGAAACGGTGAATTAACCCAGGAAAGCAAACAACAATTGTACATATAAAATTTTGATAATGAGGGCAATAGGCAGCATCAATGTATACCCGATGATAGGAAGCTTATTGCCCGCCTTTTCCAAAGCAAAATCGAGAATTGCCGGCTGGCTGGCCACCATTCCCGTAAGGAAACTAAAGGGAATTTTCAAAAATTTATAGCCGATCAGGAGTGTAAAGATGGCCGTCATAAAACTGATGATGGTACCCGCCAAAAAGATGATACCTCCCCCTCCCTGAGCAAAGGTTTTGATAAAGGTATGCCCCGAATTGATGCCAATCCCTGCTAAAAGTAAAATCAAACCCACTTGTCGCAAAGTCAGATTAGCACTGAACGGTAAGGTCCAGACAATGGGCCCCGTGCGGCGCAATGCCCCTAGGATCAGCGCTACAATCAATGGCCCTCCCGCAAAGCCAAGCTTGAAGCCTACGCCACCGGGCAATTGGAAGGTGATCATGCCCAATAAAAGTCCCAGGGCCATACCCAAACCAAAAGAAAGGAGATTGATGCGACTCAAGGCTTCATAAGAATCACCAAAGTAGGCAGAAATCTTAGGGATATCCCGGCGACGAGCTACAAATCGAACCTGATCGCCCAATTCAATAACGGTATGCCCATTGGCAAGTAGATCCATATCTCCACGCCGTACGCGCGTAATGACTGCCGCAAATTTTTCATTCAAATTTAAGGTCGCGAGCCGTTCACCGGCAATTTTGGGGTTGGACACAAAGATGCGGCGGGTATCGTATTCCGAACTATCGTAGGATAGTTTGAACGGCATGATTTCCCCTAATTCTTTGCCCACACGTTGCACTTCCCGTTCATCTCCTACCACCGCCACCTGATCTCCCAAAACAAATCGAGAATCCCAATTGGATAAATAGGTTTTTGTGCCCGATTGCAATCGACCAAAGACGACATCCCAATGCTTTTGGCGCTTTAAATCGCGGATGGGAATGCCCACAAAGCGCTTATTTTTAATCGTGACCGTCCGGCTAAGGATGTTCTGTTTGACCGGGTATTCCGAACGCAGGATTTCTTCCTCTGCCTGATAATCAATTTTTAAAAAACGCTGCATCAACTGAATGGCAATCAATACGCCCAAAACGCCCATGGGATACGACAAAGAATAACCAATGACGGCCATCTCACTCATATCATTTATCTCACTTGCTGACAAATTCTTATTGCGAATGGCATCTAATAACCCGGCCAAAGCTGGCGTATTGGTGGTGCTGCCCGCAAACAATCCGGAAGTCGTACTTGAAGAGAAGCCAAACAAAAAGTGCACCCCGATGGCAATGGAAGCCGAAAAGGAAAGCATAAAGATAACAAACAAGATATCGCGGGAGCCACGCTGGCGAAAGATGGAAAAAAAACTCGGCCCACTCGTCAATCCGATAGTATAAACAAAGATCGATAGCCCTAGAAAGATAATGGTTTCCGGAATGTGCAGATCCGGGCTCAAGCCTCCAAAAAACAGTCCAACAAAGAGGACCGCCGCAACCCCCAAGTTATTACCTCTGATACGAATACTACCTACCCAGTATCCGATACCTACAACAATGAACAATAATAAGATGGGGTTTTCAATAAAGGCGTCAATCATCAAAAATGAAATTTAACGAGACCCAGCTGAGAAAAAACGCATCCTCTGACAAATTTAGAGGCCAAGGGATCAAAATCAAAGATAGGAAAAATACCAAAAGCTGCGAGAAAAAGGGTTGAGTGGTGTGTATAACAAATTGCAGGAGGGTGTCAGGTTGACCTCCCAACATGAACTTAGGTCCTAAAAGCAAAACTACACATTAAAATTATTAGCATAAAAAAATAAAATCTTTGTCTAATATTCCGTATCATTGCATTATCGAGAACACACACCATTACAACTTATTCCATTTTAATAATAGGGGGAGATCATCATTCGCAATGTACTATCACTTGCACTATAAGGCGGGCGATGCAGCGAGCTTTTTTTGAGAAGCAAACCATAATCTCTTGATCACATGAAATAAAGCCGCTCTTATTAGCCAACTTCAGACAGTAATTACCGTAGTCCTTTATAAGAGCGGCTACGGTATTTTTTTGTTCTTTCCCTACCAAAACTGCCATTCTGACAACAAAGTTTTTCCAGCCGCGTTTTTTATAGAGTAAGCCCTTAATTAGATATCTTGGGCAAGGAATATCTTAAACTGAAAAAGCTATGAATCA
The DNA here is from genome assembly GCA_964015035.1 of uncultured Saprospiraceae bacterium. GTDB lineage: Bacteria > Bacteroidota > Bacteroidia > Chitinophagales > Saprospiraceae > BQJU01. The sequence continues at coordinate 3,563 of CAXHCA010000152.1, forward strand.
GAAGTGGACCTATTTGTTAAGCCTGCTAGCAATTATTGGCATTCTCGGTAGTTGTAATTTTACGCAGAAGATTAGAGATGGGAAAACTGCCTATGAACAAAAGCAGTATGCCGTGGCCACCAAAATGCTAAAAAAGGAATACTCCAAGGCCAAAACCAGAATCGAAAAAGGTAAAATTGCCTACATGCTCGCCGAGTCATATAAGGCCACCAATCAAAGTGATTCGGCCATCGATTGGTATGAAATCGCGTTCAATAATCAATACGGTATTGACGCCCTTAAAGAATATGCGTATGCTTTGAAACGGGCCGAACGTTATGAAGAAGCCCAACAAGCATTCAAAGACCTCGGTATTGAAATCGGGAGTCCTTATGAATATCGAAGGGAAATTCGCGCCTGTGAAATTGCGGCCGGCTGGAAAGAGATCAAAACCCCGGAATACAATGTCAGCCTGACTGAATTCAACAGCGGAAATGCCGATTATGCTCCAGTCCTCTACAAAGATCACCAACTGGTCATCACTTCCGACCGCCCTCGTAGTACCGGCGATGATACCTACAATTGGACCGGTAATGCTTTTTCGGATTTGTTTTTGGTAGATTTAAACACCAATACGGTAGAAAACTTTTCTTCGGGTATTAATACCGAAGATAATGAAGGCACCGTAGCCTTTAATCAAGATTATAGTGAAGTCTTTTTTACCCGTTGCTTCGGAGGCAAAAAGGAAGATTCTTATTGCAAACTCATGGTCAGCAAGTCTAATGGTAATTCATGGAGCACACCAGAGGTGCTTCCCTTTATCAAAAATGATATTAATTATGGCCATCCAACGCTTTCGGCCGATGGTAAATCCCTTTACTTTTCCTGCAACGATCCCGATGGCTGGGGTGGGTTTGATATCTACGAGGTGCAACGAGACCAGAACGGACTATGGGGTGAGCCCAAATTGATGAGCCGAAGCATCAACACGCCGGGCAATGAGAAATTTCCTCACATTGATGCCGACACACTTTATTTCGCTTCTGACTACCATCCGGGCATGGGCGGATTGGATATTTTTAAAACCTACCGCCTAAGTAATGGCTCCTGGGCTCCGGTTTACAACCTTAAGCCTCCCATCAATACGGGAAGTGATGACTTCGGATACATTGTGGATTATCAAGCGCCAAAAGGAAAAGATATCTTGCAAATCGGTTATTTCACCTCGACCCGTGACCAAGGCATTGGCAATGATGACATCTACCGCTTTGAAAAGGTGGTCCCCCCACCCGCCCCGCCGGTTGAAGTACCAGAGGAAATTGTTTACAAGATGTTTCTCGATGGCTATGTCCTGGAAAAAATATACGAGGAGCCCAACAATCCAAACAGTCGTGTCTTAGGGCGCAAACCCCTGGATAGTGCAAAGGTGGTAATCCGTTTTGGTCAACAAAAAAAGGAAGTGATCGTGGATGAAGATGGCTTATTTACCCTGGAACTGGATGAAAATACAGATTACGACTTTCTAGGTTCGAAGGAAGACTACCTCAATAATAAAGCCCGCTTTTCCACCAAAGGCATTGGCAAAGACCCGAACAACCCGGTAATGCGCTACGAAGTAGAACTGGTACTGGATAAGATTTTCCTCGATCGGGAAATTCGGTTAGAAAATATTTATTACGACTTTGACGAATGGTTCATTCGTGAAGATGCCAAACCCACCTTGAACGAACTGGCAGAAAATTTGGCGCTGAACCCCAACATTCGCATTCAACTCTCTTCTCATACCGATTGTCGGGGTAATACCCGCTATAATGAACAGCTTTCGCAAAAAAGAGCGCAATCAGCAGTGGATTACCTAATTTCAAAGGGAATCGATCCGGTTAGGCTCGAAGCAGTAGGCTATGGCGAAAATCAATTGGAAATCGACTGCGTATGTACTCGTTGTACGGAAGAAGAACACCAGGCCAATCGACGGACCACCTTTAAGATCTTGGATAAGGGATAATCGCGGAGTCAGGCAAGACGAGACTTCGTCGCAATCCGAAGGGAAAGAAAATACCCCGTTGGTGAAGACACTGACGGGGTATTTTTGCTGAAAACCAGCCCAAAAAAGTACAATGGAGATTAGATCTCCTTTGCTTGAATCTGTTCTTTGTAGACAGCTTTGAGCACTTCGTGTCTGCGTTTCACAGAGGGTTTGGTAAACTCTCTACGGCTTCTCAGCTCGCGCATCACCTTGGCGTTCTGAAATTTACGCTTGTATCTTTTTAGTGCTCTGTCGATGCTTTCGCCGTCTTTGACTTCGATAATCAACATAATCTTGTTTTTTTGTGCCCGCAAAGATAAAACAAAATTCAAAAAAAATCCATAGCAGCTATAAACTTTTTTTCTACCTACCCTTTCGGCAATAAGCTGCAAATTCTTCCGCGTTTCGAGCATTCAAACAAGTCGCTGCCGTCAATCCTCCTTTTCGTGCCGATAACACACCAAAATGAATATCGTGGATGCCTTCCCGGCTATGCGCATCGGGATTGACGCTGATCGGCACTCCCTTTTCCAGCGCATAAGGAATCCAGGTCCAATCCAAATCAAGGCGGTAGGGGTTGGCGTTGAGTTCTATGGCTACACCATTGGCTGCGCAGGCATCAATCACTTTTTCATGATCGATAGGATACCCTTTCCGTGAAAGCAACAGCCTACCGGTGGGGTGCCCCAAAATCGTAGTATATGGATTTTCAATGGCGGTGATCAGGCGCTGGGTGGCCTTCTCTTCGTCCATACGCAAATTGGTGTGCACAGAGGCTATGATAAAGTCAAATTGTTTCAAGATATCTTCCTCATAATCGAGTGAACCGTCATTTAAAATATCGCTCTCAATGCCTTTGAAAATACGGAATGGTGCCATTTTTTGATTCAATTCATCAATGGCCGCCATTTGCTGCAAGACCCGCTCCGGTTTTAATCCATTGGCATAAAATGCCGCCTTGGAGTGATCCGTAATTCCGATGTAGTCATACCCCAATTCTTTGGCGTAAGCCACCATTTCTTCCAGTGTATTCAGGCCATCACTCCAGGTGGTGTGGCTGTGAATGACGCCCTTGATATCACTCGCTTGAATTAAATCAGGCAATTTATTGGCTTTCGCCAATTCCAACGACCAATCAGACTCCCGCATTTCGGGTGCAATCATGGGTAAATTCGCCTTCTCAAAGACGGACTCTTCTTTGGCCAACCCTTTAAAATCAACGCCGGGGTATTGCTTCACAAAAGCGTCTAAAAATTGAGGTGAAGCGGTATAAAGGAATTGTTTGGAGCCAAAACTATCGGCCGTACATTCATAGACAATCACCGGCAATTCATCTGCCGTGGACGCCATCCATCCGGTGGTTGTTTTGGTAATGTTTTGCAATAATTCCGCCGCCGTAGTTTCAAAATCATTGGCATCAGCCATCAAAATTTCGATGCTCTCTAGGGTATTGGCCCTTCTGCGGATCGCGCCTGTCAATGCCATCAAATGATTGGGAAACAAGGCACGCAAATCGGCTAACAATTGTTGGGCCGGAGCTTCCAATACTGCGTAGTGAAACTTATTTTTTGACTTTTGGTAATATTCCAGCTTTTGCTTGAGATCGTCCTGGGTCTTTTTGCCAAATCCCTTGAGTTCGATCAAGCGGTTTTCATTCACGGCATAAAGCAATTCCCCAATGGTTTCTACCCCCAGGTCTTTCCAAATCACCGCAATTTTTTTGGGGCCAAACCCTTTAATATTGAGCATTTCCTGGACCCCTTCGGGCGTCATCTCCTTGTACTTTTCCAGAGTGGCCATCTTTCCATGGTCCAACAACTCACGGATTTTGCCACTAATAGCTGCCCCTACCCCCTTGATACCACTGATTTGTTCGTCCGACATATTGGCCAGTGGTTCATCGAGCTTCCGCAAATTGATATAAGCATTCTGATAAGAGCGAATCTTGTAGGGATTCTCTCCATGAAGTTCCATAATATTACCCAGGTACTGAAACGTACGGGCGATTTCCTTATTTGTCATAAAAAAATTTAGAGCTTATTCATCGAATCAATAGCCGTCCTAACCTGAGCTTCCGCAAATCGCTCTACAATTTCGTCATCCATCAACAATTTAGCATCGGCGAGATTGTCAAAAAAGAGGTGCTCAACCAGAATGGCAGGCATGGCCGTACGAGTCAGCACAAAAAAACGGGCTTCCTTGTCATGATCTCCATCGGAAGAATCAGAGCGAAGACTAATGAGATCCTCCATCAACTCCTTGACGTTCTCCCAATGAAATTCAGCTACGGTATCTGATTTTGTAACGCCCGGTGTAGTATACACTTCAAACCCCCGTGCCTGGTGAGAACCGCTGGCATTGGAGTGATTGGAAATAAAAACACCCTTTTTATAATTTTTGTAATACCAATTGGCCTTATCTACTCGGTATTGCAAGGACACGTCAAGGTATTCGTGGCTAACAATGATGTGTGGAATTCCCAACCCTTGCAACTTTGCGGCAACTCGATTGGTCAATATCCGATTCCAGACACCTTCATAAAACCAACCTCCCTTGTGAAAACTTCCGGAGGAATGCTCAAATTGTTTGCTGGGTGCTGTCACATAATTACCTTTCTGATCCAAGCCACCATGACCGGCATCCAGAAAAACGCAAAAATCTTCTTTCATTATCTTGATTTTAGATGGGTTTATTGCTGTAAAAAATGGAAGCGTTTTACACTTTGAAAACGTTCTTCCTGCGTGCTACTGTATTTCCCCAAAAATACAAAAGTTTTTCATTCCCCGGCAGAGGCATATTTTCAAAATGGATTCCAGCAATTTGAACCTAAAATTTATCTTTGTCAAAATTTTGAAACCATCAAAAAGCAAAATCAATAATAGGATTTAATTTTTTGAGCAATTCATGAAAATTATGAGCAAATGGTATTTATTGAGTCTTTTGGCTATTTTGGTATTCACTAATTGTAGCAAGGAAGACCAGGCAGAAATTGATCGGGCAATCATTCAGCAATACATCGAGGACAATAATCTGGATGGAATGATCGAAGATCCATCGGGTTTATTTTACAAGATCCGAGTAGAAGGTACCGGTGATCATCCCACCCTATCAAATAAGGTAAAAGTGGCCTATAAAGGCTATTTAACCAATGGCCTGGTATTTGACGAAACAGAACCCGGCTCACCGATCAACTTCCCTCTCACCAATCTAATTTCAGGGTGGCAAATTGGTATCCAGAAAATGAAAAAAGGCGGTGAATCCACCATGATTATTCCTTCACAACTGGCGTATGGCAGCAATCCGCCGCCAGGTATTCCCGCCAATGCAGTGTTGGTCTTTGAAATCAGACTGGTAGATTTTACTTAAGATTTTGATCTAGATATAAAAAAGCCGACAAGTTCCCATCAACAGGAATTTATCGGCTTTTTTCATGCCCACCATTTTGTAACGGGTATCTAAAGCCCCCGCGTGAGCAGCTTGGGAAGTGAGCATGAGGGGAGGCATCTAAGAAGCATAAAAACAGAAATTTAAATTGGCTGCGCACACTATTTGTAGTCTGCCGCCGTATTTGGGGGACAACCCCCAAATACATCCACCCCGGGTATTATTAGGCTTGAGCCTTCGGTGTATTAAAATTCATCGGAGGGAAAGGCGGTTGTTCCGGCTCGTCAATATTGCCAAATTGAGCCTCGTAGCGCTTCACATTGTCTGCTAGCGCTCGTAGTAGTCGCTTGGCATGCTGCGGCGTCAAAATGATGCGTGACTTTACCTTTGCCTTAGGTACATTGGGTACCATGCGCACAAAGTCTACTACGAATTCCGATTGAGAATTAGAAATAATGGCCAGATTGGAATAAATGCCTTCTGCAATCTCCTCTGGCAATTCAATGTTCAGTTTATTCTGAGTCTTTTTACTGTCAGCCATAATAATTACTTTTTACTCGCTTTTTTAGTTTTAGCTTTGGTTGTTTTTTTAAAGGCCCCTGGCAGTTCCGCTTCAATAATATCTTTCACCTGCTCTAAGGTCAGGGTAGCTGCCTTTTCTGGCGTCACTTTTTCATCGTCTATTTTAGGCAATTTCACCGCCTTTTTACCAAATCTGATGAAGGGCCCCCAACGGCCATTTTCGATCGCAATTTTTTCAGACTCCCAACGCTGGATATAACGGTTGGCTTCCTTTTCGATTTTGGCTTCAATCAGTGTGAATGCCTCATCTACAGTCAGTTGCTCCGGGTCATATTTGCGGGGAATATTGACGTATAAATCATTCCATTTCAGGAAGGGTCCAAAACGGCCCTTTCCCTTAGTGACGGGAAAACCTTTGTATGAGGCGATGGGCGCATCCGCTTTTTTCTTCTCTGCGATTAACTCTTTGGCTCGATCCATACTCACTTCCAAGGGGTCTTCCCCTTTCGGAATGGAAATGTAGGTTTTCTCTCCCCACTTTACATAGGGTCCAAAGCGGCCTACTCCTACCAAGACTTCCTGCCCTTCAAAGGTGCCCAAGGTCTTTGGCAATTCAAAGAGTTTTAGAGCTTCCTCATAGGTGATCGATTCAATAGATTGGCCGGGCCCCAAATTGGCGTAACGGGGCTTTTCTCCTTCTGCCAATTCATCAGGAGCACCAATCTGGATAACTGGCCCACGACGCGACATCCGCGTCAACATGGTTTGCCCTGTCTCCGGATCTTTACCTAAAATGCGTTCATTACTAGGGCGTTCTGCGTTGGCGATCGTTTCCTCCACATTGGCATGGAAAGGTTTGTAAAATTGCCCCAGCATTGAGGCCCATTCTTCGCCACCTGCCGCAATATCGTCAAATCGTTTTTCAATATCGGCAGTAAACCGGTAGTCCATGATTTCTTCGAAATGTTGATCCAAAAAATCACTGACCAACATCCCCAAATCGGTGGCAAACAATCGGTTTTTCACCGCTCCGGTCTTTTCCGTTTTTTCCTCCTTGCTGATGCTACCATCTTTCAAGGTAAGCAGCTGATAATGTCGCTCTACCCCATCTCGGGATTCTTTGACCACATACCCCCTACTCTCTTCCATGATCTTACTGATGGTCGGTGCATAAGTAGACGGACGGCCAATGCCCAATTCTTCCAATTTGCTGACTAAAGCAGCTTCTGTGAATCGTGCGGGGGGCCGGGTAAAACGCTCAATGGCGGTCATGTTATTAAGCTTCAGCTCCTGCCCTTTTTTCAAGGGCGGCAACATACCTTTTGCTTCTTCCTCATCGTCATCATCCTTTGATTCGAGGTAGACTTTCAAAAAACCATCAAATTTTAATACTTCACCTACAGCCTGCAGTTGTTCAGCCGGAATGGTAGAAATACCAATTTTAACCGTAGTCTTCTCCACAACAGCCTCACTCATTTGAGAAGCAATAGTGCGTTTCCAGATCAACTCGTACAAACGTTGTTCATCCCGATTGCTGGTCACCTGCTGGCGGTCAATATAGGTTGGACGGATGGCTTCGTGTGCCTCCTGTGCATTGGCTGATTTCCCTTTATAACGTCGTGTTTTGACGTATTCCTTGCCGTAGTTTTTCTCAATTTCATCGGCAATACTTTGGATGGCCAATTCACTCAAATTGACGGAGTCCGTACGCATATAAGTGATATGCCCTTCTTCATACAGGCGCTGAGCCACCACCATCGTGCGATTGACCGAATAGCCTAATTTACGACTCGCTTCCTGTTGTAAGGTGGAGGTGGTAAAAGGGGCTGTCGGTTTGCGCTTTAATGGCTTGACATCTATATCCTGAATATTGAAGTCCGCGCCAACACACTTTTTGAGAAAGTCTTCGGCCTGTCCTTCTGTTTCGAAACGATGAGAAGACTCTGCTTTTAGCTCGGCCCACTTTCCGCTTTCATTTTTTACTTGGAAAATGGCATTGATGCGAAAGAAAGGCTCCGGGGTGAAAGCATTAATAGCCCGCTCCCGTTCGACAATTAGCTTTACCGCGACCGATTGAACCCGACCTGCCGATAATTGTCCACGGACTTTCTTCCATAAAATTCCGGAAAGTTCGTATCCCACCAATCGATCCAAGACACGCCGTGCTTGCTGTGCATTGACCAGGTTGATGTCGAGATGGCGTGGATTCTTGATGGCGTTTTGAATGGCCGGCTTGGTAATTTCGCGGAAAACAATCCGCTTGGTTGTACTTTCATCTAGGCCCAATACCTGGCAGAGGTGCCAGGAAATGGCTTCTCCTTCGCGGTCTTCATCCGTTGCGAGCCAAACTTCATCTACCTTCTTGGTCAGGTCTTTCAGTTCTTTGACGACCTTCTTTTTATCAGGAGAGACAACGTATTTGGGATTAAAGTCATTTTCAATATCTACTGCACCTTCACCTTTATCCAGGTCTCTTACGTGCCCAAAGCTGGATTTTACAGTAAAATCCTTGCCTAGATACTTTTCAATTGTCTTCGCTTTCGCGGGTGATTCTACTATGAGTAGGTTCTTCGGCATAACCACAGGAAGTTTTTACAATATTGTGTCAAGAATGTGCAAATGTATAAATTTTATGCCTTCTTTATAAGATTCATGTTAAATACCCGTCTCACCAAGTCGATCCGGGAGGATAACTTTGTGCCCCCAAAGGCCAGCTCTAACCGGTAGCGTAATCATCGCTCCACGCAGCGAATCTTGAAATAGAGGGTAGTCCAATCTAATTTTTTTCAGCTGATTATCGTGATAAAAAAACAGATTGTAGCCAGTCGGCTTGATTTGCTGTCCTTTGGTAACTCCAAAGCGGTCACTGAAATAAGCTTCGGTACCAACGTATTCTACACTTAACGAGCTCGGCGGCTTAAAAGAGAGCAAACGGTTACTTAAACTCACGAATAACGGCATAAAAACCATTGACAAAACAACAAAAAACACATAAAGTTGAATGCGCTCCGTCAAATCCCGTCCTTGTTTATAATACAACCGCCCTAAGACAAGGCCTAAAATCAGGCCTGCTACCAGGCCTTTAAATATCAGTCCCCTTAGATTAAGGGTCAGGTTGAAATATTTAAATTCAAAAACATAAAGCACCACAAGCCCCAGCAATGCAAGCCCGAGGGCGGCATATCTGATCATATCTCCAGTACGGATATTCAACCTATTCATGCGTAGTCATGGGTTCAAATTGCAATTTGGCCAATGCATTATAGGTACCATCTTCTATCGCTGACAATGCTTCATGGGTACCTTCTTCAACTATTTTTCCGTTCTCCAAAACATAGATGCAATCCACATCTTTAATGGTGGCCAGCCGATGGGCAATGATGATGGAGGTTCGGTTTTGCATCAATACCTCCAAAGCTTCCTGCACCGCTTTCTCCGATTCGGCATCCAACGAAGAAGTAGCTTCATCCAGTAGAAGGATGGCCGGATCTTTTAAAATAGCCCTGGCAATAGCAATGCGTTGTCGCTGCCCTCCCGACAACTTCACCCCGCGTTCTCCCACAATGGTATCCAAACCTTCCGGAAAAGCACTGATAAAGTCCCAGGCATTGGCCTGGCGCGCCGCGTCAATGATTTCCTCTTCAGTAGCTCCAGGTTTGCCGTAAAGGATGTTTTCGCGAATCGTACCACCAAATAACAACACCTCTTGTGGCACTACCGCAATGTTTTGCCGATATTGGGTGAGGTCATACTCCTCAATACGGCGGCCATCCACAAATATAGCGCCTTCCTCTACGGGATAAAATTGCATTAATAGCTGAATAATGGTCGATTTCCCTGCCCCACTTGCACCAACCAAGGCCACCTTGCTACCCGCCGGTATCGACAGGTCAATACCGGCCAGCACGGGTACATCTTTTCGGGTAGGATAGGCAAATTGAACATTTTTGTAAGTAATATTGCCGGTCAAGCCGATACGTTTCGTAACATTGGATTTCAGGGGCTCGACTTCTGAGTCTTCTTTTAAAATGTCAAGAATGCGTTCGGTGGCCCCCACCGCAGATACAATTTCGGTATAAAAATTGCCGAGACTTGCTATGGCCCCACCGATGATCCCGGTAAAAACCACAAAATCGACTAAGCCTCCCTTCATCATCTCGCCAGCCTGTACCAATTGAGCGGCCCGCCACATGATAAAAAACAGAGCACCAAACATCACCACAATAATAAAGGAAGCAAATAAGCCACGCATTTGCGCCGCTTTGAGTGCAATCTTGACGGCGTCATTTAGTTGAGAGGTATACCGTTTGACCTCAAACCATTCATTGGTATAGGCCTTCACGGTTTGAATGCTCTGCATGGTTTCTTCTACCACGACATTCGTCGCAGCCAATTTATCTTGCCGTTCTTTCATCAACTTCCGAATATGGCGACCAAAAAACATGGCTACAACCACAACCACCGGAAACGTGGCTAGCATTGTCAAAGCCAACTTAGGCATCGTAAATACAATGATACCCACCCCCCCTAAAAGAATGATGATTTGCCGCAGAAATTCCGCCAGGGTTATAGAAACAACGCTCTGCACCTGTGTCACATCGTTGGTAATGCGGCTGGTTAATTCTCCAACCCTGCGTTTTTCAAAAAAAGGAATAGATAACGTGATCAATTTCTCGTACAAATCTGACCGGAGCAAGGCCATGCTCTTTTCACTGACTACCGCAAAGAGTTGTACTCGAAAATACGACAATATCCCCTGAAAGACCAAAAGCCCAATCAGGAATAAAAAAAGCGTATTCAGCCCTATGCCTAAGCTTGACTCGCCGGAAATCAGATTAAATATTTCACCGGGCACCTTCATGATGGCCAGGAAAAGCAAACTGCCCAAAGATAAACTAATCATTCCTCCAATGAAATACCATTTATAAGGCAACACATAACGGAATATTTTCAGCGCACGTTGTAAGCTATCCTTACTTAGTTTTTTATTGTTGGCAGTAGATTTATTTCTACTCATCTCGTTAATGCTATTTTTGGATTTTTCCTCCATATAACGTTCAGATCCAAAAATAGATCATAATTCCATATACTACGCTCATTTTTTTACAGTAATTTGTCAATTATACCGATCAAAGACTTTTGGATCAACTAATCGAGTACACATTTTGTGACTTTTCCCCCCACCATCGTCCTAAAGGAAGCTTTGATATCTGTCTAAGAACGAGAAATTTAAACTTTCTTTATCCGGAGATAATATTTTACCCGGTGAAGATCGTTAAAAGGCTAGGTCCTTTGACAAGTTTCCCCGATGCATAATCGGGACAGGCTGTGGCCAAGCTAAACTTTAATAAAAAGCGCCTTTAGAAGCGTTGTTTTACATTTTCGATTGGCTCTGCATCACTGGATTTGTCAAAGATCCAAAGTTTATAACACAACTCATCTACATCAAATCCAGCTCCCCAGGCACTGAAAAGAAGGGTTAAACATTTGTTTGCCTTCCTCCGTTTCACCTATAAATTACCTATTTATAAATTTTAATCCCTATGAAAAAAATCCTAACAACGGTCTTAACCATCCTCACTTTTTTTTCTCTGAATGCACAAAGTACAGAACTAGGCATTGCCGGTGGCCTATCCTTTTACAGTGGTGATATTTCCCCTGATGAGTTCGGTCTTTATTTTAGAGATTTGAATCCTGCAGGGGGCGCTTTTGCTAGAATCAATTTCGGAAATACCTTCTCGACACGCTTGGGCTTTAGCATGACTAAAATTAGTGGCGATGATATGGACATAGGACGCGAAGACCGCGGCCTCAATTTTCGATCCCAAATTATGGAACTGGCCCTTACCGGAGAATTAAACCTTCTGCATCTTGGCAGCAAAAAAGGGCTGCAGGTGGTTCCTTTTATCTTTGGTGGCGGAAGTATCTTTCATTTCAATCCAGAAGGAAGATTGGAAGACAATTGGGTAGAACTGCAACCGCTTGGAACGGAAGGACAAGGTTTGGAGGGTTATGATGAGCCTTACAACCTGACTCAATTCAATTTACTGGCAGGTGGAGGCATTAAATTTATTATCAGTGAGGCGTTGACAATTGGTGTTGAAATTGGTGGTCGAAAACTATTTACCGACTATTTGGATGATGTTGGCTACACCGAAGTCAACTACTTAGATGTACTGGAAGGTAATGGAGAATTAGCTGCACAATTTAGTAACCCAACCATCAAAAACCCCGAAGAAGGAGATGTCAATTACCGCCGAGGTGGTAAATTTGATGACTGGTATTACATCAGTAGTGTCACTTTATCCTACCGCATCAGTGGTGGTGGTAATTATTATGGAAGCGGTGGTAGAAATCGCAATATTGGCTGTCCGACCTTTTAAAAAAGCTTGATTTTACATTGGCTAAACTTTAAGTGCTTGTTTGGAGGTGGTGCTTTAGCAGCGAAAATTGCAGATTTTGGGTTC
>CAXHCA010000153.1:0-15864 GCA_964015035.1 uncultured Saprospiraceae bacterium
CTTGGCTTCGTCGGCAGCGTCAGATGTGTATAAGAGACAGGTGGGAACAGTGGTTGGGTTACATAAAGATTTGTTGGAACCTGTGGCGGTCGAGGCTATAAAGGCAAGCGCTGTGAATCAGGACCGCCCCAAACTTAGTGCAGTATAAAATTAGGGGTTATGATAAAAATTAGGACGCGGAGTTAATGGAGGTGCGGAACTAGCAGAGAATTATTGATCTTCTCTTCCAGTTCTGCATCTCCGGTCTCGGAAGGTCTATTCCCTGAAAAAGATATCTGGAAAAATGTCTACAAAAAACGAGTTATATCCGGTCTTTCTCAAGTTGCATCAGCTGCGTATGTTGATCGTTGGGGCCGGAGAAGTGGGGTGCGAAAAGTTGTCTTTCATTCTGAAAAGCAGTCCGCGGGCACAAGTAACCATGGTGGCGCCCTGGGTATCCCCAGAGATTGAATCATTGCTAGCCAAACATCCCAATCCGCAGGTGGAAATCATCAAAAAACCTGTTGAGGAAAGTGATATTAATAGCACTGTTGATTTAGTGATTGCGGCCACGAATATTCCTGAATTGAATCGAGAAGTGCACCGTATTGCGAAAGCCAATGGCAAGCTCATCAACGTGGCTGATACGCCAGATTTGTGTGATTTCTACCTGGGGTCCATTGTGACCAAAGGGGATTTGAAAGTCGCCATTTCTACCAATGGAAAGTCGCCCACTTTTGCCAAGCGTTTGCGCCAGTTATTGGAAGATATCCTACCTGAAGAAACCGATGAATTACTGCAACATTTACATCAGGTGCGGGATCGGTTGAGCAAAGATTTTGCCACAAAAGTCCGTCAATTAAATGAACTGACTGCTGATTTATTGAAGTAACGCCCGAAAGGGATCTACGAGGATTATTACAAACCAAGAAATGACCAACATGACTACTTTACCCGAAGAACTTCGATCAAATTCCCTGACGATTGAAGTGCTCAACGAAATTTTTACACCGCTTTCTTATGAAGATCGCATTCGAACTTTATACCGTTATTTTGAAGCATCTGAGGTTTTATACACATCTTCTTTCGGTACCAAGTCAGTTTTCCTATTGCACCTGGTGAGCCAGATTCGCCCCTCGCAAAAAGTTCATTTTATTGATACCACCTACCACTTTCCGGAGACACTAGCTTATCGCGATCAGTTGTCGAAAGAATTTGGTTTTGACCTCATCAATGTCACGCCCGATCCAGTGCAAAATGCCCTGACCCGCGATGAGTCCTGGTGGCAAGACCACCCTAAGATGTGTTGCAGCATCAACAAGGTTGTCCCTTTGGAACCCATTATCAACCAACATCAGGTATGGATTTCCGGGCTGATGTCCTACCAAACTGATTTTCGTTCCCACCTTCGAGTGTTTGAACAGCAGGGCGACATCATCAAATTTCACCCTATCATCGATATCGAGGAAGGAGAATTTTTATATTATAAAGGGCTGCACAAACTACCCGCACATCCGCTGGAAAGCCTGGGTTACGGCTCCATTGGTTGTACCCATTGTACCGCCAAGGGCAGTGGCAGAGAAGGGCGTTGGAAAGGCACGGAAAAGAAGGAGTGTGGATTACATCCCAGTTATTTTTTGAAGAAAAAGGGCGAGCATAGTTAAGTGCATGTTTGGAGGTAGTCATTCAGTCTCGGTAAAACCGGGATTTTGGAATCTCTTTTGGGCTATTTTCGTTGCTAAAGCACCACCTCCAAATATGCACTAAGGGTGAGGTGCCAGTCGCAACCCGTCATTCATTGCCCAGAGTTTCCGGACATCCTTCATTCGTAACGATGGTAAATGGCTGGGTCCGTGGTAGGTGAGGCGATAGCAAAAATCTCCCATTTTGTAGGTATCGCCACTCATGGTGAAGTCATCGACCGTCAATCTTTGGCCAAATACCGCAATAGTGATCAATAAAAAAAGCAGGTTATCAGGAATCTGGTGTTCATGATTCAGGTATTTTAGGATACATGGATGGCTTTGGTACTTGGCGGGGAGATCAATACTCCTATTCTCTTAAATATTCCCTAAAAATCCGCGAAAATGCAAGCCCCAGAGCTGTTTTTTTATAGCTGATTGTTTTAATCTTTGCATTTTCTGGAACTTTACTTTGTCGACTGCATGTTTATTCTGTAAATTTGCGTTCTGATTTAAAACGGTCCCATAGCTCAGCTGGTTAGAGCATCTGACTCATTGGGGGTAATGTTCAGAACCTTTCAAGTAGGGAGCTTAACAAAAGATGGAATGCCATCTTAAATGAGGTCCAAAAATGTGTTTTACTGTGTGCTTATTGTCATGCTGAATCACACAATCCCGAATTAATGCTTGAAAATGTACTGAGCCTTACTTCTGGTGCCTCCCGCGGGAAACGGCGGGATGTGAAGGGGGTTAACTCAGGGAAACCTTAATTCCGATAGTAATATCGGAACTGGCAATCCTGAGCCAAGTCCGGTGAATGGCTTTTAATGTAACCGGGAAGGTGCAGAGACTAGAGGGTGAGGATAGCCTCCCAATAAGCCCTCCACGAACGCCCCCCGCCTAAGGTTTAATTTCAGGATTAAACTATGGTGGTGATATAGTCCTACCCCACTGCGAAAGCAATGGAAGGTGAATCAGAGGGTCCTTGGTTCGAGCCCAAGTGGGACCACAAGTAAGAAAGCCCATTCGACTTTGTCGGGTGGGCTTTTTGCGTAAGGGGTACGCTTGAGCGAGAAGTTTATCCCGGTTTAGAACATCTTTAGGTTTAGCAGCAGAAAAAAGGTGGAATTGATTAAACATGTATTCCCGATGGCTAATGCTTTTTACTGCCGCTGTGTGAAAGGTACCAAGAAGTGACCTCTTCTGCCCAAATCCTCAATCCATCTTCATCCGCCGTCCCCATTTTTCCATCTCTTCATCCGTCCACAACTCTGGGTAGAAGATGACGCGCTGGTGGCGGGGCGGCAGGTAGTTTTGCCAATTGGTACCGCCGGTGGCTTTGATAATTTGTGGCTTTTGGTCCAGATAGCGTACAGCGGATCGGTAGTGCATCAGCGGCCAGCGGACGTTGGTGTTGAAATCGTGCTCTCGCAGCAGGCGGATGATATCTTCATCCTGGCGGTCTTTTTCGTCTAGTTTAAGGTAGGTTTGCCAAAGGTTTTTGGTCTTGACAGCTTCGGCTAAACGGAGGAATTCGGCGGAATATTTCTTTTCAAATTGTTTGAGAGTCAAAGTCTTCCGGCCGGTGGCAAGCTCGGTAGCTCCGGATTTCCAGTAAAGGTTTTGGTACACCGTTTCATTATCGGTATCCGCATCTACTTCTTCACGTTTGGTGTGGTGCACCAAGCGGTAAAGATCGGTACTGAGAATTTCGATTTTGCGGTATTGTCCGGATTGGAAGCCGCTGGCGGGCAGCAGGCTCATGCGAAATTTGAGGAATTCATCACGGTCCATGCCGTCTACCATCACATCAAAGGAATCGATTAAGTGTTCCAGGTAACGGTTGACCCGTGTGAGCTGGCGCTTAAACAATTGTGGCGTAATCGGATCAGCAAGGATGAGTTGCTCAATGGCTTTAATGATGAGTTTAAAATACAACTCCGTGATCTGGTGGTACATGATAAAAATCTGCTCATCGGGAAAGCTGGTCCGTGGCGTTTGCAAGCTGAGCAAGGTGTCCAGGTGAATATATTCCCAGTAGGTCAGATAGTCGGCGTGTAGCAACCCGTCGAGGTAAGAGGAAATATCTTGTCCCATCACAGCATATTTCTCCTCTAATTTATCGAGCCGATCGAGCATTTCGTGCGTTAACTTCATGGTGGTTTACAGACTTGGTTAAGGTAATTAGGGCCTATTATTGCGCCCATTTCATGCCCAAATATATACAAATCAATCCGAGCGCAATGCTTACGATTACATTTGCTACAGCATAAAAATAATGACCTTGTTGCAAGAGTTGAAATGTCTCGTTGGAAAAGGTAGAAAAAGTACTAAATCCACCGCAAAAGCCAGTCATCAGCAGGAGTCGATATTCTACAGTCAGCATTTGGCGTAAGCTCAAAACTACGAGTGCACCCAGCAACATAGAACTCAATAAATTGGCAATTAACGTAGCCAAAGGGAAGGGCTGTCCGCTTTCAGCGATAATCCGGCTGATGCCAAAGCGGCAAATACTACCCAGCCCACCGCCTAGAAATACCCATACAAATGCCATTACGATGCTAAATTTTCGAGGCGTTTTTTTCTTACCACCCCAATGTGTAAAGAATAGGTCAGGATGCTAGCCATAGCCAGAATAGTCAATAACAATACGTGCTGTTCCATCAGGTCATGTACCGAAAAGACAAAAGAAATAAACATGACATTGATAAACACCAATACTGCCGTAGCACGCATGTGGCTGAGGCCAAAATCGACGAGGAGATGATGAATGTGCCGTCGGTCGGCGTGGAAAGGCGAATGACCACGAAGTATTCGGGTTACAAAGACCCGCATGGTATCAAACAATGGCAATATCATAATGCCAATGGCCACTGCCGGTATAGCCTTGAACTTATAGGGATGTCCGGCTTCCATCAAATAATTGTAGTCGATAAACTGGATAATCAGGATGGCACAAACCAATCCGACAAGTAAAGCTCCCGTATCTCCCATAAATATCTTGGCGGGAGAAAAATTGTATTTCAAGAATCCAACCACCGCGCCCACCAAGGTAAAAGCCACAATGGCGTACTCCACATGCCCAGTAAGATAAAACCACACGCCCAGCGTGCCGGCAATCAAAGCACCAATGCTCCCTGCCAAACCATTGATGCCATCAATTAGATTGAAGGCATTGACAATGACCAGGATCGTAA
Organism: uncultured Saprospiraceae bacterium; assembly: GCA_964015035.1. Taxonomy (GTDB): domain Bacteria; phylum Bacteroidota; class Bacteroidia; order Chitinophagales; family Saprospiraceae; genus BQJU01. The sequence goes on from CAXHCA010000153.1 coordinate 4,859, forward strand.
ACAAGCTAATGATAGCAGAAAACCATGCTGGCAACGGCATATCTAGATTAAATAATCCGTAGAAGCTGTGGAGTTGAATATCTGACTTAAAGACCAATATAAAGGCGGCCATGAACTGCCCTACCAATTTGGTGACGGGCGAAACGGGTGAGATATCGTCCTTGGCACCAATCAAAAAAACGATAATAAAGGCACACAATATATACTGCAAATTGCCAAAATTGTTGAAGGGGGTCCATAGTACGATGCTGAAAATTGCCCCGGCAAAAATAGCAATACCTCCCAGTGAGGGCGTGCTGATGGTATGTGAACTACGCTCTACGGGTTCATCTACCAAATTCTTTTTTCGAGCAATATCTATAATTGATGGAATAGCCGCGTAGGTAAGTGAAAAAGCCGTTAGGAAGCTTAGTATAAGTGTATACATGCCATGGGAGGTTTGTGGGATTTATATCGGTTGTTGTTGCCAACTGCCCTCTCAAAAGTAGTAGATTTTACAGTCTTCCCCGCAATAATCACCGCTTTTTTGGCCCTATGCCAAGAATTGAGCGTTCTATATTGGTTCTCAAAAGACTCTATTTACGGAGTCTCACCGTCAATTATTCCATCTCAAGGTCTCTATCATCTTGTAGACATCATTCTTTACAAAAGAGTAGACTGGCGCCAATGAATCCGGGCGCGCCTGGGTATTAAAGTACAAAGCCCCTCTGAGAAAGTACTTGGTGCTATCCGTCAGATAAAACTGGATCGGAGAAGCTGCTGGTCCCTGCATTTCAAAAATAAACCCACTGACGTGATTTGGTAAATCTACGGGAACTTCGTCAATATAGTTCGCTTTTTTGTTGTGCCAATCAGCCATCTCAAAAGCTTCCTTTTTCAGAGTAGCGAGATCTTTATCTTTACCTATGGGATAAAAACTGCAATGCAAGCGGCTGTCAAAATCGGGAAAATAGACATCAAACCAACAGGGATGTGCAGGCATTTCACCAAAAAAGGTAGTGTCTTGCTCAATAGTTGCGTAGGTCGGATATTGGAAGGTAAAAGAGCAATAATCCCGATCGAATGACTGGTAATTTTTTTCCGGATAGATCACTCGCGGAAACCCTCTGGGTTTTGGCGTCAACGCCGGTTCTTCACAGGCAGTCAATAACAAACAAGTCAGGATTACAAACAGGGACAGTCTCATATTTTATTGTACTTTACAGGTCGGAGTTATCGGGGCAAGGTTACCAATATTTGCTCAATGCGCCGGTTGGTTACTTTAACGATTTTGAATTTGAAATCATTGTATCCAATCTCTTCGCCTTCCTTGGGCAGGCGGCCCAACATTTCGAGGATCATACCGGCCAAAGAATCAGATTCACCTTTGACCTCATCAAAGGTAGTGGTATCCAGGCCCACCTGACGGCAAACATCATTGAGCAGGGTTTTGCCGTCAAAAATATAATTGTAGTCGTCAATTTTTTGGAAATCTACTTCAAAGTCATCATCAAATTCGTCCTTGATATCGCCAATAATTTCCTCCATGATGTCTTCCAAGGTCACCAATCCAGAAGTACCGCCGTATTCATCCACTACGATGGCCATGTGCAGGTGTTGGCGCTGGAATTCCCTTAAGAGGTCATCAATTTTTTTGGCTTCAGGTACAAAGAGCACATTGGTACGAATCAGACTTTGCCATTCGAAATCGGCATCGCGCTGAAGGTGACTGAGCAAGTCTTTGACGTAAAGAATGCCGGTAATATTGTCAAAATCGGTTTCATAGACCGGAATACGCGAAAATCCGGAATCTTTCACCACTTTCAACAATTCGTGATAATCACTTCGGAAATCAATGGCAATCACATCTACCCTGGAACGCATAATCTGGGTTACTGATACATCGCCAAATTTGACGATACTTTTCAGAATGTCAATTTCATGTTCATTCCCCTGGTCGTTGGTTACGGTAAGATCAATGGCATCGTCAATATCTTCGCGACTGGTAATGAGTACACCTGAGCGGGTTTTGGCCAGCCTTTTTTCAATCAACTTGGTCCAATTCACCAGGATCATACTTAATGGGGAAAAAAACTGCATTAAAAAGGTCAACGGACCGGAAGTCATTTTTGCCAAACCAATGCTATTGAGCCGGGCATAAACCTTTGGCGCCACCTCTCCAAATAAAACCAATAGAAAAGTAACCCCCACCACATTGATAGCAATCCCGATATTTTGTGCGGTGCTTTGCACTTCCAGCCATTGCCCAAAGTAGGGCAGGTTGACCAATTGCTGCGCCCAGCTATTGTACAAATCTGCCGGCAGAATCTGATTGAGCACATAATCAGAAACCAGTACAATGGCGATATTTATAAAATTATTGGCAATCAAAATAGTAGCCAGCAGCTTGCGCGGCCAATCTTTCAGCATCAAAATGCGCTTACTGGCATTGCTATTTTCCTGATCTAATTTCTCAAAGTCGTTGTGGGTCAAAGAAAAGAAAGCGACCTCCGATCCAGAGATCAACGCCGAGCAAAAGAGCAGTAGAATAATAGCAATAGTACCTAAAATAACCCCCGAAGGAGGTAGGGTAAAAAGTAGTATTGATGAGTATAATCCGTCAAGCAGACTATCAAGTTCCGTTTCCAAGGAGTCCAGGATTAAATAGATCAATAGCGCAAAAACCCGGAAGTAATACCTCCGGGCCTTTACTGATATTTATTTTTTTAAAAAGGTAAATCATCATCTGCTGCCTCTGGAAGTTGTTCTCCATTCGGTGCCGGTGCCGGTGCTTCCGGTTTATTCTCCGGAGGTACATTAGAATAGGACTTTTCGTCATCAGGTGAAGGGAAGTAACTACTATTGCCTCCAGAGTCACCATCTTTCCGGCTCAATAATCGAAAATAATTGGCCACCACCTCTGTGGTCCGGCGGTTATTGCCATCCTGGTCTTGCCAACTGCGGTGGGTTAATTTTCCTTCAAGATATATTTGTGCTCCCTTAAACAGTTGTGCTTCTGCTCTTTCTGCTAGATTTCTCCACAATACGACATCGTGCCACTCTGTTTGTTGCTGCCACTCTCCGCTTTTGTCTTTATAGTTCTCATTAGTAGCAACCGAGAACTTGGCTACAACGGCCCCGTTTTCCAAACGCCGCACTTCTGGGTCTTTTCCCAGGTTGCCTATCAAAATAACACGGTTAACCATTTACTTTCCTTTTTATGGGTTTGATTCAAAGTAATTTTAAATATAACGAATTATCCCGTAAATACAAATCTATAATTTTCGGTAAGGCAAATTTACGTAAGTTTTTTCTTTCGACCAGAAGATGTGAATCATTCATTTTAGGAAGGGCCTGAATGGTAATTTCCAGGAAACTGCCAATAATCTTTTGATGGGTCAATTGTTGCCGAAAAGGCGGTGAAATTGAGTTCACCTGTGCGGGGGTATGTCCTATTAATTCCTGCCAAAGTGGGTTTTTCGACAGTTCGGGTTCTTTATTCTTCAGCCTATCGAGTTCAATGAGTGGAAATTCGTACAGATTGCGCCAGATATCGGATGCACTGCGCTTTTGCAACACCACCTGATCCTTATAATTGATAATCAGATAATGAAAATAGCGGGTCTTTTTGGCTATCTTTTTGGCTTTGACCGGCAAATTCGAAACCCGATCGGTTTGCCAAGCCTGACACTCCCGCTGAAAGGGACATTTGCCGCAATTGGGATTGCGTGGCAGACAGTGCGTAGCCCCAAAATCCATCATCGCCTGGTTGTATACCCCCGCTTGTAGCGGATCTAATAAGGCTTGCGCCAAATGGGTAAATTCCTTTTTACCTTCCGTAGTGTCAATGGGGGTATCGATGCCAAAAATACGGGACAACACCCGAAATACATTGCCATCCACTACCGCAAAGGGCAGATCATAGGCAAACGAGGCAATGGCGGCTGCCGTGTAGGGGCCAACACCTTTCAAGGCTAAAATACCTTCGTATGTATGCGGAAAACGCCCCTTGAGATCTTTCGCGATGTATTGCGCAGCAACATGCAGATTGCGGGCACGCGAATAATAACCAAGCCCTTCCCATAGTTTCATCACCTCATCTTCCGAAGCAAGGGCCAAATCTTCTACCTTGGGATACTTTTTGCGAAAGCGCTCATAATAGGCCCAGCCTTGCTCTACCCGCGTCTGCTGCAAAATGATCTCCGAAAGCCAAATGAAATAGGGGTTTTTCTCGCCCTTCCAGGGTAAGGGGCGCGGATGGTCTTGTGACCATTGCAACAATTTTTTGCGAAAGCTTTTAGCCGTATCGTCAGAAATTGATGGATTCAATGCAGAGATGGTTTATCTGCCAAAAGTAGGGCTTTGGCGACAAGAATCAAAAAAGCGGTCAGCAAATAGCTTGCTGACCGCCCTTCATATTCATAGCTTATATTTTTCTAGTTCTTATCGGCTGCTTCAACGCGCAGATCCTTCTTGCCATAATAACTACCAATTAAGGCTTTCAATTCCTTGCGGGCAAAGAAAATGCGGCTCTTTACAGTTCCCAATGGCAATACCAAATGATCGGCAATTTCCTGATATTTAAATCCTTGATAATGCATCAGGAAGGGGATGCGAATACCATCTTCCAGGCTCTCAATCATTCGTGTCAATTCTTTCATCATAATCTTAGACTCGGCACCATTAGAAATCTCCACCTTGCCGGAATTGATATAATAAAGATTATCCGTAGAATCGATGATCGTTTTCGACTTTACCTTCTTGCGATAATTGTTAATGAAAATATTTTTCATGATGGTGAAGGTCCAAGCCTTAAAATTAGTGCCCGGGCGAAATTTATCGCGGTTATTTATAGCTCGATATGCCGTTTCCTGAAAAAGATCTTTTGCATCCTCCACGTTTTTAGTCAGGTTATACGCAAAAGCGTTGAGTAACGAAGACATTTGTTCAAAGCGGCTGTAGAATTCTAATTGAGACATGACCAATTTTTTTTACGGTTGGGAGATCTTTTAACTATTATTTTTTTGTTAAACCAAAGATAAACAAAAGCTAAACAAAAAACAACTTATTTTCTTCATAAAAAATAAAGAGCCTTAAAAATAGATGTATAAACATAAATTAAACATCTGATTATCAGATATAAAAACAAAAAAAGACAAAAATAATACTTTTTTGTACTTTCAGTAAAAAATGAAAATTTTGTGTTTTTGTTGAACATTTAAGCCAAAGTGAGCTTGTTCCGTTAAACAAATTGCTTAAAAACGGACCTGCATTTCCCAAAAACAATTTCATTTACCGCTAATTGTTTCGTTTTGGAGAAGCCTTGTTGTTTACTTTTGTGCGTTCAGCACCAAATAAATCGCTATAAAAGAAAAGATGATATTGGGCAACCAGATACCTATCAACGGAGGTAAAAGCTGTCCGGTGGCAAAGACAATGGCAAAGCGGGAAAGAAAGATAAAAACAGCCCCGATGGCTACCCCAATGGCCAGGTGTAGACCGATCCCCCCTCGGACCTTGCGGGCGGCAATAGCGACGCCAATAATTGTGAGTATAAATATAGTAAACGGCTCGGCCGTTCGTCGGTATAGCTCAATCTCGTATTTTTCAGTATTGCCCATTCCACGATCCTTGCGCTCTCGAATAAATTCACTCAACTGGGAGGAAGTCATCATCGATTGTTGTTCGGTGTAATCGACAAAGTCTCCAGGTCTTAGATTTACGGTGGTGTCCATTTGCTGTCCACGCCCTACCACCAAGCTTTCTTTCAGTCCATCAAAGGTCCGAATTTCATAGCTTCGCAAGCGCCAGCGATCAGGAGGCCCCAGCCATTCCGCAGTAGCGGCCTTCAACAGATAAACCAATTCATTGCTATCATAACGTTCCATGCGGAAATTGCGAGCGGTACTGTCTCGCTTTCGGTAAGAATTAACGTAAACCTTGGTATCCGGTCCTACAAACATGTGCACATCGCGGGTTTTGCCTTTGTCATTATCTCGGGAAATGTAGGTGTGCTCCAAATCTAACCGCTTTTTATTCCCTTGCGGAATAAAATAGTGGTTGCCAATCAAATGCAACCCGGCAATAAAAAAAGCAGAAACCAGATAGGGCCGCATAAACCGCCGAAAACTTACGCCCGCATTAAAGATGGAAATGATCTCAGAGTTGTACGCCATCCGAGAAGTAAAAAAGACGACCGCAATCAACGTAAACAATGGCCACAGCAAGCCGGCGATGAAGATGATAAAATTGGGGTAGTAGTCTACCAGGATTTCATATTTCGTGATTGGTTCTTCGATAAACTTCTCCACCTTTTCACTAAAATCGATGATCACCGAAATCATCGAGAAGATGAGCACCGTAAAAAAGAAGGTGGTCAGGAATTTTCGAATAATGTACCAATCTAGTTTCTTCAGCATGCCGCTTATCAACTTTATTGTTTTAAACGCTTTAACACCCTAAAAGTAAAGGCTTTCCAGCGTCTTTAACAAAACTACAACCTTCTTTGCAATTGATTCACCATTTGTGCTTTCCAACTGCTAAAATCTCCTGCCTGAATATGCTTCCGCGCTTCACCCACCAGCCACAGGAAAAAACTCAAATTGTGCAGAGAAGCAATCTGCGCCCCCAATAATTCCTTGGTGTGTACCAAGTGCCGCAAATAGGCTTTGCTATGGTTACGACTGGTAGGGCAGGGGCCATTTTCATCAATAGCACTATGATCGTTTTTCCACTTTTCGTTTTTAATATTAATGATACCTTCCGCTGTGTAAAGCAATCCGTGCCGGGCATTCCGAGTGGGCAATACGCAGTCAAACATATCTATGCCCACCGCAATACACTCCAATATATTGACGGGCGTCCCAACGCCCATCAGATAACGCGGCTTGTCTTTTGGCAAAATATCGCAAACCATCTCCGATACCCGATACATTTCCTCTGCCGGTTCGCCCACTGATAATCCGCCAATGGCATTGCCCTCCCGCCCAAAAGAGGCAATCGTTTCAGCAGAAGCCCGGCGCAAATCATCGTAGGTACTGCCTTGCACAATCGGAAACAAGGTTTGGCTATAACCGTATTTACCTTCCGATTGGTCAAAATGGTCGCAACAACGCTTGAGCCAACGGTGGGTCAGTTCCATCGATTTTTTTGCGTAAGCATAATCACAAGGGTAGGGTGGGCACTCGTCAAAAGCCATAATAATGTCCCCCCCAATGGACCGCTGAATATCAATGGCTCGCTCAGGCGACAAAAAATGTTTGGAGCCGTCAATGTGGGAGGCAAAAGTTACTCCTTCTTCCGTAATCTTGCGGCGATGGCTCAACGAATACACCTGATATCCGCCACTGTCGGTCAGAATGGGTTTCTTCCAGCCATTAAAGGCATGTAACCCGCCGGCTGCTTCCAATATCTCAACCCCGGGTCGTAAATAGAGATGATAGGTATTGCCCAAAATGATCTGAGCCTTGACTACTTCGTCTAGCTCATGCTGGTGTACCGCCTTCACGGTACCCACGGTACCCACGGGCATAAAAATGGGTGTCTCAATCGGACCGTGATCCGTTTCTATCAGCCCGGTACGTGCCTTGCTGTTTGGGTCGGTATGTTGTAACGTAAATTTCATTTGGCCACAAAAATACATTTGTATGAGGAATCTTGTATAAATTAGGCGATATTCCTTCTTCAGTGCTCAATGCACAGAACCACTTTATTGAAATGTTAGACCTAATTTTTGACGGATTAAAGGTAGGATTGATTCTTTGTTTCCTGTTGGGGCCTATTTTTTTTGCACTGATTCAAGCCGGAGCAGAATACGGCTTCCGGGCTGGAGTAATGGTTGGGTTGGGCATTTGGATCAGTGATCTACTATTCATTTCCAGTGTTTATTTTGGGGTTTCTTACGTCAATCGGTTGGTTGCCTGGGAGCATTTTGCCATCACCCTCGGTATTGCAGGGAGCATTATTTTGGCGGCCTTTGGCCTGGGCAGCCTGCTGTCTAAACCAGCAGTACCCAACGAGGATCAAGTATTGCCTAAACAAAAAAACTGGCTTTCCTTCTGGATTAAAGGGTTCCTGATCAATACGATTAATCCCTTCACGGTTTTCTTTTGGATTGGCATCATGACCACTGTAGTGATGGAGCGAGAATTTACAAATGTACAGGCATCCTGGTATTTTGGCGGGATTTTCGGGACCATTATTTTAACAGATAGTTTAAAAGTGGCTTTCGCCAAATACCTCCGTAGCCACCTAAAATTTAAGCATTTGTTATGGCTAAGGCGAATTTCTGGACTCGCATTGATTATCTTTGGTATCGGGCTATTGGTCCGCGTCCTCTGGTTTTCCTGATGAAAGAGCACTAACCAATCACAAAACAGCACAGTATGAAAAATTTACTCCCTTTACTTTTCCTTTTTCTCCCAGTCCTGATACTGGCGCAGGATTTTGCTCAAGACTCCGCCTGGGTGGTCGACAATTACGACAAAATCGAACAGTACATCCCAATGCGGGATGGCACCAAGTTATTTACTACCATTTATGTTCCAAAAGATCAAACGGAACCTCATCCCTTTTTACTTACTCGTACGCCTTATTCTTGTGCCCCTTACGGCGAAGGTCAGTACTCTGCCCGCCTTTGGAATAGGCAAGACCGTTACTACATGCACAAAAATTACATTCGCGTCTACCAAGATGTGAGAGGACGATGGATGAGCGAAGGCGAATTTATGGATGTCCGGCCGTTTAATCCGAACAAAAAAGGCAAGGAAACCGATGAAGCCAGCGATACCTACGATACCATCGAGTGGCTACTCAAAAATGTTCCCAACAACAATGGTCGGGTAGGGGTGAAAGGCACGTCTTATCCTGGTTTCTACGCAACAATGGCTGCATTGAGTGGTCATCCTGCCTTGGTTGCTGTCAGCCCACAGGCCCCGGTTACCGATTGGTTTATCGGCGATGACTTTCACCACAATGGTGCCTTCTTCCAAATGGATGGTTTTTCCTTTTATTCCTCTTTTGGAAAACCCCGCCCCAAACCAACTACGGTTAGGCCTACCCGTTTTCAATTTCCAACCCCCGACAATTATAAATTTTACCTGGAAGATGTAGGGCCAGTCAAAAATTTCAACAGCAAGTATTTAGGAGACAGTATCGCCTTCTGGAAAAATGTAATGGCTCACCCCAACTACGACGACTTCTGGAAATCCCGCAATCCACGCAATTTTGTCACCAATATCAAGCCAAATATACTGGTGGTGGGCGGTTTATTTGATGCGGAAGATTGTTTTGGTGCCTGGCGTTTGTACGAAGCCATTGAAGAAAAAAGCCCCAATGCCAACAACCGTTTGGTAATGGGTCCCTGGTATCATGGTCAGTGGTCAAGTCAGGATGGCAGCTATTTGGGACACATCCAATTTGGCGGCAATACCGCCTTCTGGTATCAAAATGAGATTGAAGTTCCTTTTTTCAACTATCACCTGTTGGGTGAAGGCGACATCTCTGATTTGGCAGAAGCCACCGTGTTTTTTACAGGAGAGAACCAATGGCACTTTTACGATCAATGGCCACCCAAAGGGCAACAGGACCAAACCATTTATTTCCAACCAGATGGTGGCCTTACCTGGAAAAAACCGACGGCCAACGAAAGCTATTCCGAATATATCAGCGACCCCAATAAACCTGTACCTTATACCGATGGGGTCCACCTGCGTCGCACCCGCGAGTACATGATAGACGATCAGCGTTTTGCCAGTCGCCGACCGGATGTATTGGTGTTTCAAACGGAGGTCTTGCAGGAAGACCTCACTCTGGCAGGTACTGTGATTGCAGATCTATTGGTGAGTATTACCGGTACGGATGCCGATTTTGTGGTAAAGGTGATCGATGTATTTCCCGATGATTTTGCTTATAAAAAAGCACATGATGACTATCCAATGGGGGGCTATCAGATGCTGGTGCGTGGGGAAATTATGAGAGGTCGCTTCCGCAATAGTTTCGAAAACCCAACTGCTTTCGTCCCCAATAAAGTAGAGCGTGTCAAATTTGAATTACCTGATGTCGCCCACACTTTTCGCAGGGGACACCGCCTGATGATCCAAATACAGAGTTCCTGGTTTCCACTGGTAGATCGCAACCCGCACCAATTTATCAATATTTATGAAGCGGAAGCTAAAGATTTTCAAAAAGCCACGATTAAAGTTTACCACGATCAAAAGAACAGTTCTGGCATTGTATTACCTGTATTGAAATAAAGAAATAGGGGAATCGCGAAATAAAAGCCATTCCCCTGTTCCATTTTCCATTGCGGAATTTTGCTGCAAAAAGAATAAAAACTAGCAACCTTCGTTTAATTTATATAAATTTGTAAACCATCAGCGACTTCCCCCCACACGCCGATTAATATCTATGAACGTCATCCCAGAAAGCGTACTACCTTCCAAACATGGATAGGCTTTCTCAATCACTTTCCCAGTTAGAAGTTGCTCATTATTAACTTCTAATTCAACAACATGTTATTAAAAATCATTATCGCAGTAGCCATCTTTTGGATGATTATTAATCTGCTTGCATTGATGCGCAGAGGCGTAAGTAATATTCAGGATGAAATCTTTGAGGCAACTCATCACTCTATCCGACAAGCGCGTCAACAACACCTGGGGTCAGATGAGGATTTTGCCAAAGAAGCTTCAAAAATTGAAGGTTTTTTTGGAGAACAAGCCTATGGCCGTCGGAACAAGATTCCAGAAACTCGCCATCGAGAAGTCAAAGCGGCCACTAAACGATTGCAAAAAGACCATAAAAAGGAAGAGAAAATGCGCCATGGCTAATCCTGCTGCTTTGCTATGTATCGGCAGAAAATTCATCAAGGTTTTAATTCTATCCTCTTTTTAAGGACGTTTCCCCCTCAAGGGGTAATCATGCTGTAAAATGACTTCTGTGGTATAACCATTGGTCAGGATCACCTCATTTTAGTGCTTGTTTGGAGGTGGTGCTTTAGCAGCGAAAATTGCAGATTTTGGGTTCTC
>CAXHCA010000154.1:0-15727 GCA_964015035.1 uncultured Saprospiraceae bacterium
ATGAGATGTCGTCTCGTGGGCTCGGAGATGTGTATAAGAGACAGCCCAACCACTGTTCCCACTACGATAATACCAGGCCCTTTTGTCGAATTGGCTTCCACCAAATCGGTAATGGTTGCAACGGTTCCCAATAGGTGTTTTTCATTGGGCAAAGACCCGTTTTGAATCACCATCACAGGGGTATCCTGTTTGCCATTTTGCGCAAAGCAAGCCATGATTTCCCGAATCTTGCGCATGCCCATTAGGATGATTGCGGTAGCGGAAGATTGTGCGGCAATGGCCACATCTTTCGATAAGGTGCCGGAGCGGGTAGTGCCGGTAAGCACCCAGAAGCTTTCGTTCAATCCCCGGCGGGTCGGTGGAATGCCCTGCAATTCCGGTAAGGCAATACAGCTTGAAATTCCCGGCACTACCTCCACGGGAATGTCAAATGCCCGGGCATAGGCCAGTTCTTCGTGTCCGCGGCCAAAAACAAAAGAATCACCGCCTTTTAAGCGCACCACATGACCATATCGGAAAGCGTGCTGTACCAATAGTAAGTTGATTTCTTCCTGTTGGTAACTATGTTGACCGGCTCTTTTTCCGACAAAAACTTTCAGCGCACCACGTGGCACTTCCGACAGTATCGCCTCGTTGACCAGCGCATCATACAGCACCACATCGGCTGATTGTAAGGCTTTTAACCCCTTGATGGTCACCAGTTCCGGATCGCCGGGACCGGCACCCACCAGCGTAATACGTGCTTCGTTTTGGTAGCCGCCTTTCTTGTTATTCAGATCGATAAATCTTGCCATGATTATTAGGCTTTATAATAGTTGTCAATCACTAATTTTTCCACACCACCTTCAGCCATCAATTGCTGTCTACGTGTGGCGATGACTTTCTGCACAAAGGCTTCGGCTTCCGCCAAATAATCCTCCGCGAATTCCTCCGTAGCTTCGTATTTACTGATTTGCAAGACAAATTCTGGGAAGGTGTTGGGAAAATAAAAATCGCCTGTGTCTACATAGTGGGTTTGAAAATCATCGAGTATGCCGCGGTGGGTATTACATTTCACATCTTTGCTCAGCAAAAGGGCCTTCGCACCAATCACAAACCCGGTGTAGGCCTGATAGAGGGCGTTCACATAATCTGCTTGCTCAAAAGTGGCCTTGCTGCTGTCAATTTTTTCTTTGGCATCGGCAATAATGGTGCCGACGACATCGAGGGTGACACCGGCACATTCGCCTACGCCAATTTCCTGTACATATTCTTCATTTTGACCCCAATCGAAAAAGTCGGTTTCTCCAAGGGTGTCAATCTCGGCCAGCGGTTTCAGTAGGTCGTAAAAATAGCGTTTGCCCAATCGGTGCACATAGTCATTGAAGTACTCCGTTTCGGTGGCAGTTTCGTCATAATCTGCCAATAAATAGCGCAAGGCTTCCGGGATGCGTTTGGTGGGCAATTTAATGACTTTATCCGCTACAAAACCTTCCCCATCCGGACTTACACCACCTCCAAGTACCACTTGCATGGCAGGAACCACCAATGCTCCTTTTTTGATCGAACTGCCGTGGAATCCGATCTGCGCTGCCATGTGTTGGCCACAGGCATTCATACAGCCACTGATCTTGATTTTGATGTCGCTATTGATGACTAAGTCTGGGTATTCGGTGCGAATGACGTCCTCTAGCTCTTGAGCCAATCCGGTGCTATTGGTGACGCCTAAGGCACAAGTATCGGTTCCCGGACATGCCGTCACATCCGCGATAGTATCAAAACCCGGCTCGGCTAGTCCAAGCTTCAATAACTCGTTAAAAAGATGTGGCAAACTTTCCTTTCGGAGAAACTTGAGCAGTAATCCTTGATTGACCGTTACCCGAATGTCGTCTGCGGCAAACTGTTTCACCAGGGCGGCCAGGCTGCGGGCCGTTGGCGCAGCAATATTGCCCAGTGGCACCCGTAATTGAGCGGCGAAGTACCCCTTTTGTTTTTGTTCATACACATTGGTGCTCAACCACAAGGCATACTTGTCGGCATCGACCGGAGTGGCGGTTGGTAGGTGTATTTCGGTGGGCGGCGTAGCCTGGGGAAAAGTGGTAATGTCAATAGGGATCTTTTGGTTTTTTAGTGCTAATTTTTCCAATTCCACCAGGTTTAAAAACTCCTCAAAGCCGATTTTTTGAATCAAAAACTTCATGCGCGCCTTCATGCGTTTTTCCCGTTCGCCATAGCGGTCGAATACGCGAATGGCCGCTTCCATAAAGGGAATAATACGGTCGGCTTCCAGAAATTCATAAGCCGTTTGCGCCACCATGGACACAGCGCCCAATCCACCTCCGACGACGACCTTAAAACCACGAACTTCCTGTCCGTCTACAGTCTGAATACGCGGAATAAATCCGAAATCATGAAAGTAGGTAAATGCCGAATCCCGCTCGCTGGAGGAAAAAGCCGGTTTGATTTTACGGCCCATCTCCTGGCAGATCGGGTTGCGGAGAAAGTATTGAAAAGCCGCCTCCGCGTAAGGAGAGACGTCAAACGGTTCTTCCGGATCGATGCCCGCATTGGCGGAAGCCGTTAAGTTGCGCACCGTATTGCCACAGGCCTCCCGAGCCGTCACCCCGCTTTGCGCCAGTTCCGTCCAAATTTTTGGAGAGTCCTCCAATTTCACATAGTGCAGCTGAATATTCTGCCGGGTGGTGAGGTGCAAATTACCATTGGTATATTTTTCCGAGACATCGGCGATTTTGATCAATTGATCCGTGGTCAGTTTTCCGTAGGGAATCTTGGTACGAAACATCTGTACGCCAAATTGCCGCTGGCCGTAAACGCCACGAGTCAGGCGGTACAATTTAAAGCGTTCCTCATCCTCCTGTCCCTTGCGGAATGCTTTGATGCGCCGGTCGAGTTCCAGGATATCTTCTTGAGCAGCTTTGTTGACATTGGTGAAATCGTAATTCATGGTATTGGATATGTTTGAAAACAAAAAAGGCCTTACCAGATTGCTCCGGTAAGGCCTTTTGCTTTGTTCAATCAGTAATTTTTAGACAAAGACGGTCCTGCCAGAGTTCGACTCGTGGTAACAACAGCAACGGCAACAAAAAATCGACATTCGTCTCATTACATTGATTTTTATCTGGCTAAGCACAGGTCTAAATCTGCGCTAAGGACAGTGCAAGTCTACCTACATTATGTGACTGTTGCAAGTTTTAAGCCGTTAATTTTTTCATAAAACATTGATTCATAGGAATATATGAACAAAGTTTGTTGCGTTTCTAAAAGTTGTAAATCAGAGGGTTAAGGAGAGCGTTGGGAGTGGGAAAGCGGGAGAAGGGATGAAAAAAAATTGACAACAGCCTGGATAGTTTTGAAACTAAGCCAAGAAAGTCTGAGTTACTAGAGGAGAAAATACACTGTAATCATGGTGGTAACTTTAGTTGGTTTTTAGATTTAGGTTTTAGGACCGTTCGCCGTAGAGCGTCTCTGATACAAATCCTCAATCCAGTTTCCTCGGCCCCTCCGAGTCCTGATGAATCATCCAATGTTCATCCTGAATAGATTTGTAGACAATCTCATAATCGAGTCCTTCTGAAAGCATTTTTTCGATGGTTTTTTTCATGAGGTCAAAGTCCTCGGGCGAGCCTTTTATACCCAGGAAGAGGTAATCCGAATTGGCAGGAATGGCCATGCCTTTGTTGAGGGTGGCGGAGGAAAAGTATTTTAAGCTATCCAGTTCAGGCACATTTTTTTTCAAAAAGAGCGTCCATTCGTTGTTGTATTCTGCCAGATTATGTCTTTTACCCTGGTAAATTAAGGTAACAGATTCAATGATCGCCGGACCGATGCCGTGGTTTTTTAATCTAAATTCATAGGTAGAAGTGCTCCCATCCACCGTTGTTGAAAGATCGAGATAGGGCATGATCGACAGGTAATTCTGTTTGCTCATCAAGTTGGTCTGATAAATAAAAATCAGCAGAGTGATAAAGCTGATGCCCATAGCAGAGAGAGACAATAGGCGTTCGGAATTAAATTTGAGCTTAAACTTTGACATGTTGTGAAATAAGTTCTAATGTTGATGCTTAAAATTACAGGTTATTTGGCAATTCTTTTGATTTAGAGCCCACCTAAAATCTGAATCAGGAGATTTGTCAAAGAACAAAAATACCTGGAAGATTCCCTATCTTCACAAAAAACCTACAAGATGAAAAACTACCTCTTATTTCTGCTTCCCTTATTTGGGATTAGCAATACCCAAACCAGTTGTGCGCCTAAGGGCGACGTGATAATGACCAATATCGCCAAAGAAGATCTACTTGGCAAATGGCAGTGGGTGCTTTCCCGCCGCGAAAGCCGCATGAACGGTACCACGGAAACCACGCCCGAAGATTTAGGCAAAACCATGCTGGTTGAATTTACGGTGGATGACAAAGTAAATGTCTACCACGACGGGCAATTGGTGACAACCAATACTTACGAGTTATCCAATCCGGGAACGGATAATCAAACGATGCTCAAGGTGACTGTCAATGGCCAGTATGTCGAACCCAACTGTGAATCTGGCCCCATTTCTTTAAAAGGAAAAACACTGACCATTTCCGGGGGCTACAATGATGCGGGCAGCACCCAGGTTTTCGAAAAGATGGATTGATAAATCGGGTTCTCAAGGAATTTTTTAGCATTGAAGAAGGTTGTTTTTAAAAAAAAGTCGCTGGTTGAGCATCAAACCGGTGAATAGCCTTATTTTTGTGCTCCTTTTAGAAAATTGACGATTAAAATCATCATTCCAAATGTATCGTACACACAACTGCGGAGAACTGAGACAAGCACACGTTGGACAAGAAGTCACATTGAGTGGCTGGGTGCAAAAGGCGAGAGATAAAGGCTTCATGATGTGGATTGATCTGCGCGACCGCTACGGCATCACGCAGCTGATCTTTAGTGAGGAAAAATCATCCGCTGAGCTGTTTGAAAAAGCGCGTACCCTGGGCCGCGAATTTGTGATTAAGGTGACGGGTAAAGTTATCGAAAGAACTTCAAAAAATGATAAAATCCCAACCGGTGATATCGAGATTGAAGTAACGGCTTTAGAGATCCTCAATGCTGCAAAATTGCCTCCTTTTACGATTGATGACGATACCGATGGCGGTGATGATCTGCGGATGAAATACCGCTACCTAGATTTACGGCGCAGACCGGTACAAAATAACCTGATTTTCCGGAGCAACCTAGCTTTGGAAACCCGGAAATATCTGGGTGGAAATGATTTTGTAGAAGTGGAGACGCCATTTCTGATCAAAAGCACCCCGGAAGGTGCCCGCGACTTTGTGGTGCCCAGCCGGATGAATCCCGGACAGTTTTATGCACTGCCGCAATCGCCACAGACCTTCAAACAAATCCTAATGGTAGCAGGCATGGACAAATACTTCCAGATTGTGAAGTGTTTCCGTGACGAAGACTTACGGGCAGACCGCCAACCGGAATTTACCCAGATTGACTGTGAGATGGCATTTGTCACCCAGGAAGAAATTCTGAATACCTTTGAAGGATTGACCAAGCACCTTTTTCAGACTACACTGGGGGTAGAATTGCCCGATTTTCCGCGTATGACTTATGATGAAGCCATGAAACGCTATGGTTCCGACAAGCCGGATATGCGATTTGGTATGGAATTTACGGAGCTGAACGACTTGGCTCAAGGCAAAGGCTTTGGTGTATTCGATAGCGCGGAGTTGGTTGTGGGGATTTGCGTGCCCGGACAAGCCGCCAATTATTCCAATAAAGACATCAAAAAACTCACCGAGTGGATGCAGCGCCCGCAGATTGGTGCGAAAGGCTTGGTGAATGTGAAGTATAACGAAGATGGATCCTTCAAGTCTTCTGTAGACAAATTCTTCAGCGGAGAAGACCTGAAAGCCTGGGCCGAAAAAATGGGTGCCAATCCTGGTGATTTGCTGCTGATCCTCAGTGGTGAGGCTGATAAAACCCGCAAGCAACTCAATGAGCTTCGCCTGGAAATGGGACGCACTCTGGGACTGATGAAACCCGGTGAATTTAAGCCTTTATGGGTAATTGATTTCCCGCTTTTGGAGTGGGATGAAGAAGCCGAGCGTTTCTTTGCCATGCACCACCCTTTTACCTCTCCGAAGAAGGAAGATGTGCAACGCATGCTCACCGGTGACCATGAAACGATGAAGAACCTGCGCGCGGATGCCTATGACTTGGTGATCAACGGCGTAGAAATTGGGGGAGGGTCCATACGTATCCACGACCGGGCCTTGCAGGAAAGAAACTTCAAACTGCTGGGCTTCACGGATGAAGAGGCTGAGGCACAATTTGGATTCCTGATGGGCGCTTTTGAGTTTGGTGCCCCACCACACGGCGGTATTGCCTTTGGTTTTGACCGTCTTTGTGCGGTAATGAATGGCCAAAATTCCATCCGGGATTTCATTGCCTTCCCGAAAAACAATCAAGGTCGTGATATGATGATCGATGCTCCTTCTCCGGTAGCGGAGGAACAGATGGAGGAGTTGCAACTTAAGCTGGACTTGCAGGAGAAAACGATCAAGGAATAAGGTCGTATAATAGTTCTACCAGGAATCATAATCGATTGCCGAAACTATTGAATTTGTCTAATAGCTGTACCATTTTACGGTATAAACAAAGGAAATTATGAAATTGACTTCCTTCCTCCTGCTCATCACGTTTGCCGCCGGCTGTTCTCTTTCCAAAGTAACGCCCAAACAATTGGCGAAAGCCCAAAAGGAGTTTGCCGCGGCTAATTTTGCGATGGGCCCGGAAGGGGGGACGGAAATTGATGCGCAACTGGATCCTATTCAGAAGGCAGACCAGAATTCAGATGGTTATGTTGCGATGTTGGCTTGGAAGATGGGTAGCGATGCGGAAAACTATTACAATGAAAACGGTAGTTGGGATACCTTGGACTCCAAATACCTGACTTGGGTGACACAAAAATCACAATTTATCCAGGTTGCCAAATCGCTAAAATTGCAACGTTTGCAAAAGGAACGCCTTGCATTGCGCATGGAGCAATTGTTGGGTCTGGCGCCCAATGTGGCTAAAGATACTGGCCGCGTCTTTATGGAAATGTGGGTAAAAGCGGAAGATTTATTTCGCCCTTGTCGTGACCCGGAAGTGACGGACCGCGAATGTAACACCAGTTTTCCCGGCGGGGCCTATTCAAGTACCGGACCGGCTTATGGTCAGGTTTATGATGGCTTAGTGCAAGGTAATGTCAGAGCTGATGCACCGGAGGGGGAACCTCTTTACCGGGCACCCTGGACCCGCCTTGGGTATACCTACGATTACCATACGCGAAACCGGACCCATTTTGGCATGAGTGAATACATCATCAAACAAGGGGCTATTGTGAAAATCGTTGCAAAAACACCAACAGAAACGTGGCTCAAAGCGCTTAAATAAGGATCACTCAAACACGGCCCACAATTCTACATTTTTACCCCAGCACTCTACCTTGCTTAATTCGGGGACTTCCAACAGGCAGGATTCGACGAGATTAAAATCAAAGGGCTGGAGCTTACAACGCAAATTATCGATGTAAACAATATCGCCGCTGGTTTTGTCGGCCAAGCAAGTATATTCTGCGAAAGCATTGGCATTATTCAGGTTGGCATCAAGAAAGGTAAGGATATTGATGGTGATATTTTGCCGCGAAAGGGTCTCCGCCCAAACACATATATCTTGTCCATCAGCGCGACAGATATTGGCACCATCGCTGACCAAAAAGATCGATTTCTTGGTGGCGGAATTTTTGGAAAACAACTCTGGAGAAGCCTGTAAAATATTGAGTAGCGGCGTCGTTCCATCGGGTACCAGAAATTCAAGTTCCTGCCGCAGTGCTTTCCGGGTTAAGTCTCCCACCGGATACCAAAGCCGGGGCGTCGTGCCACAATCTCCCCCAATGGTGCCGATGCCGACCTGGGTTCCCACGGGAACATCGTAGAGTAGAGAAAGGGCCGTTTCCCGCATCACTTCAAAGCGGGTGGTACCCATACAAATCACTTTTTCCATGACCATAGAGCCGGAAATGTCCAATAGAAAAAGCACTTCGTCATATTTGTCAAAATTTAAGGACTTGAAGATGTTATCCGGCAAATTGGTGATTTCCTTTTCAGCGGCCAGCCGTGCCTCGGCCAGAGAATCATAAGCTGGAGGTATATGGATGCCCAGCGTATCACTGATGATCTGAAAATTTTTACGCGCATTGGTGTTGGTGGGATTGTTTTGAATGGCTTTTTCAAATGCTTCGCGGGCTCGCTCTAGGTCACGACGGTGTACGTGGGAGTGGGGCGCGAGGTCCGCCCGACGATGGCCGTTTTGCCCTTGATCCATAATCGTGGCATAACCAATGGCATTGTGGTAAATGCTGAGCAATTTTGGTTTGCCTAGAGGCTCTTGCAAGTCAATGCTCTTTTTGAATAAAGTCAAAGCTGGACCGTATCTTCCGGAATAACAATTGATCATACCTTCCAGGAAGGTCTTCATCGCTAGCTTTTGTGGATATTCTGGATCACGGACCTCTAAATAGCGTTCGCCCTCGTGGAGAATTTCCAGACTTTCTTCTCCCTTCCCTACCCGACTCAGGCTCATGGCCAATGATAGGGCAAAACTGAAATTATCAGGCGCGAGGTCGTACGCACGTTTGAAATAATTGACCGCCTTAGAGTAGTTGCCTTCACTATAATTCAAAGTACCCCGATAGTGTAGTCGGTAAGCCGTTTTCTTGCCTCCGGAAGGCAAAAATCCCAGGCACATTATGGTGGCCAGTAGCAGAAAAAGCTGTCTCATTATTTCAAATCGTGTTAAAACACCCAATATTCGAAAATTTCGAACATTCTTGCTGTAAAATATTGCTCTTTAATACCAAGTACAGGGTTTTAGTGCATGTTTGGAGGTAATCATTCAGTCTCGGTAAAACCGGGATTTTGGAACTTCACTTCGGCTATTTTTTCGTCCGTCTCGGCTGAGCCGAGATGCACTTAAAAATGAGCCTTGTGAGAACCCAAAACCTACAATTTTCCCCAAAGTGCCATTTCTATAAAAAAACGGTTCGTCTTACATCTCCGGTTCTCTAAACATCTTCCACCCTATTAAATAAAAATCGGTTTGATAATGATATCTACTCTTCGGTTCTTTAACTTTCCTTCCCAGGTATTATTGTCGTAAACAGGGTTTAACTCACCAAAATCTTCAATAGAAATGTGGTCGTTGGGGATGCCCTTTTTTAATAATCGATGAATGGCAGCCTCACTGCGCAATTGCGACAAGCGGGCATTGTATTCCTGACTGCCAATGTCGTCGGTATGGCTGTGCACGGTGATGGCATATTGTTCCACATTGGGAATGGATTGTAGCCAAAGATAGAGCGCTTTCTCCTGCTCTCCATCAATGTAATAAGAGCCGCCGCCAAAGTAGATGCTAAAAATGTAGTGATCCGGCGCCGATTGCTCTTGTTCCTGACCAGATAGAAGAATGGGGAGCAAGACTAAAAAAGGGAGGATTATTTTTTTCATGATCGGGTATTTTGCCTTTCAATATACATTTAAAAGAGCAGTTGATGCAAGCATTGAAGTCGTATTAACAGAGAAGTTAGGGTATTGTCAAATAAAAGCTAGTACATTTCCTCTCTTTAAAAACTGTATCTTTATCGTCCATAAACCCAATCTATGATCATTCGTGAAGGAGGCCTGCAATTTACCTTTGGTAAAGGTTGGACCGTGAAAAAATACGACCGACATCGGTACTACCGTGGGTTAAGTGGAGCGGGGCTAAAAGGAGTAGACTTTATCTGTCTTCATGAACGAAAGGAACTGGTACTGGTAGAGGTGAAAAACTATACAACCCGCCACAACCGGGCTATGCAAAAATCCTTTTCTGTGGATGCCAAACCGCCGGAGGAATTGGCTATAGCAATTCAGCAAAAGTTGGTAGATACCTTGGTGGCCATCGATGCGGTTTTTCAATATTACCAACGAGGTTGGATGCACCGTAAATTCCAGCCGATCATTCAGTATTGGCCCTGGCCTTCTTTTGATCGATATTTTTGGACACAAGCCTATCAGTTGGCTCAGTCACGGGAAACCATTCGCGCGGTCCTTTGGTTGGAATTGGATACTGATGATCCTGGGGATTATGTAGAACAACTGCAGCAGCAATTGCAACAACAACCCGATAAAGGCTTGCCTCCAATTGAAATATTTAATCACAAAAATGTACCCGCTTCCGCTCATATCCAAGTGAAAAGAGTAACGGAGCGCTAGGCTTACGCCAAATATTTTCCCACAATTGGCATTCTGCGGCCCATGCCAAAAGCTTTACTGGAAACCCGCAAGACCGGTGCCGTTTGGTAACGTTTAAATTCATTGATATTGACGAGTCGCAAAATACGGCGTACCAGTTTTTCATCATATCCCATTTCGATGATGTCCTGTGGGCTTTTCTGTTGTTCAATGTAGTGATACAAAATGGGATCGAGTACATCGTATTCAGGGAGGCTGTCAGTATCCTTTTGATCGGGGCGTAACTCTGCGCTGGGCGGTTTGGTAATGATGTTTTCGGGAATTACTTCTGCGTCTTTATTCATGTAGTGCGCCAATTCGAAGACCTCTGTTTTGTACACATCGCCGATGACTGAAAGGCCGCCACACATATCGCCGTAAAGGGTGCCGTAACCAACAGCCATCTCGCTTTTATTGGAAGTGTTGAGCAAGATAGGGCCAAATTTATTGGAAAAGGCCATCAGTAGCATGCCGCGAATCCGGGCTTGCAGGTTCTCTTCGGCAATATTAAACGAAGTTCCCCAGAAATGAGGTTTCAAAATAGATTCGTAGGAATTGTAAATTTCTTCTACTGGAATAATATCATATTGGATACCCAGATTTTCGGCCAATTGCCGAGCATCATTCACCGAATGATCGGATGAATATTGTGAAGGCATCAGCAATACGCGCACATTATCTTTTCCAAGAGCTCTAGCGGCCAAAACGGCGACTACAGCTGAATCAATGCCTCCTGAAAGTCCAAGAATGGTTTTGCGAAAGCCCAGTTTGCCAAAATAATCCCGCAGGCCCATCACCAGTGCATCGTGGATGAGTGGCATCTTTCCCTTGGGTTGGGTTACCTCCCGGCCACCTTTCTCCACCTCAGTCAAATCATACACTTTCATGAGCTCCTCAAAATACGGCAATTCATCAAAAACCTTCCCGTCTGGCGACATCACCAGAGACCCGCCATCAAATAGGATTTCGGTTTGCGCTCCTACATGGTTGACATAAAATATTGGTAAGCCATACCGCTCCACATTGGTAGTCAATACGTGAATCCGCTCGTCCATGTGGTCATAAGCAAATGGGGATGCTGAAACATTGAGTACGAAATCGGGTTTTTGTGGCATCATTTGATCCAACGGACACACCTTATATAATGGATTTTCATTGCCCACGTTCCAAATGTCCTCACAGATGGTCAACGCAATGCGTTTACCCTGATATTCAAACACTCTCCATTCATGGGCAGGTTCGAAATAGCGGTACTCATCAAAGATATCATAGGTGGGCAGGAGGGTCTTGTGTTGGACAAACTGCACTTTGCCTTCCGCTAAAAAATAGGCAGAATTATACAGGTCTTTGCCTTCCGGAACGGGATTGCGGCTCGGTGATCCCACCACAATGGCGATGCCTTCCGCAGCTTTTGCCAATTCCATAATACTGGCTTCCGCCAAATCAATAAAATCTTCAAACTCCAGGAAGTCGCGCGGCGGGTAACCCACAGTGGCCAATTCCGGAAAGCAGACAATATCTACGCCTAGGGCTTTTGCCTGAGCCGTATAATCCAGCATCTTCTGTAGGTTTCCCGTAAAGTTGCCGATGTGCATGTTTATTTGAGCGAGGGCTATTTTCATGGATGTTTTTTTAAAGAAGCACTTAAAACGGTATTTACTTCAAGCAAAACAAAGATAAATCAACTTAGTTTAAAATCAAAACTAAGGAGTCAAAAAAGATATTGCCCCTCTTTTTTAGGATTTTGTCTGAAAAAAATGGGGTCCCGTCCGTTTTTCTGGCATTTTGGCTCATTTACAGGTAGATTGTAAGAAAAAACAATTAATCATGTGTAGGCACAATCATGCTCATTATGCTTCTCGTCGCGGTCGCCGCCGCAGCATTGCTGACGAAAAGGTTCGATTTTACCGCAACTTGCGGTCGTTCATTGCCTTTAATTTTATCGTTCCGGTTACCTGGTTAATTACCGGTGACATTAATGGTTTATGGAAGATCAGTTTGATTTGGGGGATTATTATGTTCTTCAAATCTGTGAAGTTGTTTGGCGTACCGGGCACGGATGGATGGTTAAGCCAGGATTTTGAAGATTGGGCGGCATCGCGTAAGCAAGCTGCACCTTTAGACGATGAACCGGAGGCAGAACCTTTATTTGACGACCGCGGAAACTGGAGAGAAAAAGACCTGGTGTAATCAAACCGGTCCCTCTTGGATTGGCGCGCTCATAGTTCCAATCCAAGGGGTTATCTCTCTATCATCTCTTCTTGTGACATGGCAGATATCAAAGGCAGGCAAACGGTAAAATACGCCGCACTCTCTTCCACCACCACCTCTTCATTTGTAAAAAAGGCGTAGCGATTTTTGATATTGCGTAAGCCAATTTTGGTTGACGGCATTTCCTGCTTTTTCTTTTGCAGATTATTGCGCACACAAAGCCGATCGTTTTCATCAAAATACAACTCCAGATAAAGCGGATGCTGACTCGATACCACATTGTGCTTGATGGCATTTTCAAACAATATTTGCAAAGAAAGCGGAATGATCAGCTGCGGATAAGCTGCTTCGGGAATGCGCAAATCAACTTTCAGGTTTTCACCAAAACGTTCCCTGACCAGAAAAATATAGGCGTGTAGAAATTCTAATTCCTCGGAAAGCGGAAGCAGCTTTTTGTCGCGGATTTCCAAAAAATAACGGTAGACTTTAGACAACTTTCTCACAAAGGTTACGGCCTTATCAGCATCCTCCGGGATAATGCAGGTCAGGGTATTTAAGCTATTGAATAAAAAATGTGGGTTCACCTGACTTTTTAATCCTTCTAATTGCGACTGAATATTCTCCTGCTTGAGTTGTTCTGTTTCCAAAATGCTTCGCTTCCAGCGATCGTAAAAAAAGATACTTTCGTAAATGGAGACAGCTAAAGCAATGATGATGATGGAAGGAGTGACATAGACCGAATCAGGGATGTCATGGTAGTCTACAAACAAATATTTGTCGTGTAGGGTACCGATGGTAAATTGTACGATCATGTACACAGTAGCAATTCCGAGAACTGTATATAAAAGGCGCGTTTTCGTCTGCCCATGTCCTGGGAATCGTTGGCGCATTTCAATGAATACCCACCGTACGCCTAGCCAATAACCGATGGTGAATATCAGAGACATCGCAAACTGGGGCAAATACGCAACCAGCCCCTCACTCAAGGTTCCGTGAAAAAAAAGCAGCGGCATGAAAAAGGCAACGATGGGAATGCCCAACAGCAAAAATAGGGTGTCATCAAATCCCAGCACCTCCTTGTTTTTTTTTCTATTGCGCATTGTCGCCTTTGTATGCTTTCAAGATCAGCTTATCAAATTTACAGATTTTTCTCATACTCCTTCAATGCAGTTTCCAGGCCGAGCACGATATCCCGCAATTCCAAAGATGCTCTTAGCAATTAAGGCGGTGTCGCGCAAGCCTTCCATAAAATGAAAATGGGTCTCTAAATCGGAAGTTTCTACATTGATAAAATCGGATATCCGGGCATGAAAAGCCTCGGCATCAAACTTGCTGCATTTCCGGACTCATTTCCACTACATTTTTTCGAATCGTCGTTTGGGTGGGGTGAATAGTGAGATGGAGTGGTTGATTTGTCAATCCACAATTGATTCCCCATTCATATTCGTGGTCAACACCATGCTCATATAATCAAAATAAGGGCGCATGGCTTCAAAGGTCTTTTGTACTTCTTTGAGAAAATTATCCTTTGTGACTTCCTGATCTGTGAAGTTTCTGCGCACGATGAAGCTTTTTTTACGAATCAGATCCAGCACCGGACTATCTTTGTCATACCCTCTTGGAGCAGTTTTTAATTCGTCCCCGTGCAGCTCTCCGAAGTATTGCTGAAAAGTGGGATCGGCAATGATTTTGCGAATGGGTTGATCGTCAACGACGAACTCGTCGCGGATGCGTTTGAGGTCTTGGGAATTGGGTCGCCAAAAGCCTCCTCCGGCAAAGGAAGCACCGGGTTCGATATGGAGGTAATATCCACCACGTAGCCGGTTGGTGGCGCGGGTGAAGCCCATACCAAAGTTGTTTTTATACGGAGATTTGTCTTTGGAAAAACGCACATCCCGATAAATCCGAAAAAGTTTGGATCCTTCCAAATGATCCGTTTGGGCCAGGGCTTCTTCAACGGCTTTGATGAAATGTTTCATATTTTGATGAGCCGCATCATATTGGTCCTTATTGGCCTGAAACCACTCTCGATCATTGTGGTTGGAAAGGTCTTTTAGAAATTGTATTGTCGATTTTTGAATGTTCATTATGCCAACGATTTGATGATCAATATTTCGGGAGGGGCTTTATTTACCACCTACAATCAATAACACTTCAGCTTCTAATTCATCCGATCGCTTGGCCATAGCAGCCGCTTTTTTCAAAATAGCTTCAACATAAGCCTTGTCTTCCAAATCATCTGTATTAATCTTCACGTTCAAGTAGGCGCCGTGTACGGCTGCGCGGGCGCAAAGCGCTCCTACTCCGGCATCACTTGATGAATTGGGATTGCCGTGTTCGGCCATGGCTTTGATGACCTCGAAGGATTGTAGCGCCAGTTCCATCGTACGGAAGGGGACTTCAATCGCCATTTTGGTCGCCGCCTGGATGGCTTCTTTGCGGGCAGCCTGCTCTTCTGCGTTGCCTTTTGGCAAACGAAAAGCCGATAAAATGGCATTAAACGCACGAGTATCTTCATCCACCAATTTTAACAAAGCATCCTTAATTTGTTGTCCGCGATCGGCCCATTCAGAGAATTCTTCCCAACGATCATCCCAACCGCGTTTATGAGAAGAAAGATTGGCGACCATCGTAGCGAGAGATATTCCTAAAGCACCCACATAAGCGGAGACCGAACCGCCACCGGGAGCCACACTTTCTGAAGCAGTTTCATTGGCGAAAGCCCGCAAATTCATTGCGACCAACGGATCACTATCAGCATCGCGCATTTGGTATTCGATGATTTTCTTCTGTGGGTCGAAAGGCGTGAGTTCATCTAATCCGAGTGATTTGACGGCAATTTTGATCAGTTCTTCTTCCGAAACACCGATAGAACGTTCTTGCTTTTTTAGAAAATAGCGACCGGCATCCAGCATCACTTTTAATGGTACCAGACCCACCAGTTCCGAACCAGTAACCCGTAATCCGCGGCGGTCAGCACTTTTGCGACATTCTTCAAAAGCAATATGCAGCGGGGTGACATTGATGTTGGTCAAGTTCATCGAAATCTGTGCAATGCCGTATTCCTCAATGTACCAGCCGATGCCTTTTACCGCTTTACAGGCACCCGGCACCCGTTCTGGTTTGCCATTAGCATCCTTGACCACCTTGCCGGTAATGGGATCACCTTCGCGTTTAACACGGCCATTTTCCCGCACGTCGAAGGCAACAGAATTGGC
>CAXHCA010000155.1:0-15694 GCA_964015035.1 uncultured Saprospiraceae bacterium
TTTTGACAACAAATTATAACAGTATTCTTACTGAGACAGGACGGAACTGCGCCCAGAGCGCAGAAACTGAAACTGCACCAATCTTCCAACTCGCTCGCGAGGATTGGTAATCCGAGCCCCTGATTTCTCTTACCCCTTCCCCTTCTTGCCTTTTCGCTTCCGCCCTTCGATCTCTTGCTCGGCCTGTTTCATCAGGGCATTCAGATTAAAAGGCTGGTCCTCGGAAAAGTCAATGGTGTTGGCATAGTCGGATTTTTCGATTTTGTTGATTTTGATTTCGCTGTTGAGGAAGGCTTGAATTTCTTTGAGGATGGGCAATTCTTCCTTACTGCAAAAGGATACGGCAAAACCCCGATTTTTGCCACGACCGGTACGGCCAACGCGGTGTACGTAATTTTCGGATTGCTCGGGCAGGTCGTAGTTGACCACATAACCCACATCGGGAATGTCGATGCCGCGGGCGCTAACATCGGTTGCAATCAGCATATTGACTTCACCGGATTTGAATTTATTCATTACGTCCAAACGGTCTGCCTGCTCTTTATCGCCGTGCATGGTCATGGCTTTGATGCCTACCCGCTCCATGGCTTTACACACTCTTTCGGCGCGGACTTTGGTGCGTACAAAGACGAGCACCTTGGTATCGGGGTATTCTTTCACCAATCGCTCCAGGAAGAAACGCTTGTCGTCCATTTCAATGAAACTCACCGAATGATCCACATTTTTACTCACCGGATCTTTCGGTGAAATCTGAATGCGAATGGGTTTACTGACCAGAGAATAAGCGAGCTTTTTGATCTTTTGATCAATGGTAGCCGAAAAGAAAAGCGTCTGTCGTTTCTTGGGAAGAAACCGCATCAGATCGCGGATATCGGTAATGAATCCCAAATCCAGCATGTGATCGGCCTCATCCAAAACCAGAATTTCCACCCGATGCAACAACAAATGCCCCTGGCTCACCAGGTCAAACATGCGGCCTGGGGTCGAAACCAAAATATCGATACCGCCCTGCAATTTCGTGATCTGCGGGTCTTGCTCTACCCCACCGTACAAACCGTAGGTTTTTACCCGCGTCGTCTTGGCCAATTCAGTAATGACTTCGGTAATTTGAATGGCCAACTCTCTGGTGGGCACCATCACCAGACATTTGATGCCATCCGGGCGGCGCTGGTTCATCTTGCGCTCTTGCAAATGATGGAGGATGGGAATGGCAAAAGCCGCTGTTTTTCCCGTACCCGTTTGGGCAATAGCCAGCACATCTTCGCCCTTGAGAATGTGGGGAATAGATTTATATTGAATATCCGTAGGCCGCTTAAAACCCAGCCGTGCAATATTTTTCTTAATCTCCGGTCCAATCGGATAATCCTGAAATTTCATTTGAATCGTAATTTTTGCCTTTTTATCGGTGCCAAAGATACTGTTTTTTCTATAGTCTGTCGTCTTGCAAAATTTGAGCTGACACCAAACATCTCTCTGAAATTTTCGTTCAATAATCAGGCCAGCCACCGGTTTGCTGGTGATAGAATAATCTTTGTATGTCCCAAACAGTTTCGTTCCTCAAAAAGGCAGGAAAGTTTTTGTCGATCCTGGCGGCTGGTCTGCTTGGGCTTTTTCTATTGGTCTATTTTCTCTTACAGGTTCCCAAAGTGCAAAATTATGTGGCCCAAAAGATCACTGAGACGCTTTCCGAACAAATCGGCACCAACGTAAGTGTGGGATATGTGGGCATTCGCTTCTTTAAAACGGCTGTTCTAGAACAATTATATATTGAAGACCAACGGCAAGACACGCTTCTTTACGCCGGACGACTAGACGCCCGCATCAGCTTGCTTTCCCTTTTTAATCAAAGCATTCACATTGATTATATTGGGCTGGAATCGGCTTATCTCAATTTTTATCGGCCACTCCAAGACACTACTTTTAATTACGAATTCCTGATCGAAGCGCTGAGCGCAAAAGATACCACTACGGTGCAAGATACTACGGCCTCTGCCTGGACGGTGGGCCTGGATAAAATTCACTTAAAAAACATTCGCTTTCGACAAATAGATGATTATGGCGGCAATCAACTCATCACCCGCGTAGGAGAACTGGATGTACGGGTGAAGGAATTTAACTTGAAAAAACAGCTCATTGACATTGATCGGTTGGCTTTATCGGAAAGCCAATTGCAGATCGAAAGCCATACTCCCGCCCCGGAATACCAACAAACATTAGTCCAGCAAAATCCTACTGCCCCCGGCGAATTGACCTTTCCTTATTTTGGTTGGCAATTGCGTGCCGGGCAACTAAAACTGGCCGATTGTACCTTGCAATTTGACAACAATACGATCGAAAGAACTAATAATGGCATCGACTTCAGCCACTTGTCTATCAACAATTTATCATTTGAAACCAGAGAAATTAATTGGAAACAAAACCTCATTTCGGGTAACATTCGCGTACTACAATTTTCAGAACAAAGCGGTTTTCAGTTGGATCAACTCAGTACTGATTTCCAATTGGATTCTTCCGCAATGCTTCTTGACGAACTAACCATTAAAACGCCAAACTCCCAAATTCAAACCACGACTAAACTGGGCTATGATCGCTTTGGAGCGCTGGTCAATTTGCCGAAAGGCGTCTATCTGGAAACCACATTTAGCGAAAGCTATCTGGGCTACCGGGATCTAAAATTGCTGGCGCCGGCTACCCAACACACCCCCGTCTTTGCCGGAGACCAAGGCCGCATCAACATCAAGGCCAATCTGATCGGTGATACCGACTCACTGCTTATTGACAACCTGGAAGTCAGTCTTGGGGCTTACGCCGAATTAGTCGCCCGCGGCCACATTCAAAACTTACTGGATACCAATCAATTGGCCTTTGATCTTCATGTAGAACAATTGTCTACTTCCTACCCTCAACTCCGGGAAATGCTGCCCGATATACCCCTCCCCACTGCTTTGGAAAAATTTGGTCAATTCCGCTTACAAACGGATCTACAAGGTTCCCTGCAGGAGATCAATATCAATGCCTTAAATCTACGAACCGATACCTATACCGCCTTTACCGGAAGTGGACAGGTGCGCCACCCGACCGACACCCGCAGACTGGCGTACAACCTCAACATCAAAAACCTACGTACCAAGGCCTCCAATTGGTCAGCGTTTTTACCCACCGGTTCCGGGCTGCAATTTGACAGCCTGGGCATCGTCGTTTACGAGGGCAAAGCCAAGGGAACGCTGACTTCTTATGAATTGAATGGTCAACTTAAAACGGCGATCGGTACATTGGATACGGATTTGCAGTTGACCACCAACCCCGACTTTAGTAATGGCAGTTACAGTGGGGAATTGACCCTACAACAATTTCAATTGGGCACTTTCCTCAATCAATCGGCTACCCTGGGAAGTGTGAGCCTGACGGCCAGGGGGAAAGGAAACGGCTTTTCGCTGGACAGCCTGCGGGCAGAAGTACAATCGCGCATTACCGCCTTCAGCTATCAGGACTATACCTATCACGATTTAAATATTGACGGGACCTTTGACCGCAAACAATTTGAAGGAACTGCCGCTCTGGCGGATTCCAACGCCAGTTTCAACTTCCAGGGAAAACTCAACCTCAATGACAGTGTGCCCGACTTTGATTTTACGCTGGAATTAGACACGCTCAACTTTAAACCATTACATCTGGCCAATACTGATTTGGGCATTAGCCTCAACCTGGTGGTCAATACCCAAGGTGCGGATATCGACCGTCTCAATGGGCAAATGGTCCTTTCCGATCTGTACATGCGCAATGGCGAATTTGATTATACCCTGGATAGCCTGCACCTGGAAGCGGATCAAAATCGCCGCAACGAAAAGAAATTAACCCTCCGCTCTCAGCCGCTGACGATGAGCCTGACCGGCGACTACGAAATCCTCGATTTGCCCAACGTCACGCTGAGCATTATCAACGATTATTTTCCCATGACCCGGCTCGTGGATAGTATGGCCTATACTCGGATTCCGACCGAAAAACACCAGGATTTTGATTTTAAAATGGAATTAAGAGATGCTCAATTTCTGACCACCTTGCTTGCGCCAACGCCCTTCAACCTGGAAGGCTTGGCCGCTACCGGAGCGTTTGACAGTCGACAAAAAGATATTGATCTAAGAGCGGTCGCCACTCAATTAAAATATGACCAATTGAGCCTGGATTCCATCATTTTTTCTGCCAATGGTCAGCCCGCCAATATCAAATCAGAATTGCGGTTGGAACAATTGCACTATGGGCAAGCCAGAATGCCACAGGTCATTCTCAACACCACCATGACCAATGATAGTGTGTACAATCAGCTGCTGGCCTACGGAGAAGGTGATACCACCAAACTGAATCTGGCAGCCGTTACCACCTTTGAGCAGGGATGGTACAATTTTCATTTCAAACCACAGATGGTCCTCAATGAAGTCAACTGGGATATTGATCCCACTAATGCGCTACTGTTTCGTGGGCTCAACTGGTTTTACGTCCGTGACCTGACCGTAGGCAGAGCCGGCCAGTCGCTTGGTTTGCAAAGTGAAGGGGAAATTGACACCAATGTGGTCGCGCCCATCGACGTTGCCCTACGGGCCTTTCAGTTGATGGAAATCTCTAACCTATTGGGCCTCGATGAATCTTTTGTCACAGGAGAAATTAATGGCAACATTGGTTTAAAAGACCTCCTGGGCAAACCTCATTATCTGGCAAATTTAACCGTAAAAGATCTCTCCTTAAACGAGGAAGCAGTTGGTCAACTGGCCATTCAATCGGCGCAAACCGTGGAGGACAATCACATTGACTTAACCGTTAGCCTCAGTGGTCAAAACAACGACTTCAGATTGGAAGGAGATTATTTCATTAACACCCGGAAATTGGATGCTCAACTAGATATGGATCGGCTGGAAATGCGGGTACTCGATCCCTTTGTGGAAGGATTAATTCACGATAGCGACGGGCAGATCTCCGGTCGTTTTACCATCAAAGGGACCCCGGATCAACCCAGCGTGGTCGGAAAACTTAAGTTGCAAGATGTAGCCACCACCGTTGATTACCTACAAAGTCGTTATCAACTGGCCTCCCAAACCATTGAGGTGACCAATAAAAACATCAGCTTTGGTCAACTGGTCTTCACTGATGAGAAACAGCGTCAGGCCACCCTTACGGGAAATATTCGACATGACCGGCTCACAAATTTTCGGTTTGATTTGAATTTTAACACCTCTGGTTTCCAGTTTATCAATACCACCGCCAAAGACAACGATCTGTTCTACGGTTCACTGGTATTAAGTGCCAATGCCAACATTCGCGGCAATGCCGATTTACCCATTCTGGATATCACCGCCAGTACCCTGGATGGTTCCGACTTTTATGTGGTTCCACTCACCGATGTCTATAGTGTGAGCTCCAATGACTATATCATTTTTGGCAATCCGGAAACGCTGGCACAGGATACCCTTTCACTGGAAAAGCAATACAAGGTGAATAATGAATACGCCTTTTCGATGTTGCTCAACCTCAATCTGACCCCCTCCGCCAAGTTGAATATTCTCATTGACCCCACTACCGGCGATCAGTTGTTTGCCCGTGGTTCCGGCGACTTATCGGTCAATATAGAGCCTAGTGGTGCGATTAGCGTAGTGGGCACCTATCAGCTGGATAGCGGGAAGTACAATTTCAACTTTGAGCAATTGGTCAAAAAAGAATTTGACATTCAAAAAGGCAGCTCCATTACCTTCCCCGGTGATCCAATGGATGCGCGGTTTGACATCACAGCATTATATACCGCCCGAACCTCAACTTACGAGCTTATTGAAGGAGAAACCACCAGTCTTTCGGATGAAGAAATTCGCAATGCCCAAAGCCGGACCGAGGTCAAAGTGGTGATGAATATCCGCGGAAATTTGGATAGCCCGGAAATCACTTTCGACATTCAGCTTCCTGAAAATCAGAGTAATCTCGTTAGCAGCACCGTTGCCAGAAAACTCAACCAAATTAAGCAGGATCCCAATGAATTGAACCAGCAGGTTTTTGGCTTATTGCTATTTAATAGCTTTGTGACCAATAACAATTCTTCGATTGTGCTGAGTCAGGCCGGGCAAAATGCCGTCATTTCCAGTGTGAGCAAGTTGCTGTCCAACCAACTCAATCGACTGGCCGATAAATTTGTAAAAGGTGTCGATATCTCCTTTGACCTGGATAGCTACCAAAATCAGTATATTGATGCCGGAGCCGGTGGAACGGTTACCCAGCTACAAGTAGGCTTGAGCAAAAGCCTGTTTAATGACCGACTGACCATCAAGGCAGGAGGAAACGTTAACCTCAACGCCTCCTCCGATGCGAGTAAGGCAGACTTTTCGACCATTGCAGGTGATTTTGTGCTGGAATACCGACTGACTAAAAACGGCAATTACCGTTTACAAGTCTTCCGCCGTTCGGATTACGACGTGCTGAACGACGTCAATTCCAGCAAGACGGGAGTTGGCATATTTTTTAAGAAATCGTATTAGAGGGCGTTTAGGCGATCGGAATCTACTTTCTTACAACCAACAAAATACTGGCTAAATCCTCCTTGCAAACCCAACTATGACCATCAGAATAGTATATATCTCGGCACTTTTCCTGACTGTTTTGCAGCTCAGCAGTTGTTCCATCTCCAAACATTTGGAGGAAGGGCAGTTGCTGTATCGAGACACAGAGATCAATTTCCAGCCGGATTCCACCATCAGTAAACCCTCCAAACTCCGCAATGAATTGCTCCTCAATTCGCGGCCACAGCCCAATACGGGGCTAAACAAGGCCAAATCATGGCTCTATGTGAGGCTTGGAGAAACCAAAGAAAAAGGGTTTAAATCGTGGCTCAAACGTACCTTTGGGGAACCACCCGCCCTATACGACGAGTCGGTAATTGAACGTAGTAAACTGGTGTTGAATAAACACATGTTGGACAATGGCTATTTCCAAACGACCTTGGACACCGATACCACCATGAGCCGTAAAAAGGTATCGATGATTTACAATTTTCACACGAGCGGCCAGTATCACCTCAACCAGATTGAATGGCCGCAGGATAGCAGTCCGGTCAATCAACTCTTGTCCCAATATTACCAACCTTCTATTCTTAAAGTCGGACAACCTTACCAACTCAATAATATTGACGCTGAGCGCAGCCGACTGACCACTATTGCCAACAACAAGGGCTTTTACGATTTTTCCGCTGCCAATATCTTTGTCATTGTAGATACCACCGCCGGACCGCTATTGGCGGACCTTTATTTGAGGATTCAAGGCCCTACCGACAGCACCTTTCATCAGCCCCACTATTTTGGTCCCGTCCGGGTCTTCGCAGATTATGATCTCAACCGGCCAACAGAACAAAAACTGGACACTTTACAATCTGCCGGTTTGACGATTATTCAGGAAAACAAAGTCATTCGCCCAAGTGTGCTTTCCAGGATGATCCGCATGGAAGAAGGAGCGCTCTATTCGCGATCGCGGCAGGAGATGACCATCCAGCATTTACTGGACTTGGGTGTTTTTAAATTTGTAAATGTCCGGTATGAACAGCAAAAAACAGACAAAGGCATCCAGTTGACACCCGTGATCAATTTGACGCCAGGCCTGATGCGTGATGTAACGGCTGAATTTCAAATCAACAACCGCAATGGGAGTTACCTTGGGCTAGCGGCCTCTGGGTCTTTCACCCATCGAAATCTGTTCAAGGGTGCGGAACAGTTTCAAATCAACCTTTCCGGTGGGATCGAAACCGGACTTAGGGATACCACCTCACAAAATTTCATCAATTCCATCGATCTAAACCTACAGATGGATTTGTACATTCCGAAGTTGATTACCCCCTTTCGCATCAATAACAAACCAAAATATTATATCCCGCGCACCCGCATCAATTTGGGGAACAGCTTTCAAAGGCGAACCGAATTGTACTACATCAATTCTTCCAATTTCCGTTTTGGTTACGACTGGAAAGAAAACAAACGCAAACGCCACCAGCTCAATCCACTGTCTGTCAATCTGGTGAATTTGTATGGAGAAACGGATAAATTCCTCGACCTCTTGGCTGAAAATCCGCGTTTGCAAACCAGCTTTCAGGACAATTTTATCGCTGGCTTGACCTACACCTATACGTACAATGCGCAAAATACACCCACCGACAAGCAGTTCCTCTATTTCCGGCTCGACGCCGAATCCGCGGGGAATGCCATCAGCTTATTAAATCCACCGAGTAATGGGGAGAAAAATCAACAAGTCCTCGGTGTGGCTTACGCCCAATATGCCCGCCTTGCAGTAGATGTCCGCCATTATTGGGCCTTGCGAGGAGAGCAGCGTATCGCCGCCCGTTTTATCGGAGGTTTTGGTTTGCCTTACGGCAATTCGATCTTTCTGCCTTACGTCAAACAATTCATTAGTGGTGGCGCCAATAGCATCCGTGCTTTTCGCCTACGGGAAGTGGGGCCGGGTAGCTATAACGGCTCCGATGGGGTTGCTCAATCTATTGACCGGACCGGTGACATCAAACTGGAAGCCAATGTAGAATACCGGTTTGGCATCTTTAGCTACCTAAAAGGCGCCGTCTTCCTCGATGCGGGCAACGTGTGGCTGCTCGATCGGCCGGAGGAAACGCGAAAAGAAGGCATCTTCCACGCTGACCAATTTGTGAATGAAATTGCCATTGGCACCGGACTGGGGCTACGACTGGATTTCAACTTTTTTGTGCTGCGACTGGATGCGGCCTTCCCCTTGCACAACCCCAATTTACCGGCCGGACAACGCTGGACAATTGACAAAATCAACCCGTTCAAACTCAACTGGCGTCAGGATAATCTGGTTTGGCATTTAGCCATTGGCTATCCTTTCTAATCTATATTTTTTGTTTCTTTGCACCACGCAGTCGTTTTGAAACTTAAAAGAAGCGGTCCGTTTTGCAGCCAATCGCACATAAAAGAAAACGCTACTTTGCCTGGCTATTGCTACTGACACTCTGCCTGCAACGCATTGTTGGCTACGTCAGTAGTGAATATCTTTATGCCCTTGAAGTACAAACTTTTATGAACCGGGAGGAACAAGCGATCGCCAATAAAATAAAAGCAGAAACCGGCGCAGAAACTAAAGTGGAGATTGTAGATGAAGCGCGTATCGCTTACCTGCAATCGTTGGGTTATGTCACGCCATTTCTCTTCTCTGATAAAGTAGGTGAAGCGTCTTATGTATTCACCATCGATCAATCTTTTCGGGAGGATTCGGTGAGTTACCTTGCAGCGGATACCTCTCCAGAATCAGACCAGTTTCCCCAAAATCGGACCTTTAATAACCAATGGTTTCCCGATTTCTATTTTCCAGAAGCCCATCCCCTCAGTAATGTTGTCATTAGGCCCAAAGTACAGCCAGCTACTACCAATAGTACCCCCCTGGAATCCACCTTTGTAAACATCCCCACTCCTCCTCCAAAGCAAGCTTAGTGCTTGTTAATTCCTTGATTTTCGTAACGAATCCAGCCTCCAAACAAGCACTTACCATTATCTAGTTATCCAGATCAGCTTCCCATACTACTCATTGGAAAGCTAAGAGTATGTTTGGAGGTCGGATTTGCTGGCGAAAAGCATCATTTTTTTGATAAAACAAGGCGTTTTTTGAAATGCATCTCGGTTGAGCCGAGACGGATAAAAAAAAGAACGATGTATCATCAAAAAAGTGCTGTTTTGCAGCCCAAAGGTTGACCTCCAAACATACTCTAACTCAATATTCAACCTGAAATAATTCAATATGTGCAAGAATAAATTAGGGCTTTTGCTCATAACCCTATTCCTAGCCACTTCCTTATTGGCACAAATCAAAATAACTGTCACGGGTACCGTAATTGACGGAGAATCCAAAGATCCGCTGATCGGAGCGCAGATTTATGTAAAATCCGGGTACGGAACAGTGACGGATAATGATGGCCACTTTCATTTGTTGTTGCCGGAAGGCGAACATGTATTGGCCTTTTCTTACCTCGGATATGATCGAAAAGAAGTACCGGTAAATACCAAGCAGCCCAATTTGGAAACCATTGAAATGGCACTCAACAGCACCACTTTAAACGAGAT
This sequence comes from uncultured Saprospiraceae bacterium, assembly GCA_964015035.1. Classification (GTDB taxonomy): domain Bacteria; phylum Bacteroidota; class Bacteroidia; order Chitinophagales; family Saprospiraceae; genus BQJU01. The sequence continues at coordinate 10,107 of CAXHCA010000155.1, forward strand.
TCTCGTCAGTGCCTCAGCCCATAACTATCGCAGTGATTTTAAAGGAACCAATTACCGGATCACCCCATTGGCGATCAAAAATGTGAATCCATTGAATACCGAAGAAATCCTGCGGACCGTGCCCGGTGTCAACATTGTGGGAGATATGGGGCTTTCTAACCGACCCAATATTAGCATCCGGGGGTCCTGGGGGCGCCGCTCCAAAAAGGTTCTGCTGATGGAAGACGGTTCACCTTCGGCACCGGCCCCTTATCTGGCACCGGGCGCATACTACAATCCGGTGAGCGATCGCATTCAAGCTATTGAGGTGTACAAAGGTGCCGATATGCTGCGCTTTGGTCCGAACAACATGTATGGCGCCATCAATTACATCACCGCTCTTCCTCCGCAAAAGCCGGAATTACGGGTCAAATTGATTGGCGGGCAACGCAATTACCAAACAGGCCTGCTCTCCTATGGTGGCACCTGGAATAACCTGGGGGCGTTGGTTGAAGGGGTCTACAAAAAATTCGATGGCTTTACCGACAATTCCTCCGTGGAAATTCTCAACCTGAATGCCAAGGTATTTGCCAAGTTATCGGAAAACCAGTCGCTCTACTTCAAGGTCAGTGGTCAATTTGAAGACAATCAGGCCTCGCTGGGTTCACAAACGCCCTTCACCTTTGACACCGACCCAACCCAGAACCCACTGGATGCCGATCAATTTACCATGCGGCGTTACGGTGTAGATATCATCCATAAGTGGATTTTACAGCCCAATATCAGCTTGACCTCCAAGATTTATGCCTCCGATTTTGAGCGCGACTGGTGGCGGCAAACTACCGCTAAGGTCAAGGCCTCAGAGGTCCGGGATTACGTAGGAGAAGCCATTTTCAACGACCGTTACCAATACCTTGACGGATTGACTTTTGGAGAAGAAGATTACGTCCGGGTAGGCAAGGTGGAGAATGGACATGAAAGCACCAGCGACAGTCGCTGGACCTTTTCTGTGTCCGGGCTCAAAGAAACGCTACAAATCGGGTGGAATGCCTGGGGAGAAGAGCAGCAACTTGAAGTAGGATTGAAGCTCCATCAGGAAGTCTACAAGGATCGCTTCCTGGTGGCCGACAGTTCCCGGTGGGCCCGAAGCGGTGTACCGACTACCGATCTAAGATACCGCCTCTGGTCGGCGTCAGGTTATGTGCGTAATGAATTCCGTTTTGGCGACTGGAGCATTACCCCTATTGTACGCATGGAACACATTGACATGTACCGTCAGGATTTATTGGCCCTAGCCCTTGACCCTGCGCTACCAGATACCAAACAAGGGCGAGAACGCAACACTTACCATGCCTTTTTACCCGGAGTAACGGTAGATTACCGCCTCGAAAATGGAGCGGTATTTGGCAGTATTTACGAAGGGTTCATCGCGCCATCCAAAGTATTTGGATTTTTGGTGGAACAAGACGGCATTGTCACCAATCCACTGGCCGGAGAAGCCATCAATATTCAACCAGAGCTGAGTATCAATACCGAAATCGGCTGGCGGGGCACCTTATTTAAAGATCACCTGACGGGGCAAGTGGCGTATTTCAACAATACCATTCGCAATTTTTACGCCGGAGGGCGAAATGAGGTCTTCCAGGAGCTGGGCAAGATCAATATGCAAGGGGTAGAAGTAGGTATTGGCGTAGAAGTCTTCCGCTCGAAAAAACACCAGTTGCAATTTCACGGCAATGCCACCTTTTTACAATCAAAAATTCTAAGTGGGAAATTGCTGGACAAGGATTTATTCAGTCAGGTGACACACAGCAATGCTACCCGGCAGGAATTTTTAGACAAGGTCAATAACAACCGTCAAGCCTACGAAATTTACACCCTCAATGACCAGGGCGAAGAGGTGTTGTTTACCGCAGAGAGCCTGACGACAGAAGACTTCGCCACCATCAGTAAAAGCATTGTGAGCTTCGGTAATGGCGGCGCTGAAGCAACCGAAGTTCCTTACGCACCAGCCGTCAATCTGAATGCCGGGTTGACCTATGACTATGACGATTTTTCTGTGGGCTTAAGTGGCCAATATGTAGGTGAGCAATTTACCGAATACAACAACTTCACTACTGAATCAGCGGATGGGGCAATTGGAAGTCTGCCAGCCTATTTTACGCTGGATGCTTTTGCCAATTACGACTTTTCGATCAAGAATAAGGCTTTTTTTAATGTCTTTGTCAACGGTAAAAATCTGACCAATCAGGTATACCGTGCCTCTCGTCTCAATCGGGCCACCTCCGGCATTTTTCCCGGTGGTTTCCGGCAGATTATTGTGGGCGTGAATATTAGATTATAATGAAGTTGTTTAAGAATTGCTGCGATAGTCAAAAATCAGGCATTTTTGTCCAGGTTGAGGCACGCATGGAGCATGATAGCAGCGCTATCAATGCGAGTACGGAACGAAAAGCAGGGCAGAAAGGACGATTTTGGGCATTGTAAGTAGTTTTTAAACAACTTCAATCATAAAAATATAGCATACACATTGGTTTATTGAGAAGGAATCGGGGAGGCTCGGTTCCTTTTTTCATGGCGAGCCTCCATTTTGGGTTTCCAAACCAGGTAACGACAAAGATTTTGAAGAAGGCTACCTGATTAAATTGTTAAGCAAATCTTAAAAATCCGATCCTTTCGATATTTTTCCGAACCTTTGTCACGGAAAAGTATTTTTTGTATACAATAATTGAGGTACGAGCATATTTCTAGTGGAAGCCAGAGAAAATGAGGTAAAGAAAACTGAGCGCCAATTGAAACCATTACTCCGTTAACGCTTGCATTGAGGCAGAGAAGCTTTTAGTGTAGTTGCCCCTCCACGGATTCCACATCCAAGAGATTTTTGTTCTACCGCGATCTACTAAACAGAATCACCATGACACGATTGTTATTCTCATTTGTTGCTCTCTTATTGACGTTGAACCTATTCGCCCAGCGACCTACATATGGGGGTGGTAACAAGCCACAGAGCCCCTCCATTGTTGGAAAAATTTCCGGTGTACTACTCGATACCACCAGCCAGAAACCAGTAGAGTTTGCCACCGTCGTGCTGATTGATGCGAAAACCCAAAAGGAAGTGAACGGCAGCATCACGGATGAAAAAGGGGCATTCAAGCTACAAAACGTCAAAAACGGAACCTACCAACTGGTCTTTTCCTTTATCGGGTATAATACAAAAACGCTGAATCAGGTGGAAACGACTCTAGAAAAGCCCGATCTGGACTTGGGAGAGATCTACCTGCTGGCGGAAGGCATCGACCTTGCGGAAATAACAGTAACCGGAGAAAGTGCCGTGATCGAAAATAAGATCGATAAGATCGTCTATAATGCAGAAAAAGATGTCTCTGCCACCGGGGGTGATGCAGCAGACGTACTGCGGCGAGTGCCTTTGTTAGCGGTAGACTTTGAAGGCAATGTGTCTCTTCGCGGCTCCTCCAACATTCAGGTATTGGTCAATGGTAAACCCTCCAGTATCTTTGCCACCAACCTTGCCGATGCCTTAAAAAGCATTCCTGCAGAGCAGATCAAAAGTGTGGAGGTGATCACTACCCCCACGGCCAAATACGATGGTGAAGGTTCCGCCGGAATCATCAATATCATTACCAAAAAGAAAAGTGTAGAAGGATTTACGGGCTCGGTCAATGCATCCATCGGTACCCGACAAAATAATGCCTCCCTGGCACTGAATATGGCCAGAGGGCGTTTCGGGCTAAACACCACGCTGGGGTCCTGGTTTAGCTGGCCGAGAGAAGCCGAAAGCACCCTCTCCCGGGTCACTGATTATGATGGCGAACAAACCGGTGTATTGGAACGAATCGGTACGGCCAACTCCCGATCTTTAGGCCCCAATGGCTCCATCGGAGCATTCTATGATTTTAATGCCTACAACAGTATTTCCTCTTCCGTTTCCTTTCGTGGATTTGGATTCTACAATGAAGATGTCACTACGCTCACAGAAGTAGATCCGGTGCAGGGCATTGACCGTTCCTACAACCAGGTAGGTGAATCCAGCCGTTTTCGGGGCGGTCTTGACTGGACAACAGATTATCGCCGGACCTTTAAAAAGCCCGATCAGGAATTATCCTTTGGCTATCAGCTCAGCGCTTCCCGCTCCAATCAAGATGGCGACTTTCTGCGCACCAGCACTGACCCGGAGCTAGCCGAAGATGCCCTTACGGAAAATATAGGCCTCAATCTGGAAAACACCTTGCAACTTGACTATGTACACCCGCTGAGTGACGCCATCAAAATGGAAACGGGCGCCAAAGCGGTACTGCGCAATATCGATAGCGATTATAGTTATCTGAACCGTGAAACCAATACCATTGATCCGGCACAAACGGATGTCTTTAAATATAAGCAAAACGTGGCGGCCGCCTATCTTTCCTTCAATCTCAAATTGGGCGAAAAATACGGTCTGGTAGCCGGTGCACGCTACGAATACACCGATATTTCCGGAACGTTTGACAATCAGCAGGAAAGCAACTTTGATAGCCCGGCTTATGGCAATATCTTGCCGAGCATCATCCTCAGCCGCAATTTCAAAAACTTCCAAACCCTTAAACTCAGCTATACCCGCCGCATTCAGCGGCCCAGCTTGTTTTATGTCAATCCTTTTGTAGATCAAAATACCCCCGGCGCCATTAGTTACGGTAATCCAAGCCTGGATCCGGAATTGGTGGATCAGGTGGAATTGGGGTATAACACCTTTATCAAAGGGGTCGTACTCAATGGCTCGGTTTTCTACCGCCAAACCTCCGATTTGATAGAACGCTTCACCGTGATTGATACGATGAGCAATATTTCGGTAACGACCTTTCAAAATACGGGTACCAACAATAGTATTGGCTTTAACTTTTTTGGTTCGGCTACCATTGCCAAAATCTGGAGCGTTCGGGCAGGTATCAACCTGTTTACCTACGATGCAGAAGGTATTATTGCCGGAGAAAAGGTTTCCACTACGGCCTTACTCTGGAATGGTAATGTAGGCTCCACCCTAAATATGGGCAAAGGTTGGAAGGTCGAATTTTTTACCTTCTTCCGCTCTCCACAGCAGTCTCTACAGGGCACACGGGCGTCCTTCTCCATGATGAACTTAGGGGTTATGAAGGAGTTTTCCAAGCAATTCAGTTTGGGCATCCGCATTGTTGATCCTTTCAACGAAAACAAGGAATTCCCCAACGAAATAGTCGGCAGCAACTTCGTGGAAAAAAGCAACTTTGTGTTGCCCTTCCGCTCCTTTGGCATCAACCTCAATTACCGCTTCGGCAAGCTGGATTTCAAACAAAGAAGTCGCCGCTCACGGATGGATAATGATGACTTGAAGCAGGGAGACGGGAGCAATTTTTAAGAAAAGGTACGGGTAAGTGCATGTTTGGAGGTCGGATTTGCTGGCGAAAAGCATCATTTTTTTGGTAAAACAAGGCGTTTTTTGAGTGCATCTCCGCTGTGCCGAGACGGACGAAAAAATAGCCGAAAAGAGGTTCCAAAATCCCGGCTTTACCGAGACTAAATGACTATACCCGTTACAAAGTGGTTTGGTAATTTATCACTTGTTCTCCTCGCTCTCC
>CAXHCA010000156.1:0-15657 GCA_964015035.1 uncultured Saprospiraceae bacterium
ATGAGATGTCGTCTCGTGGGCTCGGAGATGTGTATAAGAGACAGTATCCCAGGAGATCATCGGGAATGATGATCAGGCGCTGGGGAACAGTCGTTGGTTTTGGAATGGCCGGAGCCAGGAGTTTTTGGTAAAACCAGGAAGCTTCTTGAGCATAGGTTTGTTCCGAAGAAAGAGGCGTTTTTGCAGTTGTTTTTTTGGACAAAACCCGCTGCGTTTCATTCTTTTTTGGCAGGATGGCTTTTACCAATTTTGTCACCCGATCTTTTACCATTTCCTGGTTCACCGGCACGGCATGAATAGTTAAGCCTTGTTTCCCGGAAATAGAAAAGATATAGGTGCTGTCTACTCCGACAAAATACTCCACCAACGTTTGTTGTTCGTCCAATACCGATTGTTGGATTTCTGCCAGCGAAGACATCACCGGTGCCGACATCAACTGTTGGTATCGTTCGTTGTCTTCCAACTGCTCCAGCAGTTCATCCAATCTGCTTTGCAGCGCATCCCGCTTTTCATGGAGTTCCGCCTTGTAGGTCACGGAATCCGTATTAATTTCCTGATGCGCCAGGTAGGCAATCTCCCGGCGCAGTTCATTTTCCTCCTTGAGCAATTTAGAATCAATCCCGGCCACTTCAAATGCCTTATAATGCCGCACTGCCTCCAATAGCGCATACGACTTGCTGGATTCCGCAAATTGGAATGCTTGCTCTGGTTTCGTTTTGTAACTCAGGCTAATGGCCGCTTCAAAAATCTGCTTGGTCAGGTGTGCCAGCTGAATCTTCGAGGGTTTATCCCGCAAATCCTTACGGAAGGCATCAAAGTACTTTAGTGCCTCTCGATACGTGGACATCGCCTGCTCATAATCCCCTCCCGCAGCAAAGGTCTTGGCCAATCCCGCAACCGCTTCGATAAAGCCGATTTTATCGCCGATGATTTTAGCGGGCGGCGGCATCACAAAAGCAGGAAAGTCCTGAGGTTTGGTTTGCTCGCCGTACTGGAAAATGGACCGTTCGTAGTAATTTTTGGCGTTGGCAAGGTCGCCTTGGTCGAGGTAGATGTCGGCTTTGTTGCTGTAGTTTTTAGCGAGGGAGAGGTAGGAGGAAGGAGTTTGAACGCTAAAGGCGTTAATATAGATAGCCGTATCAATGGTCTCTAAGGCCATTTTAAGACTCCTTTTTAACCGAAGTGCCAGAGCTTTGTTATGAAGAATTTTAGCATGTGTATTCGATTTTTCAAAACTTTTATCCGCTTCCCGGTATTGGTATAAGGCCTTGTCCAACCGATTAAGGGCTTCTTTGTGGTTTCTCATTAGGATAAATGCATACCCCATATTTTGATTAGGCAAAGCTGTTTTAGCGTACAAGCCCAGCCCCTCGTATTCTGTTATCGATTGCTGACTATAAAATATTGTACTGTCCGGCAGTCGCCATGAGGCAAATACTGCTCCCAAATCATTGTAGACGTCTGCTGCTTTTTTCAAATTGCCCTCATTCAAATACTGACTTAACGCCAATCGATATTCCGATGAAGATTCCTCAATCCCCCTCGTAATTTGATATAGCTGTCCGAGTGAATGATGCGCACGTGCTTTTCTATTTGGGCTAGCAAATCTCCAATCTTTTTCAAACGCTGATAACTTATTTAGGCATGTTTTAAAATATACTTCAGCCTTTTCAAAAAGACCCAATTTTAAATTAGAAACGCCAAGGTTATAATTCCCTTTTATAATCCCCTCCAAAATATTATCACGAAGCTCAATCTCTTTGAAGGAAGTGGAATTGTTTAAAATAGAATCCCGAAGTTGCAGCGCCTCCTGATAATAACCCATGGCATTAACGAGTCGATGCTGTCGTTGGAGTTCAACTCCCTGATCGTGAAGTTTTGTGGCCTTGTCATTAATAAGTTTTTGTTGTTCGTAACTAAAGGAGTTTTGTATACACCCCACGAATAGTATTTTAATAATACAAACAACTGCAATTTTTATCTTTGAAGACATATTATATCAGAAATTAGAATATATTCCAAACATGCACTTACTTTATCTATCCTCCGATTGTTACCTGAACAACACTATTAAAGCTTTTATCTCCTATGGTGACAATATAATCATATCGCCCATCGGCTACTTTTCCGCCATTCATGTGGTCTCCATTCCAGTATAAGTCTTTGGCATTACATAGTTTTTCATAGTATACCCGGCTTTGATCAACTTGCCTCACTACTTCAAATGTTACATCCCGATAATTCTTGTAAAGACTCAAATGGAGCTTAACCGATTGATTGTCATTAAATTGTGTTTTCTGCGGCTGAGGAAACGGCAACGTAACGATCGCATCGGCAGAGGTTCGTATTTCTATACTTGTTAAAGCGAGATTCTCAAGAAATCTTTCTTCATCGAATCTCCTGGTGAGGAATAGCTCCTCTTCATCCAAAATTGGAGTGGAAGCATCAATGGCCTTTAAGATCAATTCTTCAGCTGGAATTGAATCATTGTATGCCCTGACAATGGAAAACAATCTGCTAATGTAGGCAGCAGACATTGAGGTTCCCTTTAATCCCAAATAGCTACTATCAAGATGAGTACTATAAAACCTTCCGTTTGTAGCAATATCTACCAGCGCTGGTCCGAAGTTGGAATATGACTTATCCAGGCTCACATTGCTTGAATCCAAAGCACCCACCACAATGATGTTGTTTAGCGCCAAAAGAGTGCTATCTGGTAAATCATACTGTTTTTTAAACCTCCCCGGCCACCTGCTATTAGAGGTGTTTTTTTCATATACCTCCAGATTCTTTTTATCGTTTCCTGCCGAGACAATAACCAGAATTCCTCTTTTCTCAGCCAATTTCAAGGCTCTGTACAGAGGTTTTGAAGGTTTCTTGTCAAAATAACCTAAACTCAAATTGATCACCTTTGCACCTTGATCAATTGCATAGTGAATAGCGCAAACTAAGTCAAAAACAGTGCCTCTTCCTAAGACGGTATCTATTTTTTCGCCAGTTTCCTTTACAATACTCGTGTCCTTTTCGCCATAGATTTTTAAATTAATTAGCTGCAAATTTATTTGCTCAGGATAGGAGTCCGCTATTATGCCTGCCAGGTGGGTACCATGCCCGATGGAGTCTATCACTAAACTATCAATATTGAGGTAATCAAATCCAGATCGATCATCAGGGCAGCAATTGCCTTCATCATCCTCACCATTCCCCCTGACTTCCTGAGTATTGACATAACCCAGGTTTCTCAATGCCGGATGCCCGTCACTGTTCATTTCGGTGCTTAAATTAGCCCCCGAATCGATAATAGCAACTTTTACAGAAGCTTCCCCTTGTGTTGAAATGGTGATCGGGTAGGTGCATTGATCCACAAAAGGATCAGCTATAGTATCTTGGATAAGAATTGGGCTGAACAACCCGGAAGTGTCTATGTCTGGTTCTGTAACCACTGTTTCCCCAGACGTATTAATATCCAAAATATCTCTGGTATGCCACAGCTGTAACCATGCTGTACTGGAATCGCAGTTACATGTTTTTAGCTGCTCTACCCCAACTTTTGCTTCCATGCTATCAACAAAAGCTTCTATTACTTCACTGGAAGCTCTTTCGTCAAATTCTACAATGAAGTCCGAATCTTCTTTCACCCGAAAGACTTCCCCAACCAAAACACTGCAACTACTATTGCACCCCTTAGTATCTGTTACTACAACGGAGTAATTACCAGAATAGAGGCTATCTACCAATAAGTCATCATCAACCCCGTCCTGGGTGCCGTTAAAATCAGGCCTTTCATTTAATACCCAATTCACTATATATGGAGGACTACCTCCACTGACTTGCACCTGAAGTTTACCGGTGTTGTACACCTGAGAGGAATCAGCCGCTAATGCCGTACAGCTAACTTCTATTTCCGGTAATGATCCGACATCAAATGACTCTTCAGCCTCACAATCAGCCGCATCGGTGATCGTGACAGCATATTCGCCAGCTGTCAGGCCCGAAATATCTTGTGTAGTCGAGCCATTATCCCAATTGTAACTGTAAGGAGGTGTACCTCCGGAAATGGCCAAATCAATACTTCCATCGGCGCTACCTTCGCAACTCTCACCGGTAATTTGCAACCCGCTGGTTACTGTAATGGGTAATGGTTCTTCAATCGTAATCAGGGTCCAATTGGTTGTGCACTGTTCTGCATCCAAAATGGTATCAGTATACGTCCCTGCCGGAAGGTTAATCAGGTTGGGGCCTATTTGTTCATTGCTCCAGGAATGAGAGTAAGGAGGTGTACCTCCGCTAATATCCATTGTAATGGTGCCATCCGATTCTTCATAACAGGTCACATCGGTTGAGGAGTAGCTTACCACTATGGGGTCCGGCCCCACCTCATACGTCTCCGAAAGTACACAATCTTCGTTATCTGTACTAGTCACGATAACAGAATAACTACCCGGTTCCAAATTTCCATTAAAACTACTGAGAGAACCCTCGTTGCTCCAGTTATAAATATAACCTTCACTATTGCCGACGATACTAAGCTGAATGGAGCCATCGGCATTATAGGAACAAGTAGCATTATTGACCGTCTCATTGATTTCAAAAGGTTCCGTTTCCACGGTAAAAGAGGCAACCGTTGGACAAATATCAAAACCAGTCACCGTCACCGTATAAGTTCCCGGTACAAGTCCACTGATATTTTTTTCGGTTTCGCCAGTACTCCAGAGCATATCATAACTACTCTCTCCGGGGCCGCTGACAGAAATGCCAATATTGCCATCGGCAGCCGCGCTACACGAAGCATTAATGACCTCTCCTTCAATCGACGCCGAATCTTTGGCATCCAAATCAACCTTGAAATGTCTGGAACAAGTACCGTCTCCGTCTATGGCGGTGATAGTTACGCCGTAAGGACTGGCGGGCAACCCCGTACGGGAACTATCCGCAGTGACACCATCACTCCAGGTAAAGGTATAGGGCGGCTCCCCATACCCTGAAAAATTGGTGAGGTGAATTTCTCCATTCGCTTGCCCGGAACACGGAAAAATAACCTCCTGATCAAATTCAATACAGTTTTGCGCCTGAGCCGAACTAAAAACAAACAGCGAGCATAGCATAATAATGAGGGCAAATGCACTTTGAAACTTCATAAATGTAACCTTTAGTGATGTGTATGGATTGTATGTTGAGTTTTTGCCTATTCTTATATCTTTGGTTTAAGGTGATAAAAAGTATACACGGAGTCCGTTATTTTCCAGGAAAAATCCCAATGGTAGCAAACGACTAACTCATCATTGCTATCCACAATACACCGTGTCTGAGAAAATTAATGACCGACCGTTTCGTCTTAGTTGGGATGATAAAAATTGGCGAATGCCTCGAGGGTTACCTAAGAGATTTTTGTTGGTAATGAGATGATCAAGCGGAGTGAGGTGCCGCAGCGGGGTAAATGGGGGCATTTTGTTTTGGTTTTAAGGGTCGAACATCTCTCCAAATATACATATTTTACAAATGATTTGAAACTTGGTACGGAATTATCTCGGCTAAATGCGCTATCATTTTGTAGCTTTGAGAACAATTTTGAAAATGGGGCATTACCATTAATAATCTTTGGTTCTTGTAACCCCGTATTCGGCAAGCACAAAATAACATGGTTAAATCCCTAAACACGATCAAGTCTCCTATAGACAAAGAACTCCGGGACTTTGAAAAACACTTCCGCGACTCAATGCGAAGTCAGGTGCCTCTGCTGGATAGAATCACGTTTTACATTGTCAAACGAAAGGGAAAGCAGGTGCGGCCGATGTTTGTGTTTTTGTCGGCCAAATTGTGCGGCGAAAGCGGACCACCCACCTATGTGGCTGCCTCTTTGGTAGAATTGTTGCACACCGCCACCCTGGTGCACGACGATATTGTAGATGACTCCTTTGAGCGGCGTGGTTTCTTTTCGATTAATGCCTTATGGAAAAATAAGATTGCCGTTTTGGTCGGAGATTATCTGTTTTCCCAAGGCATGTTGTTGGCACTTAAAAACAAAGAATTCCGCCTATTGGAAATTGTTTCGGATGCGGTCAAAGCGATGAGCGAAGGGGAGTTGATGCAATTGGAGAAAGCTCGCCGCTTGGACATCACCGAGGAGGTTTATTACGAAATTATTCGCCAAAAGACGGCTTCGCTGATTGCCTCGGCTTGCTCGGCTGGAGCGGCATCGGTGACCAAAGACGAAGACATCATTGAGCGCATGCGGCAATTTGGTGAAAAAATCGGTCTGGCCTTTCAGATTCGGGATGACCTGTTTGACTTTGGTACGGACGATGTAGGTAAACCCCTGGGCATCGACATTAAAGAAAAGAAGATGACCTTACCGCTGATCTACGCCCTGCAGCAAGCCGACAAATCGGATCGCAAGCGCATGATCAACATCATCAAGCGGCACAGTGAAGACGACGCCAAGGTACAGGAAGTGATCCGGTTTGTACACCGTAGTGGTGGTTTGGATTACGCTCGGGAAGCGATGTATCGCTACCGGGATGAGGCCTTTGAGTTGTTGCATACCTTCCCGCCTTCGGAGGTGCGGCAGTCCCTGGAAGATCTGGTGGTTTTTGTAACGGACCGCAAGCGGTAAAAGGTCGAAGCTGCAACCTTTCGACCATCAGAGAAAGCACTAATTGGGCTTCTGGTTTGATTTTTGAGTTGATACCAAAATTTTTAGCAAAAATACTATCATGAAACTCCTCAACACTCTCCTTCTGCTTGCCTTTGGTCTGATCACGCACACGGCCCTTGGCCAATCCATTAAGGCAATGACTTACAATATCCGCTATGACAATCCGGGAGATGGTGTACACAATTGGGACCATCGCAGAGATCATGTGGTGGATTTGGTCCGATTTTATGAACCCGATGTGCTGGGGATACAGGAGGGATTGCACCATCAGGTCATGGATCTCGAAAAGAAACTTGACCAGATGAAACATGTGGGGGTCGGCCGCGATGACGGTAAGGAGGCTGGTGAATATGCAGCCATCTTGTACAACGCGAAGCGGTTTGAATTGTTAGAAGATTCGACCTTTTGGCTTTCGCCAAATCCTGGTGAACCATCGGTAGGTTGGGACGCTTCCATGGAACGCATTTGCACCTACGCCCTGTTGCAGGAACGTCAACCTACCAATGGGACTCAACGACGGTTTTGGGTGTTTAATGCTCACTTGGATCACCGCGGACCGGAATCGCGACTGGAGGCGTTGAAACTCATCTGGAAGATGATTCAGCAGCGGAATCAAACGCTTAATTTACCGGTCATGCTAATGGGTGACTTTAATGCCGAACCACAGGAAGCGCCGATTGCTTTTATCAGCCAGCAGTTGCAAGATAGCCGTACAGTTAGTCTGCAAAATCCGTATGGACCGGAAGGGACCTGGAGTACCTTCAAAAGAGGAGAGACGCCCACGCGCCGCATCGACTATATTTTGGTCAATCGAAAATTTTCCGTAAGGAAATACGCCGCCATTCGCGATACTTATGGCGACTACTACCCGTCAGATCACCTGCCTGTATTTGTGGAATTGGTATGGAAATAACAGCCATTCAATGAACGGGAAATAGAACAAGTGGCGCGATTGCCCATCCACCTTGCAAGAAGTTAGACTTTCTGCGCCACCTAGCACAAGTCATTGCAAATAAAACTTCATTTGGTATTTTGGATAGCTCTTTTAACAAGAAGTCTACCAGTAGGGTATTACACGGCAATGATCTTGGTGCACTTTGATGAATAAGGGCTCAATTTTTGTAGAGGGGAAACAGGAACTGCTCCAAAGATAGTGGCCAATTTTTTTAAAAAGATAGACAAAATTGGAAGGTTGTCGATTGTAAATGGGTCGTTTTAGAGTGTAAATTTTTATAAAATGCTATTTTTCAGTAAATTGTATGTTCTTTTTAATTTTATTTGTCGATTAATGCTGTCCAATGCAGAACTCCAAACTACTGAATTTAGTTAAATCTTTTTCTCCGGAAGAGTGGAAAGCGTTTGGTTTGTTTCTACAATCGCCTTACCACAATACCTCTCAGCAGGCCCTTTTGTTGTATCGCTATTTGGAAAATTGCTACCCGAAATTTCCTTCAGAGCAGGTGAATCGCAAACAAATCTATTCCATTATTTATCCCAATGAAGAAAAATACATTGATCGTCGATTGCGGGATTTGTTTTCCGGAATGACGCAATTAATCCATTCATTTCTTACGTTGGAACAGCTGCAAAAAGAGGCCACGCTTTCAGAGAGACTTGCCATTGAAGCCCTGAATAACCACAAGCAATATCGGGAAGCCAATAAAAAGTCAGATGCATTGGTCAATTCATTGGAAGAAGCTTCACAAAGTACTTTGTCGGATTATGCCCATTTGCAGTGGCTACACCACCAGCGGTATTTTCATGCCGAAACCACGCAACAGGCCCACCTCGCAAACCATTTACGCAAAGCTTATGAAAGTGCCGATGACTTTTATTATTTATCAAAATTGCGGTGTGTCAGCGAGTTTTTGGCCCGTGCCTTTCAGATTCAGGAAGATCAACCTTTTGATCAAAAGCAGATTCAGAAGCTTTTGGATGATTCGCAACCCTTTGAATCAAAAAATTTGCTATTAAAATGTTACCGTCATTTGGTCCTTGTTTTTCGTGAAAAGGGACGATACAGTTGGCCGCTTTATCAGGAATTAAAGCATATTTTTTTTAAAAACTGGCAAGGACTCCCAGATGTAGAAGTGCAAATTTTCTACAAACACATGTACAACTATCTGGTTAATATGACGCGCCAAAATGAGGAATTATACGAACCTGAAAAATTGATTTTGTATCGGTTTGCCATTGGGCATAACTTGTTGGTTTATGATAACACACTAAGTCTTGTCACTTTTACCAATATTGCATTTCTCGGCAGTAAGGTAGGAGCGTTTGAATGGACAGAAAACTTTATTACGTCTCACCAAAAATATCTTCATCACGAAAATCGAAATGAAGTTGTCGCGCTTTCGTGGGCGGCCCTTGCTTTTTATAAAAAAGAATGGAGAAAGGCACGGGATCAGATCATCCAATTATATTTCAGGAATGTGAACTTTGAGTTATTCCGAAGGTCACTATTATTGCGAACCCATTTTGAGATCTATGTCAACTTTGGAGAAGGAGATGAGAGTTTTTCCACTCATGTGGATACTTTTCAACACTTTCTTAACCGAAAAGAAACGGTCCAGCGGTCAAAGGCAAAGCCTTATTTAAATTTAATCCGATTTACAAAGAGGCTGGCCCGATTGAAATATGATCCAAATCAAAGATCACTGAAGCGGCTAAAGCAAGACATTAAAAACTGTGAACAGTTGATCTTCAAACCCTGGATCACTAGCCATTTTAAAGCAATAACCCCTGAAGCGGGTTAACTCCAGGGGTTATGCTTGCGCTTGAGGGGCTTCTATCCACCGTCCAAGTCTTCGATGACAATATTGGTGGGCTCGTCTCCACCCTTGATTTGTTCCTGCTGAGCAATAGTTAGCTCCACGGACTGAAGGTTCAGCCAGTCCTGAATGGTCTGCTGTTTCATTTTGGTTGTTTTGAGGTTAAAAAATAAGTTAACGCAATTTTATGCGTGTTTAACTACAAGTGTTTTTCATTTGATCATTGTAATAAGAACAACCAGAGAAATTAAAAAAAAATTCATCCAGGGGAAGATAATTGTTTGAAAGGCAGAGGAAAACGGATGAAGAGGGTGTGTTTATCGACGAATGGAATGGATGTTAAGGGAGGGAAAACGTTATTGAGATCACAAATCGTGAATTAGCTGAAAATCCAATCGGATTTTCAGCTAACTTATCTTATATATCCTTTTGTCTTTTTTGTGGGGGCAAGACAAATGAGAAAGGCAAGGTATTATTCATTAATCGTAGTAATGGCTGCTTTGATCTTGTCATTAAAGTCGTGCAGGAACTCGGGAATGTTGTCTTTCATGGTATCAATTAACCAGAATTGAATATTTCCATCTCGGCGTACTTCTACATAATAGCCACCCCAATCGCCCGCATCGGGCATGCCGATGGTGCCATTTGGCTCGTCCAGCAACGCCGCAGGAACCTGATTGATTAGATCGGCAACTTCATCAAATGTAGTGGAGGGTAGTGCTACAAAAGTCCCCTCATAAGGGGCTTGGTTGGAAGGGTATTTGTCTTGCGTATCTTCAAAGAGTGCAGCATCGGTCAATTTGAAAATCTCAATGCATTGTTCGCCCATACACTCACCGGCGAATTGGCCGAAGACGAGATAATCGATTTGCTCCAGACAGTTGCAGGATTCTTTTTCACAGGCAGTTGTGGTCATCATGACGATGAATAGGGATAGACTAAACAAATGGGTAATGCGCATGGTAGTTGTTTTTTAGTACATCAAAGATTCTATTATTCCCTAAGACAGGAGAAAAGGCCCAAAGGTTGGGTCGGTAAAAGCGCCCTTAAAACAAGCACTTAATCACCCTATCGGGATGAATGATCTGTAACACGGTGCCATTAGTTCGGTGTCGCTACCCGTAATAAATGGGTTTAGAAAGAATCTTTGTTTACATGCACTAAAATATGGACTCTACTCCCCAATCACCGCAATACACTTCAATTCAATAGAAATGGGTGCGGGCAAAGAAGAAATACCTACCGTTGTACGACAGGGCATCACTTCCTGAAAGTATTCTGCGTATAGCTGGTTGTAGGTCTGAAAGTCGCGCTCGATATCCGTCAGGAAGACCGTCACGTCGACCAGGTCTTCCCATTTGGCGCCACTGGCTTCGAGTACTGTACGTACATTTTTGAAGACGGAATGACATTGCGCGGCAAAGTCGAACTCCAGATATTGTCCGGCAGCGTTGCGTTTTAGGCCCGGAACCTCATTGGTTTCCGGGTCGCGCGGCCCGATGCCGGAGAGAAATAAGAGATTGCCCACTTTGCGGGCGTGAGGATATGCTCCAACGGGTTTTGGAGCTTTAGAAGCGTCAATTTTATTAGACATTTATAGCCATTTTATAGATAGATCAATCAAAGTCTGTTTCAGTTTAGTATAAGGGGGCATCATCAAATCCGCGCCGCTGATAGGCAGGTGCTGCCGCAGTACTCCCCGGGCATTGGAAAAGGCCTGGAAGCCGAAATAACCGTGTCCTTTGCCAATACCGCTATTATTAGAACCACCAAATGGCAGGTTGTTGTTGAAAAAGTGCACCATGCTGTGATTGATGCAGGTGCCTCCCGCCCGAGTATGGTTAAGGATGTAATCAATGCGTTGTTGATTCTTACTGTAAATATACAACGCTAATGGCTTTTCTTTGGTATTAATTTTAGCCACGACCTCCTCAATATTGGAGAAGGAATAAATGGGTAAAATCGGGCCAAAAATCTCATCTTGCATGAGCTTAGTATCGCCTTTGACCTGGGTTACCAGACTTGGTGCAATGTAATTGTCCTGATCATTGGTGTTTCCACCATATACCACCTCGGCGCCTTTTGCTTTAGCATCCTGAAGGTACCCCTTCACGCGATTATAGTGACGGTCATTGACCATGCGTGCATAATTTTCCGAATGTTGGGCAGATTCGGAAAAAAAATGATCTAGGTTGGCCTTCAGTTTTTCTAAAAACTCCTCCCGCCGTTTTTCGTGCACAAAGAGATAATCTGGGGAAATGCAAATCTGACCGTTATTGATAAACTTGGCCCAGGCAATGCGCCGTGCCGCCTGACTAACATTGGCACTTTCATCCACAATGGTCGGCGACTTTCCACCCAATTCGAGGGTGACGGAGGTCAGGTGTTTGGCCGCAGCCGCCATCACAATTTTGCCGATGGATGGAGCCCCGGTGAAGAAAATATGATTAAACGGCAATTCCAATAAGGCCTGTGAGGTCTCGACACCCCCTTCCAACAATGCGACTTCCCGGGGATCAAAAATATCTTCCACAATCTTGCGCATAATCGCTGAGGAGTGGGGGGTATTTTCAGAAGGTTTGAGTATCACACAGTTGCCCGCCGCAATGGCCGCTATCAATGGCGCAAAAGTCAGATTGACCGGAAAATTCCATGGAGAAACAATCAATACGACCCCTTTCGGTTCATAGTGAATGTAGGAGCTACTGCCCAATAGCGCCAATGGTGTATCGACCCGCTGACGAGCCATCCAGCGCGATAAATAGCGTCGGGTGTGCTTGATTTCACTAATGACTGGATAAATCTCCGTCAAATCCACTTCACTGGGATTTTTGCGGAAGTCGTGATACAGGGCTTCCCGGATGTCGGGCCGGTATTGCATCAGCGCCTTTTGCAGACGCTTTAGTTTTTGGCGACGTTCGCGGGCCGTACTATTGGCTACTTGCTGCTGATATTGCACTTGTTGATCAAAAATAGATTTGGCCTGCCGGGCGATATCTGACTTAGAAATGGATTCACTGACCATAATGGATTTTTTTATACGTAGGGTTAGCAGAGGAGCGGAGATAAGGGAGGATTTCTTAAAGATTCCTCTAATAACACAACCTTTTTTCTCCTCAGTTAAGCCCCGAGGTTCGATTATTTTCTGAGTTCTTTTTTTAAAATTTTACCTGTGGCACTCATCGGTAACGCATCGATAAATTCGACTATACGAGGGTATTTATACGCTGCAATATGTTCTTTGGTCCAGCTGATCAGTTCATCTTCGCTCACTTTTTTACCCTCCTTTAATACGACGAAAGCCTTGATCTCTTCTCCTTGTTCTTCGTGAGGTACACCAATCACAGCTACCAGAGAGATTGCTTCGTGTTTCATCATTACTTCTTCTACTTCTCGTGGGTAGACATTCAATCCGCCGCGAATCACCATATCTTTAGTACGATCCACGATGTAAAAATAGCCATCTTCGTCCTTGATTGCTACATCGCCGGAATGCATCCAACCGCCGCGTAGGGATATGGCATTGGCTTCCGGTTTTTTATAATAGCCTTTCATCACATTGTGCCCGCGAAACAATAATTCACCCTTTTCACCTACCGGTACTTCCTGGTCGTTTTCATCCACAATTTTTACCTCTACGCCCCAAACCGGCGTGCCAATACTTCCTGGCTTGCGCCCTTCCTTGATGTGGTTGAAAGTTACCACCGGAGCGCCTTCCGACATGCCGTATCCTTCAATGATGGGCACATCAAAGCGGCTTTCAAAATCTTTCAACACTTGCACCGGTAGAGAGGCTCCACCCGATACACAGATGCGCAGCGTTTCGGCAATTTTTTTATAATCAAATTTCGCTTCCTGGTAATTGAGCAGCCCCCAATACATAGTGGGCACGCCGGCAAAAACGGTGACTTTGTGTTTTTGCATCAGTCCGAATACCGCTTCGGGATCAAACCGGGGCAGTAATACTGCCGTGATGCCATCGTAAACCCCGGCATTGAGTAAGACAGTCATGGCAAAAATGTGGAACAGGGGCAGTACAATGAGACTGACATCATCAGTGCCCTGAGCGAGTAGATCCCGCGAAAGATTTGCGTTAAGCAATAGGTTGGAATGGGTCAGTTCGGCGCCCTTTGGTTTACCGGTCGTTCCCGATGTATAGATGATTACAGCGGTGTCTTCTGCACCGGTCGTCACCGATTCCAATTTTGGCGATTGATTGGCCATGAGCATGCCCAGCGTCTTTGTTCCCTCGATGGGGGAGGCATCGGTTGGCTTGGCAGTAATCATATAAAAGTGCTCACAAGCCGCCACTTCCTGAAAACCGGCATATCCCATCTGTCCCATTGGCAGTTGTTCGGTGCCCACAAAACAAAAGTACGCCTTGGCATCACTATCCTTCAAGTGGAAGGCAATTTCATCTTTTTTTAATAAAACACTCAGGGGCACCACTACCGCACCTGCTTTGAGAATACCATAATAGATAATGGGGAAATAGGGTAGGTTTAAGCAGCTTAACGCAACCTTGTCCCCTTGTTTGATACCCGTTTGAAGCAGCCCATTGGCCACCTGATTGGCTGCGGCATTAACTTGTTGATAAGTTAGGTGGGTGTCCATAAAAATAAAGGCATCCTTGTTGGGAAAACGCCGGGCACTATCTTCCAGAATAACAGATAAGTTTAGCATAGTTTACTATTTGTAATAAATTCTTTAGTAAAAAACGGATAATACCTGTTTTTCCAAATATAAGATTTATTCCTGGCTGTTTTTTGAAATAAAAGGCAAGATTAGCAAAGATGTATTCTACTCTTGGTCCTTTGACAAATCCCGTGATTCAGAGCCAAGCTAAGATGTGAAAATCAAAAGCGCCTTTAGAAGCGTTGATTTACATTTTAGCTTGGCCACAGCTTGTCCCGGTTTTACGTCGGGGAAATTTATCAAAGAACGATACTTTTTAGTGGATAACTCGTTGCTGAAAACTTAATCTTCAATATTGGGTACTTTCGCAAACTCGATGAGCTGCCTTTGAACTTTCTCCGGAATATGGTCATTTTCTACCCAGGCAGGCAAATACCCATCATAATGCATCCCCAAGTACTCAGCTGATCTGACAAAAGGCAAATCGAATGCAGTGTATTCTTTTTCATCAGAGCTACAGCTAATGACCATCATGCGTTTACCGCGCAACTGTCTACCCAAATCTTTACGGATTTTTAAAACATCGGAAATGCGATCAAAGAAGGTCTTCATGACAGCGCTCATCGAATACCAGTATACAGGAGTGGCGAAGATGACCTGGTCGTATTGTAACAATTTTTGAAAAACCAGGAGGAAGTCATCATCTTGATTACGATGTTCGTAATCGTAATAACTAATGTTGTAATCGTTGAGGTCTATGAAATCTGCGTGGGTTAATTGCGCAAAAGCATCCGTTACTTTTCGAGTATCCCCGTTGCTCCGGGAACTACCAAGGATAATCAATCTTTTAAAACTCATACATACAGAAATATCCGGTCAGAAATTAGGATTTAAAAAAGGATAACAAATAAAACCGGAATATGGATGTGTGGATCAAAAGGGAAAAGAATATTTCATGCGGAGCCTTAGAGACAATAAACCAAGACTTTGGGGCAATGAAGCCGATTGATATTATTCTTTAAGCGCATGTTTGGAGGTGGTGCTTTTGCAGCCTGAATGACTACCTCCAAACATGCACCAAGGTAATAGTTGTCGGCATTAAAAGGGACTCTTGGCTCCGCTATGAAATGAAATCGACCATATATACGTAATTCTTTCTTCTTATTAAGCTGCCTGTTGTATCGAATGGGAACCTTTATTGGCTACAGATGTTTTGGTTTCTTTTTTAGACGATTTAAAGAAGTTGATCCCCAGCATTCCGGAAAGAAAAACGGGTAAAGCCAAAATAGACAGCCAGTACAATCCGCTAAAAACGCTAACAATCACAACGGCCATCATTAAGTAAAAACGGATTACAATTGTCTGAAAATTAACGCCAAAAGGTTTCATTTCAATGTTTTTTTTTCAGTGATTAATTTTTTTGTTGAAACAAATTTAAGGTATCCGGCAGGTGGATTAAGTGACTTTGAACAATGTCAGAAATGACTTTCATCATTATTTGTAAACGTGGCCTTCACAAAAGCGGTCATCTAGTTAAAATATTAGACTTGTTTCGATATGAGAATCAACAACTTAGCTGAAAATTCCAAATTC
>CAXHCA010000157.1:0-15350 GCA_964015035.1 uncultured Saprospiraceae bacterium
GTTAGATGATCAGCAATTGATTTTTGCTCGAGCTGGCCTTCAGCACAGTCTACTCAATCCGGAAGCACCCGGGGATGGGCAGATTTTTCTATTTGAAACCAGCACTAGGAGGCTAAAGCCAATCGCAACTTTCACTGGTGAGATGACTGGATTGGCTTATGCCCCACCATTAGGCAAACTTTTGGCTTGGGTGGCAAAAGAGGATGGGTATGCTTACGATTTGAATTCATATTCCCTTGGCGGGGAACAGGCGGCGATCACGGGAGTCAGCAGTTATCGTCCCGTTGGTATTGTGGC
Source organism: uncultured Saprospiraceae bacterium (assembly GCA_964015035.1). Lineage (GTDB taxonomy): Bacteria > Bacteroidota > Bacteroidia > Chitinophagales > Saprospiraceae > BQJU01. The sequence continues at coordinate 298 of CAXHCA010000157.1, forward strand.
TCACCCACATCAACCCTATTTCATTACAGAATCGTGGTTGTCGCGCCCCGATATCTACCGGTTAGGGGATACCAGCGAGCAACGCTATTTACATTCCACCCATTGGGATTGGCATCCTCGGTACACTCAAGATGGTCAAAAAGTGGCCTTTCTCACTACGCGTAGTGGTTCGATGGAAGTGTGGTTGGCAGACCAGAACAGACCTGATCAAGCCACTCCGATAAGCACCTTTCAGTCTCGGTCTATCAATTGGATGAGCCTTTCCCCTGATGCAGAATGGGGGCTTTTGCAAGGGATTATTGATGGGCAGGAGGGGCTTTTTAAACTTGAGGTGAAAACGAAAAAAGCGGCGCCTTTCAAAATAGGCAAATACGAATATGCCTTTCCAGAGTTTTCCCCTGATGGTAAGTCCATCTTTTATGCATCCAGTCGGTCGGGAGATTGGCAAATCTGGCAATGTGATTTAGATGGCAACAATGATCGGATGATTACCCAACATGGAGGGTATAAACCTCTTCCAGTGCTTGATAGTGCGGGGCTACATTTGTACTATACTACTTTTGAGGGCAACCAATTGTTTAATATGCAGTTGCCTTCAGGCGAAATCCAACAAGCATTACCGAACGGAGCATCCTTTGACAAAATGAATGTGGCCATTACCTCAAAAGGCATTTATTATTACAGCTGGGAAAATGGGCAATGCCTCCTAAAATACTTCGATTTTGAGACGCAAATTACGGTTAAGGTGCGGGCCCTGGACAATATAGTGCCAGAAGTCCCGAGCTTGGCCGTGAGCCCAAGGGGTACGATTTTAATCGCCAGATCTGAGGGCATTATGGCAGATTTGGTGAAGGTACATTTTATGCGTCAGGACTGATTTTCCAGGTTTATTCTATTTCTTCCAATGGCAGCATGATAAAAGATACCACGCATTTGCGGTATTCTGCTCGGTCCAGCTGATCTGGAGCCAAAATGCTGCCTTTGCCATCACAAGAGTCTTTGGTGTGATAGGCCGGAAGGTTTTGTTGAAAATAGTCCCGAATGGATCGGGCACGTAAATAGGAAAGACAAATATTGCCATCGGCGGAGTCTCCTACTCCATCTTGTCGACACCTCGGGCGGAGATCCAATTTGTCCTTTTCAAAAACCGGAGCTCCATCGGTATAGCCAATGAAAACAATTTTGAGAAACAACTCATCTACACGATAATCGGGGTAAGAAGACTTTTGTAAATTTTTGATCCGGTCCAGGCCCTCTGTAAGCTTATTTCGCTGGATTGCCGTGAGCTTTGATAATTTCCATTGACCCGATGCAAAGAAAATGTCCGTTTGCAGCCAATTCTCATCGGGTTGGGCATTTTCGTTATCTTCATAGAACTGTGCTGCTTCTGTCACCTCCTTGCGAAACTCCTCCTCTTCCATCCTGAAATTAAACAGGTTTCTTTCGTGCTGTTTGAAATCAATTAAATCAAGTTCGTCAATATTATCCAGCAGGCCGCCGTAAATTTGTGTCAGATTTTTTACCCTGTCCTTGAGTTGATCCAATCGACGATATTTCTTTTGCAAAACTTGCTTGAATTCGTCCATGGCACTGCCCGGATTTTTCTTGAGGTATGCTTCGAGATCTTTTTGAATTTTATTCAGGATTTTTTCGGCACTATTCAGGTCTTGATCGATACTTTGTAGTCGCCTTTGCTCTTGCCTGACCATATCGGCATCAACGGCAATTTCGACATAGGGCTTTCGAATGGGTAAAATGTAGTTTTTACTGAGCTTATTTTGGTAAGTCAAATTGAAGTTCCCTTCCTGGTCAGGGACGTGAGGTGCCTGGAAAGTACAATATCCATCTTGATCGGTTAACTGCGTGATCTGTTCGGCGCCGTTTATTGCAGAATATTTGACCGTTACACCGGGTAAAGGCAGCCCTCCAAAAGTTACCCTTGCCCTTATGCCTTCACTGACTTTAGAGGGAGGCGGAGGTTGGGCCTGACCAGGGTCAGCAGGAGGTTTGGTCCCACAGGCACTGACGAAGAAAATGGCCACAGATAGGAATAGGTGCGTTTTTTTTAATTTCATGGTTAACTATGATTTTCGCAGCTCGTTTTCGTAAAATTTGAGGTATTTGTATAGGTCTCTTCTGGCAGATTTGTCATCAATTAAGTTGTACAGGTCTTTATAGTCCTTCACTATGGATTTTAGAATATCGGTTCTTATTGGACCGTACTTGAAGCGTGCTGTTTGGTATTTATTTTCATAAAATAATATTCTACGATCCAGGAAAAAAATGTAGTGTTTTCTCTTTTCCTTGATTTGTTTGATTTCCCACAGGAGATCACTATCCTTTGGTTCTTTCCAATGGAGTAGAATTAACAAATCATATTTTTCACCCAACTCTTCAATGTTTATTGTATCCTCCTGTACGGGAGGTTCATCATAACAAAAAAAGGAACTCAGCAAATGGGCCTTCAATCGGTTTTCCACCATCAGAGCTTCTGTAATTTCATCCGCGCGGAAGGTCAATTCAGCGATCTGGTTGACATAGCTGAAAGTATTAACATTGTAGAAGAGCACAACGAGTTTGTAGCTACTATTACGACTGATCCAGTTGACAATTGTAAAAGCAATGGTATCCGTATCAATGTTGGTTTTAAACTTGGCCAGCACCTTTTTGTCTTTGGCATCTAATGGCTCATTTGCTTTGTAAAGGCTGAGGAGTATTTCCTGAACTTCCTGCTCAATTTGGCTGATGTCATAAGGATTCGAACTCTGATCCCGCTCAGGGTTTAGACGAGGCTGGAACCCGCATGACCACAAGGCATTATTAACGCCGTTGACCACACTTTGCCGGATTTCTTCATTGTTGATATTATTCATATCGGGGCCGTATACCACCACTTTTCGTGAGGGAGCATACTGGGCGGAGGCCTGTATGCAGAGAAACAGGAATACGTAGAAAGGTAGGAGTTTCATCATTTTGGCTATTGTGTTTTCTTAAATTGTCCTGGAGTTATTACTGTTTGTTGATGCGTAAAAGATGCGGCCCACAGACCCGTTGATGTTTTTAATCGCACGTGATGCAATCCTTCCGATACGGTTAGTTTACACGAAGTTATTCCAAGACTAACCACCTTAATACCATTATCTTCAAAAAGTACCTCCGGTTGCTGAACTCCCGACGGGTATTTCAGAATAACTTCACTAGTAGTAGAGATACTGGGAGGATCGGGTAGTGGCTGCGGTTGAACAGGATGATTACCGTCTGCCAAACCGCGGGGATTATCTTTTTTTTTAACCGGAAATATGACTTGGTTTAAATCTATTAAAGTTGAGCTGCCATTTAGGTCAACACGTGGCCGGACCGTCACCAATTCATCATTGATTTCTAAGCCAATTTGTAGAAATTCACGATTGCAATCCAGTTTTACATTCTCAAAAGAAAAAGTACCATCAGTAGCCGTCACTTCCTGGTTGTGCGTAATGTCTAGCAAAGAAATGGGAACGTGCTTGATAATAGAGGTGCCATCCTTATAAAATGCTTTTCCCACAATCGTAAATGCTTCGGGGCAATCCATTGGAGTTGGCTCATCTTTTTGGTCAGCTTTGTTTATCAATTCCGGATAAACCTCAATCATTACCACTATGATTGGAATGAGTAACAGGGCGGAAATGCGTGCCCACAGGGGAAGAGCGGTATTTTGAGAATCGGTTTTGGCCATTTTTTTAATTAAATATGTTACAAACAATAATAATTATAAAATCTATATTTTAGTTCTCCGGAGGCTTTGTTTTTTAAATTTATTCTTTTTGTACTTAAAAGACATAAGGTCAAATTCCCGCAACATAGTGCAAAACCTACTGCTTCCACGGCTCCTACCTTTGGCCAATCACTATCATCTCTTAAAATCCATTATTATGATCAGATTCCTCATGCTTGGTGTAATGTTGTTGATGGCCAACGGAATACAGGCCCAAGATTACCGGACCAGTGTTTATGTCAATGACGTTGAACTTTCAATTAATCAGGTACAAATATTGGAGCAGGCCTATCGGGTGAAGGTCCAAAAAGGGCGCTATTGGTATGATCCGGTCTGTGGCCTTTGGGGAATGCAAAGCGGCCCTGCTTTAGGACTGATGATGGCGGGGATGCAATTAGGTGGCCCGCTAAAAGCCAATGCTTCTAATGGTAGAACGGGCATCTTTATCAATGGTCGTCAGCTGGATAGGGCAGAAACCTTACAGTGGAAGCAATTGCTGGGGGCCGTTTATCAAGGTCGGTACTGGTTGGATGCTTACGGCAATCTCGGTTTGGAATCGGGCGGTTATTTACTCAACGTAGTACAGGTGGCGAATACCTACAGGGGCGGAAGCCGCAATAGTTTCTACCGCAACAACTATACCGACACGGGAAGTGGCAGCAGCAGCGAGGGTTTTTATATTATGGGCAAAGATTGGTCTTACTCTTCATTCTAGATATAGATTTCCAGTTATAGGCTCTATCTTTGACGGGCATAATTATTTGCTTATGAAAAGGTACTGGAGCCTATATCTGTTTTTTGGACTGTTTTCCTGCCAGGAAGCACCTGCGCCAAAGGTAGAATTGTCGGCTGAACATTTCCCGCCAAGGGAGAAATATGAAGAAACAGCATTTCAAGACACGGCGATAGCGGCAAGTGTTTTATATGATAAAGTATTGGGCTTTTTGGTTGGCTCTGCAATTGGGGATGCGATGGGCGCACCGACGGAAATGTGGTGGCGAGAATCCATTGCCGACGAATACAACTACGTTGATAGTCTGGATATGGTATTGCGCGAACCTAGCCCGGAGGGCCCCTGGGGTTTTAATCAACCCCCTGGTGTGGGTACGGATGATACCCGCTGGAAGGCATTGGCCATCCAATACTTAGAAGCCTCGGAAGAGGTGCGTCCTGTGCAACAAGCACCTACTTTGGCTGCCCGCCATTTTGCTGATTATATTGCCTTTCAGTACGAAAGGGAAATAGATACCCTAAAAGCGACCGCCGGGGTGGAACCGGAACCGTTTGAAGCGGCCATGCGCCAGCTGACCTGGTTGCAAGAGTGGGCTACTGTAGCCCGGGCTTATCAGCAAGGCAATATCGATGTGTACCGCAATAGCCTGAATCGATTTTATGGTGGAGATATGGCTTGTGCCGGGTTGTTGTATGCTCCGGTCATTGGTGCTTTCTATCCCGGTCGGCAGGAAGAGGCTTACCGGCAAATGTTTGAGCTGTCCATCTTTGATCTGGGATATGCCCGGGATGTGAGCAGTCTGACGGCGGCATTGACCGCGGCAGCGTTTAGCCCCGGCTTTGGAGAAGATCACCTCCTCAAGGTCTACCGGGAAGTAGACCCGGAACACTATTTTCAATCTCGTCTTTTGGGGCGCATTGCCTACCGGCAGCTGCAGCAGGCCAGAAGTTTGGTCAGAGAAGTAGAACGCATGGGGTTAGCTGATTTTGAAGACGAGCAGTATCGCATGCCTAAAGATTATCCTTACGATAGTTTGTATTATGCCCGAACCCGGCACTTGTATGAAGAACTCGCAGCAGTGGAGCAAGATGTACCCTTTCACGTCGGAGAAATTCACTTGATTCACCTGACGGCAATGTTGTATTGCCATTTTGATTTTAAAAAGTCGATGGAATTTATTACCAATCTTGGGCGGGACAATGATACGGTGGCGGCAGTAACCGGTGCGGTGCTCGGGGCTTATCACGGGTTTTCTAAATTGCCGGAGGAACAATGTCGATTGGTGCTCCAGGCAAACCGAAAACACGCGCATATTGATTTGGAGAAATTGGCTCAGACTTTAACTCAACTGATCCTGGAACGCCGCAATACCTTAGAATAAAGGTTCTTTGACAAATCTAGTGATTCAGAGTCAATCGAAAATGTAAATCAACATTTCTTTTAGGCGTAGTGACTGTTTGGAGGTGGTGCTTTTGCAGCGAAAATTGTAGATTTTGGGTTCTCGCGAGGTTCCTTTTTGCCCCCTGAGGACAAAAAAATAGCCGAAGCGAGGTTCCAAAATCCCGGGTTTACCGAGACTGAATAGCTTGCCCGAATATACTTCAGGGACTACCTCCAAACAAGGTCTGCATTTTAGTTTGACCACAGCCTGCCCCGATTTTACATCGGGGAGACATGCTCTAAGAACGACCATAAATTACCGCTCTAGGGCCTCCAAAACTTCCCGTATGCGTTGGGAATTGGGATTGAGCCTCAGGGCTCGCTGTGCCATCTGTTCGGCTTGCTCTTTTTGGCCTGCCGCCAGATAGGTTTTGGCCAGATCTTCCAACAACGTGAGATCATTGGGATTCACTTGCAAACCATAACTCAGATATTTGATGGCCAGTGGATAGTTTTGCTTTTCGTTGGTGAATAGTTCAAATCCAGCCTTGTGATAAAACCGGGACAATTGATTGGCATCCGCCCGATTATTGAGGTACTCCATGTATTGATCAATGAAACCAACGTGGTTGGCTTTTAGAATTTTATAAAAGCCGGCTAACAATACCTCCAAATTGCCATCCATTTGGTAAAAACCAGCCAGCAACCCGCCTTTACAGGTCAGGGCATCGGTATATTCCGGGTATATTTCCAACGCCCGATCGACGTAAGGGGTCGCTTCTTCAAAAAGCGCCTTTTTGTTGGCGGCTACCGTGGCTTTTAGCCCCGCTTGATATAGGGAATAGGCCATATAACTATTGGCCCGTGCGGAATTGGTGGACACTTTTATGGCGGCCCGATTGAGGGTCATGGCATTTTCCCAGGCCGGCACCCTGGTGATGGTTTTCACCGAAAACCCAAGTGCGATCAAGCCGATAATGCCGATACTCAGCCATCGTCTGCGTGGGGCCTCCAAGGGCAATCTATTGGGTATGAACGCTACTACCAGATAAGCCAGGGCCAGACAAAAGCCTACGGAAGACATGTATACAAACCGTTCATTCATCGGTGCGCCTACGGGAAAAACCACGTTGGAGACAATTGAAAGGGTAGCAAAATAGTAGAGGATTGACCAGGATAGAATGGGTAATTTACGAAACCATCGAATAGCGATAGCGACCAAACCAAGATTCAGAACCAATGCCAATATTGCCCGCCAATCTGCCCAGGTCATCACGGGGACCTGGTACGGGTAATAGTCGTGCGTCAGGGGATGAGGAAAAAACAGCAATTGGAGGTACTTTCCAAGCGTATAGCTGATCATGGCGTATTTTTCATTCCAACTCAAGCCATAAAATGGGTTGTTCATAATGCCGGTTATCTCCTTGCCGCTGTCCAGCAAATAGCCGATTACACTCCAGCGGATGAGCAGGTAAGCGACCACGGCAATCCCCAACGGAGCCAGGGTGATCAAGATGCGCTTGGTATCTGTTTTGGTAAATAAAATCAACGTCAATGGAATGACGGCCAGAAAGGTGATGGCATTTTCTTTGGCCATCAGCGCCAGGAAGAAGAGCACTCCTGAAAACAAAAGCCCCAATTTTTTCTGATACACGGCAAAGCGAAAACTGTAATAGAACGTTGCTAAAGCCAGCAGCAGCGTCAATATTTCATCACGCCCCTTGATATTGGCTACCACTTCCGTATGAATCGGGTGTAAAATAAAGAACAGGGCTGCCACAAAGGGCAATGCCAAGTACCAGGGGCTTCCCTTTTTGTCCGGTAAAAACAGCGCCAGTATTCGAAAGAGCAGCAACCCGCTCAATCCATAAAATAGGATGTTTAGAAAATGACTCAGACGGGGATTAAGGCCGAAAAAATGATATTCTGTAGCAAATGAAGCAATGGACAACGGCCGATAACGGGCACCAACCACCAGGTCTTTTTGTTCGCCCAAATAGCCGGTAAAACTTTCAGTAGAGAAGATATCTCCAATGCCGTCCAATCCTTTTTTGACAAAGTTATTTTCAGACAAAACTAGTTTATCATCCAGCACATAACCGTAAGTGATCGACATGCCGTAAAGCATGAATGGAAGGATCAGCAATATTGGGATGACCCAAAAGTGTTGTTGCCAGAAGTTTTTAGGGGCCACAGCTACCTGTTTTGCCTTCATGGGGCGGGGTAGGGGGGGCGTTGGCTTGGTGTTCTGTTTCTTTTTGCTCATGTACTTTTCGGAATATTTACCAAAGATATACTTATTTTTTACGTGTAAAACGGGCCGGGGTTACTTGACTGAAAATCTCTTAGTGTATGTTTGGAGGTCGGATTTGCTGGCGAAAGCATCATTCTTTTGATAAAACAAGGCGTTTTTTGAAATGCATCTCGGCTGAGCCGAGACGGAGAAGAAAAAGAACGATGCGTCAGTGCCTGTCTGGAGGTGGTGCTTTAGCAGCGAAAATTGCAGGTTTTCGGCTCTCCCAAGGCTCATTTTTGAATGCTAAGGACGAAAAAACAGCCGAAGGGAGGTTCCAAAATCCCGGTTCTACCGGGACTGAATAGCTTGCCCGAATATACTTCAGGGACTACCTCCAAACATGCACTCAAAAAAAAGTGCTGTTTTGCAGCCCAAAGGTTGACCTCCAAATATGCTCTTAACTTGTTCTGTCTGCTCCACAGCACAATAGCTAATGGAATGGTATTGCCCAAACACCCAAACAACAAAAAACTTACCTTTGCGGAATTATTACACCTGTGATAAGTCACCACGATTGAAGAAACTGACCGGTATATTATTCCTGGCTTGTTTGTTGGTACCTATCCTAAGTACTTATGGATGGCTACACTTCCAAAAAAGAGAAGTGCGCGAGACCGTAAAGCAGCTGCTGCTAGCGGGCGTTGACCAGGAGGAATTGGTGCTTTTCAAATTTACCCAAAGTGAAAGTGAGTTGTTGGACTGGAAAAAGGACCACGAATTTGCCTACCAAGGCCAAATGTATGATGTCGTTTCCAGCGAAGTGATCGGTGATTCTATTTATTATTGGTGTTGGTGGGACGAGGCTGAAAGTAAGATCGAGCGGCAAATTGAGGAATTGACGGCAATGCTCTTTCACCAAAGCCCGGAGAACCAGCAAAAGCAAGCCCGCCTGCACGATTTTTATAAAAATTTGTTTCACAAGTTAGCCTTCACTTTGCCAATTGTCCAAACTTGTGATGGTTTAATACGCCCTAATACGGCAACAGGAACGTACGTCTCTAATCAATTGGCGCCTCCGGTGCCTCCTCCCGAAACACTTTTCCTCAAGGCTGGATAAATCAAAGATACCTGGGATACGCGTTATCCTGCGGTCATGTTGTACAAATCAAACTAGAATAAAATGAGACGATATATATCATTGTATCTACTGCTGTTCTTTTGTAGCAACAGTTATGCACAAATCATTACGATAACGGATCGGAAAAGTGGAGAACCACTTGCCTGGGTGACGTTGGCTAGTGAAGCACCGTCGGCTTTCGCCAATACGGATGAACAAGGTCAGGTAGACATTACTGTATTTGAGGGAGCAGAAAAAATCGAAATTCGCCTGATTGGCTATTCCACGTTAATCCGCAGTTACGAAGCACTTGCACAAACTCCTGTTGTTCAACTGTCCACTACTGGACTTTCGTTGGATCAGGTGGTGGTATCGGCCTCTCGATGGGGACAAACCAAACGGGAAATTCCGGCCAAGGTCACTACTATTTCACCAAAATCGATTGCTTTGCAAAACCCGCAAACGGCGGCAGATTTACTAGAAACCTCCGGTGAGGTCTTTATCCAAAAGAGCCAACAGGGCGGGGGAAGTCCTATGATTCGCGGCTTTTCCACCAATCGCTTGCTGCTTACGGTGGACGGCGTGCGGATGAATACGGCCATTTTTCGCAGTGGCAACCTACAGAATGTGATCTCTCTTGATCCTTTCGCTACCGAAACGGCGGAGGTCTTTTTTGGTCCGGCCTCCGTGATTTATGGCAGTGATGCCATCGGTGGAGTCATGAGCTTTCAAACCCTAGACCCCAATATTTCCTTTTCAGATGAGGTCCGTGTTGAAGGCAAAGCGGTGGCGCGATACGCTACGGCCAATCAAGAACAAACCGCGCATTTTGACATCGGCTTAGGCTGGAAAAAATGGGCCATGACCACCAGCTTTACTTCTACTGATTTTGGTGATCTGCGTATGGGACGGCACGGTCCAGACGAGTATTTGCGGCCGTTTTATGTGCAACGACAAGATAGCACTGATGTGTTGATCACCAATGAGGACCCGCTGCTACAACGCCCCACGGGTTACAGCCAGATCAACCTGATGCAAAAATTGCGCTTTCGACCTAATGAAAACTGGGATTTTCGCTATGGATTCCACTATTCTACTACTACGGACTATGACCGTTACGATCGTCATATTCAACTGCGCAATGGCCTGCCCCGTAGTGCAGAATGGTATTACGGGCCTCAGGTTTGGATGATGAATCATCTCAGCATCGACCATCGTGCCAAGAATGCTTTGTATGACCAAATGACCATTCGCCTGGCACATCAATTTTTTGAAGAAAGCCGTATTGATCGAGACTTTAACGGAGCTATTCGAGCCAGTCGGATTGAGAAGGTCAATGCTTATTCTGCCAATCTCGATTTTAGCAAATCCCTGGCAGACCACCATCTATATTATGGATTGGAATGGGTGCTGAATGATGTCAATTCTACCGGCACAGACGAGGACATTACCAAAGGAACTATTGAGCCGGGGCCAGCCCGATATCCGCAGGCTACCTGGATTTCTTATGGTGCTTATTTGACCTATCGGTATGCCCTTACGGAAAAATTGGCCATCCAGGCGGGGGCTCGCTACAATCAGTTTGTACTAGATGCCAAATTTGATACGACTTTTTTCCCTTTTCCCTTTGCCACTGCCAACATTAACAATGGTGCTTTGACGGGGAGTGTAGGATTTGTCTATTCCCTGCCCAGGCAGATTACGGTAAGTGCAAATGCATCTACCGCTTTTCGCGCGCCCAATGTGGATGATGTCGGCAAAGTATTCGATTCCGAACCCGGTGCCGTAGTGGTTCCCAATCCGGAATTAAAGGCCGAGTATGCCTATCACCTAGAATTGGGTACTGCCAAAGCCTTTGGCGAATCAGTGGAGGTTGATGTAACGGCCTTTTACACCCGACTAAACGATGCACTGGTACGCCGAAATTTCACGTTGAATGGACAAGATAGTATTGTCTACGATGGTACCTTAAGCCAGGTACAAGCCATTCAAAATGCGGCTTTGGCCAATGTGTATGGCATTCAGGCAGGACTGAATATCAAGTTGCCCCAGGGGTTTGGTTTCCGAACCCGATTTAATTATCAAAAAGGGGAAGAAGAATTGGATGATGGCACTACCAGCCCGTCCCGCCATGCAGCGCCTTGGTTCGGTACAACCCATTTGACCTATGGCAGTACTAAAGTAGAACTCGATTTTTACGCCATGTACAGTGGAACAAGGCGTTTTGAAGACTTGCCGGTAGAAGAGCAGGGGAAGGGGTATATCTATGCCATAGACGAAAATGGAAACCCTTATTCGCCGGGTTGGTTTACCCTGAATTTTAAGGCCCTTTATCACCTCAATGAGCATTTTGCCATTAGCGGCGGGGTAGAAAATTTGACAGATTTGCGCTACCGCCCTTATAGTTCTGGGTTGGTGGCTGCTGGAAGAAACATGATTTTATCTTTAAAAGCTACTTTCTGATTTTGATGTTTTGACAAATCTCCTAAGTGCTTGTTTGGAGGTGGTGCTTTAGCACCCAAAATCCCGGTTTTACCGGAACTGAATGATTACCTCCAAACATGCACTTAATAGAATATGCCTCCGGCGGCATCTTACATATAAGAAATGTATCAAAGAGCGCTAATTGTTATACAAAAAGGCCCTTTTTATTTCAAAAACACCTGCCTTGAATATGGGAAAGGTCCTCTCTTTGCTGTAAAATTCTTAGTGGTATGACTGTTTCTTTATGAAAATAACTAATTTAACGCAGTAAATAAGCCGTACTTTAATCTACCCCCCATGCCTAAAATTATCTAATGGTAAAGAAATTTGCCTGTTTATTTTTAATCCTTGCATCTGTTTTTTGTATTTGCGAACAAGCATTTGCCCAGGGTTTTATTCGTACTGTTGATAGCTTATGGTCGGAGTACCATGGGGGCATTCAGGAGCGCCCTCAAATTGATTTACTGAATGAAATTAGTTATGCTTATCGACGTGTTGCTCCTGATAGTATTATGAAATATGCTAATGTTGCCTTAGATCGCGCCCTCAAATTGAAGTATCACCAAGGGATGGCGATTGGGTACAAAAACAAAGGCATTGCTCACTATAAAATTGGCTCACCTTCAGATACCATTATTTACTATTACAACCAAGCCATCGTTTACGCCGTTTTGTCGGAAGACTATTATACACAGGCAGCCTGTTATAATAACATTGCGTTGATCAATCTCATAGAGTTTTCCTACAATCAGGCTATTCAAAATTTGCTGAAAGGGGTTGAGGTTTTTGACAAATACATCAAAGTAGAAAACCGCCTCAAGGCGCTAATGCTTTGCAATTTGGGTGGCGCTTATACGGAGCGCGGAGAAACGGAAAAAGGGATTGACTATTATGAGCAGGGCATCGCCATGGCTGATCGACGTGGAGAGGAGAGCATTCGCTCTATTTTTGTTGATGAATTGGCTCGTGCAAAAATGGCGGCAGGTAGGATAGAGGAAGCCAAACTTGATGTAGAAGCCGTTATCCCTCTACAGGATAAGCTGGCCGATTATGAATCAAAAGTGGATGCCCTTTTGACTCTTGGTGATATATATTCGCGCCAAAACATTGCCGAAAAGGCAACCCAGTATGGCCAAGAGGCCCTGGCCCTGGCTTCGGAAAAGGGCTTTAAGCAAATGCGTATAAATACCTTGATTCAGCTTTCTCGCATTTACCAGCGGCAGCAGCTGTTAGACCAGGCGATTGAATACGGGCAAACAGCAGTCAAGGAGTCACGTGAGAGTGGTTATCTGAAGCTAGAGGTTGAGTCACTTTATTTGCTATCGGATTTATTCGCACAAAAAGAAGAATATACAGCGGCCTATAATTACCTTCAGGAATATGAATTCGCCAAAGAAAAGCAGCGATCAGAGAATTCGGATCATCTGACCGCAGAACTTGAAGCGAAGTATCACATAAAAGATCGCCAATCGCAAATCGATGCATTGCGTCGGCAGCAACGATCCCAACGTGATCGGATTCAGTTGTTGTTCTTGGCGGTATTGTTGTTTTTATTTCTACTGATTGTAGCACTTTATTTCTACGTGCAAAAAGCGCGAACTACCGCGGTGTTAAATGAAAAAAATAGTGCATTGGCGGATGCCGAAAAAGAACTCAACGAAAGAAATCAGGAGTTGAAGCGATACATTGCCTCCAATCTTGAACTCGAAAATTTCGCGCACTTGGCTTCACATGATTTGCGGGAACCCATGCGGACTATCGTCAGTTTTTCTCAATTGCTGGAAAGGAGTACTAAGGGGAAACTAAACAACACCGAATCCGAATACCTGCTTTTTGTACAACAGGGAATCAAACGAATTGAAAGGTTGGTGAATGATCTGTTGGCTTTTTCTATTGTGAATAACACCAAACCGGTGATGGAAAAAGTTAAAGTAAAGGATATTCTCAATCTGGTGGTGAGCGATCTTCAGCAGTTAGTATTAGAAAGGCGGGCAGTGGTTGAAATACAGGATATGCCTGGGAAAATTCAAGCGGATAAATCACGGATCTATCGGGTTTTTCAAAACCTGCTGGCCAATGCCATCAAGTATAGCAAGACCAATGTGACTCCAAAAATTTGTTTCGGTGGCGATGCCTCTAAAACCCATTATCATTTTTATGTAGTCGATAATGGAATAGGTATTGATGCCACCCAGCATCAAAAGATTTTTCTGCTTTTTAAAACCCTCCAAAGCAAAAGTGTCATCAATAGCTCCGGTATCGGACTGGCTATTTGTAAAAAGATTGTAGAACAACACGGCGGTAAGATCTGGTTGGAATCAAGCCCGGGAAAAGGCAGTGTTTTTCACTTTACTATTGCTCGGGAACGAGGGAACGATTAGCTTTGCAGGTATAAATATCAGGAATATGAAACGACTTGTATTTTTGCTGGCAATGGGACTAGCGACAACTTTTCTGGCTTGTAAATCGGGATCGAATCTTGGCAAAGATGTAGACTACACCTGTAAGGGCGATAGCCCATTCTGGACAGCGGTCATTGCCAAGGAAGGCATCGTTTTTACCCTTTTAGGGGGCAAGGAAAAGACCTTCCCATATGCACAGGCAGAGGAAAGTGAAGGCCGCATTGTGTATGTCACCAAAAAAGACGATACCTGGCTACGCATCAGTCTGACCAAAGGCAATTGTTTCAATTCAGTAGCTGGCAAACAATACCCATATCAGGCAGAAGTCTCACTGGGAGATGAAGTATACCTGGGGTGTGCAGAGTAGTTGAGGGATGTCAGGGGGCTTTATCCATTCAATCCAATCATTGATCCATGTCCGAACTATCCAATTTATACCAGCAAACCATTTTGCGGCACAATAAGGATCCCTACCATTATGCCCGGCTGGAGTCGGCAGATGTAGTGTTGGAAGCCTATAACCCATTGTGTGGGGATAAATTTACCTTGTATTTCAATCTCGAAGGGGAGGTGATTCAGGAAGCTTATTTTCACGGTTATGGATGTGCTATTTCCAAGGCTTCCACCTCTGTGCTCGTTAAAAGAATGGAAGGTCAAAAACGGTCGGCTGTATTAGAACATTGCCAACAATTTTTGACCTCCTTGCAAGAAGAAAACGAGGAAATTTCCGAAGATGAAGAATTGTCGGCCTTCGGAGCGGCCCGACAATTTCCCGGAAGGCTGAAATGCGCTAGTTTAAGTTGGGATAGCCTATTGGCTTATTTACAAAAAGACTAAGTGCCTGTTTGGAGGAGGTGCTTTATCAGCAAAAATTGCAGGTTTTGGGTGCTCGCGAGGCTCATTTTTGAGTACATCTCGGCTCAGCCGAGACGCACGAAAAAATAGCC
>CAXHCA010000158.1:0-15272 GCA_964015035.1 uncultured Saprospiraceae bacterium
ATGAGCTGTCTTTGTAGCCCAAAGGTTGGTTTGATAGCAGCTTCTTTAAGGATTTCCGTTAAGAAAATCTTCCCAGCGGGTGGGCCAAAAGAGCTTTGCACTGCGAACCAATGAGTGAAAAACAATCTTTACATTCTTCTAAAAACAGGCCAGATTTCCCCATCTTAGCCTTATCCGTGAGCAGCTTGGGGAGTGAGCGGGAGAGGAGGGAAGATTTTTAGGAAAGGCTCTACAGCCTTGGGTTTTTCTCCCTTTTTTGCCAAGAAAAAAGGGACCGCCGGAGGCATCTGATCAGATAAAAAGCACAAATCTATAATAATGACGAAGCAAATTAATAGAATCCCAGCTGCTCAATCTTTTTTTGGGGACAAACCTGAACTGCACCCCTTTGAGGCTATAGAACAATAAAATGAGAATTACCCTCCCTCTATTGAAATACGATCCCCTACTCTGAGCAAGGCAGAACCATTTTCTCCGGCTTTCGCCAAACTGGCATATAGCCCAAACAACACCTTATTGCCCTGCCGGCGATAGGTGCTGAGGGTACGCAAAGGTTCCTGCCCAATCTTGGCACTTTGCTGATCGATGGTGATCACCTGACACCGGGCACAGGTGCGAATACCCCGCAGCGAGACGGCCCCGATATGGAAATTCCTCCAGCTTTCTTCTTCATAAGGTTGCCCTCCGCTAAAAACGATATTGGGGCGAAACCGATCTATGGGCACCGGGTGTTCCAGCCGGTTGTTAAGGTCTGCCAAAGAAGCTTCTCCGAGCACAAGCAGCGGACAGCTATCGGCAAAGCCGACCATTTCTCCCGGAAGTCCGTAGGTCGCCTTTAGAGGGCGAATACTGGAGTCTGGCATATACACCAAGCGGCAGTTTGCGCCAAGCACCCTCGACAACCATCGATCGGCGGCCGGACTAACAAATTGTGCCTCGCAACTATTTTCCCATACCTGAACCTGTATTTGCTGAGACACAGTAGCTGGTTTCAGAGGCACCCGCAAAGGCCCAATGGACAAGTGCGACGCGTGAATTATCAGTTCCTTTCCCGTCATCTCAGGTTTCAGTAAAGCCATCTTATTTACCTCCCGTTGAGAAATAAAAACGCCTTCTTCATCCACCAACATCCATCTGCGATCATAGGCCAAACCGCGCTGTTCCAGGTTGGCTTCCGATAAACTGACACCTGCCAACCCTTTGATGGGGTAGATAAATAATCCCGTAACTTGCATAGCCATTTATTAAAAAGTACAAAAGACGCAAATTACAACAATGCCCTATTTTCATAATTTGCGTCTTCTTAAAAACAAATGTTCTTTTGCTCACCTGGTCCGCATTACCTTCCAGCCACCGGTCCAGTTTTCTCCACGCAAGAGTAGTGAATAAACGCCGGATGGAAATGGATTCATATCCAGTTGAAAATAATTATTACCTTCATTGACTCGCCACTGACCGATAGCCACTCTCTGACCCAATGGTGTAATCAATTGGTAACTAACGTCCATTGGCTCACTACTCTCCAGACTGACATACAACTGATCAGCAACCGGATTTGGAAATAGCTTCAGATTAAATGGCAGATCAATCTGATCTTGGGTATTGGTGAGTAAAGCGACTTCTATTTGATGAGTTGCCGAGTAGGTTTCTGCCCCATCATTATCGGTGGCCCGAGCCTGAATCTCATATAGCCCCGCAGCGGGGACATCATAGGGAAAGATATAAGGTACCGCTGTGGCAATACCGACAGAATCTCCATTAACAAAGAAGGTCACGTAGTCAATACTGCCATCAATATCACCAGCCAGGGCTTTGATGGGAATGAGCGGCAACACTGTTTCTTCATATAGGCGACCATCTTCCGGAGCCTCAAGAAAGACGGTTGGGGCCTGGTTGGGACTACTGACAATATTGATATTGTCCAAATACAAGCGGTTGCCATCTCCTCCGATTGCCTCAAATTCAATTTTGACAATTTCATCGGTAAATTGTCCTAAATAGACGATATCGTTGCGCCATTGGCTGCAATTGACGGGAGTAAAGGTGGTTGGAAGATCCGCCACGGTAGCCAGAAGATCGCTACTCTTGTTATAAACATTGATTTTTTCTCCATTGCAACGGATGACATTCACGCGAAGTTCATCGTAATATACCCGGTTTAAATTATCAATTCTCCTGGCATAAGCAACGTCAAAAGTCATTGCAGGATGATCCAATCCACTTAGATCGATCCTGGTAGAAAAATAATCACGGGTGTGCTCTGAATCATAATTCCGGTTGTCGATCATGAAACTATTGCCATAACAAATGGTTTGGGCAATCTCCCACTCAGCTTCATCATTATCGGGATTATCAATCTGCCAGTTGGGATTGGGTCCAGAGGTAAAATCATCGCTAAATGGTGGCACCGCTTCTTCAATCTGCACTTCGTCTGCTAAAACCAGTGTATCCGCCCCAACAGGATTGCTGACGATGAGGGTCACATCATAAGTACCCGGCGCCTCGTACACAACGGTAGGATTGGTTTCGGTCGAGGTGGCGGGATTTCCACCGGGAAATATCCATTCGAGGGCCGTGATTCCATTTTGCGCATCGCTGCGAAAGGTCACGGCATTGCCACTACATAGAGATGAAGCCGTATGCAATATTTGCGCGACCGGAGGTTCGTCATATCCTTTTACATTAAAATAAAAATACCCTTCCGGAGCCACCAGTGGACGTACTTGTTCCTTGCCGGAAACGGCTGAGGCCTGAATGTAATATTCCACTCTAGTGCCAACTGCCTGCGCCGGAATGGCCGCTATCCAGATATCTTCTGCCGCATTACTCAAGGTCATGGGCACAGCACTATAAGCGCCACCTGTTTCCGTTCGATAATATAAAGTGGCCTGCTCAATGCCGCTGCGGTGTTGAATGATGGCCTGCACGGGATAATCATTGGCAGCATCATAGGTGTCGCGCAAACGAGGGTGGGCAATGCGCAATGGATCAGGGACTCCAATCAATTTTGTGATACAATGTAAGGCCCCCAGCGCTTCAATGATCTCATTACAATCGATGCCTACCACGTTATATCCGGGCATCGTTTCCCGATAGATGCGCAGCGCAGTAGTATCATATTGTTCCTCATAAATGGGAACGATAATGGTTTTGTTGATAAAAAGACTATTGGTATACGTTCGATAATCGCCGTTATCATCGGGATAATTCCCCGAAGAATCAGGAGGCATAGGTAAACGCAGCACATTGTAAGTATTGCCAAAAGGCGTCAAAAAATTATTGCGCAAATAGGCAATGTTTTCCTCAATTTGTGGGCCGTCTGCCACTCCTTCGGGATACTGCCCAAAGAAGATGGTTTCTTCATCAATAACACACATATGCATGTCAATATGGTGGATACCGTCATAGGGCAACCGCCGAAATTTAATATATTGATCAACCCCCAAGTAGGCTTGTGCTATATCATTGATTTCCCGCTCCATGCGCCCCGGGTTTTCCCGAAGCACTAAATCAGATGAAAAGGCTGTATTCATGCCGTTGCGCAGGTGATTACCACCAGTGTGCACCCAATTAAATGGCACTTGAGTAGCTTCAAAAACCGGATAATTGAGGTATTCAGCTACTGCAGTTGGTACCTTATCATCATCAGGGCGGAAAGGCCGGTTGTAAATCCAGTCGACAATGCTGATGCTATCTACATCATTTTGATAAACCGTCCACGGTCCATAATCGCGAATCCAAACGCTGTCCAGGTCTTCCACAATGAACCGGATATTTTCCGTAGGAATATTGGCATTAGCCAAACGGCCCATCACAAACCCCAGATTATCTGTGACAATATAAACGGTGCATTCTGCGATGGCATTTCTAACAATTTCCGTCAACACATCGTGATAAGAATTGGACCGCCAACCCAAAACCAGCCCCTGCACTTCCTCCCATTCGGCCATAGTCCTTACTGGAATCGGTGGTGGCGTCGGATTAACCTCTTTGGTGAGGTAATTATTCGGTGTTTGTGGTTTTTCTTGTCTTTCAAATTGGGTTTCCCAATGTGGTAAGTTGTAATTTTGCGCAAAGAGAAGTAGAGGAAAGAATAAACAGACAATGGCGTAGAAGTTTTTTTTCATAGCTAATAAGAGTTTAATAAGTAACTAAGGTTTGTTGGTTTAAACTTATCTTGCTTTTACCTCGTTTAAAAAGTAAATTTAAAACCTTTTTAATCTATAAAAATAGCGAATAAATCAAACTATTCATACGATTTATCCCGTCATTTGTAGTCCAGTAGTCAATGAAATTGACTTAACCTAAACACCCATACCATGCTTCTACAGATATTGATCACGATTGGCGCTGCCCAAGCCATTAGCTTTGCTTCGTTGAATTTGCTGAAGAAAAACCGCAAGCAGGCCGATTATTTATTGAGTCTGGAATTATTCTTGTTGTTCCTCATCACTATGATCTACAACTATCACGACACATTGCGTTTTGACTACCCCAACCTGCCGCTAAATGCTTATGTCCTGGCCTACCTGGCCGTCCCGGTATTTTATTTATACATCAAGTCTGCCACCCGTGGCGCACTGCCTTTTGCCTGGAAAGACCTCATCCATTTTTTACCTTTTGTATTGGTCAATTTGATACTTTGGCAACAATTTTACCAACTGCCCTTTAGTACCAAAGTCGGAATTATTGAGGGCTTTCATGATCACATTTGCCCAACCTGGTATTACGGCATGTACTACGTTCTTTTTTTAGGGCTATTCCCTTTTTACCTCTACCGTTCCTTCAACTTATTGAGTCGGCATGAGACTTGTATTCTTACTCGGTTTTCCTATACCGAAGACCTCAGTCTTTCCTGGTTACAACGGTTTTTGTGGGGCATGATCATCACCTGGGTCGCTTTTATCTCTTTTGAGGTCGTGGCCAATCAAATGCTTGGGCTAACCGGCTCCTATGGCTTTCAGGTGGCCTTCCTTTTCATGGTGGCCAATATCTTTTACCTGGGTATTTCCGGTGTACAACAAAAAGTCATTTTAGAAGATGAAAGCTTATTGGATGCAGAAGAAGATGCCGCAAAATATCAACTTTCCAGCCTCACCGACGATAAAGCGAAAGACTATCTCAAAAAACTGACCAACTATATGGAGCGGGAAAAGCCTTATCTGGAGCCCCGAATCACCATCGCTGAGCTGGCCCAAAGGGTAGGCATCCCGGTCAATTATTTGTCTCAAATCATCAACCGCGACCTAGAACAAAATTTCTTCGACTTTATCAACACTTATCGAGTCAAGGAATTCAAACACCTACTACAAACCCCTAATAGCCAGCAATATACACTATTAAGCCTAGCCCATGAGGCGGGATTCAACTCCAAATCCACCTTTAATGCCATCTTTAAAAAAATCACCGGTCAAACCCCAAGCGAGTACGCCAGAGCAGTGACAAAGAGCGGTACGTTGAGTACGGAGCCCCTAAAGTAATATTTAGTTCACCCCACTCAGCGATCGGTCAATTAATCTCCAAGGCGTGGCTTTTCGCAAATCCAGGGTAAAGGTGATCCGACTAAAATAATTGCCTCGTTCAATCAGAATATCCTGCAGGTTTTTAGAATTTACGACCGGGAAATTGATTTCCAGAATGTCCTTCGCCAGAATTAAGCTAAACCCTCCGGTATAGATAAACTGATCGCCAAAGGTGTCATCCTCCCCGGTTGGCATGGCATTGTCAAAATATCCCATGTCTAAGTATGGGCGCACCCGAAGTCGTGCCGGCAACTTGAACGGCAGGTCGCTCTCCAGGTTAAGTGCCAGTATAAAATTATTGCTGCGGCCAACCTGATAAGCCCCACCAATGGCATAACGCATACCTCCTTCACGTCGGTGAATTTGCTGCGACCACAATCCTTCATTTTCAAACCGCCCAAAATAGAGTTCTTCGTACGAATAATCATTATACCCTTGTGCACTCAGATTAAAGGCTCCGGTACCAATGAATCCCCGGTCTCGACTCTCATTATGTGGAAAAAAACCGGCGAACCCCCTAATTTCAAAGCGCTTGCCACGGGCGTAAGTAATGCTTTGTCTTCCCTCTAGAGAAAGCTTTAGGTAACTGCCATTAGCAACAAACAGCTCATCATTGCCCGCAAAATGCTCTAATTTGACTTTAAAAATTCCCGGATTCAAAATATTCGAATTGCCGAGTGCATATTCCAAGGACAAAAAGCCCAGCCCCGTCTTTTCGAGCAAAGGAGTACCATCCGGAGCATAATTCAAATAATTTTGATTCACCATGGAATACCCCAATCTTGCCCAGTGGCTCACTCTGGTGGCAGAACTGCTTTTAAATCGGTATTCCAAATAGGGAAAAATCCGTTCATACGTCAGATCATCATCTTTTGAAAAGCTGTATCGCTTTCCGGTCAGACCAAGCGTCAATTCCTGAGGCTTTTGGCCATCCCCCCAAAACCAATGGTATTTTATATCCCCGACCCCAACCAATTTTTTACGCTTAAAGCCATAGGCTGGAGCAAGTGCGAACTCAAAGCGACGGCTGGGGATAACCGTATTGTACAAAGCCAGGCCCAACATTGCCCCATCGTAGGCATTGTATCCGGGATAGGGCAAAAAGTACAAGCTGGTTCGTTTGTCATTTTCGGCCGCGCCCAAAATTCTGAATTCAAAGGGTTCTACTTTTTTCAATGGCCCTTTAGGATGCCAGTAGTTATTTTTTCGGTTCACATCCAATGACCAACGCTGAGCATCAATGGCTAGATGTTGACCATATTCAGAAGGGAAGGAAAAGGTTTTTCGTCCATCGAAGCCCTCCTGCCATTGCGTATGAGCAATAGCCAAATCTGAAATAGAGGAAATGGAAAAAGGAGTAGCCAGGTCTCCCCGATTGGCAACGGTTACTTGTAGACTATCCCCCCTATTTTCAACCTTAGTAATGGCGTAATCCATTTTGGCATTGGAATTGATCAATCCCTCAAAAAACCAGTCGAGATTTTTGCCGGTTTCTTGCACAAAATGCGCTTTTAAATCTTCTGGTTGAGGATGCTTAAAAGCCCATTTCCGGTAAAAATCCTGCATCACGCGGTCGAACAAAGTCGCGCCCAGATATTTCTCTAAATATTTGAAAGCCACAGCAGGCTTTTCATAGGCTCCTAGCCAATAATTAATGGGTACAAATTCATCAGAAGTAGTTTGCGGAGCCTGATCACGGTCTCGGCGAGCTTGATAGAGGTAGGCGATTTCATATTCTGAAGCTTCGGTATTGCCCATGATAAACTTGGGAATATTACCACTTTGGGGGCTACCGTAATAGCGTTCGGTATAGCGATGATCGTAGTAAGAGTTGATGCCCTCATCCATCCACGGATGATCGCGTTCATCAAAGGCGAGGATGCCATAAAACCAGTTGTGGCCAACCTCGTGGGTAATGACTTCATCAAGACCTTGTGGATCATTATAATAACCAATCACCGTAATCATGGGGTATTCCATACCACCACCGGCACTGAGCGCACTTTGCACCGCTGTGGCTTGCGGATATGGATACTCTCCAACCAACTCAGAGTAAAAGGCTACCGCCCGATCGACGTAGTCGATAGCTGTTTTCCAATAAGCTTCATTGGTTTTGGTAAACATCACCCAAGTATCTACACTTCGCCCCGAAGGTAAGGCGACCTGGCTTTTGACCACCCGAAAGCGTTTGTCGGCAAACCAGGCAAAATCGTGCACCTTCTCGGCAGTATAACGAATGGTTTTCAATTTTTCACTCGACGGGGGATAAACAGCTTCGTCCAATCCCGTCTCCGGATTTTGCAAGGTATCGAAGTAAGCCTGGGTCTCTGCTATTTTTTGGGCAATAAAAACCTTTTCCGATTCTGTTTGAAGGACGCCACTAGCTCCGACAACATAGTTTTCCGGCAAGGTAATACGGACGTCGAAATTGCCAAATTCAGAATAGAATTCTCCCATATCCAAGTACGGCATAGGGTGCCATCCATCCGCATCATAAACGGCCGGTTTGGGAAACCACTGCGTCATCTGATAGGATTCCCCCACGTGACCTAGCCGGGAAAAGGAGGCCGGGATTTTAAGAAGAAATGGGCTTGCAATTTGTATGGTGGCTCCGGTAGTAATGGGTTTAGGTAAATACAATTTGGCGATGTCCGGATTTTCCGGTTCGAACTCCAAACGTGCTTTTTCGCCATCAACCGTAAAGTCAAGCCCTGAATAATTGCCCAATTCACTATCTTCGGCAAAATAAAAACGGGTACTATTGGTCCGAATCTTCTGACGCGCAAAGGCAGTCGTCCGATCCTTAAAGGCATTTCCCCAAAGGTGAAGGTAGATGAAATCAAGCGCCTCGGGAGCATTATTGGTATATTGCATCTCAATATTTCCTTTCAAGATATGCTCCTGGTCATTGAGCGTTACCGCTATCTTATAATTGACCTCCTGCTGGAAATATTCCTTTTGGGCGATAGTAATGGTGGAGACCAACAAACCTATAAATAAAGAGAACGTTATCTTCATAATATCAATGTATTTCTGACAAAATAAACATGAAAAACCGAATATTTGCTATCCTCTTACTTAGTTTTTCAACCATTGCTTCCATTCAAGCACAGAAAACATCGACTTTCCCTGATACCTGGAGTGGACAATGGACAGGTGATCTAGAAATCTATAGTGGTACCGGACTACTACAAAAGGTCCCTATGGCACTGAACATTCAACCCACAGATAGTTCGAGTGTTTATACTTGGGAACTGATCTATGGTAGTGGAGACAAGCAAAGTGTACGCCCTTATAAATTGATGGTCGTCGACCGGGAAAAAGGACAATATTTAATTGATGAGAATAATTCCATAATCCTGCAAGGTTATTTGCTCGGAGGCAAATTTTACAACCGATTTAAGGTCGGTGATAACTTGCTGTTGACCACCACCGAATTATTAGGTGACAACTTGATTTTTGAGGTCATTTCCGGCAAAAGCGACGCCATCAAAACAACGGGCGGTCAAGTAGTTGATGGAGAGGAGGTTCCGCCGGTAGATGGTTATGAAATCATGGTGAGGCAAAAGGCAGTATTGAAGAAAGAGTAACGCATCGGAGAAGCATCTGAGGGTTGTATAGGGTTTAGTGCTTGCTAATGAGGTAATCCCTGAAGTATATTCGGGCAAGCTATTCAGGCTGCAAATCACAGGTTTTGGAACCTCACTTCGGCTATTTTTTCGTCCTTAGCGCTGCTAAGCATTCAAAAATGAGCCTTGCGAGAACCCAAAATCTGCAATTTTCGCTGCTAAAGCACCACCTCCAAACAAGCACTTAGTGCTTGCTAATGAGGAAATTTTATCATTAAACAGTGGGTGAATTTAAGTCATGGAGATACACGAAAATATTGGGCTAGAAGATTTGCCCCGAGTGGTGGAAAAGGTGCTGGCCCGAGCGCGGGGTGATCACAACAAACTAGTATTCAGCGGCGAAATCGGGGCGGGTAAGACCACCTTTATTCAGGCGTTTTGCCGACATTTAGGAGTAGAAGCGGCAGTGAATAGTCCTACTTTTTCCCTAGTGAATGAATACACCTATTTTGATCAAGCTACGGGCCAACACCGCCCTATTTACCACATGGATTTATATCGACTGAAGGATATGGAGGAGGCCTTACAGATTGGCATTGAAGAATATCTTTATGGTCCGGACTGGTGCCTGATCGAATGGCCCGAGATTATAGAACCTCTCCTTCCTGATGAGGTAGTGAGAATAAAATTCGAATTAGCGACTAATTCAACACGAAAAATCCTAATTTTGTAGGCTATGAGTGACAAGGACAAACGGATCCCCATCCCTAAGGTTTTTTCGGAAAGTCAGTTTCAGACGCAACCGGAGATGTTGTTGGTGCAATCCAAAAACAACAAACTCTTTATTGGCATTCCCAAAGAGAGCACGCTCCAGGAAAACCGAGTGGCCTTAGTGCCTTCCTCTGTTTCCACACTGATTGCCCATGGTCACCGCATCGTCATCGAAAGTGGGGCCGGTGAAAAATCTAACTTCACCGACCACGATTATTCCGAGGTTGGTGCGGAGATAGCCTATAGTACTGAGCAAGTCTATAAAGCGGGCATCATCATCAAGGTAGCCCCACCAACGTTGGAAGAAATCGACCACATGTATCCCAATCAGATTTTGATTTCTCCACTGCAACTCCCCATCATTACGGCTGATTATATCAGTAAATTGAAGCAAAAGCGGGTGATTGCCTTGGCGATGGAATACATCAAGGACGAGTTTGACACCTTCCCCATTGTGCGGATCATGAGTGAAATGGCCGGCATTAGTGCCATGCTAACCGCTGCCGAGTTGATGTCAAGTACTAGCGGAGGAAAAGGGGTGCTCTTGGGTGGAATTTCCGGTGTCCCAAGTGCAAAGGTAGTCATTCTGGGTGCCGGTATCGTAGCAGAATATGCCACACGCACTGCACTTGGATTGGGCGCAGAAGTTCGAATTTTTGACAACAATATTTATAAACTCAAGCGCATCCAAAACCAAGTGGGGCGGTCCTTATATACCTCCGCCATCAATTCCGTCTACCTTGAACGGGAGTTGATTAGCGCGGAAGTAGTGATTGGTGCAGTGCATTCCGAGCTGGGCCGGGCACCGGTGATTGTCAGTGAAGATATGGTGGCTAAAATGAAAAATGGATCTGTAATTATCGATATTAGTATTGATCAGGGAGGTTGCTTTGCCACCTCAGAAGTCACCTCTTTGGACAAACCCACGTTTATCAAACACGATGTGATTCACTATTGTGTCCCCAATATCGCATCGCGGGTACCCCGCACCGCTTCCATTGCGGTCAGCAACATCCTGACGCCTATCCTGTTGAAAGCAGGAAGTACAGGCAGCATTGAACATCTCTTTGTTTCCAATATGGGCTTGCGACATGGGGTGTATATGTACAAGGGATGTCTGACCAACGAATACCTGGGACAGCGATTTCAGATCAAATCTACTGATTTGGCCCTATTGATCACGTCAAACCTTTAGAATAATCGTAAAAGTGAACTTTTTCAGCTCCGGCAGGGTTTCTGCAACGGAGTAAACCGAAAGCAATGGCAGAGAAGAAGAAAAACAATACCAAAGAAATAATCAACCGTAAGGCGGAATATGATTATCAATTCATTGATACCTATGAAGCGGGCATCATGCTACAGGGCACTGAAATAAAGTCCATCCGCAGTGGCAACGTCAACCTGCGTGATGCCTATTGTACTTTTAAAGATGGTGAACTCTATGTCAGAAGTTTGTTTATTGCCGAATATTCTCACGGAAACCTCTTCAATCACGAAACCCGCCGTACCCGCAAATTATTATTGCACAAAAGAGAGTTGAAAAAACTGGAAAAACGAGTCAAAGAAAAAGGTTTTACCATTGTACCCTACCGCATGTACCTCACCGACCGTGGTTTTGCCAAATTGGAAATCGCCCTTGCACAGGGTAAAAAATCTTATGATAAACGCCATACGATCAAAGAAAAAGACGTCAAACGCGATTTGGCACGGATGAAAAAAATGTTGTGATAGGAATTAGGTTTTTGGATGCAATAAGATTTATTTCGCACTGGTTTTTATTTAGATAGCGCACCGCTGGTGCGCAATACCTCTCCTGACCGTTCCTACAAAGATTTGGTTCCTCCGGAACCGAACCCCAAATAAACCGACTAAACCGCCTCAACCGCTTCATCACATATCCCATTCCATTACACCAATCGCATTCCCTCAAGGGCCGTTTCTACAAAGATTTGGTTCCTCCGGAACCGAACCCAAATAAACCGACTAAACCGTCTCAACCGCCTACAACCACATTCTCCTAGCTAGCTTATTTCACCAGTTTTATAAACTGCTTGATCTTGTCATTAGGCACCGTTACCGACAGATGGTATTGTTTGATTTTCCAGCCATCGGCAGTTAGCTGTAACATGCCGGAACCACGGCAAACGCCCATCCAGGTATCCAGACTTTCGTTCCACCAGGCATACTGGCCATCATCAGAGAGGTGAACTTGGCGCTCCGTTGCCGTGAAGGCCCAGGCAGAATCCCTGTCGAAATATTCTTTTGACCATTCCTTCAGTTCATCACGCAGCCAGCGTTCCGAGGCATCGGTACCGATATAGATCGCGTCGGCGGTCATGCTACCAAAGAAGGTGTCTTCATCCGCTTTGGCGGCAGCCAGGTGCCAGGCATCCAGCAGGGTATTGATTTCTGTTTCCCAATCGGTCATCTCCGTTTTACACCCCTCACGGCGGCGGGTATCGGTGATCTGTAGAATTTTCCAGCCTTCTTCGGTCTTCACCATCTGGAAAGTATTCACCCCACAATGCAGTTTCTCTTCCCCTAAATAAAAGGTGTACTCCGTCCAAGCAGAAGCCATCGGCCCATCCACCCGGATGTCGTAGCCCCAGATTTTTTCATCGTACACTTTATCGTGCGGTGTGCCAATTTGTTGCAAGAATTTCTCCAAGGTACCCTCTACCAATTGAGGTTTGCCCTCTTTATTGATAAAGGTGGTATGCATTCGTGCCTCGGGAAGAAAAACGGCACGAATCATACTGCTGTCGCTGGCACGCATGCCGTCAAAAAGTTGCTCAATGGCCGCCTTTACCGCTGCTTCTTCACTTTGATCCTGGGCCTTTAATTGAAACACGAAACCGATCAGCAGGACCAGACAAACATATTTTTTCATACTTTAGGATTTTGTGACGAATATAATGCGGTTAAAGATAGGCAATTGCCTTTTCCAATAAGGGGATAAATATTGCCCGTTTTTTGGACAATTTTCCACCGTATTTGTTGTTATATGTATAATCCAATTTGTCCATGAAACTAATGATTCCGGTCTTATGCTTGCTACTATTCGCTGGATGTGCGGTACATCCGCAAGGAGCTTTCAGCTTAGGCAATGCTCCGCTGGCTCCCGATTATAGTAAACCCGAAAGTTGGGCTGCCTTACCCGACAAAGAAGACCCCGCCGACCGAAGGCCCGACCCTTCCTGGCCAGACAACCAGGCGACATCAGAAGCAGATGTCTTCTTTTTACATCCGACTACCTACACCGGAGACCGCGGGCAAGAACTATGGAATGGCCCAATTGATGACCCTGAGCTTAATGAAAAGACGGACGGCAGCAGCATTTTATACCAAGCTAGTATCTTTAATGGTTCCGGTAAAATCTATGCTCCACGATACCGACAAGCACACCTCCAGACCTATTTTACTAAAAATAAGGCTGCCGCAAAAAAAGCCTTCGATTTAGCTTATTCAGATATCCGGCAGGCCTTTGACTATTATTTAGAACACTACAACCACGGTCGACCATTCATCATTGCCAGTCATAGCCAGGGCACCACGCATGCCAAACGCCTAATGCGTGAATACCTTGATGGGAAGCCGCTACAAGAAAAACTAGTAGTGGCCTATTTGGTAGGGATTTCAGTAACCAAGGATTATTTTGAAAATATCCCCCCATGCGAAAGTCCGGAGCAAACGAATTGCTTTTGCGCTTGGCGCAGTTATAAAAAGGGATATCTTCCAAAAAGTAAGGTCGCCGTTGGAGATAGCATTTTAGTGACCAATCCACTGAGCTGGACCACAGATAGTGAATACGCCCCAAAATCCGAGAATGAAGGTGGTGTTTTGCGGGATTTTGAAACTATTTTTCCGAATTTAGCGGATGCGCAAGTCCATCAAGGAATTCTCTGGGTGAGCAAGCCCAAATTCCCATGGAGCTTTTTGCTGACGCGACGCAATTACCACATTGCCGATTTAAACTTTTACTACGTCAATGTGCGCAACAACGCAATGCAGAGAGTTGCAGCATTTTTAGCATTGCACCATTAAAATAAAGGTTCTTAAACGGATCCCCAGATTTGTCTGAGAACAAAAACAAACAACCATCCATGGATATCTATCAGCGAAAATCGAGATGGAAAATTTACCTGGCAGTGGCTGGGATTATCATCGTATTGATTTCCATGATCTATACCAATCACCTGGCTAGCCAAATTGCCGAGCAAGAGAAAAAAACGACTCAAATTTGGACCATGGCCCAGGAAGAAATCAATGACCTTGATGATGAGGACTATGCCTATGTCGATGTAACCTTACACAACGAAATTTTGCTATCCAATACCAATATCCCAGTGATTTTAGTGAATGAACGTGGCGGCATCAATGCGGCCATAAACTTTGGGGAGGGCAGGGATGACAATGAAGAATTTTTAAAAAAAGAAGTCAAGCGCATGCAGGAGGAAGGCTTTGAGCCAATCAAAGGCTATGCGGTATCCATTTACTACCAAGAATCCAAGCTATTGACCCAACTGCGTTATTTTCCCTATATTCAATTGTTGTTGATCAGTGCTTTTATCTTATTCGGCTATCTAGCCTTCAACTCTGCTCGCCGGGCGGAACAAAACCGGGTGTGGGTTGGCATGGCCAAAGAAACTGCACACCAATTGGGCACACCGATCTCCGCTATCATCGCCTGGCTGGAGCACCTCAAGTTGATGAAGGACGATGATGAAGAGATCAGAGAAATTGTACAGGAACTCACCAAAGATGTGGACCGCTTACAATTGATTGCCGAACGCTTTTCCAAGATCGGTTCTGACCCCAATCTGGAAACCATCGATGTATATGAAGAGCTGGAAAAATGCCGCTCTTACATGGCCAAACGCGCACCAAGGAAGGTCTCTTTCCACTTTCCAGAAGTGGAGCAGGATGCCAATCACTACATCAATATCAATCCTCCACTCTTCGACTGGGTGGTAGAAAATTTGTTGCGTAATGCCCTGGACGCGATGGAAGGTAAAGGCCAAATTAGCGCTGAGGTATATACGGATAAGGATTTTGTGTATATCGACATTAGCGATACCGGTAAAGGCATTCCTGCCGGTAAGTTCAAGACCGTTTTCCAACCCGGATTCACCACCAAGAAACGGGGCTGGGGGCTTGGTCTGTCACTAGCCAAACGGATCATTGAACAGTACCACTCTGGGAAGATTTTTGTAAAGAAATCGGGTGAAAATGAAGGAACTACCTTTACCATTCAATTGCCCAAAGGGAAATTGATTAACCCTACAGTGAAAAGCAGCCCCAAATGGGAAGGCTCGGCTTTTGCGGAGGGGTAGTTCCTATGATGGGCGTAGTTGCGTAAGTGCATGTTTGGAGGTAGTCCCTGAAGTATATTCGGGCAAGCTATTCAGTC
>CAXHCA010000159.1:0-14909 GCA_964015035.1 uncultured Saprospiraceae bacterium
GGTGCCCAGAACAGGAGTCGAACCTGCACGCCCTTACGGACACTACCCCCTCAAGGTAGCGCGTCTACCAATTCCGCCACCTGGGCAAGTCTGTTTGGGGAAAGGGTTTAGTTGTTGTTGCTGTCTCCAAACGGACTTAATTATGAATATGGATTCGGCCTTCCAAATAGGAAAAACCACGCCCTTTTTTAAAAGGTTCCGCAAAGATAAAGCCTTCGCGCAGAAAATCAAGCTTAAATAATTATTTTTATTCCTATCCTACTTCTGTAGGGCTGCCTCACGCAAGCGTTGTAAGAACGGAGAAGCGAAGATGAAATCCTGGAGGAATTCGTTGTCACTGTGCAAGACTTCTTCTTTATTGCCGCTCCAGGCGATGAGTCCCTTATTTAATAGAATGATGTTTTCACCAATTTCCATTACCGAGTTCATATCGTGGGTATTGATCACGGTAGTGATGTCATTTTCTTGTGTAATACTGCGAATCAATTCATCGATAACGATAGACGTTTTGGGGTCCAGGCCGGAGTTTGGTTCATCGCAAAACAAGTATTGAGGTTGCAAGACGATAGCACGAGCAATACCTACCCGCTTTTGCATGCCGCCACTGGTCTCAGATGGAAATTTGTCATTGACCCCTTGTAGGTTTACCCGATCCAGACAGTAATTGACCCGGTCTAATTTCTCCTTACGGGTCATATTGGTGAACATATCCAGTGGAAAGCGGATATTTTCTTCAACGGTCATGGAATCGAAGAGGGCAGAAGATTGAAACAGCATGCCAACTTTCATACGCAGGGCACGGGTTTCCTTGCGACTGAGGTGGTAAAAATCCTGATCGTCATAATAGACGTTGCCGCTCGTTGGTTTAAACAATCCGACCAACAGCTTGAGCAGTACGGTCTTGCCCGCGCCACTTCGGCCGATGATCAGGTTGGTCTTTCCGCGGTAAAATTCCGTGGTGATACCTTTCAACACCTCCTGTTCTCCAAACGCTTTAACCAGATTTTCTGTTCTTATCATAAATCAGGTAATTTAACCTTGTGCGACTCTGATATTATAGATCCTTTTTCACTCGGGGCACCCAGGTCATACTAAATTTCGGGCGCAATTTTTTATATCGATCCGTTAAGTAAATAGCACAGCAATAATGTAATCCGCCAATAAAATCAGGATGTCACTAAATACCACGGCGTCGGTGCTGGCCTTCCCCAGCTCAATGCTCCCTCCTTTCACGTAGTACCCCTGATAGCAGGATACAGAGGTCAGAATGAAGGCAAAAACGACTGCTTTGATAAACATCAGGGTGATGTTGCGCTGCACAAAAAAGGAACGAACCCCTTGAATATACTCTGCATCTGACATCAAACCCGTAGGTACAGACGACAGATAGCCTCCAACAATACTGATGAAAGCGGCACAGGCCACCAACATTGGGATAACCACCAATGCTGCGATAACTTTAGGGGTGATCAAATAAGCAGCAGTATTAACGCCCATGATTTCCATGGCATCAATGTGTTCTTTCTGCCGCATTCCACCGATCTCCGCAGCGATATTTGATCCGACCTTACCGGCTAATACTAAACAGGAAATGGTCGGTGCAAGTTCGATAATGGTACTATCCCGTACGATGTAGCCGATGTAGTACTGGGGAACCAGGGTGCCGTCGAGCTGGTAGGCAAATTGGACGGCCGTCACCGCCCCGATAAATACGGC
This sequence comes from uncultured Saprospiraceae bacterium, assembly GCA_964015035.1. GTDB lineage: Bacteria > Bacteroidota > Bacteroidia > Chitinophagales > Saprospiraceae > BQJU01. The sequence continues at coordinate 1,717 of CAXHCA010000159.1, forward strand.
AATCAAGGCGACAATGACAATAGACCCGATGCCGATGTCATTCATCTGGCGCATGGTCTCCTTATAATACATCGAGAACTTTTCCGGACGAGATATGGCTTGCCCCATCATCATCCAGTAGCGTCCGAAGTGGTATAGAAATCTTGAAAAAATCATATAGGTTTTGATCAACTTCTGTGAACAATTTTATCCACAGGTTTTATTGGGGGGCAAAATTAGTTTATTTTGGACACAATTTGTAAAAAAGCTGTAACAATGGAAGTTGGGAAGAAGTTGTGTTTAAAGAAACAGACTCTTAGCAAGGATCACCCCGCTTCCGATCATCGATCTATTCATCTTCAGCTCTAAAACCTGATTATGCGGTATTTTCTTTTGCTATTATTGTTCGGTAGTCTTTTTTTTAGTTGTGAAAAAGACCCAGAGGTGATCACCAATACGGTAATCCAGACCGATACAGTGTTTGTCACTAATTTCGATACGGTTTTTATGACGCTCACCGATACGGTGACCCTTACGGAAATGATTCACGATACCGCAACGACTTTTATCTTGTTGCGTCATGCAGAAACGACGGAAATTGGCACTAATCCCAACCTCAGCACAGCGGGACAAGAGCGGGTCATGGAATTGGTTCGCTTGCTTAAAAATGTGTCGCTCAACGCGGTGTATTCCACCAACTATAATCGCACTCAACAAACCGCCCAACCGGTGGCGGATGATCAGGGGGTCATATTGGATACTTACAATCCTTCTGCCCTACATTCCCTGACCGATGGTATATTGGTGGATTACCGGGGTGGTGCGGTATTGGTGGTTGGACATTCCAATACGACATCGGATTTATTGAATGTGTTGACGGGCGGCAGTACTTTTTCCGATCTTCCTGAAACCCAGTATGACAACCTTTTCCTGGTCACCGTCTTTGAAAAGGGCCGGGCGGAGGTCACACATTTGAAGTATGGCGTGGAGACACCTTAGCTGGTGATTTAGTCCTTCACGGCTAAAGTGCTTAAAATTTGCTGTTTCTTGGCAGGATTGATCATGATGTTTTGATCAAAATGGTAGTATATTGGGGTTTCATTGCTTCACATGAATTTGAATTTTAAAAGGCAGTTCATTTATTTACCCTAAGTGCATGTTTGGAGGAGTATAAAGGTTTTACCTACTCCAAATCTGGACTGTTTACAGTAGTAACTACTTCCCCTTCCCCTCTCTTTTATTTTCTTAACAAACACTCAAAACCAATGAAAAGGAAGCACCTGCCATTTAAGGGATGTAGACTATTCCCGGCAATTCAATTTTTATTCATTTTTGCACTATCCTCCAGTGTGTGTGGCCAGTGTGATAACAATGTGCTGTTGAGTATATCGGGACCTAGTGTCAGTGATTGGACTGCTCCGGCAACCGGAGGGCCATTTTTGGTGCGCATTACTGCGAAAGGCGGTTCGGGCGGTGCTTACTTGGAGTATGGACCCGATAGAACCGGAGGGACCGGTGCGGTGATGGTTGGTACCTTCCTGGTGCAAAATGGAGAAACGCTAAGAGCTATTGCCGGCGAAGGTGGCTACCACTCCCAGCTGGAAGGTGGCGGTGGTGGTGCGGGGTCGGGGGCTGTCAACTGTGGAACAGCTGGTGATTGTGCTCTTGGAACCATTTTGATCCTTGCTGCAGGAGGTAGTGGAGGACATCAGTATGGTGAAAATGATCTCGGTCTCGGCTATGGATTGGGCGGTTCGGCATCAGCGAGTGGCAGCGGCGATGGAGGGATTACCATTAGTGACGATGACTCTGGTGGCGGCGGCGGCGGTGTGAATAGCCCCGGTCAAGGGGGGATGTCAGGAGGGAAAGGTGGCAAGCAGGTTTCTACTACCGGGCTGGCAGAAGGTGGTGGTGGGAGCAACAATACTGTTCAGAATTCGGGAAATAACAAAGGTGGTGCTGGCATGGGCGGCGGCGGTGGCGGCGGTGATGGAGCTACCATTGACAATGCATCAGGTGGTGGAGGTGGACATACAGGCGGATCGGGCGGGAACATTATCCCGGCCAGTTCCTTCAATTCTGGAGCGGATCAGATCAATACGGATGGGGTGGATGGCGAGGGCTCAACAGGGCTCATAGAGCATCCTTCTGACCCCGGTACCGTGACGTTTACCTGCTTAAGTGTATTACCGGTGGAGTTGATCAATTTTAGGGCAGTGTTGGAGCAGCAGGAGGTGATGTTGTATTGGAGCACCGCTACAGAATTGAACAACGAGGGATTTGAGGTGGAACATAGCGTGGATGGGCGGCATTGGACTTCTTTGGGGTTTGTTCCTGGTCATGGAACTACCTCGATACCGCGAGATTATCATTTTAAGCATAAAAAACCGCATTTGGGTATCAGTTATTATCGCTTAAAGCAAATGGATTATGATGGGGCCTTTGAGTATTCTCCATTGGTAGTGCTGAATCATAACGCGACGCCCCATGCGGTTGATTTCTTTCCCAATCCTTCGACTAACGGGCATCTTTCCTTGCGTATATTGAGTAAGGAAGCGGGGCACGCCAGTCTGGACATTTTTGATTGGACGGGGTGTCGGGTTTATCGGGATCAGTTGTTGCTGTACGAGGGAACGACGGTCTGGCCGCTTTCGATGACGACTTTCCCAAAGGGAAATTATACGGCGAGATTGATGCTGGAGAATGGAGAAGTGGAGGTCCGCAAGGTGATGTTGCAGTGAGCCGGGTTTAGGGAGGGGGAGACGGTTTATGGGGTTTATGAAGGGGGGAGGGATGCCTCGTTTTGTAAGGACGTAATATCTTATCCGAATGGCGAGCCTGGGTGGGACCGACCCGACGCAGGAGGGGTACGCCCAAAAAATCAGGAAAAATGGGTTTTTGAGAATCGTCGGACGATGAGGAATAGCAGGACGATGAGGAATAAAAAACCAACGAGCATAGGCAACCAGAGGGTGCCTTGTTGGAGCAAGTCGGCTACGGCTTCGAAGATCCAGTAGCTGGGGAAAACGGTGAAGATCTTGCTGTAAGGCTGGGGCAAAAAGTAACCTACAATGGGCAGAATGATAATGATGTTGAGTCCTTTGATCCAGGTGAGGCCTTCCATCTTGTTTTGGCTCAAAACGGATAGGGTGATGGGGTAGAGGATGGACAATAGGCCAATGACGAAAGAGAGGATGAGGCTGTGAAATACAGCTACTTTGTAAAAGGGCTGAGTGAGGAAAATTAGCCAGGTGATGAGGATGGAAAAAAGGAATGGGATCAATAGCCGGGATAGCACCAGATTGCTTTTATTGATGGGCAGCACGCCGTAGACCTTGGCCACCTGGGTGTCTTTCTCATCGATAAAAACGAGGCCGTAGATGAACCCAAACATCTGGGCTACCTGGGTGATGGAGGCCATGAGTACATAGAGAACATAGTCTTCCACAACGGGGTATTGACGGATTAGAGAGGGGACCGCCCAGAGCAGCACCACAAAAATGAGTAGTGGCAATACGAGAAAGGTGCGCAGGGAGGGGTCGCGGAAAATGAGTCTGAAATCGCTGGTAGATAGGCGGATGAGTTGATTCATAGTTTAGGCGGTTACAATTTTGGAAACAAATACCCGGTGGACCCACCAGTAGAGTAGGGGAATCCATATCAATAAGGACGCATAGCCAAAGAGTACCTGTTGAAGTGGCGGCGACGGTTGGTAGCTGGCATCTATCAGGCTGAGGGAACCCTGTACTGGCAGGAGGTAAAACAATGTGATATCGGTGACCTCGAAATAATTGAGCAGCGGCAGGTTGACAAAAATCAGCAGGATAGGAATGGTCTTGAGCAGAAACAACAGAAATTCATCGGTATAACTCACCAGGTACAACCCGGCCAGGCAGGAAAGGATGCAAATGCCTAAAATGCCTATGGAAAAATGAAGCACATTGAAGGCAAAGCCCAGGGCAAATATGGCCATGCCAAGTCCACATAGCCAGCCGATGATGGATAGGGAAATGACCCGCGACAGGAGGTAGATGTGTGGATTGAGCGGAGCGACAAAGAGGGCCGGTAATACTTCTTGGTTCTTCTCCATGATGATGGAAATGCCGATAAAAAAGAGAGCAATGATGGCGGTATCATTATAGATGATAAAGGTGAGTAGCTTATCGGTATTGCCGAGGTCTTTGAGGCCGTAAAAGACCAGCGAATAGATCACAGTAACGACCACGCTAATGGCAATGATGTTGTTTCTGGCCAGTAAGATAAACTGCCATTTGAGTTGGGATAAGAATGTTTTCATGCTTTGAGGGCTTGACCGGTAACTTGAATAAAAACTTCTTCGAGGGTTGCTTCCAGGGTGTTGATGCGCAGGACTTCATTTTGCTGGAGGTAGTTCAGAAATTGGGGATTTTTTCCCAATCCTTCCAGCGCAAATTCTGCCATCTGTGCATTGGTTGTTTCTACTTTGACCACATCTCTACCGTGTTGGTGTTTGAGGATGGCGGGGGATTCCGTAAGGCGGAGTTGGCCATCGACGATAAAAGAAACGCGGTCGCACAGCTCATCAGCGGTATTCATATTGTGAGTGGTGATAAAGATCGTTTTGCCGGCTTTTTTTAGGTCCAGAATGTGCTGTTTGATTTTGTGGGCATTTACTGGATCGAGGCCGGCGGTGGGTTCATCAAAAAAGAGAATGTCGGGGTTGTGCATGATGGCACGAATAAAATTGAGGCGCATTTTCATGCCTTTGGAATAATTGCCGACTTGTTGATTCATGGCATCTGTGAGGCTTACCATTTCGAATAATTCGTCGAGGGAGCGCAGTTTTTCTTTGGGATAAAAAGCGCCAAAAAGTTCCAGGTTTTCCTTGCCGGAAAGTTTGAGGTAGTGGTTGGGCAATTCAAACCCCACACCAATTTGTTCCAGATATTCCTTTCCCCATTCGAGAAGTGATTTTCCTTTGATCAGGATTTCTCCCTGATAATTGTGGATAATGCGGTAGAGGAGCTTTTGGGTGGTCGTTTTTCCCGCACCGGATGGGCCAAGGAAACCAAATATCTCCCCTTCATTGATTTCGAAGTTTAGGTCGTGTAGTACCTGCTGGCTACTGCCGGGGTAGGTATACGCGAGGTTTTTGACTGCGATCATGTAATTTGTTTTTCAAATGCCGGGCGGGAGAGAAGTATAAATTCGTCTATCACCTGCATGATGAGTAAAGCATTTTTTTCGTCGTATATGGATTGGCCGGCCTGGATGCGTTCATCGATGTCTATCTCGTACATGACCTTCATGTAGTCGCCGAAGCTCAGGCAAAATTTGTAGAGGTAATAGCCCATCGTTTTTACCGGGAGGTCCTTTCGAAAGAGTCCCTGATCCACTTCGTATTGCACCAGTGCCGTGAAACCGGCAATCACGTCGTTGAGCCATTTCTGATGCACTTCTTTCAGCGATGGAGAATTGATATTTTGGGCCAGCGCGTGCAGGAAATTACTTTCCAGGGGGCGTTCCCGGTCAAATTGAAGACCGGTTTTACTCAGGGCCCGGAAATAAGTCCAGAAGTCGGGAAAGTCGTGCCGTTGTACGTGGGCAGCGTATTGCTGCTTGATTTGGTAGCAGTGGTCTGCGAGAAACAGGAATAAGTCGAGTTTACTGCCAAAATATTGATAAATGCTGCCTTTGGCGATGCCCAGTGTTTTTACCACTGCGGTTAAAGAGGCATGGTCATAAGGCTGAATACTGAACTCCCGCAAAAAATGATTGATCAACTTTTGTTGTTTGTCGGGCGGCAGATTTTTGAAAGTTTCGCTGGGCATAGTATTATAAGAGTGACCGGGTGGTCACAAAGATAAGTAATCTTTCAATACCGCGCTTGAAAAATGGCAAATGGTGAGAATTATTTGGCTAACTGAGTGTTGCCATAATTTTCCAGGAGAGATCTGCGTTAGTATACCAATGCAAAAGTGGTTGGTAAAAACTTAACCATGCTCTTGAGCGGCGTTGACTTAAAATAACTGGTTTTCGAGAAGTCAAAGCTTCGAACTCCTTTCCTTTTGAGGATCGTTGAACTTCCCCGGTTAGAGAATCATTTCCTAATTTTTTAAATGTTGTTTATGAACAAGACAGTCGTTTTGATTCTTGGCTTGGTGGTATTTGTTATGGCTGCCCAGGCCCAAACTTTGGGGGAGAAGTTCAAATTGCCCGAAGAGGCGGGAGAACTGCGTACCGATGGCGTGTATCAGTTGCCTATATCTTTGTTGGAGGATAAAAATGTGGATGTCAGGGCCTATTTGCGCTTTTATGACGACGGCACGTTTATCGTTTACCATACCCGCGTAAAGCCCAATGAGCAGCCTGAGAATTTTCAGGCCAATTGCAATTACGGTTTTATTAGCGGACGGGCGGCGCCGTTTAATAAGGATTACAAGCTAAAGGTTAAAGGAAATATTGCCAGGGCGAAAGTTAGCTATGCAGACCGGGCGGTGTTACTGGAAATGGATGTTCGCACCAATGTCATTCAGTTGAAACTGAAGACCTTTACGCCCACAGGAGAGAAAATTGGGGATGAAACTCACATTCTTCCCTTTTACAAGGTAACCTGGCCGGTGGCTCATACGGTGGTAAAGAAGAAGTAAATACGTTAGGGTTCAGCGAAGAATAATTGACTTGTTTGAAACGGTTATTTGATCACCAGCTGTCGTTATGCAAATCCTCGCATGGTGATGGCTATTCTCGGTTATTGTGCCTAGCTTGGTGATAAAATAGCTCGCCTGAAACGGATCATTTATGCTTCGCTGCCCTTTTAGGGCATGTTTGGAGGTAGTCCCTGAAGTATATTCGGGCAAGCTATTCAGTCTGCAATTTTCGCTGCTAAAGCACCACCTCCAAGCATGCACTTAGAAGCTCCAAACGTAGTCTTATCGAGAATGCATAACATTCTCGATCACTAGTTTTTTTTCTTCAAAAAACTGGTCTTCAAAACGATGTGGCTTTTGCCAATTTTACATTCTATTGCATCACTATCATCGGTCAGCCGAATGTTTTTGATTACGGAGCCACGCTTTAAGTTGATGGAGCTTCCTTTTACCTTGAGGTCTCTGGTCAGTTGCACAGAATCCCCTTCACTAAGTACATTGCCGTTACTGTCTTTTACTTCAAAGTCCATAATTATTGATTTGTGAGGGGGCAAAGATACATTTATTTCAGTAATTCAATCCACTGACCGTGTCTTTGTACCAATTCTACCACGGAGTCTACTTCAATAGGAATGGCCTTGGGCGCAATACGTAGTATGCGGTCACAATCTTCCAGGTCAAAGGTGATCCTGGCGTCGGGGTAGAGGCTTTGAAGGTGTTCAATGAGGGTGGCCGCCGTTTGTACTCCCTCTACATTCGTTTTAAAGACTTCAACCATCATTTTAAGCCACGACTAATTGCATGCGGTCGTATTTTTTCCATAAAAAATAGGGAATGAGCATGATGCCAAAGACGATGAGTGGGAAAAGGATTTCAAAAGCACCGCCACCGGCAAAAAACCAGGAAGAGGATGCCCCATAAAGGTTTACGGCTATTCCGGCATAAGCCCATTCTTTGATAGTTTTAAAATAGTTTTGCACAATGGCTACGGCTCCCAATAATTTGGCAATGCCACTGATGGAGAGGAAATAAATGGGGTAGCCCAATAGTTTCATCACTTCAACCCCGGCTTCTTGTCTGCTGATGCCGCCAATGCCATCCATGGCAAGTAAAAATGCAAAGATGAGCGTTGCGGTCCAATAAGCGATTTTTGTCTTTTTCATGATGATTTCTATTTTTGGAAAATTGCAGGGAATGTCTATGTTCCGGCTAGTTTGACCGTACGATATTGGCATTCATTCATTGCTATCGCCCTTACATTGCAGTAACCATTGGTTACCAAATTTATCCGTTAACCCTCCAAATAGCACCCCAAAAAACGTTTTTTCAATGGGCTGTGTTTTTTGGCCGTCTGTGGCCAATTTGTAGTAGTATTCCCGGATCTCAGCTTCCGACTTACAATCCACTAAAATGGAAATATCATTGCCGTGAATCAGCCCTTCTTCATCTGTCATATCGGTGGCCATGAGCATGATGCCTTCCTGCTTTAAGGTGGAGTGTAGGATACAGTTTTTCATTTCCTGCGGTAGGGCTTCGGCCATGGGGGATTCCCCAACGGTTTGTAAAGACAATTCTCCGCCGAAACATTGATGATAAAAGGTCATCGCCTCCCGACATCGACCATTGAAGGTTAAGTAGGAAATTAATTGTGCCATTTCTTGCTACTGTTTTTGTCTCAACAAAGATGCGGGCAAAAGCGGAAAAGTAAAGGGGGTAAAAACGGCAGTTTGAGGGGTTGATCCCGACAGACAGGGCGTGTATATTTGTAGTATGAAAAATGTATCCATCCTCGTCCCGGAATCGGCCGTAATGGAGGCCATCGCCGATCCGCGGTATATTTTTACGGCTGCTAATCAATTTCTTCAGGCTACGGGTAAACCACCGTTGTTTCAAGTACAACTTGTTGGCCAAACCCGTGAAGTCCGACAGCTGGATGGACTCTTTTCCGTGCATCCAGATAAGTTACTGGATGAAGTAGAGCAAACGGACTTGATCATCATTCCCGCTCTTTTTGGAGATATGAAGGCAGCTGTGGAGAAAAATAAGGCGGCCATTCCCTGGATTATCCACCATTATCAAAAAGGGACTGAGGTTGCCTCGCTTTGTGTTGGAGCCTTTTTATTGGCGTCCACCGGGCTATTGAATGGCCAACAGTGCTCTACTCACTGGGCTTTTGCCAATGAATTTCGGTCTGCTTTTCCCGAGGTGGAATTGGTAGATGGCAGCATCATTACCGAGGCGAGTCGGTTGTATTCCAGTGGTGGGGCCAATTCTTATTGGAATTTACTCCTCTACCTGGTAGAAAAATATACCGATCGGGATACCGCTATATTGGCGGCTAAATACTTTGCCATTGACATTGATCGCAGCAGTCAGGCTTCTTTTATGATGTTTCAGGGGCAAAAAGATCACAACGACGAGGAGATCAAACAAGCCCAGGAATTTATCGAAACCAATTATGCCAATAAGCTCACCGTGGACCAAATAGCCGACGAATTTGCCATCAGCCGTCGCAGCTTCGAACGACGCTTTAAGAAATCAACCAACAATACCGTGGTAGAATATATGCAGCGCGTCAAAGTAGAAGCTGCCAAGCGCAGCTTTGAGCTGAGTCGTAAAAATATCAATGAGGTGATGTTTGATGTAGGGTACACCGATACCAAGGCCTTTCGTACGGTGTTTAAAAGGATCACCGGTCTTACGCCAATTGAGTATCGCAATAAGTACAATAAGGAAACTGGAATCAAGGAGACTATTGCTTAAAGTTTAACGGATAGATTGCGGGGAGTTGGCCATGTTCTTCAGCAGTTAGCGCCCTTGGCGCAAATCGGTGAAATCGTACCGTATTTCCTTTTAAGAGGGCCTTCACCTCTTTTGCTTGTTCCAGATGCCGTTGCTCATGGGTAACGATGATATCAAAAGCGGTTGCTAATTTATACACAATCATTTGGTTGGCAGGAGAGGAAAGTACAGCTCCTTTGTTTAGCAAGTCCTGGGCACTTTCAATCATTTTTTTTAACTCTTCCTGGTGTGTTTTAAACTGCTCCAGGATATCAGCATCGTGGTCACTACTGGTGGGTTCCCAGATAGGGAAAGTCTTTATTTTGTTGCGTCGATCTGGGCTGACGCCCTTCAGAATAAAATTGCCGAAGAAGTTGGTAATCCAATTGAATTTACCAATCCACGGAACGGAATATTGGCCCGATTGGAGTTGTTTTACAATTGGGAAATAGGTGGCATTGGTCGTAATCAGGTGATCAATATTTTGAGCAATGCTCCAGGTTTGGGCAGCGGGTTTCCAGTTCAGTTGTTCAGCTGATAAATTGCCAAATTCCTGCACAAAGGCTTCCGTGTTTCGATCGAGTTGGTTGGTCCATTTACGAGTGTCCATAGATCTGATTTTGTACAAAGATACGTTCTATTGCTAAAACCCCAATTGTGTTGATTAAGCTGCCCTTTATGCTTGTTCTCTACCAATTGGGTTTGGTCAGGTTCTTTGGTTTTTCGTCTGCCTTCTTTGGGTAAAACAACGGCACCACCAGTGATGCCAATAAGATCAGGCAAATGATGATCACCATTCGCCAATCTTTACAAATTCATAGCCTTTGCTTTTTAAAATTTTGATCAGGGCATCCAGTTTGAAATAAAACTTGTCTCTTCTTCGCGCATCGGTTCCGATATGACTCAGCAAAATAAAACCGTTGAGGTTATTTTGGTATTCATAATCCAGTATAGAGGTTAATATTTGATCGCTGCTGCGGTAATTGCGGTCATCCGGCACCGTGTAATCGGCATGTGAAAGAGTACCGGGGGTGTAGTTGACCAATTGTAAGTCCATCTGTTGCGTCCATAAGGCAATGATTTCATTGTTCCATTCGTAGGGTGGCAAAAAGTAGGGGGCATCCTCTTTTCGGATGCCAAATTTTGCCATCGCCCCATAGTTGGCTTGCACGTCGCGGGTGAAGGAATCACGGGTGACCAAGAGGTTTTGTTCTTCGGTCCAGTCGCAATACAGCAAATGGCGGTCTGAATGCGCACCGAGATAATGACCATCGGCAAGCAGCTTCTCAATGAGGGTGGTCAATCGGGGATTTCGGTAAAAATGGCCCGTCAGGAAAAAAGACGCCTTCACCTCGTTGCGCAATAAGGTCCGTTGAATGGTTTCGCCGCCTTCAGCAAATTCATCACCGGTAAAGACCAGCGCAATTTTTTTCTGCGTGGTATCTCCTCTGATGATGGCTCCCGTGCCATCAAACAGGGGTTTGGGGTATGTGTTTTCTGCTTCCAGTGCCGACAGGTAGTAAATCAGACAAGCCGTGCCGTCCATTGTGGGTTCATTGGTGGAATAGTCACCAACATCATCATGGTACACCACCAGGTCAGATTGAAAAGGAGCATACTCATCGTGCTCAAACAATGTCAATCCTTTCAGGCGACCAAAAATACTTCCATAAACCGGCCCATCTACCAGTCCGCCATCGATATTGTAGCCGTACAAATGAGTGAGTGATGAGTGAGGATCTACGGGGGTGTCTCCGGACCGGGGCATACCCACCACCATACTCGTTCCCCAAGGATTACAACCAAATAACCAATCGCGCAGCGCAGCTTCCATCGCTTGGTATTGATCATCGCCCGTTAGCTTATGATACAGCCGACTCTGACTTAGCGTGGCCGCTACCAGATTATTGGAACACCAGATAAAAGGGATACCCATCAGGAAGGCATTGTCTTTTCCTTTCTGGTAAATGGCATTTAATCCATCGGCGTAATATCGAGTAAAGGTGGTTCCTTTTTTCATGTTGGCCTCAGCCGCTTCGTAGTGACCGGCATTAAAAAAGGGATACCATTGATAATGCCGGGCCGTATCCGCACCCATCCAGGGCGTGACAGGTTCCTCCCGGGCATATTTTTGGGCTTTCGCCAAATAGGCTTCATCTCCAGTTAGTCGATACAACTCGGCTGCAGCCAATTCCATATCATCTACCCAATTGTCTTCTTCGTAAAAATAAGGTGCACCGCCGGGCGCTGTCTGGCAGGCACCGGGATGTTGTTCTCCAAAAGTGAAGGCTGCTTTTGCGCGTTCGGTTAATTCCACTGCATAATCCGGGAAATGTTTGGCTAGCACGGTAGCGCCAAGGGCATAAGCGCTAGCATATTTTCCAGCCGTAGAGGCAATGCCGGTGGCTCTGTTTTTGTAACGGATCAAACCCTGGGGTTCACCGGTGCAAAAGTAAACCGGTCGGCCGAGCTGATTGCTGTCGTAAACGACCTGGTCGAGGGTTGGTAATCTGAAGCCGGCGTGGTCCCGATCATCGGCAATTTGGTTGTAGTATTCGGTAGGTGAAGGGTTCATCTTCAGCAGCCAGTCGATACCCCACTTGGCCTCGTCCAATACATCAGGAATTCCGTTGGCACCGGGCAATCCATTGGCCTGATAGGCATCTGCAAAAGCCGATGGGTTTTCGCGATAAGCGAATAGGAGTTGAAAAACGGCATTGGCAGAAGTGGCGGTATATTGGAGGTAATCTGTCGCATCGTGCCAGCCGCCGGTTACCTCCAGGTGCTGTCCACTTTTGGTGGGGTGATATACGATGAAGCCGTCATTGACGTGGCAAGAATCATTGAAGAAAGGATTAAATCCGCAGCGTTGCTGGCGCATGTATTTTAGTAAAAAATCAGCGGCTTCGCGATAAACGAGGGGCCCAATTGGGAACGTCGGGGAGTGGATGTCGCCGACTTGCAGGAAATAGCGTCCCGTTTTTTTGAATTTGGAGAAATCCAACCGGTAAGTGGAGGTAAAGGGACCATAGGCACCTTTCTTTTCCGCTTTTTTAGAAGACCAAACCACTTTCTTGGTTTCTGCATCTACCAGTTCAAATTTTTTGATGGTAGTTGCGTCTTTACTCACCCAAACTGCCGCCTTGATGGATTGGGGTAAGTACCCTAATTGGTTGACTCGAATCCACGATTGAGCGGCAACAATGGAGGGGAAAAGAAAGGTGGTAATGAGGATAAGGACTATATTTCTATTCATCATTCAACGGGCTATTTTTCAAGGTGAAGTTTCATACCTTCATGGCTGGCTTTAAATCCTAATTTTTCGTAAAAGCGAATGGCGTCAGGGCGTTTTTTGTCGGAGGTTAGTTGTAATAAATGGGCTCCGCGTTCCTCCGCTCGCCGGATGGCCCAACGGAAGAGTTTTTCGCCCATCCCCTTTCCACGATAATCCTTGTGGATGCGTACCGCTTCAATTTGTGCGCGAATTCCTCCACGGTAGGTTAGGTAAGGAATAAATGTCAATTGCAAGGTGCCGATAATTTCCTGGGTTTCATTTTCAGCAACCACTAGTTCCTGATTGGGGTCATGGTCAATATTGGCGAAAGCCGCATAATACTTTTCCGGTAAGGGAACTTGATAATCTTCTCGTAGCTTGCCCAATTCGTCATCAGCCAATAAGGCAATAATGACAGGTACATCTTGCTTTTTTGCTTTTCTGAAAATCATAACCCTGTTGTTTTAAGATTAGCACTAAGTGCTTGTTTGGAGCTTGCTCCTACTGTAAATCAAGGGTTTAAGAACCTT
>CAXHCA010000160.1:0-14789 GCA_964015035.1 uncultured Saprospiraceae bacterium
TTAATGAGAATGATCTTTTAACTACCAACTTTGAGACAGAGCGCAACTGCGCCCACGCAAGGTTCTTAGGGCTTGTTTGGAGGTGGTGCTTTAGCAGCGTGCAGATTTTGGGTTCTCGCAAGGCTCATTTTTGAGTACCTAGCAGCGCTAAGGACGAAAAAATAGCCGAAGTGAGGTTCCAAAACCTGTGATTTGCAGCCTGAATAGCTTGCCCGAATATACTTCAGGGATTACCTCCAACCAACCACTCAACTAATCCATCCCCCTCATCAACCGTGTACACGACTCCTCCTAACATGCTCTCAAAAAATCTGCTTCCCCCAAAACTGCAATGCATTCTCCCGTTCTTCCGTGCTATCTACCTGCAACCAGGATAGGTAACAAACGTAACCAACCAATTTCTGGAACCCCCGCTTCTGCCAAAACCGGTCCAAGGGCACAAAACCTACAGGCCGTAAGGGGTGATCTTCCGGGCGTACCACCCCGCAAAAGGTCAAGGTATCAAACCGATCCAGCTTTCTGGCCCAGGCCTCTCGTTGTTCAAAAAATTGTACCCCAATGCCTTGTCCGCGGTAATTGGACAACAACACCGATTCGCTGAAATAAAACACTTTGCTAATATCCATCTGATGATCCAGCCAGGGCTGCTGGATATCTTTGGTTTCTTGCTCTAAGGGCATACCGGTAGAGGCTCCAACCACCTGATCACCATCAAAGGCAATGACAATGATGCTATCCTTTGCTTTAAAAAAGGTGTCCAGGTAGCGGGCTTCATTTTCCACAGTCCCCTCATAGAGATAGGGAAACTCCCGAAATACTTTGATCCGAAGGCGAGCCAGATCGTTTTTGAATTGATTGGCTTCCGTGCCAAAATACGACCGTACCGTTATCGACATGTTTTGCTTTTAATTACTTGACTACCGTCACTCGTCGCAATAGCTGTTCTCCTTTCACGGTGATTAATAATTGATAGATGCCTTCCGGCAAATCCAATTCCAAATTAGCTAACCCTACGGCTTGCATCGGTGCCAACACCTCGCGCCCTTGATTATCAAAAAGGCGTAAAACTGCTATTTCTTCACCTGGCCATTCTACTTGAAGCTGATTATTAACGGGATTGGGAAAAACCTTGATCAACTGATCTTTCTCCTGCTGCTCGGTATCGGAAATGGCCGGACAAGTGATTGTAAAATTTGTGTTGCCCGAAAGCAGCAAAGTATCCCTCACCTGTTGGCCACCACAGTTTACAATTACTTCGTAAGTACCTTTAAATCCACGTAGGCCGTAGGCCCCAAAAACACCGATAGTACCATTCTCTTCCGTCCACCATTCATCAAAAATGAGGTCGATAAAAGCTTCGCCAGCCGGTTTAAGGGTCCAATCCTGACGAAAAAGCGGGGCATTATCAAACCAGTGCGCACCATCCCAAAATCCCCACATCAGTATGGCATCTACACTCTCGTGACTGAAGGCAATGGTATAAAAGTCGCGCAGATAGGTGGCCGCCAATTCATCATCGATCAACGGACTCATATCAAATTCTGTGATTTTGGCCCTTGTGCCAAATGTAGTGTGAAAGTCTTCCAGAATGTCATACACCTCTTCAATACCGGTAGGTTGGGCCGCTATGTGGGCTTGGAATCCAATGCCATCAACATCCACTCCTGCATCAACGATTTCCTGAACGTACTGCTTCAAGTTGTTGTAAGATGCCGCCGAACTCCCGTTGCCAAAAGTAGTGTAGTCATTCACGTAAGTGACCGCATCAGGTTCGTGGGTGAGGAGTTCATTAAAAACATCCACATAAATTTCTCGGCCTGTTGCATATCCCGAACTGCCAGCCATGGCGTTGGCCAAATCATTGAGTACAGAAATTTCGTTGAGCACGTCCCAATCGGAAATATTCCCGGCAATACCGGGATAAGTAACAATCGATTCAATATGATCGCGCACCCGATTCAGAAGATAATCCGAATCATTTTGATTAGCTTCCATGTCGGAAGGCATAGTACTCCAGCTGGGCCAGATCAATGTATGTCCACGCACCTTGATGCCGCGATCCACCAGCCATTCCACCGTATTGGCCCGGTCATTTTGATCCAAGCCCTGCCAATTGTCTTCCCAGGCGCGCCATTTAGTGGCATTTTCCATCACCACACAATTGAAACCATGGCCCTCGCCATCCAGATCAAACAAATGCGATTCATAAATATCGTTTTGTTGCGTGTTTCCCGCAAACAAATGAGCCGCTGCTGCTGTCCCAAATCCAAATTCATGCTTTAGCATTTTGACTTGCACCTCTGCCCCTTCCAACGGTGCTCCCTGTTCGTCAAATACCTGAATATCTAGATTGGCTTTGCGCAATTCGTCAATGCGATCTGCCGCTGCCGCGCGCCAAGGAGCATCCGCTTCATGGCCCGGATATAAGTCATTATTGATTTGCCGAGGTAAGTCTTCCAATGCCACCGTATTGGCATAATTGAGTAAGGCAATACCACCGATCTCCACCAACTGATTTTGCCAGTTCAAGTGCGCCACTAGCTGCAACTCTCCTGGCGCATAGGTATCCGTGGCCTCAAAAGGGACAAAGTATTGACGCCACTCGGTATCTAACAGGTTGTCCAGAGCAAATTCAGTGACATAGGTGGAGCTATGCTGGAGCGCAACACTGGCTTTACCGCCATTATTATCCGACCGCAGCCAAACCACCAAAAGACAGCGGTCTTCATTATTTATCGTATTGACGTTGGTCAAGCCATAGCCACTGTTCCACTGTGGTCCATCCACCTGAGTGATATTCATGCTCACCTTACGGGAAAAGGATTGTCCGTTTGCATCTTGGTCCGTTGCAGTGAGAGTCCCCCAGGAAAAGTCGCTTTGTAAATTGGCATTTTCGGTGTTGTTGAAGGTCCAGTTACCGGCGGGAAGGCTATAATTGCTTTGTAGAAAAGCTTGCAGGTCATTGTGATACACATCCTGGCTGTAAAGCAGGGGAATGGTAAAAACAGACAAGAGAAACAGACCGTAGAAAGGCTTCATATGGGAAAGTTTTTTGCATAATAGCATATTTGGGGGTGGTGCTTTAGCAGCGAAAACTGCAGGTTTTGGGTTCTCTCGAGGCTCATTTTTGAGTGCATCTCGGCTCAGCCGAGACGGACGAAAAAACAGCCGAAAAGAGGTTCTCAAATCCCGGTTTTACCGGGACTGAATAGCTTGCCCGAATATACTTCAGGGACTACCTCCAAACATGCACTAAGGTCCGAAAATAGCCATAAACTTTCGATTTGTCAATTCTTTAGCCTTTGGGGTTTACGCGTCAGCAAGTAGATGCCTTAAGATGTAAAAATCCCAGCCATTTTCTTTGTCTCTACAGCGCAAAAGATATTTTTCTCGACGAAAGGGGTTAGGTATTGGGTAATTCAAATTCCGGACAATCCAGGCGGATATCCTTTTCCCATAGGTCTTTTTTCATTAATTGGCAATAGTGGTGGGTTTCCTTTTTTTGATAAAATCGGCATCGGTAGCAGGTTCGCTGCACCGAGAGGATTCCTTTGCGGTTTAAAGCGGCCACCAGCTTGCTTAGACTGACAAAAAATTGTTCTTGTTCTTCTTGGCTCCACTCTTCTATCACCTCTTGAATGGGATTGGCAAATTGTTTGGTCTCTTCTACTATTTTTTCACCCGCTGCGCTTAAGGCAATCTGATAAGCTCTACGATCTGAAGGGGATGGAATTTTAACAATCAGCTCTTTTTTTAGCAACATGCGCACAGCATCACTCACTGTAGGTTTGGTAATATTAAACTCTTTAGCGAGGTGGCTTACATTACATAGGTTTTCCTCATGGTAAGCTACAAAAATCAATATCTGGATCTGGATAGGACTAAGCCCAATGTCTTTGGCATATTCCCAAAGCAATGCCCTGAAAGCCTCAGACATACGCTCCAAACCCGCCGTAATTTTGCTGGCGGCATGTTTGTTTTGGTAAGAAAGATTAAAAACACTCTCGTCCATACAGAAGGTATTATGCCCGTAGAAGAAACGTCTCCTACGGGCAAAAATAGACAATTTGGGCGGGTTATTCTACCGCATAGGGCAATGACAGATCGCCACTAGCTATGGTGTATACTTGATAGACCCCCAACATCGGCTGATCTTTTCGTTCTGTATTGACTTGCATATAACAAGTGACCCCATCATATTTGAAATCCGTTTGATGGTTGAGGCGATAATCTGGAACGACTACCGTGATATTGTTGCCTTTTGTGACTACTTGAAAACCTGGCGAGTCCATATACATAGGCATTCCAGGATTAGTAGGTGGTAAAATTACCGAAGGGTCCCCTTTTTCAAATTGTTTCACCGAAAAACCACCCTTGACTCTTTTGTCTTCTTTTAAAACCACCCAATGCGGGTGCCATACTACGCCATCGTTGTCGTACACCTGATCACTATTTTCGTCCCAAAGCGGCGTGTCGTCAAAATCTGGATGAGAAGTCAATGCCAGAGCCACAATGCCCTCTGTTTGGCTAAAGCCAACATCTGTCGGTTTCAGCGTTGTTGGAAAAACATACCCCAAAACCGGGGCTCCATTCAGTTGGCCGGCCGCCTTAGGCGTAGTGGTTCCCGCTTCCCCGGTTACGGTCATTTCCCAGACCGTTTGCTGTAAAGCTTTATCGTGGGTGACGGTTACCTTTTGTATGGCAAAATCGTCATTGGCGTAACGCTTGCAATGATCACACGCGTATCCTACATGGGCAACGACCAAAAACAAGAAAAATAAGTTCTTTTTCATTTGCAAAATTTTTAAAATTAGGAATCCTAACTTTTGTATTCAAAAAAATAGCTAGCCTTTCACCTCACTCAATGCTGCCCCGAAATTAATGTGTAGCACCTTTCCAGTCGGCGTTAATAATGCCGGCACGGATTCTACTCCCGCAGCTTCTGCTTTTGCAATTTGCTCCTTTTGCTCTCCGAGATGGACCACCTCTACGCTGGATTTGCCAATGAGCGTAATCAATTCTTGTTCTGCACTGACACAAACCGGGCAACCGGCATGATAGAAAATTGACTTATTCATAATTGAAAAAATTTGATGGTTAATAAAATGATACACAAATATAATTAGGATTCCTAACTAATGCAAGTTTTTAAAGATTTTTAATGTTGTTCGCACCCCGCATTGTAGAATGGATAGCTTCCACCGGTGTGGACGGTATCTGTAGAGGTCACTCTAAGTACATGTTTGGAGATGGTGCTTTAGCAGCGAAAATTACAGATTTTGGGTTCTCGCGAGGCTCATTTTTGAGTACATAGCAGCGCTAAGAGATGCTATGTTACGTGTATGTTAACTAAAGCGAAAAGGTCGTTTTCAGGGGGGCAAGTGTTGTGTTTCAAACATTAACGTTTATTTACCAATACCACCCAACTGAGTTTAATTAATTGAAAATCATTTTATTGCAAACGAACTAATACGAGTTTTGTTGAAAAAAAAACAAATTTTCAGGAACTAAGACTATCTTTTCATCGTTTATTTTGTTAACTTCGTATTAATTCAATGTTAACTCAATGTAAACTATTAAAGTGATGACAAGGAAAATATTTAAAGAGGAGCAAAAATTCAGGTATTGGGAAGTTTACATTCTTCTAGCAATTTTCATGACTCTGGCTACCGCACGTTTGGTTAGCGGCTTGCTCGGGTTTACAGAAATGGAGACGCTGTCTTCAGTTGTATATTTGTTGATACTGACTTCCTTCGGCCTGGTGTTCTGGTACTTGTACCAGTTGAAAATGATTATTAAAGTAAACGAGAAAGGTCTAACAATTCGGTATTTCCCACAGATTTTTCAAAAGCGGAAAATCAAATGGTCGGAAATACAAGACTGTCGGTTTATCCGTACGCCGGAAATGGCCGAATGGTCTGGCTGGGGCGTTCATTTCGCGCTGGATGAAGAAATGCATAGCCTTTGTGGTCGCACAGGATTGCACATCATTACCAATGATGGTAAGAAGTACTTCATCGGCTCCAAAAACATTCTGGAGAAAAAAGAAGCGATCAAAGAACAGTTGTTGAGCAATTAAAAAACCACCTCAACAAGAAGTCGCCCTGAGTGTTTGATTACGCTCGGGGCGATTTTATTTTGTACCCATTAGAATCGGTAATAGGTTCCCAACTGCAAGCCCACCGCCTGATTGTTGGTACGGAACCCCTGAGTCTCGGTGATCGGCGTAATGTTTTTCCGGAAAGTCGGCTCCAAGGTCAGACTCCATTGAGGCGTCAAATGATACGCCAAGGTAGCGCCAAGGAGATAGTCCATGGTCAAACTTTGTGTCTCATCGTAGGCCCGTTGTAGTCGTACTCCATTAAGGCGCAGAAAAGAGAGCCTGGCTTCAGCAGTAGAGGAAAAGGTCTTAGTATTAAGGATGTTTAAAGCCAATCCGGCTTTCAGACCAAAACTAAAACGGCCGCGATTTGCATGATAACCGGCCACCAACGGAATGCTGACAAATTTTAATTCCTGCTGACTTTTCACATCGACCAGCAGCCGTTGCCCAACCGGGATATTTTGCGCCGCAGGGCGTCGTATTTCCAGCGCTACATCTGAGGTTCCATAAGAGGAGGGAATGCTCAAAGCATATACACTTTCGTACTCATCATCGATACGGGTTTCGGTTTCCGGATTATATTCCAGGCGAAACAACTGGCGAGACTGCAATCGAATATCATAAAAGCTGATGCCGGTATTCAAGCGCCAGTGCGGCGACAATTCCAGGCCCAATTTGATGCCCCGCTCTGCTGACCATTGGTAGGTCTCATTTTTTCTGAACAAAGTGGCATCAGGTCTCCTCTGCATGACCCGATTGCCCGATTGATTAGGCGCTACGTAAAGGCCGGCAAAAAAATGTAAGCCATGTTTCGAAGTCTGGGTCGCTAAATTTGGAGATTGCAAAAAATGCACCTTGCCATAAGGCAAAGAGAGCAGTGCGAGATTGGAATGCAACATCGCAATCCCGACCTGCTCGATATTATTAAAATAAACTGCCGTTTTGTTTGTTGATGATATCCGCGACAGATCTTCAGTCTGTGGTTTTTCCATCTTGTCGTTAATCGGCAGACTATTGAAAGTAATTTTTGATTCCCTTTGGGCCATCACTTTCTCTTTCGCGTGGGGTGTCGATATCTGGGGCGTGACTACTTGCGTACTGGTCGTTAATCGCGACTGCTTACCCCCCGTTTCTAATTGATTGTTTTTAGTGGTTGTTTGCTCTTGTACCTGATGATTAAGGCTTTCCAGTTGTTGTTTTGCTTCTAATAGTTGGATTTTTTCTTGCAGCGTCTCAATTTGTTCCGTTTGAGCAGCCAGTTGTTGTTTCAGTTGATAGTTGGTATAGGCTTGTATTCCAATCCATAAAATGCCAATCAGTAGGCTTGCGGCCAGGGCATATTTCCGCCAAGGAATGACACTTGGTCTGATAGACGACTCTTCCAGCCCTTGGTCAATGCCTGCCCACACCTCATCGCCGGGGACATCCCAACCATCAGGAGCTTGGCCTTCTTCCTGGGCCCCAAAGGACTTTTGGAAGAACGATTCCAGTTTGTCATTATGTAAATTTTCATCCATATTCAAACTACATTTTTCTACCACTAATCAGCCAAAGGTCATGGTTCACTGACCATGCTTTTTTCCAGTTTGCTACGCAGCATTGCCTTGGCTTTTGACAACTGAGATTTTGACGTATTGACATTTATTCCGAGTTGATCGGCAATTTCCTGGTGGTTGTATCCTTCAATGACATACAAGTTGAAAACCGTTCGATACCCCGGAGGCAATTGCTGAATCATCAGCGTCAGTGTCTGTGTCCGCAGGCCGCTGAAAATCAACTCTTCTGAAGCATGCGTTTCGGCAATTTTCTCCACATCTACCGTTGGGAATGCCATTTTCTGCCGACGCAGGTGTTGCAATGCCGTATTGATCATTACTTTTCTGATCCATCCGCCGAGCGCCCCTTCGCCCCGGTATTTGCTCAAGTCCTGAAAGACCTTCAAAAAACCGTCCTGCAATAAATCTTCCGCCTCAGCACGGTCTTTGGCATAACGCAAACAAAGGCGAAACATGGCTACCTTGTATTGCTCATACAATTGCCGCTGTACCTTACGGTCCTTTTTGAGGCAGCCCTCAATCAGCCTTTTTTCGGTGTTTTCCAAAGCAGTTATTTCGGTATTCTCAGTCCTTACTATCGTAATGGTGCAAAAAGGAGGAGAAGGGTTGCCTGGAGGGAAGGATTTTTTGGAAGAGCTTGAATTTGAAGTCACACAAAGCCGCAAGAAAATGTTTGAGCACCTCCATCTTTCCTGCGGCTTTGCGTCCCCTATCGAGTTATGATTTCACGACCCTGAAAATGCCTTCTTCTTCTCCCATTTTGATCCGCAGCAGGTAAACGCCTGTCGGCAAATCAGCCAGGTCAAAATCAACGGTCATTTGGTCGGTATTTTTATCTAGTTTTTGTTGCTGAAGCACCTGTTGTCCGACCACATCCAGTAGGGCGACCTGCATCAATCCCCGTGCTGGATTCTGAATGGTAATGGTCAATTGTGAAGCTACCGGATTGGGAAACAATTGGACCGTTTGGGCATTAAACAGCTGCGATGTAGCCGAAATGTTCAAGCTTAGTAAGATCACATTGCTATAAGCAGAAGTATCCATTTCCGTAAAGGCCCGAATCCGATAGTAATAATCTGACCCGAGGTTCAGTCCGGGGTCGGTATAGGTGGTCACATCCGGATCTACGGTAGCCAAAAGGGTAAAGTTGTCCGGATCATTTTCCGAACGCTCCAACAGGTAACCACTTTCTCCGTCAGTATTGTCCGTCCAGCTCAATTGAGCATCTACATCATTGAGGACTCCAGTGAGGTCAGTGGCACCAGGCAATCCACTACAACCGGTAATGATTTTGAAAGAGACCATATCGCGGATATTGTCGAGCAAGGGATAAAAAGAGTTGCCCGGACAAGCCGTAGAGCAACCATCGCGGTGTCCGGCAATATTAATTAGATCCTCTCCCGAAGAAACGTGGTAAGAAATACCTAGGGGATCAATATCCTCGGTACAAGCCTTCCAGGAAAGCAGATCTACCAACTTACTTTGTGCTTCAATGGTTGGGATAATCTCTGTGAAATCACCAATAACACAAACCCCCATCGTGGTCGAATTCATGCCACAAAAGTGAGCGCCGATTACATCATTGCCACGCCCGAGGTATACCTTGCCATTGGGGTCGATCAGCCAGTTGTAGCCGATGTCATCCCAGCCATTTCCATTCACGTGATAATCCCAAAAAGAGCGCACTACGGCCGCCCAGTCAGAAGATGTATTAGGGCCGGCAGAATGGTGTACAATGAGGTGATCCACTTGGGTGTAACTCGGTGTTGGATCAACCGGACAGTCTCCGTTTGGGCACCAATCTTCCCGCGAAAAGAAGCCTGGAATGGGGCAAGGGCAGGCTCTACTGGTCACGATCCCGTCATCACTTTCACGCATCCGTTCCGGACTTTTTCCCGGGTTATAAAAGTGGCATTCTAACCCGGTGAGTTGGCGGTTGGCCCTTACCTGAAAGATCAATTGATCATTTTGGGCAAACATCAGTTCACTAATCGTTTTTCCGTCTCTTGAATCCTGATGTGGGTCTGGGTTCATAGGTTCCCATCCCGTCCAGGTATTACCATCCACCGAAAAACGAATGGCCAAATTGACGGCTTGGGTGTTCTCCCATTTCGTGAAATAAGCCAGGAACGGAGCTACATCTTTCAGAGGAACGGTCTGCACTTCCGATAAATATTCTTCACTTTCCAGTGGTTCGAGTTGCACCTCAAGCACGGCGCGTGTTGTGCTTTGCGCAAAAATCATGACGGCTAATGCCACTAAAATCAAAGTTGTTGCTATCTTTTTCATACTCCTACATTTGTTTCTTAGTAAACGATTTCAAAGCGGCCTGTAATATATTGGTATTCCGGGGTCGGTGCAAGTAGCACAATGGAAGGGTTGAGTTGATTTAGTACAAATAGCTTGGTTCTTCGGCTGGGGCAGGTAAATTGTCCTGCATTTCTCCTCAAAAGGCCTTTTTCTGGAAAACACACCTCCTACTTCCCAATCAAATCCCACAAATTACCATATAAGTCTTCAAACACCGCTACCGTCCCGTACTCTTCTTCCGAGGGCTGGCGAACGAAGGTGATTCCCGCAGCAGTCAAGTGTTTGTAATCGCGCCAAAAACCATCGGTATGCAAGAAAAGAAAAACGCGCCCACCTGTCTGATTACCAATGCGGCTTTTTTCTGCTTCATTTTTAGCTTTCGCCAATAAGAGGGCACAACCACTGGAGCCTTTTGGTGCAACCAATACCCAGCGTTTCGTTTCCGAAAGGGGGGTGTCTTCCAGTAGGTCAAAATTAAGTTTCTGTGTATAAAAATCGATGGCTTCGTCGTAGTCCTTGACCACCAGCGCAAGATGAGCAATTTGTTGAGGCATAATTCGCTATTTTTTTCCAACAAGGTGAGTCAGCCAATCGGTTTTTGCAAGTAACAACTTATCTCTGTCAATAGGTTTTAAGCTTTAGTGCTTAGCGCTGCTAAGTACTCAAAAATGAGCCTTGCGAGAACCCCAAATCTGCAATTTTTGCTGCTAAAGCACCACCTCCAAACAAGCACTTAGGGATGAGCGCGATCCCTCCCTCCTTCTAACCATTACACTATTTTCTCTCTCGCCATCTCCGCGTTCGAAACGCTCTACCGATTAATCACATTCTTAAACCTCGGTCTTCTCGGTGCAACATCACCCTGTTTGGCTTTTTTCATTTCTTCATATTGGGAATAATTGCCTTCAAAGAAGACCACTTCTGCTTCATCTTCAAAGGAGAGAATATGCGTAGCCAAGCGGTCGATAAACCAACGGTCGTGCGAAATGACGATCACGCAACCAGCGAAATTATCAAGGGCATCTTCCAGGGCTCGCAGGGTATTGATATCGATATCGTTGGTCGGTTCGTCAAGCAGTAGTACGTTGCCACCTTCGCGTAAGGTCATAGACAAATGCAGGCGATTGCGTTCTCCACCGGAAAGTACACCGACCTTCTTTTGTTGGTCAGCACCGGCAAAATTGAATCGACTTAAATAAGCCCTAGCGTTCACCGTGGCGTTGCCAATTTGGATTAAGTCATTGCCTTCGGAAACGACATCATAAACGGTTTTATCTCCACTTTGTAATTGTTCGTGGCTTTGATCCACGTAAGACATCTGTACAGTATCGCCAATGGTAATTTTACCTTTATCTGGCTTTTCCTGGCCCATGATCATGCGAAACAGGGTACTCTTCCCTACTCCATTAGGGCCGATAATCCCCACAATTGCATTTTTGGGAATGCTGAAACTCAGATTTTCAAACAACAGGCGATCTCCAAAACCTTTGGTCAGGTTTTCGACATCGATCACCACATCTCCCAAACGGGGTCCGGGAGGGATGTATAATTCCAGTTTCGACTCCTGCGCCTTGCCTTCTTCACTGGCGAGTTTATCATAAGCATTCAAACGCGCCTTCCCCTTCGATTGGCGGGCTTTGGGTGCCATGCGAATCCACTCTAACTCTCGCTCCAAGGTTCTTTGCCGTTTGGTAGCGGCCTTTTCTTCCATTTCCAGGCGTTTGGCTTTTTGCTCTAACCAGGAAGAGTAGTTTCCTTCCCAAGGAATACCTTCCCCACGATCGAGTTCAAGAATCCAGCCTGCTACATTGTCCAAGAAGTAGCGGTCGTGCGTCACGGCAATGACCGTCCCCGGAAAGTTTTGTAAATATTGCTCCAACCAGTCTACCGACTCGGCATCCAGGTGGTTGGTTGGTTCGTCCAATAACAGAATATCCGGGTTACTCAATAACAAACGGGCCAATGCCACCCGGCGGCGTTCCCCTCCCGAGAGGACCTTAACCGACGCATCATCCGGGGGGCAGCGCAAGGCTTCCATAGCCGTATCGAGGCGGTTGTCGAGCTCCCAGGCATTGTGATGATCCAATTGCTCCATCATCTCGCCCTGCTTTTCGATGAGGGCATTCATCTCATCATCACTCATGGGTTCCGAAAACTTGAGGTTGATCTCCTCATAAGCCGCCATCAGATCGACGATTTCCTGTACGCCTTCTTCCACAACCTGACGTACGGTTTTATTTTCGTCCAATTGCGGCTCCTGCTCCAGCAGTCCAATCTTATAACTGCCATCAAAATGGATACGTCCTTCATAGTTGGGGTCTTGTCCGGCAATAATCTTAAGCAGAGTAGATTTCCCCGATCCATTAAGCCCCAGCACGCCAATCTTAGCACCGTAAAAAAAGCTGAGCCATATATTATTGAGTACCTTCTTACTGGGAGGAAATGTTTTGGAAACACCCTCCATAGAAAAGATCACTTTGTGGTCTGACATAGATTAAATTTTAGGGTTCAAATATCCATAATTTGCCGGGAACGTACAAGCAGAAACGATTACGCTTTTTTAGACTTCCGCCAAAGTACAAAACAACCAATTACACCAATCAGAAAGAGCACAACAGCAATCATTTCTGCTTGGGTCAGTTGTGTGCCTAAAACCTGGTATTTATCATTGACCCGGATTTTTTCGATGGTAAATCTTTCAATCCCGTTAAAGATCAGGTAAATAAAAAACAACATACCGGGAATAGTAATGCGTTTGCGTAAACCCCATAAAATGCCGAAAATACCGGTAGCCATGATGGTTTCATATAGTGCTGTAGGATAAACAGAAGGAACGAGGTGTTTGCAATAGCGGAAGGAACATCCCTCAATTGGCACCCCTTCATTAATGACATTATGCGGATAATCATAGGCCCAAAGCCAGTCGGGCAAAAACCACCAAGATGGCTGGGCCAACTCGTTGACAATTCCCCAGTCGCCATCGCCGGAAAAGTGACAACCTAAGCGACCAATGCCATAGGCTAATATCAGCGCCGGGGCCACCGCATCTAATACAGGAATAATCGGAATTTTTTTACTGCGCAAATACCAAGAAACGCCCAGGAAACCACCGATTAGTCCGCCATAGATAGCCAGTCCACTCCCCGAAAAGAAAGTCCCTATGGGATCTGCAAAAAAGGTAGGCAGGTCTTCGATCAAGGCGAAAACTTTGGCACCAACTACGCCAAAAATGGCTGCCAAGATCGTAATATCACCAATGCGATCGTGTGGAAATAATTCCACTTCCCGAATCTTTGACTTTGATTTCTCCCGTTGCTGCCCTTTCCAGTATTGGTAAGCGCCAAAAGCCAGTGCCGTTAAAATACCAATCAGCCAATTGCCTTCTCCCGTCAGCAAGACATCAGCAGCATCGCGCTTCATGGCGTCCATGTTTTGGATGACGTGCGGCAACTTAAAGCCCAGGAGGAATCCAAAGAAAGCATTGGTCAGTATCTCCCCCCAGGTAGCAGGACGGGACGGATTCAACTGTACTTTCTGGCCGTTGAATACCCCTTCCTCCGCTTTGCGTTTCAATTCTCGTTGTAGAAAAAAAGCAGCAGTGAGGATGGCCGTAACTAACAACAGTCCAAAAGTTTTGAACAGAGACAGCCAGTTGTCGGGCTCAGTGCCCAGCAGGGCATGAAAAACATAGGATAAATCCGGATACATACCGATGGTTTCTCGCAAAAATAGTAAACCCTTTGGTAATGTTCGTATTCCTGCTTCGATAAAGACAAATGCCCCGCACTTGTGTTAAGTGCATGTTTGGTGATCGTCCCCTCAGGATATTCGGGGCAAGCTAATCAGGCTTGCAAACCATTGACCAGCAACAAACCATGATTGACACACGGAAATGGTCGCCAGGCAGCTATATGTTTCAATTGATCAACTACAACCAAAGTAGTAGAGGCCGAGGCCATTGTAGTCAGCGATAAAGTTGACAAGAAAACCGAGATCAAACAAACTTACTATCTTAGTGCCCGTATCTCCGACTTGAGCAACATGAATGAAGCCTTTACATTACGACCAGTAATTGATGCACAGTTATTATCCAATTATGGATGGTGGCAGTTTTCCGTGTGTTTATTTGCCTTTGTTGCGCTGATGGCTATTTGGTGGCATATTGGCCGTAAACAAAAAGATTTCGGGCAGGTCTGGCTGGCGTTATCCGTCTTGTGCTGGAGTTTTTCAGGGGGGGTAGAAATCTATTATGCGGGGCAATTTCAGCAAGAGAGCCAACTGTTTCAACAAGAGCTCAACAGCCTACTACAAAGTGAAGAAACCACTCCCGAATTATGGATGACCCAACGCAATCGCACCAAGGACGCCCTGCTAAATGCGCATCAATTCCAACTTGAAAAGTCCCATAAAATGAGTGGTTGGCGCAGCATCTTATCGCTTTTTAACAGCCTCTTTATCCTATTGGCCTTACCCTGGTTTCGATATATACCTAAGCGATTAGAGCCCATTATTCAGTCGCGCTACTGGCACTATATTATTGGGTTACCGTTTTTGTTTTCATTGTTACCGACCATTAGCAAGATGCTCTCTGGTCGAAGTTATGCCTTGATCAGCGAATTGGATGTGTATTATGCAACCCTTACCCTGGGTTTTCTGGGATACGTATTGTGGGAGTCTTTTGCCAAACGACGCCTCACCATCCTGGCCTGGTTATCCGTTGTTTGTGTACTGATTACCTTTGTGGCACAATTGTACAAACTGGAAACGTCAGATACCGATCTCACTCTTTTTTCCTCGATTTTTAAAACTTCTCTGATCAT
>CAXHCA010000161.1:0-14476 GCA_964015035.1 uncultured Saprospiraceae bacterium
AGGTCAACGTCATGCTGGTTGGGTGAAATTTATTTCGCCCTAAATTTTCTATGGCTTCCTGTTAAAGATAGCGCACCACTGGCGCGCATCCCTTTTCATATTGGCGGTGGCTACAGAGATTTGGTTCCTTCGGAACCTGTTTTTTCGAATAAAATAGCCTCTTTCAAAGTCCACGACTTGGAAAGTGGCGGTTTACGACCAAAATAAATTTTGGCCAACCCTTGGATGAAGACTATTTCACAATGACAACTTTATGGCTCTCTACTCCGACTTTCACCCAATAGGTTCCCGCGGAAAGTTTGCTCAAATTCAAGTCGATATTCCCAGATAAAACCTCCTCTTTTTCCTGATGTACCAGCCGTCCATTGGCATCAAAAACCTGAATGGCCTGTGGGCCGGATAGCGTTTGTTGAATTTGTAAGACAAACTGCCCGTTGGAAGGATTCGGACCGATTTTCCAACTTGCAGCTTCGGCAATGGGTGCTTCTGTTGCTACTTCCGTTTCCAGGGCAAAATCCCAGATGCCACGGCCGTAGGTGCCAAAGCGGGCAGTACGCAAGGTTGGGATATATTCTACCGACCAATAAGTTTGGGTTGGCGCGCAATCACCGGAGAGGTCGAACCACTTGTTTTCGGTGGCTACATACACGTAGGGACCGGCTTCGGTGGCGGCAAAGATCAGGCTTTCGTCCTCATTGATAGCCATATCAAAAACCATGGTCTGAGGGAGCCCACTACTCATAGAGTTAAAGTGCTGACCACCATCTTCTGAGCGGTAAACGGCCGGATTGGAATAGCCACTTCCTGCCAGATAAACCAGATCGGGATTGCTGGGGGAAACCAGGATTTTTTGTCCGTAGAGGTAATGACCTCCGGGCAGGAAATTGACGGTTTGTTCCCAGGTTTGACCACCGTCATGGGAAGCGAAAAAACGACCGTTGGTAGTGGCCGTATAAATGCGCTGAGGATCGGTGGGCGCAAGGCCAATAGCCGAAACTTCTCCTCCGGCAGATTCTAATTTGAAGTCAAAATCAAACTGCGTAGCGACTACTTCGTTATCGATTCCGGTCAATTGGATGAGGTAACTACCCGGGCCACCATCGATATTCCCACCGGCCATATAAATTTTATTCTCCGGGCTATTAGACAAGCTGGCCAAAGGCGGTAGCCAAACCGATTCATTTTCAGATTCTAGATCAAAGGAATAGGTCAGCTCCCCCGTTTGCGCCTGTTCGTAGCAAGTCACCCAGCCACCGGGATAGACGCACCATAGGGAATTGCCCTCATTGGCGAAGGTCAGGTGCCCATAATCGCCGGAAATCACTTGCCAAAAAGACTCTTCTCCATCTTCCTGATCTAGGAAGGTAGCGGATAATTGGAAGCCTTGGTCCTGGGAACCGGCGTAGACAAAATTGGGGTCAATTGGATCGGTGCGTACACTGTAATATTGGGACACATTCAACCCTTCCAGGCTGATATTGGTTTGGTCATCCATAAATGCCTCTGAGTAGGTCAGTCCGCCGTGATGGCTGATTAATAAAAAACCCTGACCGGTTGCGGTCTGAAACTCCCGAATATTCATGATGTCGGCGTGTAATTGGCCTTCTACATCATCGTAATAGGCCCACCAATCATTGACTTTTTCCCAGGTGACACCGGCATCTTCGCTGGTAAAGCACTCCACGGCACCCATGATCAATTTATTCGGGTTGGAAGGCAATACATAAATACCTACAGGCCACGGACTATCAGAAAGCTCGCCTTGGGGCGTCCAGGTTACACCCAAATCGTCGGATCGCCAAACTTGTCGGCCCTCTTCTTCAATGTCGGTATAGGTATAAAAGATAGTGGTGGTATCTGAAGCCCAGGCCGCCAGATTGGCCCGAGAATTGCCAAAGGAAAATCCACCTTCTGGATTTAGCAAGGTTAGCTCATCATTTTCGGGATTAACTTGATAGAATCTTCCCTCACCATCAGCCGTTTTTTCTGCCAGGTATAAGTTATTATTCTGGGCTGGACTACACAGTTTGAACCGACTAAATTCATGGGTTGTGAACGTTTTGACGGGATGGAAACTTTCTCCATTGTCGGTTGATTTGTAGAGCTTTAGATTGTCCCAGTAATCGGGTTTGGAAATGGTGTAATAGGTGTGCAGGGTGTCGTCTAAGACCACACTGCTTTGCACATCGCCCCAGCTGCTGGTGTGCGTGATGCCTTGAGCGGAGGTCCAGGTTAGGCCATCATCGTCAGAATAGTGGGGAATACGAGAAATATTGGCCAAAAGCCGCCGTCCATTTTCTGTTTCGATAAATTGTAGCAGTCCATCCGTGAAATTGAAGTCTTGATTGACCACTTGCCAGTCCAGCTCAGTACGGTGAGATTTCCAAAGGGCGCCTCCGGCTGATCGCAGCCAAATGACATCAGCTACGGCATCGTATTCGAGCTCGGAAACACTGCCAGCTTGATTGCGGCTGCCGCGTTCTTGCCACTGGCCTTTTATCAAACCGCTGGCCAAAACTTCACCAGTACAATCATTTCGGGAGTTCACATTTTGTGCTCGTTCCCGCTGTTTGGCCAGGCGATTTTGGTATTCCAATTGCCGCCAGTTGGTACCCGGTGCTGTTTGGTGCATCAATTCCAGCCAGGCACGACGACGGTCGCCATTGCCCTCTTCTTCACCGTAGTTAACAAGGGTATGCCCGTTGGTGGGCTGCGGCATTTTTGTGGATGTGGATGGGAGTACAAAATAGAGCGCTGCGCATAGTACGACCCCTAAAATGATGATAAGGCCTCTCATGTTGGATTGTTTTATTGGTTAGTAACAGCTGGAAAGACTTTGGTTATTTCAAAAATAAATAAATTTTAATGGATCAATTGTAAAATCGGTGACTTTGCACGAGTTTTTTCGGATGGTTTAGTGCACGTTTTTGGGGAACCCCGGAGGTGTATTGGGGCCAGGCTAGTGAGCCCCCATTCCGGATATTTTTTGTTTGAATTGGTCTTGCGAGTACCCAAAATCTGCAATTTGCAGCCTGAATGACTACCTCCAAACATGCGCTCAAACAGGTACGGAGTAAAGGAGCATCATTTGCAAAATCACCCCTCTTCTGTGCAACCTTATTTTGTTAAAAGCGTACTAATAAATGACATATTTGCAAAAAAGTTAATATTTTTAGAAAAACACGTGAAACATGGCCAGAATATTGGTTGTAGACGATGAACAAAGTATTCGGCGGACCTTGCGGGATATCCTGGAGTTTGAGAAGTACGATGTGGAGGAGGCGGCTGATGGCGTGGAGTGTTTGGTCAAACTCAAAAAAGGCAGCTATGATGTTTTGATTTTAGATATTAAAATGCCTCAAATGGATGGCATGGAGGCGCTGGATCGCATCCAATTGTTGGCACCCGATACGCCGGTGATTATGATTTCCGGTCACGCCAATATCGATACGGCAGTGGATGCGGTGAAACGAGGGGCTTTTGATTTTATCTCTAAGCCACCGGATCTCAACCGATTGCTGATTACCATACGCAATGCGCTGGATAAATCCACTCTCATATCCGAAACCAAGGTGCTTAAGCGCAAGGTGACCCGCAATAAGGTGCAGGAAATCATCGGTGAATCGCCGGCCATTACCCATATCAAGGAAACCATTGAACGCGTGGCACCGACCGATGCCCGGGTTTTGGTGACGGGACCAAATGGCACCGGGAAAGAACTGGTAGCCCGTTGGCTTCACGAAAAAAGTGGGCGCCACGAGCAGCCTATTGTTGAGGTGAATTGTGCTGCTATTCCTTCGGAATTGATTGAAAGTGAGTTGTTTGGACATGAGAAAGGTGCTTTTACATCGGCCAATAAGCAGCGCATTGGGAAATTTGAGCAGGCCAACGGCGGCACCCTTTTCCTGGATGAAATTGGCGACATGAGCTTATCTGCTCAGGCAAAGGTATTACGCGCCTTACAGGAAAATCGCATCACCAGGGTAGGGGGCGATAAGGATATTGACGTGGATGTACGCATTGTGGCGGCAACCAATAAGGATTTACGTAAAGAGATTGATGCGGGGCGTTTTCGGGAGGATTTATACCATAGATTGGCCGTAATCATTGTGGAAGTGCCCTCCCTCAATGATCGTCCCGATGATATTCCTTTATTGATCGAACATTTCATCAATAAAATTTGTGAAGAATACGGTATTGCACCTAAAAAAATCACGAAGGAAGCCGTTACTGTTCTTAAACAAATCCACTGGTCTGGTAATATTCGTGAACTTCGCAACGTCGTAGAGCGTTTAATTATATTGAGCAGTACTGGAATTACGGAAGAAGACGTGAATCGATATGTGGTGCCGGTCAGCGCGCAGGCCAATATTCAGCTCAAAGAAGTCTTTCGAAATTTTGAGAATAAGGAAGATTTACACGAGTTTATCGATAAGGAGTTCAACAATTTTAATACTTGATGGACATACCTAATCACGTAATTTTTCGTTGTTTTTAAAGAGAAAAAGTGCTAGATCATCTAGATTTCTTGAATTTATTATAAAAATTTACTAACTAGTCAATAATTCTGGATATGTGGAAAAAGCCTGTCATGACAAATGACGGGCTTTTTGCGCCTAAAAAACGGGTTAAGTTTGGTTTTTGAACAAGGAAAAGGGTTAAATGATCCCCCTTTCAAATACACAAGCAAGTACATTTCAGCCCGAGAAATTAAAAAATATTAAGTTATGTCAGAAAACAACGGAATCCTACAGGAGAAACACCCGATGAAAAAGTGGGGGAAACAGCTTAAAGGAGAAAACTCCTGGACCATGTTTAAAGTATTATCTGAATTTGTAGAAGGATTCGAAACACTAACCCATGTTGGCCCCTGTGTATCCATTTTTGGATCGGCCCGTACCAAACCAGACCACCCCTATTATAAGACAGCTGTAGATATTGCCCGGTTACTTACAGAGGAAGGCTACGGTGTCATTACCGGCGGCGGCCCTGGGATCATGGAAGCAGGTAATAAGGGGGCTTCCCTGTATGGTGGAAAATCAGTAGGCTTGAACATCAATCTGCCTTTTGAGCAGAGCCACAATCAATACATCGATTTTGATAAAAACCTCAACTTTCGCTACTTTTTTGTTCGCAAGGTGATGTTTGTCAAATTTGCGCAGGCTTTTGTCGCATTACCAGGTGGTTTTGGAACCATGGATGAACTCTTTGAAGTATTGACTCTGGTACAAACTGGGAAGATTACTAAGGTGCCGGTTATTTTGGTCGGCACGAAGTTTTGGTCAGGGCTCAAAGGCTGGATTGAGCAGGTGATGCTGGAGCAGGAAAACAACATTGCTGCGGTAGACTTGGATCTGATGCCCATTACCGATGAGCCGGAGGAAGTAATCCGCATTATCAATGAATTTTATAAAGAAAAAGGAGAAGCACTGACACCGAATTACGAATTGTAATTCCTTGCTAAAAATTATCATTATGTTGTGAACAAACCAATGTTTGCGCTAATTTTAGCGTTATTAGGTTTTGTAAAACGATTGATGGTTAGTCATGAAAATGCTTCACTCACCCTGGAGGCCGCCCTTGTTGGCTTGTGTCCTTCAGCTGGTACTCTTTATGCTGATGGGAACCTCAGGGTATTCCCAAACCAAACTAAACTCTTTTTTCAAAGAAGTTCGGCTTCAGGTTGATACATCGACCTTTTCTACCAATGATCATAGCATTGATATTGGCGGTAAGCCGCACCTATATTTTGTATATGAAGATGTCAAAGCGATTTGTGAAGTAGAAATTTTCCCTAGTGGCAGTACACCGTTTGCAGAATTCCAGTTATTGCCTTCAGGCGACTTTGAGGTGGTTGATAGCTTAATGAATATCAATGATGATCATTACCGTTTTAAGGTACGTTTTAAGCAATTGACCACCAGTGATTTTCTGCAATTCACTTTTTCGGTGAAACCAAAACCTTGGCAAGAGGCTTTCATCTACGAGTTGCATTTGCAGCCACTGACCAAGACCAGTGCATTTCTGAAACCCAAGGATAATAAGTTATTCATTGGGGAAGAAAGGACTTTCAAAGTAGAGACCAATCGGCCGGACAACATCAAATATTCCAATCAGTGGACCCGTGGAAAAAATATCGATTATAAATTTTCCAATCGACAAGGGGAACTGCTGATCCATTTATTGCCCAATCAGCCGGGGATACAGCTGCTATCGGTGCCGCTTCCGCTAAAGAAGCCCATGCTTGTGTCAGCAGACAGTATTGTGTACGATCTTCCACCATTGGAATACGATTTTGATGTAAAAGAGAGCAAACTGGTCTTCTTAAATACCAATAAAAAGGAGGTTAGCCTAAAAAATGATGAGGTGGAAGGCATTGAGATTGAAATGGAATACCACCCCTCGGTAGAGCTGAAGAAAACCTATCGATTAGAGAAGCAAGAAGAAGCCGGGGGGCAGCTGATTGCCGAAATTTTTACGCGTAGTATTCTAGCCAATGGGCGGGTGTTGTGTTGGCTAAGGCCTTTTAATCAACATCGGCAATCGGAAAATTACCTCTACATTAAAGACGGTGATGTGGCTAAGTTTATCACCAACTTCAGCATCACTCCGGCCACTCATCTGGCAGGGGTGAATGTATTGGCGGAAAAGGGGAATGAAAGCAAGGGAAACAAGATTTATCCGGGAGAGAGCATTACCATCAAGCTGACCGGTGAAGGCTTGCACAAGGCCCGGTTCAGCTTTGATGGGCTGAGGGATGTGCAGACAGATACCCTGATCCGGGGCGAAAATGAGTTGGTCTTCAATGCCAAAGTACCTTTGGATATCAACCGACAGAAGATTGAAGTGCTCAATTACGGGAAACCGATTGGGAAAAGCTTGATGGTGCAGGAGTTTCAAACCCCTCACGCACTTAATTTTATACACTTCATCACTGGCAAGAATGAAGATTATGTAGTTTCCGAGATTGATAAAACCATCTTCATTGATCATACGCTAGATGATATCGTGGTAGCTTTTGACCAAGGAGTGATAGATTCAGACAATCGGCTATACGGTAAGCAATACCTCACCATTGATATACAGATTTCCGATAAGGACAATGATTTGATTGATAAGCGGACCATTGCGGATGTAGTGGTTTGCCCTGGTGAAAATTCTCCTCGTTTTGACTATTACGATCCCGTAAGTTGCCGCCATGAAAATATCAGTCTCAACCAATATATTCGGCGTAAGACCTTTGATTTGGAGGAGTGGTCGGCCATTGAGATTACCATCCAGCACGATCCGATGAAGCATGGAAGTAAGGGCTTTAAGAAACGCGCGGAATTTATCCTACGGCGCTACACCACCTTTGATCTGGAAGTTTCATTCCCGGCGGGTTTGTTGACCAAAAGGGTAGGGGATTCCGGGTTTGGCGCCTTGAGTGGGGTAAGTATGGCTATGATTGCGCAATTCAGTTTTTACCATCCACGACGCATTGCCAAATACCGGCCTTATAAGTTTGGTGCAGGTTTTTTGGCATTTAATGCTTTCAATTTTAGTGAAAGCAACGACAACCGCGACGTGGGGGTGGTGGTGCTGGCCAGTTTGTATCCCATTCGTACCAAAAATAGTGGCAAGCTGAGTTTTCCACTATTTTTGGGAGGCGGCTATTTTCTGGCGGAATCCAAGTTTTTCTACCTGCTTGGCCCGGGTATTCGATTGCGGCTTTAATCGTAGAATTCTTTCCGGTCCTTACTGATGAAATAGTTGGCAACCCAGCTAAAGGCAAACACGCCGAAGCCCAGGATGGCCAAGCCAAAGAGCTGACCAGTGAAGACCCAAAAGAGGCCACTTAATGCCAGGGCCGCTGTGTACATGAGCAGGTATTTACGTGCTTTGCTACGTTCATCAACACTAAAAGTACCTCCCACGGGAATTAAGAGAACGCCAAGTACAATACCCAGGGCCTGAAACAAGACATTACCATTAACGATAAATAC
The DNA here is from genome assembly GCA_964015035.1 of uncultured Saprospiraceae bacterium. Classification (GTDB taxonomy): domain Bacteria; phylum Bacteroidota; class Bacteroidia; order Chitinophagales; family Saprospiraceae; genus BQJU01. Next base: position 7,986 of record CAXHCA010000161.1, read on the forward strand.
AATCAAGCAGCCCAGGGCAATTGCTCCCACGGCACCCGTGATATTAGCGCCCAACCGTTCATCATCGGTTAGGGCATATTTCCCTAAGGGATGCAATTGAAGGAAGAGATTGGAAATGGGGGCGGCGATCCAGGAGGAAAAGGCAAAAATGACATAAGCCGCGATCAGCGGGTAGAGTAGGGGGGCAATCGTCGGATATTGTTCCGCTGCCCAGATGATGATGCGGTAAACCACATAAAGCCCAATGATAAAGGCCCAGCGATTTTTTTCGCTCATCTTGCTGACCCAGAAAAAGTATTTCAAAACACCGCGATACAACAGGTTTTTGCCTTTGATCGCTTCTTTGAGGCCACTGCGGGCATAGGTGTTGGTGGGATTGAGTTTTAAGGCTTCCCGGAAGTGCAAAACCGACTGGTCAAACTCCCCACGCTCCATAGCAATCCAGCCTTTATTGGCATGGGAATAGCTGTCTTCGGGGGCCCTACGAAGGGCTTCATCCATGGTGACGGCCGCTTCCTCCTTTCTGTTGAGGCGCACCAAGGCTTGGGCACGCAGGTTGATGAGGTTGACGGAATCCGGTTCCAGTGCCAATCCATTTTTTGCAGCTTCTAGGGCCGCTTGCCAATTTTCGTCGTAAAACTCAATATTGGACAACATCAGGTAAAAATCAGCATTTTCAGGATCCATTTCCAGTCCGCTGGCGATGGTTTGCCGGGCATCTTTGATGCGTTTGTTGTAATATTGGGCTTTCGCCAATACGTAAAAGAGGAAAGGAATTTCCGGCTCCTCATGGACTGCATTTTTCGCCATTTCCAATGCTTCAGGAAAACGGCTCGATTCCATGTAACATTCCGCTAAAAGAGCCATTGCGATAGCATCCTGTGGGTCTTGCTGCAAGGCTTTTTGGAATTCTATTTCAGCGTCCTTGGGGCGATTTTGCATTAATAATAGACGGCCCCTTTCCAAATGGTGGTTCATTTACTTTATTTTTAAGGGGATGCACGACTAAGCCCATATATCATGGCGTGAAATTTCGAATAATTCTCCTTTATCTCTGCGTCCCAACTTTATTGCTTGTTCCTTTATTTCAATTTCAGGTAGTCCAAAATTTCATCATAAATACCGCCTTCATTGGCAAATAGCGCGTAGTTTTTAGCGGTAGAAAACCACTCTTTTGTGGTCGGCTTTTGTTTTTTGATAGCCGATTCGAGGTCTTTGGTCTCCAAGGGTTGAGGCACCCCTTTTTTCATGGCTTCTGCCAGCTTGGATTCAATGGCAATGTCGATGGCCCCTTCCAGGTCGGCACCGGAAAAATCTGCTGACTTTTTGGCCAGGCGTTTGTAATCGATATTGCCGGTGGGTTTATTTTTGAGCTTAAGCCGCAGAATGGCTTCCCGAGCTGCTTCATCCGGTGGTGGGATAAAGATCACCCGGCCGAAACGATTTTGCCGACGGAAAGCATCGTCGAGGTGCCAAGGGGCATTGGTTGCACCGAGGACAAGCAAACCATCATTGTCTTCCATGCCGTCCAGTTCGGAAAGAAACTGATTGATTAGATGACGACCGGCACTTTGGCGCATATCAGAACGTTTGGCCCCCAAGGCATCCACCTCATCAAAAAAGAGGACGCAGGGTTTCAGGGAACGGGCTTTTTGGAAAATAGCACGGAGGTTCCGTTCACTTTGTCCGATATACATATCGAGGATATCGCTGATGCCCACTGGAATAAAACTCGAATTAATTTGTCCGGCTGTAGCGCGGGCGATGAAAGTTTTGCCACAACCCGGAGGGCCGTAGAGCAGGATGCCGCCACCGATTTTTTTACCATAAGCCTGGTAGATTTCAGGGTGTTGCAAGGGATGGATGATTTTCATGCGAATCTCTTCCTTAATGGCGTCCATACCCCCTACATCCTCAAAATTCAGTTTAGGGCGTTCCAACTCGATATCTTTGTCTATTTCATCATCCAGATCTCCGCCTACCCGTAGTTTGATTTTTTCCGGTTCAGAAGGATTGTCCGACTGAGCTTTGAGGTTGATTTCTGATTCCAGGAAGGAATCGCGGAGGTTATCGTTGAGCATGATGGCATTGTCGTAGGCTTCTTTGGCCTCGGTAGCCTGTCCGGTTTTGAGCAACAATTTGGCATAGACCAGCCATCCATTTGCCGGTGGGGTGGGTAGGTTGATGATTTCCTCTATGATGACCAGTCCAAGCGAGGTTTTATCCTGAGCATGAAAGGCATTGGCCAGGCCCACTTTGAGTTGCAGGTCATTGGGTGCAAGTTTCAGGGCGTCCTTGTATTCAATTTCTGCATCCTGAAAGCGCTTTTGTTTCATCAGAGCATTGCACAGGAGTTTTCTTAAAGGGATGTTGTCGGGAGAGCCTTTGACAGCTTCCTGTAACTGTGTGATTTCGTCAAATTCCATTAGGACTTTTGTTTTTGGAGCGTAAAATTACGGGAAATCGGGGGAATAAGCTAGTTTTTATCAACTGGAAGTTTGAAAAGAGGAGGTCGTTATATTTATCATTATGATAAATACAATGATGTTTTTCGCCAGCAAATCCGACCTCTAAACCTGCGCTGAATGATTACCTCCAAACAAGCACTAAGCCTTATTGGGATCGTAGTTTACGTGCAAATTGATCCAGATGGCGCGGGCCAGTCGGAAGATGTACACAAAAAAGATGGCCAAGATGAAGATGAGGATACCAAAGGAAGCATTGGTGCTCAGGCCTAGCCCCCAGTGAACGATAGCCATAAACCCGATGCAGAAGAAGCCGGTAAAGATATAGGATATGAACATGGCGCCGTAGTAGTAGCCGGGTTCCGGCATAAAGTTTTCATTACAGTGGTCACAGCGATCCTTCATATCAAAGGGTTTATTGAAAGAGAAAGAACCCGTTTCAAACATATCGGCCTCATGACAACGAGGACATTTGAGATTAAAGATGCTGTACAATTTGCTGCCTTTGCCGAATAGTGCCATGAATTGATTGACTTTTAAACAGATACCCTTGACGGACCAATTTGACCGTCAAATAATGAATGAAGGTTTCTTCATGTATTTGGCTGTAAAGATGAGGTTTTTTTCTGAATTACCCAATAGGGCAGACTACATATTGCACTGACAATTCTCAAGGCATTCGATGATGAGTGAAACATCGCGTTCTTTGAGGGTGTACATCATACTCCGGCCTTCACGCTTGACGGCCAAGATACCCTTGAGACGCATATTTTGCAGGTGGTGAGAGGTAAGCGATTGTTCGCTACCGAGCATTTCACAGATGTCAGTTACGGAAAGTCTGGGATGTTGCTCCAGCAAATGAACGATACCCAAACGCAGCGGGTGCGCCACTGTTTTGAGGATAAAAGCAATTCTTTCCAGTTTTTCTGCTTCCTGTTCGTCAATGACGGTCTTGTTCGTGTCCATATAGTAAAGATATAATTTATGGCTGCTAATGCCAAATTATTGACTTCGGAATGTTTGCAACTCTTCAATTGGGTCAAAAACTAAACCTGTAGCTGGGCCCGCTAATAAAAATGCTTTGGAGAGGGAGATTGTTTCGGGGGGTAGGTGAAATAATCAGATGTATTTAATCCTTAACTCGAAAAATCAAGAGGTTGAATTGCAATTTTATATATTGGAAAATGGTATTAGAAGGGAGGTATGATTTGTACCCTTCCCCTAAAGCGCAACCAAAAATAAGTAGAGAGTTAAGATAGAATTATCTAACTTTCAAAAAAAAATAAAATGCGTAGAAGTACCTTCACAGAATCAGAGCGCCTTGCGGTGTTGGCAGAACAAGATGCGGGGTTGAGTATTGAGGAAATCTGCCGCAAGCATCAGATTAGTCCGGCAACTTTTTACAATTGGAAAAAAGATTTAGCCATTCAACAGGATGAGGACAAGCGCAGGGTCAAGGAGCTGGAAAAAGAAAATGAGCGGCTTAAGAAGATGTATGCTGAACTCAGTCTTCAGCATGGGATCCTTAAGGACGGTTATGAGATGATAAAAAAGTACCAGGCCCAGGACGCCAAGAAGAAATAATCAATCAGATTGGGCATCTACATTCGTGTAGTATACGAATGTGTTGCCGCGTACTGGGCTTTCGTCGCCAGACTTACTACCACAGAAAGCAAGGTCATAGGCCTGAACAGGTGGATGATCAGATAGCAGATCTATTACACCAAACCACCCGTCGGTTTATCGCCTGGGGCTTTTGGCTGGTCTTTTATTTCTTGAGACGCCAAGGGTATACCTGGAACCATAAGCGCGTGTACCGGGTGTGGAAGGCAGAGCAGCTGCATCTTCGCATCACGCCCAAACGGCCAGGTATTAAACGTGTTTATCAAGAGTTGTTACCTCCGGATGAAATTAACGAGGGCTGGGCCATGGACTTTGTCAGTGATTGGACAGTGGATATGATAACCAAGGAGCAAGTTCGTATTATTAATATCATGGATGAGAAGTCGCGTCGTGCGTTGTGGACCGAAGCTTACAGAAGTATTTCAGCCTCCACTTTGATCGATGTGCTAGATCAGGTATTGGAATATCGGGGCCGTCCTCGATACATCCGATGCGATAACGGTCCTGAGTTTATATCACAGAAGTTAGCACAATGGGCCGAGGATAATAAAATCGAATTGAAGTTTATCCAACCGGGAAAGCCCAGTCAAAATGGATTAATTGAAAGACTAAATAAAACACTAAGGGTAGAATGTCTTAACTTGCATTGGTTTAAAAACCTCGAAGTACTCAATCAAAGTATTCAGACTTGGTCGGTAGACTATAATACCGAACGACCACATGAGAATTTGAAAAGGCAATCACCTCTAGATTACGAAAACATCTATTCTGATCTCTACTTTAAAGTGGTTGCGTAAATGGGGAAGGGTACAGATTGAGCTAGAGGGTATTTTTTATTTAAGAAAATAACTTTTTGATAGATTTTCCGTAAAAGTGGACCGGGGGGCTTAAAATTTATGATAATTCCAAAAAAGGGTTTAAAATGGATAGTGAATATTTAGAAAATTTCTCAAAGTATTATAGAAGATTAGGCTTGAATCTTACCATTGTGGATCGGGAAGAGGAGAACCATTTGGGAAGTTTCGGTAACTACCTCAAAGCACCAGTTGATAGTGGGGAATCCTATCAAATTCATGAGCAAGACGATAGCTATTTTGAATCTATAGACTGGGGAAATACTTCTGGACTTGGTGCTGTTCTTGGATACAATGGATTAATGTGTATTGACCTTGATTGGGTTTTTTCACCTTCTATCCTTAATAAAGTCCTTGCAATTTTGGGACTTCCAGAAAAGTATGATTGGGTTATTGCTACTGGAAGCGGTTTGGGATATCACATAATTATCAACTCTCCATTTCCAGATAAAGAAAATAGTTTATTATGTCTCCCACCTCAATTTAAAAGTATTCATGAAAACCTTCTAGGCGTTTTGTTCAGGGAAGGAGAAGAAGTTTCTAGTTTCTACGTCGTCGATAAATATCGAAACCAGCTTGAGAAGATTGATTTTATGTGGAAACTACATTCAATGCTTCCTCCTTCAAAACACAAAAGTGGTTATAGATACCGATTCTTAAATACAGATATTCCAGCAACTAAACCTGAATTTGTCCACTGTGCAAGGATTTTTTCTCTGTTTTATGATCTCTGTGTTTATAACAAAGATGGATATATTCTTTCCACAAGTAATTACAGTGATTTCCGAGTAAAAAAAATTGCAGATCCAGAACAGAAAGTACATTTTCCAGAACAAATTGAATCTGAAGAAAAAGATTTAATTATGATATTTGATGTTGAGACCAATGGTAAATTAAAAAATTTTAACACGCCTTTTTATGACCTATCACAGGTTCCTGACCTTCTCCAGATTGCTTGGATAATAACGGATGGTGAGAAAATTTTAGGTAGTGAAAGTTCATGGATTAAAAATGATAGCCTAAAAATAAAAAGGAAAATTAGAGAATTGACGGGCATAAAAAAGGAGACCCTTATGAAGATAGGGAGGCCAATAAACGTTGTACTTGATTTATTCCAAAAAGACCTATCTCGAGTGAAAACTTTAGTTGCCCATAATATCGAATTTGATGTAAAGATAGTTAAGGCAGCGTTTTTTAGCCAAGGTATTCCTCTTGACTTAAGTGAAAAAGAATTGGTTTGTACAATGAAGTTATCCTTTAAACATAAAAGTTCGATTCCAGACTTTGACGAAAACAAATGGCTGAAATTAGCAGAATTGTTTGCAAAGTTTTTTCCAGATGCTGAGCAAGATTTTCAATTTCATAATTCAGTAATTGATGCTTTTTCTACGTATCATATATTTAGAAAGTTGAAGGAGCTAGAAAGTTAACGTTGAAAGTCCATCCTGCTGAAAACGAAAAAGCCCAGCCGAATCATCAGCTGAGCTTTTTCTCGGTGCCCAGAACAGGAGTCGAACCTGCACGCCCTTACGGACACTACCCCCTCAAG
>CAXHCA010000162.1:0-14340 GCA_964015035.1 uncultured Saprospiraceae bacterium
TACTTTAAGTGGTCAAAAATGATTAATTGTTTCTGCAATCAAGAGTAACACTGGGTACGCCAAGGCGAGTTTTTACCGTTTAGGCTTTTGTATGTTTTCGCAGCGTTAAGAACCAGGTACAGCCTTGATTTTTGCATCTTTGTATCAAGACAAAGATGCCGCCGGAGGCATATTCTATTAAAAATAAAGAAGATTGTCTTATCCTTACAAAAGGGGACTAATCCCAACTGCACCCCTATACAAGTTAGTTGGGGGCTCAAACTTTATATTTCTGCAGCAAGCCGGGAGGCCTGATCTATTGCTCTTTTGGCGTCCAATTCTCGGGCTTCATCGGCACCACCAATCAGGTGTATCGGAATGGACAATGCGCCTAACGAGGCTTGCAAACTTCTTTCGGGCAATTGCCCAGCACAAATCACGATATGCTGTACTTCCAGCAATTGAGGCTGGTCCTCTATGCGTATATGTAATCCTCGATCATCAATCTTTTCGTACGTCACCCCAGCCAACATTTGTACTTTCTTATGTTTCAAACTACTGCGGTGAATCCACCCGGTTGTCTTCCCTAAGCGCGCGCCAGGTTTGCCTTTCGTGCGCTGCAACAGGTAAATTTCCCGGGCCGGTGGTGCGACATCCGGCATCTTCAAACCTCCGCGATTTTCATAATTCATATCGACGCCCCACTCCTGCATAAAAGCCTGGACATGAAGGCTTTCCGAAGGACCTTTCTGCGCCAAAAATTCGGCCACATCAAAACCAATACCTCCCGCTCCGATGATAGCCACGGATTTGCCAACTTCCTTTTCCCCCCGCAATACCTGCAAATACGAGAAGACCTTGGGGTGGTCAATTCCAGGTAGGTTAATGGCTCTTGGATTGACGCCCGTAGCCAAAACGATTTCATCAAATCCTTGGCTTTTTATTAATTCAGCACTAACATACGTATTTAGATAAAGTTTTACCTTGCTTTTTTCAATCTTTTTATTGAAATAACGAATGGTTTCATAAAATTCCTCCTTGCCTGGAATGCGTTTAGCTAAATTAAATTGACCGCCAATTTCTGCGGCAGCTTCGTATAGATGTACCTCATGCCCACGTTCCGCAGCGACGGTAGCAAAGGCCAACCCCGCTGGTCCCGCACCCACTACAGCAATTTTCTTTTTGTGGGTAGCTGGCCTATAATTCAACTCCGTTTCATAACAAGCGCGGGGATTTACCAAACAGGAAGCTTGCTTATTTTTAAAAATATGATCCAGACAAGCTTGGTTGCAACCAATGCAAGTATTGATCTCGTCGGCGCGGTTCTCCCGGGCTTTAGCTACAAAATCGGGGTCTGCCAAAAAGGGGCGGGCCATCGATACCATATCGGCATGACCTTGGGCCAAAATTTCTTCAGCTTTCTCGGGCGTATTGATGCGATTGGTGGTGATCAATGGAATGCCCACTTTGCCCATCAGGCGTTTGGTCACCCAACTAAAACCGCCGCGCGGTACCATCGTAGCAATGGTAGGAACTCGGGCCTCATGCCATCCGATACCGGTATTGATAATGGTAGCGCCCGCTTTTTCTATGGCTTTCGCCAAATATTCAACTTCTTCCCAACTACTGCCATCATGCACCAAGTCAAGCATGGATAAGCGGTAGATAATAATAAAATCATGCCCCACTGCTTCCCGCACCCGTCGCACAATTTCCAAAGGAAATTGAATCCGGCTTTCGTAGCTGCCTCCCCATTTGTCCTTGCGTTTGTTGGTTTTGGCCACAATAAACTGATTGATCAAATACCCTTCCGAACCCATAATTTCGACACCATCATACCCCGCTTCCCGGGCCAATTGCGCACAACGCACAAAGTCTCGAATAGTGTTTTCTACGCCATTGGAGCTCAGTTCCCAAGGTTTAAACGGCGAAATCGGTGATTTGATAGCGGTTGGCGCTACGGCCAAGGGGTGATACCCGTAACGGCCGGCATGCAGGATTTGCATACAGATCTTTCCCTGTTCAGCATGGACGGCCTCTGTAATCACCCTGTGCTTGCGCGCATGACGAGACGAACTCATTCGCGCAGAAAAGGGCGCTACCCAGCCCGCCCGATTGGGTGCAATGCCCCCGGTGACAATCAGCCCTACTCCACCCCTGGCCCGTTCGGCAAAATAAGCGGCCATCTTATCGAAGCCATTTTTCGACTCTTCCAATCCGGTGTGCATCGAACCCATCAATACACGGTTTTTTAGTTGGGTAAATCCAAGGTCAAGCGGAGCCAGTAATTTAGGATAGGATGTAGACATGATAATTGGTTGTTATTGGTGACAACCAAACATAGGGAATTTTTGGCAAGCGGTAGGATGGGAGGAAAGGAAGAATTGGTAGAAATGGAAAATTGTATCCGGAATATTTAATAATCCGGATACAATTTTTCATTCTCTCTATTTTTTATCTCGCTAATACCATCTTTTTGGTCACAATACCGGCCGTTGTCTCCAATTGGTAGTACAACAATCCGGAAGCGTCCCAATCAGCTGTTTCCAATTCCCACTGATGGTAGCCCTGGTCCATATCAGCGCTCTGCTGATAGAGGGTACGGCCCGCAGGATCGATCACGCGGAGGCTCACCATATCTGCCTGTGGTAAGAAGAAAGGAATGCTGGTTTGGGTAGTGAATGGGTTGGGCTGGTTTTGGCTCACGGCCACTGCCAACGTACTGGTAGCAGGCTGAGTAAAATGTAAATTAACCGCGCCTCTTGCAAAGGAAGCATCATAGCTTTCAGCCGTGGTTATCCGGTCATTCAACTTGAGTATATTTTGCAATTGACCGCTTTCCAGTGCCTGGAAGCTCAACCGAAACAAGCCTTCTCCAACTTCTACTGACCGGTTGCCATTCCAGCTCACAGTGAGCCATCCTTCTTGGTCAAAACGGCCAAAATTATCTACGCCCATTTCTGGCGCAATCGGCTCAATATGAACCAATTGCAATACAGCAGGATCGTATTCCAGCGTAAACTGATAACCCATTATGCCTTTGGACTTTTGGGCTGCTACATCTACCGTATAGAAACCACCTTTTTGCAATTCTTCGTTGGCCATGGTCAAGACCAAAGCAGGTTCCTCATGACGTTCTTCAACCTGGTCATCATCAAAGCCGATATTGGCATTTCCATTGACATCACCCACCTTCACGGCGATAAAATCCTGCTGTTGGTTGGCCGCCAAAATGCCATCAAAGTTCAGCGCTTCCACAAACGGCTCATCCAGTGGATTAAGCGGATCAATAAAGTCGTAATTCGCTGCAATAAAGCGCCAAGAAGTATTATTTGGGAATTCAGAAGCGACACCCAAAATTACCGCCCGCATACGAATCAGATCGAGGGTAGTCAACTGCCCATTGTTATCCACATCGGCGGCAATAATCTTATAGGGCGAATCCAGGTTGGACACACCTAAAATGTGTTTTTGTATAAGAATCAAGTCGAGCGTTGTCACTCCATTATTAATAGGGCCATCCTTGCTCAATTGCATCGATTGTACATTACAACCAGGAATTCCCTGAAAAAGGTAAGAGCCGGTCACATCCGTGGTCATATCAAACTCTTCCCCCGGAACGTCCAAGTCTACAAATACATTGGACACAGGTTCTCCATCCTCGGTATAAATGCGGCCATCTAATTGTACATTCAAGTTTTCACAAATGGAAGCATGAGGCATCGCCTTAAATACATTATCCTGCATCAAATTGATGCCGGTATTGTACATGATCACATCTCGCAGGCGGGTGTCGCGGATCCAATCCAGCTCGCGTTGTGTCAGAGTAGTATCATTCAAATAAAAGAAGCGATCACCATCCCGTAAAGCACTAAATTGCATGGTCATCAATGTCATGATTGTTTCACCAAACAGCGCTCCTGGCAGTGGCTCTTCCGCCAACATACCCGCCCAAGGGTCAATATCATTGATATCGGAATACAAGGTCAACAAACGGGTAAAAACACTGGCATCAGAATTGATCTGCTGGTAAAAAAGGTAAGGTTCTAAACCTATTGCTTGGCGAATGCTATTGAAGTCCGGCAATCCTCTTTCCCGACCGCGGTTGATGTTGATGGCTGCCAAATCCAATCCGCCCGCACCAGGAGCGCCAAACAAAAAGTTGCGCACATCATCAATCACTTTGGGGTCCAGTTTTTGCTGAACCTGTACAGCCATGCCTTTAAAGAATGGCTCAATTCCTCCCGTTTCCAATACCACTAACGGATTGAAAAAAGCATCGCGCAAAGCCAAGTTGCCCTGCGGAATAACCTCTCCTTCATTATCTAGGCGCTTCAGATCTCCATTGAGCAAGGTATGCCCCAAACGGAAAGCCGCAGCGGTGAAAACGTTCATCAACTGTGGGTTCACCTCTGGATTAAACCCTTGATACTCCGGCAATTGAACACCAATCACCGGCAACCACTCCTCGTAGAGAATTGACTGAATCAAGCCACTCACCAACTTGCGCACATGCTGATAAATTTCTTCATCATTCCAATCTGGATGTTCAAAAGAAATTTTGTCGCAAAGACGATTGTGTTCACGCATAAACAAAGTGTGAAAGGACAACAGCAGTGGATTCTCATTGGCGCGTACATCTCCCGCCACATAGTATTTATCACTGATTCCTGTAGGGTTATCCATTTCAGGTGCGTCGTGGTCAATCGCATCAATATATTCTCCAGTGACCGTATTAAAGGGCAGCATGTTACCCTGTGAAGTTTTCAATTTGCCTCCTTCAAATGAGCGCAACCAATGAGCGCGCTCTTCAGTTGATCCATAGACCCCCGAACCATCAACAAAGGCAGTAATGATATTTGGAAACTGACGCGGGTTTTGTGGCGAGGTGCCCGTATTGAAATCAAACAAAGAACGAAGCATGGGAATGACGGCTTGCCCTGCACCTTGCGGATCAAAAACGGGATCACCTGCAGGTACATGAATCGTAAAATCCTCTGGTCCATCAGGTGTCAATCCTATATCGTGGTCAATAAATTGGCCCCAAACCCAGCAGAAATCACTGAGAGCAAGCGGGTCGTTGATCAACCCACTTTGAGAAAACAGTGTATTGCTAATCTCTCTAGGATTTGCTCTGTTTTGCCCGGTTGGCATAGAGATACTATCAGCAAAAGCCAGACCTGTAATAGTCAATAGGTTTGTGCCCGCAGCACCCCATTCCGGATTGTTGGGGTTGTTAAAAGAACCATCAATGGTTCGATACAAATCGGTATCTACTGTTTGGGCTACCGTCATTACGGTTAGTCCCAAAAGAGAAAAGGTGAAAAAAAGTAACGTTTTTAAATTCATCATTCATCATTTTACTATTCACGAGATTCTACCGAACGCTCCTGTTTCGGCTAACCTTTATTCTAGAATTTTTTAAAAAAACTCTCAAACATCAATTGTAAACTTACAAATAGGACAACTATTCCAGATTGAAGGGGAAGATCTGGTTTGGTATGTTAATCGCCGTTCTTGTGATTAGGTGTAGTGTCCCACAAATTTAAACAAAAGCTTGTTATTTTGGGCCTTTTATGAGCTAAATCATTAAAAATTATGCAGCATTAACAAATTCCCCCCCTCCTAAGTAAATGACCTATTATTCTTAAAACATCTAATAAAATGTCAGGTTCTACTTTGTTGTGAAGAAGCCACAACTTGAGAAACCTTGCTTAAATATACGAATGGAACGACATTAAAACATCGTTAAAATCCAGCAAAAATCTCGATTTTATTAACAATTGTCACAGCGTCATTACTCTTGCCCCTTCCTGACTTTCCTTTTTGATTTCCCATTGATTCTCAGCATTTTAAAAACACCCCCTCTCTTCTTGATTCAGGTCCTCTTCGTTTAAACGGAAAATGAACTGATTTCAAATTGTTAAAAAAACTATTCATAAATCTTTTAACAGTCTATAAAAGGGTATACTTTCGGAGAAAAATGGAGTCTAATGAATAGTACCACGAGGGAATCATTGATGTTGTAGGGCAACATGGAACATGGCATAGAACGAATCAGGGTAGGTTTGGAGGTGGTGCTTAAGAAGCGAAAATTGCAGGTTTTGGGTTTTCGCGAGGCTCATTTTTGAGTACATCCCGGCTCAGCCGAGACGGACAAAAAAACAGCCAAAAGAGGTTCCAAAACCTGAAATTTGCAGCCTGAATAACTTGCCCCGAATATACTTCGGGGACGACCTCCCAACATGCACTTAGGCTTGACACCGTAAAAACTGCATATATGAAGACAATCGGAAAATTTTACTTGTTTTGTTTTATCCTAATCAATGCTACAATGCTATTGGGGCAAGTAAGCACGCAACAAAAAGTGGGCTCCATCGACGAGTCGGGCTATTGGACCTTGGGACTTAACGCCGGATTTTCTTATCAATCCAGTGATGTTCGAGCCATAACCGGTGGGTATGGTTTTGGAGCAACTTTAGCAAAAAATCTGTATCAACGCACCGGCGGCCCCATCGCTTTTGACTTGCGCGGACGTTTTTTGTATGCCCAAAACTATGGGCTTGACGCCGAAAGATCTTATCAAATCGATAAAAACACGGTCCTGAATGGCAGCCGTTCTCTAGACTATCTCAACTACCCTGCCGACTTAAATGAACCCCGCGGATTCGTTTATCAAAATCACCAAACAAGCATTGGAGAACTCAGTTTGGAAGGCGTATTAACCCTCAATCGCTTACGCGAAAAAACCGGCGTCATTGCTTCCTTATACGGTGGCATTGGCATCGATTGGTACCGGGCCAAAATTGATCAGGCAGACGCCAATGGCAATCCCTATTATGAAGATTACGCAACCCTGGATGAAAATCAGCGCACTTCCCGTATCCGGCAGGAACTCAAAAATAACATCCTGGATGGTGACTACGAAACCGTAGCGGATGGCTTTGATAATGACGGAGGGAAAATCGGATTTATGCCCTCTTTGGGGATCGAATTGGGCTACCAGTTCACCCCGCGCTTTTCTATGCACCTTGGTCATCGAATCACCTTTGCCGGCACCGATATCTTGGACGGCCAGCAGTGGTCTGACGACAATAAGGACATTTATCACTACACCAATTTTGCCCTGCGTTGGAAAATTGAAGAAAGGCAATCCAAAACACTGGCCCCCGTGATTGATCTTATCTCTCCTGCTCGTTCACCACACACCATGGGGGCTTCCAGTGGTATTGTACGCGCCAACATCCGCAATGTGAGCAGCGCAATGGACATCAACTGTCGCTTTAATAGCCGTACCCAACCATTTGATTTTTATGATGGTGCTTTTTCTACTGATCTCCTCTTGGAGCCAGGCCGCAATGAACTGATCATTACAGCCTCCAATGAAGTAGGAACCGATCGGGAAACACTGATTATCTTTTATAAAGATGAGATCGTCACCCCCCCAGTGGTGGATCGCCGGTTGCCACATGTAATCATTACGAATCCTCCACAACGAGAATACCGCTCCAGCAGCCCATCCTTCAATATCCAGGCCAGCCTCCAGGAGGTGACTAGCCAGAACGACATCGACCTGATCTTTAACGGCCGCGCTATCCGGAATTTTACTTTCGATTCCAGAACGGGTGCCCTACGGGCCAATGTACAACTGGATCGTGGTCGCAATACTGTCCGCATCACTGGCCGAAACCGCGCAGGGGTTGACGAAGCCGAAGCATTCATCACGTATGAAGAACAGGCAGTCCCTTACGTAAAGATTACTGCCCCCAACCGCGAACGCACGGAAACGGAACTTCCCACGACAAGGATTGAAGCAGAAATCCGAAATATAGATCGCAAAGACCAGATTGATGTTTGGCTCAACGGCCGGGTGCTCAGCAATTTTGATTTTATTGCTAGCCAACAACGGTTGGTGGTCAACATCCGCTTGGAACCTGGCAATAACCATGTGCAAATCAAAGCCCAAAACCAAAGTGGCCGGGCCGAAGACAATGCATACATCAATTTCCGGGAACGGGTCACTTCTCCTCCAAGAGTGACCATTACCCGTCCGGGCAATAACTCAACCACTGATACCTATCGGGTAGATTTAAGAGCACGTACGGAAAATGTTCACAATAAGTCGGAAATAAGGGTTTTCTTGAATGGACGAAGCTTTACTAACTTCTCTTTCAACAGTCACAATCAAGAAATAACCGCCAATCTCAACCTCGAAGAGGGTAATAATATCCTTTTGGTTCGAGTACAAAATAATGACGGCAACAGTGAGGACCAGGTCAATGTGCGCTACAACAAAGCCACCAACCCGCCATCAGTCAACATTAGTCAACCGACCAACAATGCCAATGTAAGTAATGATCGGGTGCCTCTGCGCGCTACCACGCGCAATGTGACCAGTAGCAACCAGATTCGCATTTACCTCAACGGGCGGAGTTTTACCAACTTTTCTTTCAACCGGAGCCGCCAGGAAATTACAGCTACGGTTAATCTGGATAATGGGAACAATGGCATTCGCATCCAGGTGCAAAATAATGACGGAACCGCCGAAGACGAAGTCAATGTGCGCTACAACAAAGCCACCAACCCGCCATCAGTCAACATTAGTCAACCGACCAACAATGCCAATGTAAGTAATGATCGGGTGCCTCTGCGCGCTACCACGCGCAATGTGACCAGTAGCAACCAGATTCGCATTTACCTCAACGGGCGGAGTTTTACCAACTTTTCTTTCAACCGGAGCCGCCAGGAAATTACAGCTACGGTTAATCTGGATAATGGGAACAATGGCATTCGCATCCAGGTGCAAAATAATGACGGAACCGCCGAAGACGAAGTCAATGTGCGCTACTTACAGCCGGTGGCACTACCCACTGTTGACATTATTGAACCGGGCAACAATACCACTAGCAATCAGGCACAGATCAATCTGCGGGCCGATACCCGCAATGTGAAAAGCAAAAATGATGTGCGCATTTACCTCAATAACCGGAGAATTACCAGCTTCAACTTTAATACCTCCCGTCAGGAAGTGACGGCCAACCTAACCTTGGAAGGAGGCAACAATAGCATCAAGGTAGAAGTAAGCAATTCGGACGGAAATGCCGATGATGCCGTGAATGTCCGCTACAATCCGGCTAAAAAGCCCGAAGTAACCATCAGCACGCCTGGTCCGGCTCAGTCCACCACTAATCAAAACAGTCAACCACTGGAGGCAACCGTACGAAATGTGGACAGCAAGCAACAGATCACCATTACGCTGAATGGCCGGAAGTGGTCTTCTTTTGATTATAACGCTCAAACCGATCAGGTAACCGCCCGTCTGACCTTAACTACCGGTATCAACCGCATTGTGGTGAGTGCGAAAAATAGCAGTGGTCAATCAGAAGCGAGCAAAGTGGTGACATATAAACTGGTTAAATTACCCAAGGTGGTCATTACTTCACCCAAAAACAATGGTCAATTTAGCAAAGAGCCGATTATTGTCACAGCCAACCTTGAAAATGTGTCGGGTACCAACAATATTACCTTTAAAATAGACAATAAATCCAGTAGCAATTTTAGTTTTAAAAATGGTCAATTAAAGGCTAATCTGACCAATCTGACACGCGGCCAACACACCATTAGCATTATCGGACGGAACGACGATGGACAGGATGAAGCCAGTGTACGCTTCCAATTTGTTCCACCTTTGGTGAGTAAGCCAAAAATCACTTTCCGCAATCCGGCTAAACCAGGAAGCAGTGTTTCGGAGACCAAACAATCTATTGTTGCCAGGATCGAAAATGTGAGCAACGCCAAACAAATTAAACTGTTTGTGAACAGAAAACGGTGGCCGACGTTTAATTTTAATGAGGGGAAGAAGGAACTGAATACGGTAATCACCCTCGGTAAAGGGACAACCAGCATTCGGATTGAGGCGACTAATGAAGGGGGCAGCGCCGACGCAGAGACGACGATCGTGTACAAACCTTCCACCAAAAGACCACCAGTTGTTACCATTGAATCGGTTTCTCAACCGGTAACCAATCCGCTAAATCCAACAGTGGGTAGAAGTACGGTAATTGCTACGATAAAAAATATTTCGGGTGCTGATCAAGTGACATTTAAGGTAAATAACGAAAGAATCACTAATTTTGCCTTTAATGCCAAATCCGGGAAGTTTGAGTGTACCGTAAATCTGGTGCGAGGAGAAAATCTGATTTACCTAGAGGCAACCAACAAAGATGGGAAGGATAGTAAAAGCGAGACCGTCAACTTTTAAGCAAAAAAGTTGTGTTTTAAATAAAACTTAACTATTCTTACAGCTCTTGTTAAGAGATTAATTATCTTGAAAAGTGTTAATATATTGACGTTGTAAGTATTTCTGAGTTGTTTGATGGAGTATCTTCTACTCAGAAATCAACACAACAGTCGGGTGATTTCTTTTACAGTAAGGGTGGCTTATGCTACCCTTACTTTTTTAACTCGTCTAAAGTTTCCTTACTTACGCACGAAGCATTGCGGCTTTTGACTTCGGCTTTTTTTCGTCCCGGACCATCCTGGGCCGGAACTCAAAAAGGGTCTCGCCAATAAATCCAAGCCTTCATGCTCACGGACAGCAGAAAAATTCAGACTACTTCTTTGTCACAAACCTGCTCTTCTACACGCTTTCCTTACTTTTTACGTTATAGCTAAAATGGGGAGGCGAGGCTTAGATATATTATTCCTACTACTGACTGCACTTTCACTTGGCTACAGCCAGGAGAGCAGCTTGTCCAATCTTCGCGAACGTGTTCTTTTACAACCGGAAGGCCACCAATTACTTGATACCTTAACGATCGCCAGCGCCTCGGTGAGCGTTTTTCCACTGGCAGGAGGCAGCGCCTTAGATACCAGTCATTACCAAATCGCGGACCGATATATCACCTGGAAAAAACCACCCGGATTTGCGGTAAAAGTCAGGTATCGCGTCTTACCCTTTCACCTGGGCGCCGTAGCCATACACCTTGACACCAGCACCGTTGAAAAGGATACCGTAGAAGGTGTTATCGGCTTTGATTACAACCCCTACGCACAAGAAGCTCCACTTTTGGGGTTTCGAGGCCTCAATTACTCGGGCAGCTTTTCCCGGGGACTTTCTTTTGGCAACAACCAAGATCTGGTGCTCAATTCGCGCTTCAATCTCCAGCTTTCCGGGAAACTGGGCGATGACATCGAAATTTTGGCCGCCATCACCGACGAAAACATTCCTATTCAAGCGGAAGGGAATACTCGCCAGCTTCAGGAATTTGACAAGATTTTCATCCAACTAAGTAAAGGCAATAGCCGGCTCATCGCCGGTGATTATGAACTGGCTCGGCCCAACGGCTATTTTATGAATTATTTTAAAAAATTGCAGGGCGCTACCTTCAATAATCAGTGGGAAATAAACGACAAATCTCAGCTGAGCACCCAGGCCAGCGTAGCAGTGTCCAGAGGGCAATTTGCGCGCAACCAAATCAATGCCATTGAAGGCAATCAAGGACCTTACAAGCTACAAGGCAGTCAGGGTGAGCGCTTCATCATTGTACTTTCTGGCACGGAAAAGGTCTATCTCGATGGGCAGCTCATGATCCGTGGCTTGGAGGATGATTACATCATCGACTACAACCAGGGCGAACTTACTTTTACCAGCAAAAGATTGATCACTAAAGATAGCCGCATCATCATCGAATTTGAATATTCCGACCAGCGGTATCTCCGATCTCTATATGCCTTTAACGCCAATTATCAACGAGAGAAGCTAGATCTCTACTTCAACCTGTTTAGTCAGCAGGACAGTCGCAACTCCACGGGGGATCTTGACCTGACGGATGAACAAAAGCGCAGACTTAGCGAAGCCGGTGATGATCCAGCCAGAGCGGTGGTGCCCAGCCTAGATACCCTGGAGGCATTTAGCCCGGAAAGGGTCAGTTACCAACTCGTTGATACCCTTCTGAGCTGTGGAGGGCAAGATACACTTGTACAATATCTCTCCTACTCTACCAACCCCGATAGCGCCATTTACATTGCCAGTTTTTCGTTAGTGGGCTTAGGCAATGGCGACTACGTGCTCGATAATTCAGAAATCGGCAATGAGCGCATTTACCGCTGGGTAGCTCCCGATCCGCTGACGTGCGAACATCGGGGCAGTTATGCGCCCATTATCCAATTAGCCACCCCTCAGCAGCAACAGATGTATACGCTTGGCGCAAATTATCGGTTTTCAAATGATGCCGAATGGCAGACCGAGGTAGCCATGAGCTATTTGGATAAAAACCGCTTTTCCGATTTGGACCGGGCCGATGACAATGGATTGGCCGCCTTTACCAGCTACCACAAACGCTTCCGGCTCGGCAAAGACAGCAGCGGTTGGTCTTTAAATACCAGTTTGAGCGCCGAATGGGTACAGCCAACCTTCAAAGCCCTAAACCCCTATCGCAGCACCGAGTTTGTCCGCGATTGGAACCTGACCAACATACAAGGTGTGGGCGAAACACAACAAGCACAAGAACAACTGGGCCGGGCCAGCATTGGTCTTGAAAAACGCGGTTGGGGAAATATAAGTTATGCTCTAAGCGGTTTCCAACGAGGCGATATTTATCAGGGCTTGCGGCATTCTGGTGACTTTAATTTTTCCCGAAAGGGATGGGTTCTCAATGGCTCTGGCAGCCTGTTGCAAACCGAAGAAACAGAAAGACGAACACAATTTTTTCGCCCCAAAATAAACGCCAGCAAACAGTTGGGGCAATGGCGAATCGGCTTTGAAGGCCAACGGGAAAAAAGCGACCGATACGACCTGGAAACGGATACCTTACAGGCCTCCAGCTTCTTTTTTGACCGCTATCGAGTCTTTTTGGAAAAGACCGCCGGAGAAGTATTTGGCTTCGGCACCGGTTTTAGCCAACGCACCGATTTTGCACCAGTTGGAGAGAAATATTTTCGCAGTACTATCGCCAATGAGGTAGATGTGAATGCTCAATTGCGCATCCAGCGAAGTTTGCAACTAAATGGCAATGTCACCTATCGGGAGTTGACGATTTTAAGAGAAAACACCGGCCAAACACCCGCCGAAACCTTTCTCGGAAGAGCGGACCTGAACTACAACCCCGTCAAACTAAAAGGGGCCATCAGGGCCATCAGCACCTACGAAATTGGCTCGGGGCAGGAACCTAAATTGGAGTTTACCTATAAGGAAGTGCCGATCGGATCAGGCACCCACATTTGGCTTGATTCTCTGTATAATAATGATGGTAAAATTCAGCCCAATGAGATGGAGATTGCCCCTTTTCAGGATCAGGCCAACTACATTCCCATCCGCACCTTTACCGATGAATACATTCGAACGGATAACATCACCTTCAATCAAATTTTGGAACTCAACCCTAAAAGCCTGTGGTACGGTAAAAAGGGGCTCAAAAAAGGACTCAGCCGCTTTTCTACCCGTTCTACCCTGAAAATTATTCGCAAGACTCAGGAATCTGATGCGGTGCAAGCCTGGAATCCCTTCCAGTTGGACATCGCAGACACGTCTCTCGTTTCGATCACCTCCAACATTCGGAACACCCTGTTTTTTAACCGACAAAACAATGCGGCCGTAAAGTTTCAATTGGGACAAGAAGACAATCGCAATCGCATTGTACAGACCTCGGGTTATGAAAGCCGACGCTTGACCAACTACTATCTGGAAACGAGGCTCAACCTGAATCAAAGTTGGTCCATTCAGCTCGATTTTCGTTTTGGAGAAAAAGAGAACGACTCGGAATTATTTGATACCAAAGATTATCTTTTAGAATTTGTAGAATTGGGCCCACAGATCACCTTCCAGCCTTCCAAAAGTTTTCGCACTATTGTCAAATACAGCTATCGCGATGATCAAAATAGCTTGATTGAAATGGGTGAAGAGGCCAAACAAAACAACTTCTCGCTGGAATCCACCTACAACAGCTCCGCCAAATCTTCCTTGCGACTGCGCTTCTCCTACATCAACATCGACTTTCAGGGAGAGCCTAATTCCCCGGTGGGTTTTGCCATGCTCAACGGTTTGCAAAAAGGCAAGAACTTTCTCTGGAACCTCAGTCTCAACCGCCGTTTGGGTAATAACATCCAACTCAATCTGACTTACGAAGGACGCAAAACGGGGGAAGCTAGGGTGATCCACACCGGTAGGGCGCAGGTTACCGCGGTATTTTAGTGCATGTTTGATTTTCATCGAAAATGCTCAACTGTTGCCCAAAACAAAAACCGGCAGCAAATTGCTTTACTGCCGGTTTGGTCACCAATCAATTTGGCGATTACAGAAAACATGCTCTTAGTGCTTGTTTGGAGGTGGTGCTTTAGCAGCGAAAATTGCAGATTTTGGGT
>CAXHCA010000163.1:0-13980 GCA_964015035.1 uncultured Saprospiraceae bacterium
TGACAACAAATTATAACAGTATTCTTACTGAGACAGGACGGAACTGCGCCCATTCCTGATTGATCCCGAATTCCCTGGGTACCACCAAATTGATCAACGAGAATTCTGTGGATACTCAATACATCTTGGAGATGAATCATTGAGCCAATCTCTTTAATAGTTGTGTGTCTTCTTTGAGAATCTTGCCTAAATTCTTCGAGATCAACAATCTAGAGCCGTCAATCTTCTGTACTTCCTTCAAATATTCAAGAACAGAATGAAGACTATCATCTGACAAATTGGAAAGGATTCGTTGAATTTCTGAATTGATTTCTTTTCGGCTCATAATGATCTGATTGACTCGATTACTAAATTACAAAACTTTCAACAATTATTCATTGATTTGAGTTCTGTTCAATCGCCAAATTTCAATTCAATTCTATCGAAATCGAGCTGGATTCGCCGCTTTTTTTCGTTATGGTTGTATGTACCGTCCAGGCTACCCGCCGCACTGGCAGACCGCAGAGATCGTCAGTATGGACGGGTATCTATTGCTCAATCCCATTAAGCTAAGCATATAAATGCTTAACTTACGGGATTGAGTATCACATTATATCACCATCCAAGTTAGTGAAAAATGAAAAAAAGCCTTAAAATTATCTCGCAAATTTATTCGTCAAGGGGCCAGTGAAATAAGCTATCGACAACGACCGCAGGATGGAACGCATTGTGCCCAACCAAAGTCGTCCCAGGAACTTCAGAATCCTCGATCGAAAGCGCCATGAAACCGAGAAAAATTATCGGAGAGTGTGATTATTATTTGATCTGAAAAACCACATCATATATTCATTGTATCATGCCTTTTGCTCGAAAGACACACAATAACCCTAGGCCTGATTCCATTATTTTTAGACCTAAGTTAAGGTCACAACATGAAAAAGTCAGCCTCTATCAAAAAATGTGCCGCTTTGGTAGCGCTAACTTAACGGAGTTGAGGCGTTGTTGTACGGTCGTACTTTTTTATTTTTTTCCATCAGCGTTGGCAAAGACATACGCTGCCTGCAATTTTTGGCTTATGTGTTGGCTGTAGCGAATTGCAAATGTGCATGGATTTAACCGTTGGCTAGTCATCCGTTCAGATTGTTTTCAGTCCTAGTTGTTTCAAATATTCGTTGTGTTCATTCCTAGCCTTGGTTGCTTTCTTTTCTATTTCCACTAGTTTTTCATTCACTTCATTTAAGTCAATTATCGGTTCAGGTTTTGCTGTACTTACATAACGAGAAATATTGAGATTGTAGTCGTTTTTCTCGATTTCCTCCATTGGCACTCTACGAGCATAGCGCTCTACCTTTTCGGGGCGGTTTTGATAGGTCTCAACGATTTTTAAAATATCATTAGGGTCGTCTTCAGTACCTTCTCCATCACGTAAAACGTTTTGGCGCTTTTCTTTTTTGTAGTGCTCACTGGCATTGATGAATAACACATCATCTTCTTTTTTGCATTTTTTTAATACTAAAATGCACACAGGAATTCCTGTTGAAAAGAAGAGGTTAGAAGGTAAACCAATAACGGTGTCAATATTGTTGTCTTTGAGCAGTTTTTCCCTGATGCGTTGTTCTGCTCCTCCTCTAAACAATACACCGTGTGGTAAGATGATGGCCATTGTTCCTTCTTCACTCAAATAGTGGAAACCGTGTAACAAAAAGGCAAAATCGGCTGCTGATTTAGGTGCTAAACCATAATTTTTAAAACGGAAATCTTCCTTCATTGCTTCTGAAGCATCCCAACGCAAGCTGAATGGCGGATTGGCTACAATGGCATCAAACTCTATTTTTTTGGCTGGGTTCATCTCGTTGAGAATATCCCAGTCATTTTTTAAGGTGTCTCCGTGAAAAATCTCGAATTCTGAATCTTTTACGCCATGAAGCAACATATTCATTCGTGCCAAGTTGTAGGTGGTGATGTTTTTTTCTTGGCCATAAATTCTACTAATAGTGCCACCTCCAGGTTGGTTTTCTATTTTATTTTTCACGTTGAGCAACAACGAACCCGAACCACAAGCAAAATCCAATACCTTATTTAGTTTTTTCTTTTTACCTGCCTTAGGGTTTTGACTGTCTAAGGTTACTATCTCTGAAAGAATGGTAGATAATTGCTGTGGTGTATAAAACTCACCCGCTTTTTTGCCTGAACCCGCAGCGAATTGCCCAATGAGATATTCATAAGCATCTCCAAGGGTATCGCTATCGGTAGAAAAGTCTGCAATACCAATTGCAATTTGAGTAATAATCTTACAAAGTTTTTCATTTCTGGCTTCGTAGTTCTTGCCTAATTTTTCAGAATCTAGATTTATCTCAGAGAACAAGCCTTTAAAAGCACTATCAAAGGATTCATTTTCTATGTATTTAAACCCTTTTTGAAGGGTTTTTAATAAATCTTCGTGCTGTGTTCTTGCAAGTTCCGAAATGCTGCTCCATAAATACTGCGGTTCTATCACATAATGCACCTTTCTACGCATTTGCTTTTCAAATTCTACCACATCGTTTGGGTTGGCTTTATACCAAATGGAAAGCGGTGTAGGGGAGACGCTATGCGTAGCGTCTTTACTAGGATAATCTGAGCCTAG
Organism: uncultured Saprospiraceae bacterium; assembly: GCA_964015035.1. GTDB lineage: Bacteria > Bacteroidota > Bacteroidia > Chitinophagales > Saprospiraceae > BQJU01. The sequence continues at coordinate 2,606 of CAXHCA010000163.1, forward strand.
TTCTTTTTTTACAGAGGCTTCATAATTATCTGATAAATAGCGTAAAAAGAGGAATGATAGCATATAATCACGGAAATCATCTGCATTCATGGCACCTCTCAGGTTGTTGGCTATATCCCAAAGGGTTTTGCCTAATTCTTCTTGTTTTTGTTTTGCTGTCATATTAGTTGTTAAAAAAATTATCCTCTTTCCAATTTATCGGATTGTTAATGATGTAATTGGAAATGGTATGAAATGATTTTTTGTCACGAATGATGTGATCGTGATATCGTGATTGCCATTTAAAATTAGGATTGATTAAACGGGCATTTTTGGTTACCCCAATTTTAAATCCACGGATAATGGATGCCAAATTTTTGGATTGTGGTCCGAATTTATTTTTGGTACCATTGCCGTTATTGTGGGCATCGGTATCGTGGGCGTTGGTATTGTGGGCGTTGGTATTGTGGGCGTTGGTATCGTGGGCATTCGTATCGTGGGCGTTGGTATCGTGGGCGTTGGTATCGTGGGCGTTGGTATCGGGGGCATTCGTAGAGACGCAATGCATTGCGTCTCTACATTGCGTATCGCCACGTTCCGAATTGTATTGATTTTGACCGATACCAATTATGGCGTGAAAATGATTGGGCATCACCACGTATGGTCCCATCCATAAATTCATATCGGGTCGGATTTCAAATGTTTTTAACCATTCCAATTTGGCAATTTCCCCAATATCCGACATCTGCATTTCGCCATTTACCACCTTACCAAAATAACAATGACGATTATGCGTACAAATGGTTACAAAATAGGCGGCATTCCACCCATAATCCCAAAATGGGGCACGGGCAGAGGCAATGCGGTATTTGTTTTTAAACCTATCCATTTCAATCATTATTATTAGGAAACAACTGTTGTAACAAGCCCTTCTTATGCGCTTTCAAGGCTTCTATTTTTTGGGCTTGCGCATCTATTAATTCATCTGCTGCAGAAAGGCAAGCGGCTATTTTTTGTTGTTCTTCTATCTGAGGTAAATGAAACTTGATAATTGAAAAATTATTATAAAAAAGATAATTCCTTATACCTCCTTCTACATTGTCAGAAACAGCTTGCGTAAAAAGATTAGTCTGAAAAAAATACCATAAAAACCAATCATTTACATTCTGAGTTGTTTTAAAACACACATAAAGTGAACTAATTATTATATCACTTAGATTAGCACTATAACCAATTGAGCCGATATTAATTCTTGCAGGATTATAAGCAAAGGTGTTTTTACCTATTACTTTATATAGTGAAATGTCATAACCTCTATCTGAACTGTCAACTCCCTCGAACTGTTCAGATTGAGGAACAAAACCATCTTTATTGCTAATTGAATAGACAGGTAGTTTCTTATTCTCTTTATTTCTAACACTAATAACTTTTGTGATTTTACCCAATGTCGTCTCCTCCCACTCCCCATCATCCTTAAACTCAGGAAAACGAAACTTAGGCTGTGTTTCGCCTTCTGCTGGAAAAAGCTGTTGCAACAAGCCTTTTTTATGGTCTTGCAATAGGTCTAGTTTTTCACTTTCTGCGGTAATAACTTCATCTAAGGAAGAAAGACAAGCGGCTATTTTTTGTTGTTCTGCGGGGTTTTGGGGAACAGTAATTTTAACATTTTCAAGATTTGAAACTGATAATCCAGGTTGGGCTTGTCCAGTTGCGTATTGATTTAAATTAGCCCGAACTAATTCATAAAACAGCCATTTAGTATCAATTTTATCTTTAGGTGTTGTAACAACTGCATGTTCTGTTGCATGGAATTTTTCTTTTACAAAAGTAACATTACCACAAAGAGCACCTTGTCGCCCAATCAAAGAATAATCTCCTTCATGAGTGAAAGTACTTGTGTATCCTCTTAAACCATTTCCTCCGTAGCAGGGAAATAACCCACTTCTTTGATGCTCAATAATTTCTGAAGCTTTTACGAACGTACCAGCTTTTAGAATACATACTGCACTTAGCTTTTTTACCTTCCACTCCCCTTCTTTTTCAAACTCAGGAAACCGCAACTGTGGTACTATTTTTTTTTCTTTATTCATATTGTCTGAATCAGGATTTTCTTGATTTGCTGATTTTCAGGATTTTTTTTAGGTTTACTTTTCATTGAACTTTGGATTATATACTTTTTTGAATTGAAGACTTTTTGCACCAAAGTTTATGAGTAATCCAATGGGTTTATCATAAGCAACCACATAGTTTTTAGCTTGGGCAAGATGCACATCTTCTAGATTGATTAATGCTTTTATCTCTACGATTACGCTGTCTTCTATTACAAAATCTGCTCTTCTGGTGCCTACTTCTATTCCATCGTAATAAATAGTGTGTTCTTGTTCTCTCACAAACGATAGCCCTGTTCTTTCCAGTTCTATAGCTAAACACCTCTGGTAAATTACCTCTTGAAAACCATTACCCAACGTATTGTGTACCTTCATCGCACAACCATTTATTTTATATGTCAGATCATTTAAATTCATCTTCTCTTATCGAAATCTTGTTCATCTTGTCATCTTTTTGGCATCCTGTTCAAGACTATTCATAAGCATTCAATCCTGCTATTTCTCGCCCTTGGGCTAGTTTGTTTAATAATGGCACCAGGTCTTCCATTAGTGCTAATTCGGCTACTCTGCGGTCTTTCCAACCCAATTCTAAGGGTGCTAATAAATCGGTGAGTTTTTCGCCATCAAAAATCATTCGGTGTAGTATTTCATCAATAAAGTTTTTTAGACTATCGTTTTCCAAATGGTGTTTTTGGGCAATGGCTTTTAACGCTTTGGCGGCTTTTTCGTCTTTAAATTGTTGGTAGCCCTTGCGTATAGCTTCCTCTGTGAGCTTCTCGCCAATTTCCAGCGCATTAATATAGGCTGTGATGTCCTCTCGTTCGTCTTGTAAATTAGCACTAGAGCTTAGTAGATTGATGATTTGCTCTTTGGTAAGTTTTTCTCTTTTACTAGGTTTATTGTGTAAGTTTTTAGCCACCAAGCCAATGATGTAATCGTAATCGATAATGGCAGACGAGAAGAGTACAAACTCAAAATCGAGTTGTTGCACTTCTGGTGCTGTGTCGGGTTTGTTTTGTATTTCCTTTAAACGTTTTGCTGTATCGAGATAATTGCTCTTAAACGAACGGAAATCGTCTGTAGGCAATGCCGCTTCAATGGTTTCGGCTTGCGTTTCTTCCAAGTCGGTATATTGGTCGAGTTGTGTTTTTAATCGTTGTACTTCTTTAAACGTGTTAATGAATTGGGCACGAGCTTCATCGCCTTTCAGGTTGTCCACTTCGTGGGGTTTGCATTCCAATCCGTGCGATTCCATAAAGGTTTTGAGGTTGCTTACTGCTTCTTGGTATTTGGCAATCACCTTTGGTGCGGCATCTACAATCCAAATTTCTTTCGGGTTCACTACATTGGCACCAGAGAACAACACCATTGCTTTGTCCACCGCTTCTTCCTGCTGTCTAAAATCCAAGATATTGCCATAGGGCTTGGTATCGTTAATGACACGGTTGGTACGAGAAAAGGCTTGTATAAGACCGTGATACTTTAGGTTTTTGTCAACGTAAAGGGTGTTGAGATATTTAGAATCAAAACCCGTCAACAGCATATCTACCACAATCATCACATCTATTTTGTCTTTGTGTGGCACCTCTTTGTTGGGGTATTTCTGCCATTTTATACGTTGCTGTACATCTTGGTAGTAGCCATCAAATTCCGTAATTCTGTGGTTGGTGCCGTATTGAGCATTGTAGTCTGTGATAATTTGGGTCAGGGCTTCTTTCTTCTTGTTCGGCTCTATTTGGTTATCGGCCTTTTCTTGCGGTAAATCTTCTTGTATTTGTTGTATGTCTTTATCGCCCTCGGCAGGTGGCGAAAACACACAAGCAATGTTTAAAGGTTTGAAATCTTCATTGACTTGGGCAAATTCCCGTTGGTTCTGCTTGAATAGGTGGTAATACTCAATGGCATCAGCAATAGAAGAAGTTGCCAAAATAGCGTTGAACCTTCTGTTGTTAGTGGCTTTGTCGTGCTTTTTTAGAATGGTATCTATCACCGCCATTTTATGACTCAAACTGTTTAAGTCGGGTTTACCTTCAGCAGTAAAATAGTCGATATGAAAACGCAGCACGTTTTTATCTTCTATGGCATTGGTAATGGTGTACGAATGTAATTCTTGTTGAAAAACATCCTTTGTGGTTTTATAGGAAGCTTGTTGACCTTCAATGGTTTTGTAGGTAGCGTTTTCTTCAAAAATGGGTGTTCCTGTAAAACCAAAAAGTTGAGCTTTGGGAAAGAACTCTTTTATAGCATCGTGATTGTCGCCAAATTGAGAACGGTGACATTCGTCAAAAATAAACACCACTCTTTTATCTCTTAAAGGTGCTAGCCTATCGTAATAAGTTTTTTTGTTGTCTTCCCTTTGCTTTACATTACGTTTACTATTCTGATTGAGTGCTAAACCTAGTTTTTGGATGGTAGTTACAATCACTTTATCGGCATAATCGGTAGAGAGCATTCGATTGACCAATGTGCCTGTATTGGTGTTTTCTTCCACACTACCTTCCTGAAACTTGTTGAACTCCTGACGGGTTTGTCGGTCAAGGTCTTTGCGGTCAACCACAAAAAAACATTTTTCAATATCAGGATTGTCTTTTAAAAGCGTAGAAGCTTTGAAAGAGGTGAGTGTTTTTCCACTTCCTGTAGTGTGCCAAATATATCCATTACCTCTGTTTTGGTGAATGCAATCAACAATGGCTTTCACCGCATAAATTTGATAAGGTCGCATTACGAGAATTTTTTGCTCGCTTGCCACCAAAACCATATAACGGCTTATCATTTGTCCCAAAGTACATTTGGTCAAGAACTTATCGGCAAAGTCGTATAAGTGATTGATTTTTTTGTTGTTTTCATCTGCTAGGGTGTAAACCGGTAAAAATTGTTCATCAGCATTAAAGGCAAAATGTTCGTTGTTGTTATTGGCAAAATAGAAGGTCTTGCTTTTGTTGCTCACAATAAACAACTGCATAAAGCACATTAGCGTATTGGTATAACCATTTCCTGCATCATTTTTATAGTCTACAATCTGCTGCATTGCCTTGTTAGGACTTACTTCCAGCGTTTTTAGTTCTATTTGAACCACAGGAACACCATTGATAAGAATGATAACATCATATCTATGGTTGCTATTTTTGGTATTGATGCGAAGTTGGTTAATGACCTCAAAGTCATTTTTACACCAGTCTTTGATGTTTACTAGGGTATAATGTAATGGAGTACCGTCCTCACGAGTGAACGTATTTGTTTTACGCAAATAATTTGAAGAAATGAACACATCAGGATTTACGATTTCTTCTTTTATTTTCTCAAATTCAGAGTCAGTTAGGCTAACCCTGTTGAGCTTCTCGAATTTTTCTCGAAAGTTTTGTTCTAAAGCGTTTAAGTCTCTGATATCAGGACGATACGTGTATTTTAAGTCTTGTAGTTTACCTACAAGTCCATATTCAATATCTGCTTCTTTTACTATGTTCATTCAATCTTCCTTTATTAATGCTTTTACTTCTACCTTTAAGATTTTTGAAATCTCAAATAGTGTTTCCAAACTCGGTTGTCTTCTGTTTTGAACGTAAGAGTTTACCATATTGTAGCTCTTTCCAAGCTGTTCAGCCAACCAGATTTGTTTAATTCCTTTCTCTTCTAAAACCTCTTTTATTCGGTTCATTTTTTGAACTTTTTCATTCAGCTTACTAAAGTACAGAACATTTTCAAACATCTCACATTATGAGTATAAAAACAATCATTCCGATTGGGGCAGTGTAGGGAAAAGGCAAGCTCTTTTGGTTTTTCAGCGATGGATTTTAGCGTTGGCAAAAACCAAATGAGCTTGAATGTGCGGTCGGCTTTTTTTGTATGCCGCACAATGGTCTCGTATAAACGCAGTAGCGGATTTTGAAGCGCTATACTGTCCAACGAAACCAAAGCTGGCTAAAGATCGAAGACCTTGCTGGTAGCCTTTCACCCGCCAAAAGCTATATGCCTTGTTGTGTAGCGTTTTTTCTTTTCTTTTTAATGTATTGAATCGAAATTGCTGAAAAATTCAAAAAGAACTCAGCATCTTCTTTTGTTATTTCTTGCTCTATCATACCACCATGTCTAAGTGCTTGTTTGGAGGTGGTGCTTTAGCACCGAAAATTGCAGATTTTGGGTTCTCGCAAGGCTCATTTTTGAGCCCGTCTCGGCTCAGCCGAGATGGACGAAAAAATAGCCGAAGTGAGGTTCCAAAATCCCGGTTTTACCGGGACTGAATGATTACCTCCAAACAAGCACTAAGGTCCATCCCTCTTTCCAGCAGATGGGCGGCAAAAGAGTGACGAAGCCTGTGTATGTACGGTAAAGTCCATATTTGCAGGTAGTCCCCGAAAAATCTTCGGGATAGGCTGTTCTGGCGGCAATTTTCGCTGCTAAAGCACCAGCTACAAACATATACTAAACCCCGCCGCCCTCGCTAGTCAAAAGCCACCTCCTTAAATTCACCATTTCTGATTTTATAGATGGTATTGGGATCGTCATCATCGGAAGCATCAAAGGAGAAAGTGCCTGATACAAGGTTGTTGGTGAAATCAATCTCGGTAATCGTGATCGTGGCTTCACCGGTATTACTGGATAAGGCTTTAATATCTACACTATTGTCATTCCTGACATACTCGCCGGCAGCTACCCGGTCAGGGTCGGAAGCGGTATAAACCTCACCAGAAACAAAGCCCGTAGGGTTATTGGTCAAGACCGCTGCCAGCACAATGGACTTGGTCACGCCATTGATCGGAAGCTCTATCCCCCCGATGGTTAGGGTGTGCGTCACGGTGTTAATCGTATTGTGCTCAGCGGTAATTTCTGTGCCGCTTGCCGAGAAAAGATCACCGTCGACCGTTGCTGTAAGGGTGCCTCCTTGTTCCAGGGTAAATGAATCATCTTCATTTTTTGGACAGGCAGTGAAAAAGACCATCACAAACAAGAGGGCTGAAAAGGTGGAAATACGCAAGTTCATATTTTGATGTTTTTGTTTTCGCGAAAATAGGTAAAGCCTTTCATAAAATTGGGCCCCATTTGAATCTAGTTAACAACCCTTAACAATTCATTGAGAGCAGGTATAGGAAGCTTTATTCAAATTTGTATCCTCATGTTACAAGCTTCCTATTAACTATTAAAACTTATTTAAAATGACCAAATGTTTCTGTTCTTTATTACTGGTTTGCTATTCCCTGATGTCTATCGCTCAATCCACCTCAATTTCCTATGAAGACAAAAAGGGCAATGTTCATTTGTTGGGATCAATCGATCGATCTACACTTGAAAAGCCCCCTTACCAAGATTGGTTTGAAACAGAATATAACAAATATGAACTGGACAAGGAGATGATTGAAAAAATAAATGCCTTCTATTCGGATGATGTGGCGGTCAACGTTTACCTGGGCACCTGGTGTGGTGATAGTAGACGAGAAGTAACGCGCTTTCTAAAAATTGTAGACCATTCCAATATGAAAATGTCGCAGGTCTCCCTGATTGGCCTGGACGGCCGGTCTGAATACCTCAAACAAGGGCCCAATGGTGAAGAGAAAGGGTTAAATATTCACAGAGCACCTACGTTTATTTTTTATCAATCTGGCCAAGAGATTGGACGGATTGTAGAATCTCCGCTGTGTTCCCTGGAAAGAGATATTGCCCAGATCTACGCGGGCCTGGCTTCTGAACCAAATTATGCAGTGGCCAACTATGTCTTCACACTGTTTCAGGAAAAATCAATCGCGGAAGCAGATACCTTTCTGACAAAAAACACCCGCTATCTCAAACGTAAAGCAAGAGGAGAGCATGAACTCAATACACTTGGATATGTATTGCTGAGGGCTAAAGAAAAGGAAAAAGCGGTGGTGGTATTTAAGCTTAATACGCTGCTTTTTCCCGAATCGGCAAATACCTTCGATAGCCTGGGAGAGGCATATATGGAAACGGGCGATTTTCAGGCGGCTATTGAAAATTATATGAAGTCTTATCAGTTAAACCCCGACAATACCAATGCCCTGCTGATGGCCAAAAAAATGCTTGATTCAAAAGATCCTGGATAGAGGCATGGGTTGGCGCGTAGCGGCTTCTTTCCCTCATATTCCGCTGGTAACGCTGCGTTTTTGGTGGGGTGTCTGGCGGAAGGGGGGATTTTCTGACCTGAATCCAGTACGGAAAAATAATGCCCTGGCTCCGGTTTTGGGAATGATTATGGGGTTGTGCCGCCGGCATTTTGCTTACTAGATCATTTCCGGTGAAAAGTGAAAGATGCTTACCTTTGCACCATGAATCATCAAGACTATCCGGTAAGTATCGAAAAGCAGGTGCGTTGGGGCGAAATGGACGCCCTTGGGCACGTTAATAACACAGAATATTTTCGCTATTTTGAAGATGCGCGAATTGTTTATTTTGAACGGCTAGGTTATAAAAATGTGACCATTGCCGAGAAAATTGGCCCCATACTGGCAAGGATTGAATGCAATTTTAAACGGCCGCTGGTGTATCCTGATACCATTACGGTAGGGGCATGGGTCAGCAAAATTGGCAATACCAGTTTGCAGCTCGATTACGAAATTTACAGCCATCAGCAGCAGGCTGTTGTAGCAACGGGCAGTTCGGTGGTTGTGATGTTGGACTACTCTAAAGGAGAAAAAATATCGATTACTGAGGAGCATAAAGCCAAGATCAAAGCGCTTCAGGGTACTGTCTAGCTGGAACCGCCGGCCTAGCGATGTGCAGCAGCCCCGGCGCAGCCGGGGGCCCGAAGGGCTGAACGAATAGTGAACTGCGAAACGTAGCGCCACTACTGCCATAATGTAATGGAGGCAGTAGGGGAGGCCCCCGTCAAACGAATAGTGATGAGTGCTCTACCCCATCTAAAACAGGAAGCCTCCTTCGGTGAAAAAACAATGTTATTCGACAATCAATTGGGCTGAATAAGTCTCTGTTTTTGTATTGACCTGGACCCAAAAGATGCCACTGGGTACATCTTCTAAAGAGAATTTTATTGGCTGTAAATGGTGTTCTATTTTAGTGGTTTTGAGAACTTGTCCAAGGCTATCGATTAGCTGTACCTGAAAGGGCACTTGAATCCTGTTTTGATCAAAAGTCACGGTGACTGATGTTCTGGAAGGATTTGGCGAAATCGAAAACAGGTGTTGATTTGATGGCTTTGCTTCCTCGGTGGAGGTTAATAGAGGACAATCTACATCAGGCAAGGAACAAACCCCGGTAATCATTCGCAAATGAGCCGGATGCAGGGCTTGGGGGGCCGAAGGCCAGGTGGGGTCAGAGACATTGAGGAAAAGGGTGTCGCCGGTAATGCTGGCGGCGATGCCGTTGGGTTTGGAAAAGGTCGCTTGCAGGGCGGGGCCGTCGTTATTGGAAAAGCCAAAAGCGACCCCGGCAATCAATTCCTGATTGCCTTGCATATCTACTTTATAAACTTCCCCTCGTCCGATGGCCGTTACAAACAAAAAGTCATTTTTCCAGGTCAGGTGTCCGGCGCCTATAGGGTTGGGGCCACCCAATAATTGGGGAATTTGGGTCAATACAGTGACCTCCGCCTCAGGAGTGATTTTGAGGACTTTCCCATCCGTGAAGTTACAAGCGTAAAGTATGCCTTCAGGATCGATCGTCAGGCCATTGGGGCAGGCAAAATCGGGGCTGTCGGCAAAAACAGAGGTGTTGCCATCAGGGGTCACCTGGATAATTTGATTTTGGGTACAGTCGCAAACATAGAAATTGCCGTCGTGGCCTTGTTGGATACCGATAGGTAGGGTAAATCCTTCTGTGGCCCAGTCTAGGTCGACATTATTATTGGAATCAATTTTGCTGATCTTTTTGCCAAAGGGGCTGGACTGGTAGAAATTACCTGCTGCATCAAAACAACTACCAGAAGCTCCCGGAAATCCATCGGCAAAGATGGAGACGTCCCAGGTCCCATAAGCCACGGTATAAACCTTAGTGGGCATTGGAGCGCCCAATCCGGGCCCATAATCGCTGGCATAAATATTGCCGTCGGGACCGATAGTCACGCCCCCACTGGCATTGATATTGTTGACAATGGTGGAGACTTGGAGATTCTGCGCGTAACTAAATACGATGCAAAAGAATGAAAGGAGTGTGAGAAATAGTGATTTCATGGCATCTACTTTATTTGCTACAAAGGTATTGCTGCCCGTATTTAAGCACCTTCCTTTGTACTGAATACTATGTGAATTTTTTATGAATTGCCGTATTACTCGTAAATTCGGTCCAACTTCACCCGTCAATACTATGAATACGAGTAAACAAATGATCCAGATTGGAGATTGGAAGGTCATACCGGAGACCAATCAGGTGGAAAATCACCAGAAAGCATTTTTCTTGAAGCCAAGAATTATGCGTCTGTTAGAATACCTGTTGCAGCGTGCCGGCCAAATTGTGACCAAAGATGAATTGATGGAGGCGGTTTGGGAAGATCGCATTGTGACCGACAATCTTTTGACCAAAAGCATTTCAGAACTAAGGCAGATTCTCGCCGAAGACTTCAGTGGATTATTGGAAATCGAGACCATTCGGTCGGTGGGCTACCAGCTGCAATGTCGGGGACCAATTCATTTTGGGGAGATGCCGGTTGAGACAGGCGTAGCAGCACAACTAAGTGCTAAGACAAAGGCTGGGTATTGGAAAGGTGGTGGAGTTATTGGCGGTTTACTTATGCTGCTGGTTGGCTGGATGTATCTGGGGCATGAAGCTTCTGTTGAGACCATCTACGAGGCCGATTTTTCACCCGTTACCTCTACGTTGGGGATGGAGTGGCAGGCGGCCATTTCACCGGACGGTGCTAACCTGGTTTATGCCTGGCGCAAAGATCAAAGCCAGCCTTTCTATCTCTATACGCGCCACCTGGAATCCGTAAAAGCCAAGAGACTCACGAATCAAGAAGGCCTTTTTGAACTGAATCCCGTGTGGTCGCCCGATGGCCAGAAAGTAGCTTTTTTACGGGTCAAGGAAAAAGGATTTTACGACCTACAGATGGTGCCACTGGCAGGCGGGGAGGAGACTTGGTTGGCCCAATTGGATTTTCATCTGATCAACTCGGGCATTTTGTGGCTTGAAAATCCCGACCGATTGATTTTTTCTGGTAAGAAAGAGAAAGAGGATGCATTTGGCATCTATAGCTATTATTGGGAATCTGGGGCGGTTGATCAACTGACTACTCCGGCAGACTCCCTATACGGAGATTATTTGCCGAGTAAGTTAGATGATCAGCAATTGATTTTTGCTCGAGCTGGCCTTCAGCACAGTCTACTC
>CAXHCA010000164.1:0-13658 GCA_964015035.1 uncultured Saprospiraceae bacterium
ACAACAAATTATAACAGTATTCTTACTGAGACAGGACGGAACTGCGCCCATAAAAAATGCATCTGGTCAGATAAAAAGCACAGATCTATGATAATGACGAAGCAAATTAATAGAATCCCATCTGCTCAATCTTTTTTTGGGGATGCACCCATGTCAAAGCGCCCATAGATTCCACGGAACAAGGGGATCGCTATCGTCTTAAATTTCCTTATCTTAATCCCCTAAATCAAAAATTGCTTGTTTATTTATGAACGTAAGGGAATTTACAAAGCTGACCAGCAATCAGGAATCGCCTTCAGGAATTTCTCCACTTCTGCTCGCCTTATGGCACGCCAAAAGAGGCGATTGGGAAGCGGCACACAACATCGCCCAGGATATTGAAACTTCTGACGGCTCCTGGGTACATGCCTATCTGCATCGCGTAGAAGGGGATGAGTGGAATGCAGGCTATTGGTACCGCCGTGCAGGTCGGGAATTTCCCAACACGGATCTCAACGAAGAGTGGGAAAGTCTTGTTGCTTATTTCCTAAAAAAGTAAGATAGGTCGATAAAACAAGTCGTTTTGACGGGAAAAGTGGAGCTGCCTGCCCCAAGATCTTATCTTTTGGGGTAAATGATCAAAATACCCCGAAATGACCAACAAAGCGCAACCTGCTCCTACTGAGAAAAGCAATTTCCAGCTCGAAAGTGGCACCTATGAGATCATCCGCAACCGCCTGGAAAAGGAAATTGGTGACCTGAAAGGCCGCCTGCAGCAGCTCAATACTGCCCGCAAGAAGGTCTTCGGTGCTGTGCAGTCCCAACTCATTGCCAACGATCGCATCAATACCAGTAACTACTGTACTGCCCGTGATATGGTCGCCTTGGGGCAGCAGTTTATCTTTGGTTACAATGTGCATATCGGTCTGCGGTCTGGTATTAAGCTGGAGGACGTATTTAGTGTCTTTTCCTATGGCAATAAGAGCTTTCGCGAAGAAGACCTGGGCCTACTCCGCAATGATAAATTTGATACCGATTTTCAAAACCTATACCGCTACTACAAGGAAGCCTTCTTCAGCCGTTTTGTCCGGCAAGGGGCCTATTTGTATATGATCTTTCAGGTGTCAAAAAATGTGCAAGATATCAAGGCCTTTAAGTGGCTGATCAAAGGCGAAAAGCTCGATTATGTTGACGCTCGTAGCGAACACGAGGTACGGATGCCTGATCAATACGAATTTCGCTGGAAACATGCCTCCCGCGATGATCAGCGCATGGGAAGGCACCCGCACATCTCCGTGCTGGACCGCGTTTTTGTCGAGACCGTTGGCGGCGATCTGACCATTAAAATTGAAGACAATACCAATGATGGCTTGGGCGTCTATCGAGAAGCAGTAGAATACCCGGATCAGACCTTGGATGATGCAGAATATTTTTATGCTGACCTCGGTCATTTGATTGCCCTAAAGATCCGCCCCTATCAGGAGGCCTTTCGCTATTTTGTTTACAACGAAAAAGTAGAGCAGGTTCAGCGTATTGATGCCCTGGAAGATAGCGGCGTGTTGCTGCCCGACGGACAAGGTCTGATTTTTGCCAATGGTTACTATTTGCAAACCGGCGAGTTTAAAATATTTGATGCCGGCTTGCGCAAAATGCGTTTTGATCAGCGCATTATTTCTCCCAATGGAGAGGATTACCTGTACGCTTTTCGCAATGTGGAGGAAGGGACTTACCGACTGTTGCCGTACAACATTATTGAGCAGAAGGTCGGTACGCCCATTGCTTGCCACGGCTATGCCATTTTTGCCGATGGAGCCATGTGTTATTTCCGGGCAGAAGCAGAGCCGACTCGTCACCATCAGGTGCAGGTTTGGCAAACGCCCTTTTTAAAAGGAGAAATTCTGCCTACAGAACACCAGGATAGTTACCTGTTTAAGGTTGGTAATAAGGAAATCGTCAAGGCGATGGCCGAATGCTACGAAATCCTAACCCTTGCGGAAAAAGAAGATAGCTACAGCGGTTTGTACAACGATTTGGTCAAGATCAGTACCGATGTATTGGATAGCTATTATTGGATTGATAAAGAGGAGGCATTTGCCTTACATCAGCCGCTGCACAAAATTCGGGAAACCGCCAATGCGGCCATCGAAGAATACGAGAAAAAGGTCAGCATTCAGCGCAATACCCGCCAGGCCATTGATCAGGTTAGTACTAAGGCAGGGCGGCTCTTTAGTAAGGCCAAGCGAGCGTCTTTTGACAATATTGACCTTTTTGTAGAAATGTTGGGAGGGCTACGGCACTTGCGCGGTGAAATTATTGCCTTGCGCGACCTGCGGTATACGGATGAAAATCAGGTGGCTGATCTGGAAACGAGGGTAGGGGAGGTCATGGCCACGCTATCCGAAGCCTGTGTGGCTTTTTTATTGGGCGAAGAAGCCTTGGTTCCCTACCAGAAAAAGATCGATCAGCATAAGCTGGAGCTGGAAAAGGTATCGGGGGCGGCAGCGGCAAAAGTGCTGGAAGAAGGGATCAATCAAACCGGTGGGGAACTACAAATGCTGATCGACATTGTCGGCAATTTAAAAATTGACGATGCCACACAGACCACCCACATTATCGATCACATTTCAGGGTATTATGCCCAGCTGAATCAGTTAAGAGTGGCCATCAAGCGCCGGGCAAAGGAATTGATGGGGGGGGAGGCTGAGGCGGAATTTGGGGCACAAATTAGATTGCTGGATCAAAGCATTATTAACTTTCTCGATCTGGCAGATAATGCCGCCAAATGTGATGACTTCCTCACTCGCTTGATGGTGCAGTTGGAAGAACTGGAAAGTAAGTTCGCGGAATATGAGGTGTTTACCCTGCCACTTGCCGAGAAACGCGAGGAGATTTATACCGCCTTTGACAACCGAAAGAAACAATTACTGGAAGCTCGTAACAACCGGACGTCGGCGTTGGAAAGTGCGGCCAACCGCATTTTAGAGGGCATTGGCCGCCGAATGAAAAGCTTTAAAGACGCCGAAGAAATCAATAGCTTTTTTGCGGGAGACCTGATGGTAGACAAGGTCCGTGATCTGATTCGGCAACTGCAGGAATTGGAAGATAATAATAAAGCAGATACGTTACAGGCACAGCTGAAAACGGCGAAGGAAACGGCCCTGCGTGAGTGGCGGGATCGTAGGGATTTGTTTACGGATGGTACGCAGGTGATTCGTTTGGGCAAGCACCAATTTAGTGTCAATGTACAGCCATTGGAATTGACGATTGTCAGTCGTGAAAACCAGTTGTTTTTCCATTTAACAGGCACCAATTTTTATGAAGCTATTCCGGAGGAAGCCTTGGATGCGGCTCCTCATATCCGGACACAGCGTCTGGTTTCAGAAAATGAATCGGTGTACCGCAGTGAGTACCTGGCATACCAGGTGTGGCGGGAAAAGACTATTGATGGGGAAACAGCTGATTGGGAAACCGTATTGGAAGCTGTGCAAAAAAAGGCGGCACAAGGCTATGAGGAAGGTTATGTAAGAGGAGTACACGATGAAGATGCCGCTAAGATTTTGTTGGCTTACCTGCAATTGGAGCGGAGCATCGATCTCTTGCGATTCCCTGTGGAGGTCCGCGCCCAAACCCAACTGATCTGGGAAAAAGGGCTTGACCCGGCCACTAAAGCAACCTTGGAACAGCAATTCTCGGCTGCCAGGGCGCTACTTGAAGTTTTTCCCGAAGCAACCGTTTTGGAAGATGTGAAAGATCAAGTCAGTAGCCTTGTTGCCCAGGGGCAGGGTGGGGAGAAAAATTAGCTTTTTCCATTCATTGAAATAATCCAACCACTGGTTGAACAGACTTGTTGGCATAAGCCATTTTACCCTAAATTGGGATCAAAATGAATGGCTTATGAACAAGTTCCTACCTTTACTTTTTATATCATTTTTCTCCGTGATCGGTCGCGGCACAGCCCAAGACAGCATTACCGTTTACCTTTTCCTACATGATGAATGTGTCATTAGCCAAAACTATACGGCCCTGCTCAACCGATTGCATCAGGAATACGGAAAGGAGGTCACCTTTGTTGGTCTCTTCCCCAATTTTGCTTCCAAGCCAAACAAGATTGAAGCCTTTCGGCAAAAATACCACATCGCCTTTCCGCTCAAGACCGATTATTACAAAACCATCACAAAAGCAATGGGCGCCACGGTCACGCCGGAGGTCGTCATTTATAATCACACCTTTGATCAAAAGCTCTATCAGGGTCGCATTGATGATACCTATTTCCGAGTGGGAAAGAGGCGCACCATTACGACCACCTCTGAATTAGAAGACGCTTTGCGAGCCATTCACCGAGGAGAGCCAATTTCGATTTCGGAAACTAAAGCGGTGGGCTGTTTTATCAATCTGAGAGAAATGAATAGGAGTTAATTTTGTAAAATGTGACTGGAATAATTTTATTAAAATTTAATAATGATTTGATAAACAATTGACTATGAAAAATAGACGTTACTTCTTGTTTTTATTGTTTTGCGGACTGTTGCCTCGGTTGTCCTTTGCCCAAGAGGTGAATTTTAGCCAACATATCGCGCCCATTATTTACAATAATTGCACGAGCTGCCATCGGCCCGGAGAGATTGGTCCAATGGCCTTGACCAACTACGAACAGATTGCAGCCTGGGCACCGATGATCGAATACGTGACGGACATTCGCTATATGCCACCCTGGAAACCGGATAAGTCGTACAGCCAATTTGTTGGCGAAAAAGGATTGACGGAGGACCAAATTCAGCTAATCAAAGATTGGGTGGATGCAGGCACACCTCAGGGGGACCCCAATTTGGAACCGCCCCTACCGGATTTTCCGGAAGGCTCCCAATTGGGCACTCCAGACCTGGTGATAGCCATGGAGGAACCCTATTACATTGAAGGCAACAATCAAGATGATTATCGGGTCTTTGTGATTCCCTCCGGTTTGACGGAAGACAAAGAAATTGCCGCTGTAGAATTTCGTCCAGGCAATAAGCGGGCACTCCACCATGCCTTAATTGCCTACGAATTGGATGGTGATGCCCGGGCAAAGGATGAGGAGACGCCCGAATACGGTTATGAAGCCTTTGGTGGATTTGGCGTGCTCACCGATGGCAGTTTTACCGGCTATACCCCGGGTATCCAAGCGGTCCGTTACCCATTAAATATTGGTAAAATACTGCCTGCCGGTGCCGATATTTTGATCCAGACCCATTATGCCCCGCTACCTACTGATGAAGTGGATCAATCTTCTTTGAATATCTTTTTTAAACCCGAAACAGAGCCCATTACCAGATTGGTGCAACAACTGCCCATTACCCCATTCAATTTAGATGGCGGCTTTTTATCTTTTAAAATACAGCCCGATGAAGTGGTTCAGTTTCACGCCACCAGAAATGTGGCAGAAGACATCAGCATATTAAATGTTTATCCCCACTGCCATCTATTGGGGCAGGATTGGGAAATTTTTGCGGTAACGCCCCAGAATGATACCATCAATATCATTCGTATTACCGATTGGGATTTCAATTGGCAGGGCGCCTACACTTTTCAGCAATTGAAGCGCATTCCAGCCGGTTCGGTGATCCATTGTTATACTACTTACGACAATACCACTTCTAATCCACTGAATCCCAATTATCCACCACAAGAAGTCACTTGGGGTGAAAAAACAACTGATGAAATGATCCTGGTCGGCCTGCAGTACGTTCCTTATATGGAGGGAGATGAAGAACTGATTGTCGCAACAAAGGAGCCCACATTAATCGATTCGCCCGTAGATAAGTTATATCCCCCGTATCCCAATCCGGCGAGCGATGAATTGACCATAGGTTTTCACCTGGCACAAGCTCAGCAGGTCAGTGTACAGCTCTTTAATTTAGATGGCCAATTGGTGAAAACCCTGTCCGCAAAACAGCCCTATCCTTCAGGCAGACATCAACTTACCTTAGGAATTAGTACTGTGCCAGCAGGAACCTATGTGTTGCAACTGCTAGGTGCGGGATTAGAATTGAGCCAAAAGGTGGTGATTGGACGCTGATTTTATTTGTACTTACAATAGCTCTAGTAGGCCTTGCCATTTTATTGGCAGGGCTTTTTACGTAACCGTCAAAATCTTTTGCTGCCCCTGTACCCCGCTCTCGCAATGAAGTCCATAACTTCCAAAGTTGCCCCACCATTTACCCTGGTCGCAAAATCTGTCTGTGACAAGAAAAAATAAAATCACAGAACTTTTTGGTTATTAAAATTTGTTGTAAATTCGCCCCGCGCTACACAAAAGCAGGTACACGACCTGCCGGCGCAAAACAACCGATGGGGGTATAGCTCAGCTGGCTAGAGCGTTTGACTGGCAGTCAAGAGGTCAGGGGTTCGACTCCCCTTACCTCCACATCGAATTTGCAGTTACTTGATTATCAGGTAGCTGCATTTGTTTTTTTAGCCCACCTTCCTCTTGCGACAACCTTTGCGACAGTGCCTCCTGATTCTCCTTACTTTGCTGATCATGAACGAGCGATTTCCGACCAAGGAGGAATGAAAGTCCAGTGGACTTTCAAGCGAGTGAACCGCTAGCGGGTGGGTGAGCCAGCAAGACACCGATGGCGAATGGGGACAACTGACGCATTATGATTATGGGTTTAGGATTTATAACCCGGGGATTGGAAGGTTTTTGAGTGTTGATCCGTTGATGAAGGGTTATCCAATGCTGACGCCTTATCAGTTTGCTAGCAATACGCCTATACAAGCGATTGATTTGGATGGATTGGAGGCATTTAGGGTCACTAACAGAAATGCGGCTTACACAAATGGAAATAATTATAATCGAATTCTACAAAACGTTGCCTATATGCCAAATAGAAGAGGGGTTGACGGTAGAGGAGAATGGGAATACTTTGGCGTAAGAGGTATTGGGAATGGAGTCTATAATGCGCCTCAATTTGTGATGGATCAAAACATTGGTAATTACCTTGTAAGTACCGCTCCAAATGATCTATTAAATTATAATAAAGGTTATGACATATCCTTAAGAGGACAAAGAATCAATAACCCCACGCCGCCGCCGCCGCCGCCACCACCTTCTCCACCTCAACAGCCCAAACTTAAAGTTAAAAAAGATAAAGATGTTGTGAAATCTTTGCCCAAATTGGAAGAGCCTGTCAGCAACCCTCCAACTTTAGCTGCTCCTGAATTTGAAATAAAAACTCATAAACTGGATATTGAATTTCGATCAAATAGAGCAAGTTTTAAAAATCAATCAGAGGCAAATAATGTTTTAAAACCTCTTGTAGACCTTTTATTAGAAGACCCAAGAAATTCAATTACCTTAATTCCAAGATCAAATTTAGGCGCCAAACAAGATCAAGTAGATTTATGGGGATTAGCCGCTGATGGTGACAAAATTGAAGATTTAGTGAAACTTAGAGGAAATCTCCTCCGAAATTATTTTTTAGATAAAGGAGTACAAGAAAGCCAGATTGATATCATTATAAATGAAAATAATTTTAATAAAGATTCCGATGTAATAGGAACTGTTAAACAAATAATTGAAAAAAATTAAATTAGTGAGTTATCTTGCTAAATATCAGCATAGCTAATTTTTTTCTTTAAAACAATTGTAAATGAAAAAATGGATTTTTTATCTTTCTTTGTTTTGCCTTGTTTATTCTTGCAATTCAGGTCCTAAGGGTTTAAGCACTGGAACATATCATTGGGATTCAATTTCTGAGGCAAATAAAGCGCAAACAAAAGTTCTTTTTCTAAGATCTGATTCGACATTTTCGTTTTTAGGAGTTTCTCTAAACAACCCAGAGGAAAAAGATTTACCCTTATGGGTTCCTTATCACTATTGGATAACAAAAGGGCTTTGGCGAACTAGAGATACTAAACTGATATTGTATCACAATGATAAAATCAATCCTGATTCAATTGGATTTACCAAAGAAGAAAAAGATTATTTAAATCAGCTAAAACCATATAAAGAGGAAGAAATGATTTTTACAATGATGGATACCATTGTTATTTTTCAAATTGAATCAGATGGCATTAGAGAAATTGGGACAAACTATCGCTATAAATTTACCCAATAATTAGGAGTTAATAACTTTATTATCCATACAAAACAACTCTCTAACAATGTCTTTGGCAAATATCAACCAATCGAAGGAGAAGTCAGCTGTAAGTTGTACCTTAGGGATGATACCAGTGTTTCCATTCAGCTGGAAAATGGGGAGTTTAAGATGTCGGTGGGGGCCTATCATAATTAGGGGCGTGCCTAATCCGTAGATACGGAAGCACTATAGAAGAAAACATATTCCTACCCTCCAATCGGTAGCCGAGGATGCCTACGGCTACACTATCGGCTATTTTGATGGCGATTATACACCCATTGGGGGTACCAGTTTTGAAGCGGCCTACGGTAGTTCAGGTCTGGATGCCGATGCCCCGGATTTGTACAACGGCAATATCCGCATGATTATGGCCGACAATCAACAACTAGGTGGCCCGCTGGCTTATGCCTATCGCTATGATCAGCTTCATCGAATCAAACAAATGCAAGCCTGGGACAATATCAATACCGGCTCCTTCTCCTGGAACGCCGGAGGAAGTGCATTGACGGAATACAAAACAACCTACAACTACGATGGCAATGGCAATTTAACCAAGCTAAAACGGCACGGAAACCTCACCGGCACTGACAAGATGATGGATAGTTTGATTTACACCTATCCATCTACCTCAAACCGGCTTTTTCAGGTAGTAGATAGCATGGCTAATAATAGCCGCTACAGTGGTGATTTTGACGAAAAAAACAGTTTTTCCTACGATAATTCAGGGAACCTCCGATTTTTATATGAATTTGATGGAGGAGGATATAAACAAACCACGCTCACCTGGAACCACTACGGCAAGGTCAAAGAAGCTTACCGTCTAAGCCCGGTCAATATAAAGACCACCTTCGGCTACGGCCCCGACCAAAACCGGGTGGTTAAAGCCATTATTAATACTTCCACTTCTGATACCACCTATACCTACTATTTCCGCGACGCTCAGGGCAATGTCATGGCGGTATATCAGCGCCACGAAGATACCCTAAGCTGGAACGAACAGCACTTGTACGGCAGTGCCAGAATTGGTATATTGAGGCCGGATGTACAATGGTACACTGGTGCTTTGCCTCCTGACTCTCCTTACTTTGCTGATCATGATACGCTTTATGAAGGTTGGAAATATTATGAGATTTCCAACCATCTCGGTAACGTCATGGCCACTATTAATGACCGGAAAGCACAATTTGACACAGATGCGGACGATGAAGCTGAGTATTACGAAGCGGCGATTCTGAGTGCTACGGATTATTATCCATTTGGTTTTGACATGCCGGGAAGGAAATATCAGGTAGGAGATTATCGTTATGGATTTAACGGTAAAGAGCAAGATACAGATGGCGAATGGGGGCAGCTGACGCATTATGATTATGGGTTTAGGATTTATAATCCAGGGATTGGTAAATTCTTGAGTGTTGATCCTTTGACGAAAGGGTATCCTGGGTTGACGCCTTATCAGTTTGCAAGTAATACGCCAATTCAGGCCATTGACCTCGATGGACTAGAAGCGATAATAATTCACTTGCTAGGTCCAAAAGCAAGATCAAAGATAGATTTAGTATCAAGAAGAGAAATAGAATCTCAAATAGAAGAAACAATGCTATCCATGGATGTTAATCTAGATGTGAAATTTACTGACCAGATGGTTCCTATGTCGAAGAAGGATTTCCAAAGCCAGCCGAGCTATCATTATAATGATAGCTACGTAATATTTACAGATGCAGGAATACTTAAAGATATTGATTTTGAGAGTTTAGGTTGGCAAGAGCCGGGCGAAATCCAAGATAGGATCAAAAATGTAGGTACCTCTTGGAATGAAAAATGGAAAGTAATAGGTGCGGCAGGTGAGTCAGCAGGTAGCGAATTTATCTCGGTGATTGATATTGAAAATGCAACTTCAGTTAGGTTTGATGGTAGAACCCAAACAGATATTCTCACACATTTAATTGAACACGAATCTGGTCACCCCAAGTTCAGATTCCATCCTAGAAGTACATCAGACGTCACTCACGGGAATGTATCTGAGTATGGTGCCCCAGGCCATGTCTCAGAAACGATTCTTGGACGGGGATACAGCGGCTTAGGCTTAGGATACGATAATTACATGGTCGAGATGTTACAAACGTTGCATGGGAAGGCGAGCGAAAAATGGCATCCACCCATGTCAAAAGGGCACACACCTACGTCAAAAGAAACGCTTCCTTTTGAGAGCCCTTCCAAGGTTGCAAGAGATGCCCAAAGGGTCGAAAAAAACAATTAACATGAATAGAAGAATGTTTTTCCTATTATTAATATTGACTGCTTTTTCGTGCACTAGTGATTTGGGAGTGTCAAAACAAGTAGAGGAATTATGCTTTTACAGCAACGATACCAGAGGTGATAAATTGGTTTTTTGCTACGAAACACTTGACAGTATCAGCATTAATAATACCAAGATTACGTATTTAGTGTCGAATGGTAGCTGTCCTAACTACCCTCCGTATGTCTTAGTCATGAGGTCGGATAGCAGTATCTATTACATGGAAGAAACTATGACACAGATAAGAAATTACCCTTCGGATTTTTCATCAGAAACAGGTAGTTTTTTTGATACAGACATAGTTGATCATTCTGAATTTGATTTATATGACCACTTCGTCAATTGCCTGGAGGCCTATTTGAAAAGGGGAAAGCATCAAGAACTGGAGTATATAATCCCCTTTGTATTCAAAGGAAATGTAGAAAGGGTATGCGATCTCGAAGATTGTCGTTTTGCCTCACGAATAGTCGAGGCTTTAGCTGAAAAACCTAGAAATTGCGTTTTTGTAGTGACTACGCACATGGGGAATTACAAGATTCTGTTTCATTGGCGTGAAGAAGATTCTAGTTTACAGTCAAAAATCATGATAAGTGACTCACTGAGCTGGGAACTTTAGCCTAGTTCGGCGTAGACTGCACTCCGCTGCCCGAAGAATAAGCACCTCGTTACACACGGCACTAAAACCTATAGCGCTGCAAACAGTCTGCACCGAAATGGAGATCAGGCCGGAGCCAATGCACCAATGGATTCCCTCTCTTATAATTATATTACATTGACCAATAAACTCAATCGGGTCGATGACAAAATGGCTACAGATGCCCGATATGGTGGTGATGTAGACCATCGCCATTATTACTACTACGATGGCGAAGGCAATATCTATAATCAAAACGAATACATTAATGGGGGCTACAAACAAACCACCATCGCCTGGAATCACTATGGCAAAGTCAAAGAAGTAGACCGCCTAAGTGGCATCAATCAAAAAACCACCTTCGGCTACGGCCCCGACCAAAATCGGGTGGTCAAAGCTTTGATCAATACCTCCACCTCGGATACCACCTACACCTACTACTTCCGCGACGCTCAGGGCAATGTCATGGCCGTATACCAACGTCACGAAGATACTCTAAGCTGGAACGAACAACACTTGTACGGTAGTGCCAGAATTGGTATCTTGCAACCCAATGTACAATGGTACACCGGAAATGTGCCTCCTGATTCTCCTTACTTTGCTGATCATGATACCCTTTATGAAGGCTGGAAGTTCTACGAAATTTCCAACCACCTTGGCAATGTCATGGCCACCATCAATGATCGGAAAGCACAATTTGACACAGATGCGGATGATGAAGCTGAATATTACGAAGCGGCGATTCTGAGTGCTACGGATTATTATCCCTTCGGTTTTGATATGCCGGGAAGGAAATATCAGGTTGGAGATTATCGTTATGGATTTAATGATGAACGAGCGATTTCCGACAAAGGAGGAATGAAAGTCCAGTGGACTTTCAAGTGAGTGAACCGCTAGCGGGTGGGTGAGCCAGCAGGATACCGATGGCGAATGGGGACAACTGACGCATTATGATTATGGGTTCAGGATTTATAATCCGGGGATTGCGCGGTTTTTGAGTGTTGATCCGTTGACGAAGGACTATGCAGCATGGTCACCATACAATTATGTTATGGGGAATCCAATTAGTTTAATTGACCCTGATGGACGAAGTGTGGAAAGCACCCATACTGACAAAAATGGAAATGTGCTGGCTGTTTATGATGATGGAGATAATCGTGTTTACAGACATAATGACATCGAGTCTCCTGATCTTTGGCATGGTAATTTGTTGAATGTTAATATGGATCAGAAAGATGTTACAAAGATGGGTGAAACCTTGATTTGGGATTCTTTTTATAACCACGAAGCAGGTAGACCTTTTGGAAAAATCGACTTCTCTTCTTTTGATGCAGCATCTGAGTTTTCATCTTTCAGTGATAAGATAGCGGCATATCATAAAAACCATGACGAAGTTCAAACGATAATTCATTACATGAAAAATGCAGGTACAAGTACATTAAAAAGCATTGAAATTTATGATTATAAATCAAGAGGTGGTGAACATTTACAAGGAGAGGCTTTACTAAATTACAGATATAGAGGCTCTCAAATGGAACGAGGGATATTTGTTTCTGCCAGAGACGTTGGAAATATGGAAGCAGGCTATATAGCAGGAGTTTTTGGAATAGGAAAGCTCGAAACCTTAAAGATGACGGGAATGTTTAATGCAAATGGTAATGCTCTGAATCTCGGGCTATTAAAACATCTAGGGTCTAACTGGAGTCCACCTTATGGAGAAACAATGAATTCTTACAAAATGCAAAGATTCGGTTATAGATTAGGAGTTGACAATCGAACAAATTTCTTTAGAAAAGCAAAAGGTTATTAATGAAAAAGCTCACCTTTATCACATTAATTGTGATTGTGTTTGTATTAATCATAGGACTGACATCAGCTTGTAATTTAATGTGTTTAGGCCAAGATCAGATATGTGAGAATGGACGATGTATATATATTAGTAAGCAATTGGAACCCGATTTTTTAGGAATAAACGAAACAGCTCCTTATTGGTATTTAACGAGTGAACCTAATAAAGGGAAGAATTGCGTGCCAACAAGAAATTACCTTAAAATTAGGTATAGTGATGAAAGCTTATTTTATGTCAGATGGGATTTAGAGAAAATAGATATTCTTTATTCTTCACAAGATTGGTTTGATAACTTGGCTTCTGATTCTAAGATACGGTTCGGTAACTATAGAAACGTTGGAATAGATTCTTTAGAACGATATTATAAAAGATACCAACTATAAGCGAAAGATTAGGTTACTTCCCAAGTATAAATACTTGAAATATCATCGTTAATAACCAGCTAGAAGCATGGCAGTCTCTAGGATTAATTTGCTGAGCAGTGATCCTCACGGTCTACAACAACTGTCCTAATAATGACGATTCACCAGCAGTCACCATCCCCGCTGATGCACTGTATTATTTTGTTGGCACAGTGGATGGTATGGAGCAAAAAATCATTGTCACTTTGACCAATGAAAATATTAATTATTACAGCAATAATGGCTCCATTGGCGTAGCAGAGCTTCCCCCAAAAATTGAAATCCTACGTCTTTGGTTTTTCCGATTTGATTTTCCATTTTCTTAGTGCATGTTTGGAGGTGGTGCTTTAGCAGCGAAAATTGCAGATTTGGGGTTCTC
>CAXHCA010000165.1:0-13594 GCA_964015035.1 uncultured Saprospiraceae bacterium
ACTGAATAGCTTGCCCGAATATACTTCAGGGACTACCTCCAAACATGCACTAAAAAATGATGAGAATAGTAGTCTGAAGAGAAACAATCTGATGAGTGATTAACGCGTTTTCCATCTCATAATGCAAGGCAGGAAAAAAGTAACACTTTTGTGAGAGTGCGGTCTTTTCTAAATCGGCGAGATTTCACAACAAGTCCAATATTTTCGTATTTTTGCCCGACGGATTTTAAACTAATTCCCCAATACCCAATCAAAGGAAAAAGTCTTTAAATATTAATCAATAATCATGCCGCTGGATCAGGTAGATGTAGATCAATTAAAACTAGGTGATGGCCAGAATGGTTCGGAAGTGGAAATGTCCTTTCTGGACCACTTGGAGGAATTGCGTTGGCATATCATTCGGTCGCTCATAGCCATTGTAGTGATTGGGGTTGTGATCTATATATTTAGTGACTGGTTTTTTGACAAAGTGATCTTTGGCCCCACTCACCCGGAATTTATTTCTTACCAGGTTTTCTGCGGAATAGCAGAAGCCCTTCATTTGGGCGGAGCGCTTTGCTTCACGCCTCCGGAGTTTATGCTGCAAACGATTGGTGTGGGAGAGGCTTTCATCAACAGTATCAAAATATCCTTTGTGGCCGGTTTTGTGTTATCCTTTCCTTACATTTTTTACGAAATTTGGAAATTCATCAAACCCGGCCTCTATCCCAAAGAACAACAAGCAGCCCGAGGGATGGTCTTGATTTGTTCTTTTTTATTTTTTACCGGGGTATGCTTTGGATACTTTATTATATCTCCATTTGCCATCAAATTTTTGCTCGGTTATACCATCCCGGGAGTGGTCAATTCTCCAACGTTGGTTTCACTAGTCAATTACATGGTGATGTTTACGGCGCCTGCCGGCTTGATTTTTGAGCTGCCGGTGATCGTCTATTTCCTATCCAAAGTAGGGTTGGTGACTCCAGAAAGCATGCGGGAGTATCGCAGGCATTCCATTATTGGCATCCTGGCAGTGGCTGCTATTCTGACTCCTCCTGACGTGGTCACGCAGTTTTTAATCGGTATTCCACTATACATTCTTTATGAGGTAAGTATTTTTATTTCCAGAAGGGTACAGAAGCAGAATGAAAAAGAGATGGCTTAATTTAATCAACCCGAAATCTCACAGCAGAGATTTTGCCTTATCAGAGACATGCAACGAGTTTCCACTAATTTGACCTTGTTTTATAAATTCTTTATTCCAGTCTTCTGGATCATCTTTTTTGGTGCCTTTACCACTGCCTCCTTTTTTTATGGAGAGGAAATGTCGAGTGGCATTCCTGTGAGATCTTTTCAAATTGGAACGGTACTTTTCTTCCTAAGTGGGGCTTTGGTGCTCGCCCTGACGCTGATGCGTCTTAAGCGTGTAGAGATGAACCAAGATTTCGTCTACGTCACAGATTATTTTAGAAACTTCCGCTACCCCTGGCACAACATTGAGCAAATCAACGAGGTCCGTTTTCTATTTCTCAATTTGGTGACCATCCGCCTCAAAACACCGGGTACTTTTGGCAAGCGCATCACCTTTATTGCCAGTAAGAGTGGTTTGAAAAATTTCTGGAAGGAATTTCCACAATTAAAACAAGCCATGCAAGAAGAAGAGGTGTAAACAACGGCCCCAATTTTTTTTGTCTAAGCGCATGTTTGGAGGTCAAACCTTGGGTTGCAAACATGCTCTGAAGGCCCACAGAGGCATTTCTAATTGCCATTTCCCTACTACTGTAAATACTACTGATCTTGTACTTCCCATTCAGTTAAGAAAATCTTAACGCTTGTCGAGATTTAATCCAAGTTTGCCGAGGAAAGTGGCATTCTACCCTGAAAATAGTGCATTATTGTGGTATAAGAATCAACAATGACTGTCCCGACTGTTTCAAATAATACATTACCCTGAGTGCCTGTTTGGAGGTGGTGCTTTAGCAGCGAAAATTGTAGCCTGATTGACTACCTCCAAACATGCACTGAAAACCATTGGGAAAGTATTCTACACTTACTACAATACAAAGTAAGAAAACACTTGAAGCCACTGTGTTTCAAGCTGGTAGAATATTGCCTGTAAGAAATAAAAAAACCAATTGAAACGTAGTGTACCCCAAAAAGCCATTGAAAACATACTTTAAATTAAAATTATCCGACTATGCAAATCTTATTTTTTTTATTCGCGATGATCATTGGGCTAGCTTGCCTGGTCTTTTGGGTCTCCTGTATCATTGAAATCGTCAAAAGCGAATTTAAAGGCACCACCGACAAACTGGTCTGGTTAATTCTGGTGCTCTGGCTACCGGTTTTAGGGTCTCTACTTTATGTAGGCCTTGGTAGAAAGAGTCGAGTGGACCCCCTAGATGATTTTGTATAATTGTAAGACCATAACCTTATAATTCTCAAATAGAATCCGTTCCAAACACGGTCTAACGCTGATTTTGCCCCCAGGACCAATACCATTAAACCAATTTGAAAATGTACGAATTACTCCAAGAAGCCATTTTGCCTGCCAATATTGTCTATACCGGCTTATTGGTCTTTTCCCTGTTCTACTGGCTGACGGTCTTTATCGGTCTGCTGGATCTGGGCAGCCTCGACTTCGATGTCGATGCAGACCTGGAAGTAGACGTGGACATGGACGCCGATGTAGATGCTTCCGGTCATGCCGGAGGGTGGATCAATGCCTTGCATTTTCTCAATTTTGGCAGGCTTCCTTTCATGGTCATTCTCAGCTTTTTGACCTTGAGTATGTGGACCATCGGCATCTGGCTGAATCGCTGGTGGGGTTGGGATTCGTTGAGCTTCATGCTGATCACCTTCCTGCCCAATTTGGCCATGAGCCTACTGATTACGAAGCTCTTTACCACTCCATTGTTGCCCATTTTCAAGGACTATCAGGCGGGCGCCGAACCGATTGATTATCTGGGACAAGCGGCCGCGCTGAGATTGCCTTTAGAAAGTGGACGTGCCGGACAGGCAGAGGTAAATAATGACGGCAGTAAATTGCTGATCAATGTCAAAGCTGCCCCGGAACAACTCACCGCCCTGGAGAAAGGGCAGCAAGTAGTGATCACCGGCAAAACAAAAGATGGGAAATTTTATCTGGTAAAAGAATTAATGGAAGGATAAAAACAGCCCCAGTAACACAACTTATATCAACTAAAAAACCAAAAAATCATGAATCCAATTTGGGTAGCGCTGATCACTGTTGTCATCATCCTCTTCGGGATCATAGCCCTGATTGTTTCCTTCTACAAGAAGGTGCCCCAGGGGATGGCCATGGTACGGACCGGTAGCGGTGGTACCAAAGTAGAATTTGACAAAGGCATGCTGGTTGTGCCAGTCATTCAAATGCTGGAATTAATGGACCTTTCGGTGAAAACCGTGGAGATTGCCAGAATGAAGGAGGAAGGACTGATCTGTAAAGACAACATCCGCGCCGACATCAAAGTCGTCTTCTTTGTCCGGGTGAATAAAGACCCCGAGCAGATCAAAAACGTAGCACAATCTATCGGCTGCCGCCGGGCTTCCGACCCGGAAACCTTACGCCAGTTGTTTGAAGCCAAGTTTTCGGAAGCTTTGAAGACCGTGGGTAAACGCTTTGATTTTATTGAGTTGTACGACAACCGCAATAAATTTAAAAACGAAATCATCGATATCATTGGCACTGACCTAAACGGATACATCCTGGACGATGCCGCCATCGACTATGTAGAGCAAACTTCGCTGGAATATTTGCGGGTAGATAACATTCTGGATGCGGAAGGGATCAAGAAGATTACCGAATTGACTGCCACCCAGAAGATCAAAGCCAACTTCATTCGCCGGGAAGAAGAGAAAACCATCAAAGAGCAAAATGTAGACGCTCAGGAGGCCATTCTTGAATACGAGCGCCAACTGGCCGAAAAGGAAGAGCGCCAGAAGCGGGAAATTGCCAATATCAAGGCTCGTGAATCGGCAGAAATTGCCAAGATCAATGAAGAAGAGCGCCTGCGCTGCGAAATGGTCCGCATTAAGACGGAAGAAGAACTCTCCATTGCGGAAGAAAACAAATTGCGACAAGTATTGGTCGCCCAAAAGAATAAAGAGCGGACAGAAGCAGTAGAGAACGAGCGTGTAGAGAAAGACCGACTGCTGGAGGTGACCGAGCGGGAGCGCATCGTAACCCTGGCGGAAATCGAGAAGCAGCGCGCCATTGAAGAAGAGCAAAAGAACATCCAGGATGTGATCCGCGAGCGGGTTATGGTGGAAAAGAAAACGGTAGAAGAAGAAGAAAAAATCAAGGATACGCGCGAAGTAGCTACCGCCAACAGAGCCAAACAAGTGGCCATCATCCGCGCCGAAGAAAGTGGAGAAGCCACCGTCATTGAACAAACGAAAATTGCAGAAGCCGAAAGACTATCTGCCGAAATCCAGGCCCAAAAGATGTTGATCGACGCCGAAGCACAGAAGAATGCGGCCGAGAAAGAAGCCGAAGCCCGGAAGATCCGCGCCGAAGCCAAAGCCGCTGAAGAAGCCACCATCGGCCTGTCGGAAGCACAGGTGATCGAAGCCAAAGCCAAAGCGCGCGAGCAGGAAGGCCTGATCGAAGCCACCGTACTCGAGAAGCAAGCTATGGCCGAAGCCAAGGGAATCGAAGTCAAAGCTACTGCCATGCACAAGCAAGGCTTATTACAAGCCGAAGTGATGGCCGAACAGGGTACTTCAGAAGCCAAAGTGATCGAGCTGAAGAGCCTCGCTACCGCCAAGGGTACCGGCGAGCAGGGATTGGCGGAAGCCAAAGTACTGGAAGAAAAGCTGCTGGCTGAAGCCAAAGGCGTAGAGCAGAAAGCCAAAGCCATGAAGCAATTGGACGGCGTCGGCAAAGAGCATGAAGAATTTAAGTTGCGCCTGGAGAATGATCGCGCTATTCAACTGGCCAATATTGAAATCCAGAAGCACATTGCACAGGCACAGGCACAAGTATTGGCCGAAGCCTTTAAGAAAGCCAATATCGATATCGTAGGAGGTGAAGATACTTTCATCAATAATGTGATGAACGCCATCAACCGCGGAAAAACGATGGACCGCCTGATCGATAACAGTCAGCACCTCGGCGACCTCAAAACCGCCCTGATCGGTAATGGCAACGGTCACAGCAATGGCTCTACCGGACTACTCAGCAAAGTGAAGCATTTTATCAGTGAATCGGGACTGAAAACCGAGGACATTAAAAACCTCAGTATTGCGGCACTCTTACTCAAATTGCACACTAAAGCCGGTGAAGATGATAAAAGCGCGCTTTCTGGCTTGATCGACCAGGTCCGTACCCTCGGCATTGGCGATCAAAAGATAGCAGGCTTGTTGTAGTGACAAGTTTTTTGGGTCCCTCTCCCGGCTTTGGTTGGGAGAGGGGTTACTTTTTTTAAAGGAATATCTCCTTTGAAAAAGCAACTAAATGAAGCTCATAGATGAGCATTTTATTTGTATCTTAACAATGTTTTTTTTCGTTCTTCGACATATTAAGAAAACAACCATGCCAAAGCACTTTGCATAATTTCCGGGATTTGAGCCACAGAAAAAAACACCCTAATGCACTGAAAATGAAAATTTCATCACCTTTACAGGGGCTGAGAGCAATTCAATTGATTGTGTGCACCGCACAATAATCATCGGGTATAAGTGCATGTTTGGAGGTAATCCCTGAAGTATATTCGGGCAAGCTATTCAGTCTGCAATTTTCGTTACCAAAGGGCGCAGTTCCGTCCTGTCTCAGTAAGAATACTGTTATAATTTGTTGTCAAAAATGGTGGCTGTAAATACACTGCATTACGACTCTTAATTTTTGTTTTTCAGGCTGGTAAATTGCTTTTTTGACAAAAAAGACAAGTAATACGATGAACCCCTAGTCCTATTAATGAGAATGATCTTTTAACTACCAACTTTGAGACAGAGCGCAACTGCGCCCGTTACCAAAGCACCACCTCCAAACATGCACTAAGGCTAGACACCATTGAAATAATTTCATTTTTTAGTTGTTGGCTGTATTGTAATTATTCTCTGACAATGTTGCCAATGAGAAAGCAGCGATAGCCATAACCAAATCCCTTACGGCGACATCCACGTAGCTCCAGGTGAAAATCAGGCTAAGCGCGATAAGGGTCAACCAAGCCGAAACGAGGTACGCACCAATTTGGGTTTTGGTCAGCACAAGAATACCGGCAACAATCTCAACCACTCCCACCACCATCATAAAAGTGGAAGGCTCAAACGGTAACAATCCGGTAAGGCTCTCCGATAAATAATGGCTCCAGTTGGTTAAAATGTTGGTAAATTTGTCCATTCCGGCAACAATTGGCACCAAGCCAAAGGTGTACTTCAATAGATTTTTCACGAGTTGCACATTCTTATTCATGATGTTTGATTTTAGAAGTTTATCGGATATTGTTCCACTCTTTGGATAAAAGATTTCAAAAAAGGTTACAGTATTTTATAACTTTCTTCCCTCCTCTCCCTCCAAAACAAGAGCACAAGTCAACGTCTCATCCCTCCATCCATAATTCTGAACACCATAAAACACACGCTCGATGGGAAAAAAGAACTCCATAAATTTTGGGTTCCAAGAATGAAGTATTCAGCCAGGCCAGGTCCGTATCTTAAGGCAAACCCTTTATGTATAACAAGACCATAAAAGTCAAGTACAAAAGAAAAAGCGGATAAATTTGTCCGATATAAAATTTCCCCCTATCTTTGCAACGGATGAGGCATAGAATTGAAAAATTGCAACAGCTTCCAACTACCCGGGATGCCCCGAAGGAAATGCGGCAAACTGCTTCGGTGTAGGACTTGGCAAAGCAGATGCCTCATGGAATGGCCCTTTTAAAGGAATAAATTTTTTTGACCTTAATTCGGACAAGTTAATCCGACATGCAACATGAAAAAACGAGGTGACATAACTGATATTGAAGACATCAAATTTTTGGTCAATACTTTTTACGGAAAGGTGAGGCAGGACGATTTGCTGGCGGATATTTTTAACGGAGTCATCCAAAACCGCTGGGACGAGCACTTAGAGAAGATGTACCGTTTTTGGCAGACGGTTTTGTTGAAAGAACATACCTATTATGGCAGCCCCTTCAGTCCTCATGCAAAGCTACCCGTGAGTGCCTCACATTTTGACCGATGGAAAGCCTTGTTTTCTGAAACGGTGGATGGACATTTTGTTGGCAAAAAAGCCGAGGAGGCAAAATGGCGGGCAGAAAAAATGGCGGAAATGTTCCAGATGAAAATCGATTATTATAAAAACAACCCGGCAAAACCACTTTTATGAGTTTGATGGCAAAATATCCGGTGGCAATTGCTGCCGTATTTATCTGGATTGGCTTCGTTGGAGCCATTAGTTTTATGGAGTCGTGGTTAAAGTTTCGTGCCCCTGGCATCACCCTTCCGCTCGGTCTTGGTATAGGGCGGCTTGTGTTTGGTGCGCTCAATAAAGTAGAATTGGTGCTGTGCATTACAATTATTGCCAGTATGCTGTTTTCAGGGATTAGAGATTTCGAGTGGAAACACCTGTTTTTGATTATCCCTTTTTTGATTGTTGTTGTACAGGGCTTATGGCTCTTGCCTGCCCTCGATGTGCGTGCAGAAATGCACATTCAGGCAAAAGAGGTGCCACATTCCAGCCTTCATTTTTATTATGTTGGACTGGAAGTCGTAAAGATCATCAGCCTGCTGATTTTCGGAATAAAACTTTTAAAACCAACATAAGCGGATATGTCAGAAATCCTCAACGAGTTAAATAATAAGTATAAGGAATTAGGGGAAAGAACGGATACCCACCTCAAAGGTTTACTGCATGCTAAGCCTCTCAACTATTGGGATTATGTAGAGGTGGATACTTTACTTTCGCTACAAAAGCCCCGCACCCATTTTAAGGATGAGGAAATATTCATCATGTACCACCAAGTGACAGAGTTGGTACAAAAAATGATGCTCCACGAAATCAAGCAATTGGTTTTTGAGCCTTTTAGGGAGGAGGTATGGATAGATAAAATTAACAGGCTGAACCGTTATACATCCATGCTCATCACTTCTTTTGATGTAATGAAATACGGAATGAATTACGATGACTACAACACTTTCCGGCATACGCTCACGCCTGCAAGTGGTTTTCAAAGTGCCCAGTTTCGATACATTGAAATATACTGTACCCGGTTACAAAACCTCATCAATCAAAAAGGAAAAAGGCGGCTGCCCAACAAACCGACTACGGCCGATTATTTTGAAAACATCTATTGGAAAGATGCAGGTCTAGACCGGAAAACCGGGCGAAAAACACTTACGCTCCAACAGTTTGAAGAGAAGTACTTAGACCGTTTTATAGCCCTTGCCAATCAGGTAGAAGGTAAAACCCTTGAAGAACAGATACTTTATCAGGGGCCTCTTTCAGCAACCCTCGAACATCGTCTGAAAGAATTTGATCACCTCTACAACGTTGCCTGGCCCATTGTTCATCTTGAAACGGCCCAATACTATCTGGACAAAAAAGGAGAAAATAAGGCGGCGACCGGGGGAAGCGATTGGAAAAAATACCTGCACCCAAAATTTCAACAAAGAAGATTTTTCCCTTCACTTTGGACGGAAGAAGAAATCCAAAGCTGGGGGCAACCTAAAAATTAACATTATGACTATCGAAAATGAAAAAACCATTGGTCAAATAGTAGCCGATGATTACAGCACCGCATCCGTGTTTAAATCCTACGGCATTGATTTTTGCTGTAAAGGCAACCGCACCATTTCGGAAGTGTGCAATCAGAAAAATATTCCGGCAGAAATGCTGCATAAAGCCCTCGAAAACGCAATGCAACAAGAAAAGTCTGCCAACCCTAGTTTCAACCACTGGGCGTTGGACCTATTGGTAGATTATATTGTAAAAAAACACCACCGTTATATACGGATAAAAGCACCTGAGCTTAATACCTATTTGGAAAAACTATGTAAAGTGCACGGGCAGAATCATCCTGAACTTTTTAAGATAAAGGAACTTTTCGACGCTTCCGCAAACGAGCTTTTCTCTCACATGCAAAAGGAAGAAATGATGCTTTTTCCTTTTATCCAAAAAATGGCAGCCGCCGAATTGGACGACAGTCAAAGTGCCGCCCAGCCTCATTTTGGGACCGTGAAAAACCCAATCAATATGATGATGCACGAGCACGACGCCGAGGGCGCACGCTTCAGGGAGATCGCCGCCTTGACCAGTGACTATACACCGCCTGCAGATGCCTGTGCCACCTACAAAGTAGCCTTTGCGCTGCTTGAGGAATTTGAAGAAGACCTGCACCAGCACATCCATTTGGAGAACAACATCCTATTCCCGAGAGCCATCGAACTGGAAAAAAAGCTGTCTTATGCCTAAGTGCATGTTGGGAGGTGGTGCTTTAGCAGCGAAAATTGCAGACTGAATAGCTCGCCCGAATATACTTCAGGGACTACCTCCAAACATCCACTAAACCGATAAAGCAACATGTCTCTCTACAGCTTTTAAGCCGTGAACCCTCTCACGGCTTATTGCTGTCTTGACAAATACGGGAGAGCCTAAGTGTACCTCGACATAGCAATGACCAAGCGAATACATAGAAGTCGTCTAAAAAAGGAGATTCAAAAATAGAAGCAGAGAAAATAGTCCTTTCTCAAAAAATAAATGACACATCGGGTGCAGATCAGGCTACCCCGTTAAAAGATATCCATCCATCTCTGCTTTCGAAGAATGCAAGTAAAACATTAGTGCCTGAGGTAAAATTATGTTTTCATAAAATCGAAACAAATGTCAAAAATCAGAAATGGTATAAAAAGGGGGTATCTAAAATGGATGCTTTTAGCAGTATTAGTTGGTATAGCATATCCGGTTTTATCTCAGAATTCTACCGATAATAATATTCTGGGAGAGCCCGGTATTATCGGCACTATTGTATTGGGCATCACCATAGTAATCGTAGCTGCCTTTATTGTCATATTTCGAGTCATAGCCCTCTTTAGAAAGTTGAATGAAGATAAGCGGTTAAAAGATTGGTTATATCTAAAAGATTTTGCTTCTAACCTGGAACCGGATGACCTCGAAGAAATAATCCAGGCAAGAAAAGCCAGCGATAAAACACCGGTTGAAGGGATAAACTTCCCCAACCTGACCGAAAATTTCCAATCAAAAGTAAAGTGGTCACTCATTCATCTCGAAAATCCCGAATTAGATGGTTTGCTAAAGCAAAAACTTGAACGGCTGTCGTACCAAATAAAGGGGACCGAACTAGGCTCAAACCTCCAGGCTTCAGATTCAAAGGGATTGATCATTTCCCAAACGCGAGAGATCAAAAGTCCCATTTATGATCAAAAGCAATACACCAATTTTCAGGTAGTCGCCGACCAAGACTTGGTAAAGGTGGTTTTAGCCTATATTGCTACTGCTGTTTTTTGGTTGCTGTTTGGAACATTTATAGGTTTGTTATTAGGCGTAAAATTTATCCTTCCTGATTTAGACTCGCTTCCCTTTCTTTCCTTTGGCAGAATACGCCCCGTGCATACCAATACCGTTTTTTGGGGTTGGACTTCTTTAGCGATGATAGGCTTAGGATATTTTGTGGTGGCCCGAACTTCCAACACTAAAATATTTAATAAACAGTGGGCCTGGATAGCACTGATATTGATGAATGTCTCAGTTGCTGTTGGTACCGTAGCACTCATGTCAGGGATCAATAATGGCGGTGGGGAATACCGGGAATTTATATGGCCCATCATGGCTCTTTTTGCAGTGGGGTTGATACTCACTTTTGCAAATTATTATAAGATGGTGGCCAATCGAACAACGAAAGAAATCTATATATCCAACTGGTATATTTTCGGGGCCTGTATTTGGACAATCGTCCTGACCATAATTGGTTATCTCCCGTTTTATCAGGAAGGCTTGGGGGAAACCGTCATTCAGGGGTACTATATGCACCAGGGTGTTGGAATGTGGTTTATGACCTTTACCCTTGGCTTGGTTTATTACTATTTGCCTTCGGCATTAAACAAGCCCATCTATTCTTATTCACTAGGCATCCTCGCCTTCTGGACACAAATGCTTTTTTATACGTTAATTGGAACTCATCATTTTGTTTTTAGTCCCATCCCTTGGTGGCTTCAAACTATTGCTATTGTATTTAGTGCGGGCATGTTCATCCCCGTCCTTGCCGGCACCATGAACTTCCTGCTTACGATGAAAGGCAGTTTCAGTCAAATAGGAAAAAGCTATGTATTGCCATTTATGCTGGTAGGAGTGATGTTTTATTTCATTGGTTCAACACAAGGAAGTTTTCAAGCATTCCGGTTCACTAATTTTGTTTGGCATTTTACAGATTTTAATGTTGCCCACTCTCACATGACGATGTACGGTATCGTCTCTTTCTTCATTTGGGGTTCTATTTATGCAATCATTCCAAAATTGATTGGCAAACGCCCCAATCAATTATTGGTCGGTGTCCACTTTTGGTTGTCTTTTATCGGTCTAATTGCCTACACCTTTGCCTTAATGATTGGCGGAACGTTAAGGGGAATGAGCTGGATTGAAGGTGCTCCTTTCATTGAAAGTGTCGCTCTAATGACGCCTTATTGGCTGTGGCGGGCAATCGGAGGTTCCTTTATGTTTTTTGGTCATCTGGTATTTTGGTACAACATACATACAGTGTATCGTAGTTGGAAAGGATTAAAACATGAGGTGGCTTTAAAATAGCAATTTCAAACCAAAAAAACAGAACAATGCTAAACATGTCAGAAGATCACAGGTCATTGGCACTAACTTCATTTATAATATTTGCCCTCTTAAGTTCCTTAATTGCGGTAGTTCCTGCTTTGCAAATGCAACAATCCGTTCAACCTTTGTCAAAAGCAAAAGACCTGACGGCCCAAGAACGGGATGGACTGCATACCTATATCGCTGAGGGCTGCGTGGCGTGCCATACCCAACAGGTTAGGAACATTGAAATGGATAAAATATGGGGGGACCGACCGAGCCTGCCTTCGGATTATTACTATTCAAAACAGCGAATGGGTATATGGCGGCAATCTCCTTCCCTGTTAGGGAGTGAACGAACAGGGCCAGATTTAACCAATATCGGCAAAAGACAACCCAGCCAGGATTGGCATCTTATTCATCTTTACAACCCACGCATCGTAGTCAAAGAATCTGTCATGCCCTCTTACGCCTGGTTATTTAAGGAAGTGTGGAAAGCAGACTCAACCGATGTCAAGGTAAATGTACCAAAGAAGTTTTTGCAAGACACCACTAAAACAGTGATAGCCACTGAAAGGGCACTTCATTTAGTACAATATTTGCAATCTCTTCAACAAGTTGATCCCTCTTTTGCAATTGAAGCGTTCATCCCTTCTACAAAGAGCAAAGCATTTGAGGAAAGCAGCGTGGCTGATGCCGAAATAGACGGAAAATCACTTTATACTCAGCACTGCGCTACTTGCCACCAACCTTCCGGTGAAGGGCTTGCCGGGGCATTCCCGCCACTAAAAGGAAGCTCAATTGTGAATGATGAAAATTATGAACTCATGGCCAAAATTATTCTTCAAGGCTACGATGCCCGACCAGATTATGGGGTTATGCCGGCACTCGGAGGGCAGCTGAGTGATGCGGAGATTGCAGCCATCATGAATTATGAACGCAATAGCTGGGGCAATGAAGCACCAAAGGTAACAAAGACCGATATAAAAAGAATTCGGGATTTTGTAGATGCGTTAAATCAATAAATTATGAAAAAGACAGTCCTTACTTCAACCTTGATCATGCTTTGTTTCATTCAAGCTTTTGCTTGTGAATTATGCAAATCACAACAACCGGAATTATTACAGGATTTTGTTCATGGATCGGGGCCACAAGGAACATTCGATTATATCATCCTTTGGGGGGCTATTGTAATCGTTCTGGCTACGCTCATTCTGAGTGTGTTATTTTTAATAGCACCTGATAAGCTGGACAAGAATCACAAAATTAAATTCCTACCCGTAGATGAGGGTTTGCAAATCAATTAATTATGGAGAATCCAGATTCCAAAAATATTGTAAAAATATTCTTAGACAATGAATCTTTGCCTTTTGCTGAGGTGGAGACGCCAACAAAAATATTATTTGATACGACCAAAATTCCGGACGGGAAACACACCCTGAGATTAGTAGCGAGTTCCTCCGGAAACAGAGAAGGCATCAAAATTATTCCCTTTGAGGTTAGGAATGGCCCGTCTATTTCCGTCATTGGCATTAAGGAAAACCAGGTAGTCGAAAGTCAGCTCCCCATTACCATCAATGCGTATGGGAGTGAGCGCAAAGAAATCTTTGTCGTCAGAGGTTCTGAAAATCCCAAAGGTATTCCTATATGGATTTGGGTGGTATTAATTTTATTTGTTGGCTGGGGCTTACACTACTTGTTTTTATACTGGACCAAGGATAACTATAACTCATTTTTTTAACCCCATTTCACTCATCATTATGGTCATTCTTATTTAATGCTTGTTTGGAGCTTGCTCCTACTGCCCATACCCAGGCGGGACCGTATGGTCGG
>CAXHCA010000166.1:0-13561 GCA_964015035.1 uncultured Saprospiraceae bacterium
TCTTTAACATGTTTATTCGGAAGTTTCGGGGCGAAATGAATTTCACCCAACCATTCGGGTAGGTTCCGGAGGAACCACATCTTTGTAGGAACGCGATTTTGATCAGAGCGAAATGAATTTCACCCAACCATTATTTTATTTTGCAGGACGGCTGCGTAAGCGCTGCGCAATGGTGGAACAGCCCGCAGGGCCGAGTGAATAACGAGCCATCTCCGCTCAGCCGAGATAGCGACCGCTGAAAGGGCGGCTGACGGCAGGAAGCTGGCCTTTCAGCGGATACGCCCAAAAATAATTTCAACCCAAAGGCGAGGAAAAGTGTTTAATCCAATCAAATGAGCTAATTTTGTACCCATAAATGAAAACGAGGTGATTGAATATTCAAGATTTGTATTAAAAAATGGCCTGCGGGTGTTGGTGCACCGAGATGAAAGCACCCCGATGGCGGCTGTGAATGTGCTGTATAACGTCGGTGCTCGCGATGAATCGCCGGAGAAAACGGGTTTTGCCCATCTATTTGAACACTTAATGTTTGGCGGCTCCGCCAATGTGCCCGACTTTGATGATCCGATCCAACTGGCGGGTGGCGAGAACAATGCCTTTACCAATAACGACATTACCAATTTTTATGATATCCTGCCTGCGCAAAACCTGGAAACGGCCCTCTGGCTGGAATCCGACCGGATGCTGAGTCTCAATTTTGACGAGCG
Organism: uncultured Saprospiraceae bacterium; assembly: GCA_964015035.1. Lineage (GTDB taxonomy): Bacteria > Bacteroidota > Bacteroidia > Chitinophagales > Saprospiraceae > BQJU01. The sequence continues at coordinate 708 of CAXHCA010000166.1, forward strand.
GGTATTGGAAGTGCAGCGCAAGGTGGTGGTAGAGGAATTTAAGGAAACTTGTCTCAACGAACCTTACGGTGATGTGTGGCACCATATTGCAGATATGGCCTATAAGGTACACCCGTACCGCTGGCCGACGATCGGTAAGGTGCCCAAACACGTCGAAGATGCCACATTGGATGATGTTAAGGACTTTTTCTACAAGTTTTACCGGCCCAATAATGCCATCTTGGTCATCGCCGGTAATGTGGATGAAGCAGAAGTTCGACAACTGACCGAGAAGTGGTTTGGAGATATTCCTGCTGGAGAGACGCCTATGCGGACCCTACCAGAGGAACCCCCGCAAAAGGCATTGCAACAACGTATCAATCAGGCGAGGGTACCTTCTGATGCGCTCTATTTGGCCTTTCACATGCCGGCCCGCAATCACCCCGATTTCTATGCAACCGATTTACTGTCAGATGTGCTGAGCAATGGCTCTTCTTCGCGCCTTTTTCGCCGCTTGTTGAAAGAACAACAGGTTTTCTCACAAATTGATTGCTACATCAGCGGCAGCCTGGATCCGGGGCTATTCATCATTGAAGGGAAACCGTCAGCAGGCGTGACACTGGAAGAAGGAGAAGTGGCTATTTGGAAAGAATTGGAGCAACTCCGCGCTACCCCAATTACGGAACGGGAATTGCAAAAGATCAAAAATAAGGTGGAGAGCAATCTGGTCTTTTCAGAATCCAATGTGCTGAACAAAGCCATTAACTTGGCCTTTTTTGAACTGCTCGGCGATGCTGAAATTATTAATCAGGAGATCGATTATTACCGTCAGGTGACCACGGACGATATCTGGCGGGTAGCCAAAAAAATCTTCACTCAAGAAAATTGCTCAGAATTGTATTATAAGGCAGACACCTCTACGACAGTCGATAGTGTTAATGCAGAATAAGGATTCTGGCCCATCGTTAGAGAAATGACAAACGTATTTTCTCTATCTTTAAATTGATGTGAACCAATGAAGAAATTCACCTTGCCACTTCTTTGCCTTTTACCGCTATTTTCGATTGCTCAGCTTTCCATTGGCCTCCGAGCCGGGGTAAACGTGAGCAATATCCACATTAATGAACCATCTGATTTCAATGAGGAAATTGATGGGAATTACCACTACAGAACTGGAGTTGATCTGGGAATAAACGCCACATGGCAAACCAGCGAGCATTTTCGGGTACAATCAGGCTTGATTTATTCCCGTAAGGGTACGTCTATTGACATAAGCCCAGATTCCAATGAGCCAAATAATAAATTTGATCTTCACTACCTGGCCATCCCCTTGGTCGCTCAGTACAAAATCTTAGGGCCCCTATGGTTATCAGGCGGGATGGAAGCCAGATATTTGCTATCGGCAATAGGCAAATATCCAATGGATGAAGTTACGATTACCGATATCTGGACTAGAGCCGATTTGGGGCTAAATGCGGGCATTACTTGGCAAGTGGCAGCTAACCTACAGTTGAATATTGAGTACCAATATGGACTCGTAAATGTCGGCAAAAAAACCACCTATACCGACTCTAATGGCGACCCGCTCTCGAAGCAGCCCAAGACGACCAATCGCAGTATTGCGCTTACGCTTGGCTATGCATTCCTGCGGAGTTAACGCCACTCCACAAACAATCGGAAACGAACACTATTGCGATAAATTTCGATCTCAGAAGGATAATATTTCCGGGTGATGAATTCGCTGGGTGAAAACTCTGCGTACCCGACGATTTCATCACCTTGCACATCCTTGTCTTTCAGTATCACACGATAAGTCTCGTTCATATCGCCCAAATCCACCGCCGGATTAAAGGTCCAACCGATTGGCCCACTTGGCGTATTTGTAAAATTGGCTTCGCGCAAATTGGGCAATTCATCAATTTGGCTACCCGTAAAAGTGACGTAAAGATCGGGGAAAGCACTAGCGCCACTCTCTGTATCCCAACTCTCCCCCATTGGGTTAACGTTGGGAAAGGTGAGCACTTTTAATTCTTGCACCAGCAATCGAGAGGCCGGTTCTTCAATCACGATCTCCTTGGTGATCTCATCCGAATGGTCGCCATTAAATACAGTAAGCGTGACTTCATAAGTCCCTGGCTGGGTATATTCATGCATGGCACTGGGCATATTACTGGTTTCCCCATCACCAAAGTCCCACAACACCTTATCGGCATTTTCCGATTCCAGGCTAAAGTTCACAATCACAGGCGCCAGGCAAGCGCCTCCACAATCGTAGGAAAAATTAGCCACTGGTTTTTTCTCACAGGACAACAGTACAACAACTAGCAAACAAAGAAACGGCAATGTTTTTTTCATCAGGAATGGGTTTATTTTAGATAAATTACTCAATGAAAACTTTTCCCCAACATTAGTTTCCGCAATAAAAATCCGTTCGCTCTACTCTCCCAGCACTTCCGCCAATTTCCGTTCCAAGGCCGGGCCGCGCAGGCCACGCGCCAGTATTTTGCCGTCCTTATCAAGCAGGATGGTGTGAGGAATAGAACGCACGCTATAATCTTGCGCTACCGCATTTGACCAGCCTTTCAGGTCACTGACCTGAGGCCAGGGCAGACCATCTTCTGCAATGGCCTTAATCCAACGATCCTTGGTTTTATCGAGGCTGACGCCCAATATTTCAAAACCTTTTTCTTTATACTTTTTATATACTTTGAGCACATTGGGATTTTCTTTACGACAAGGACCACACCAACTTGCCCAAAAATCAATCAGTACAACTTTTCCCCGGAAATCACTCAGGCTAATGTCCTTCCCATCTGGGCTTTGCTGCGTAAAATCCGGTGCAATACCACCTACCGCATAGTTTTTCACCGCATCAATTTCTTGCTGTAACGCACTGGCCATCACGGGGTCTTTGTCGCCGTAGTTTTTGATATATAGCTTAGCGAAATAGGGAAAGTTTGCATGGTTTTTTTGCTTAAGTGCTGTGATTACCCCACCAATAGCCAATTGATAAACGGGACGATCCGAAGGTACCTGACTCAGCGCCTTTTCCAGTACCTGCTGGTGCTGTTCGGCGGTTAATGTCACCGAAGAAATCGTCGTAGCATAACTCTTAAAGGCTTCATACACCCACGGTAAATGATCGTAGGCTTTATCCGTAAAATCAGTATGCACAAAAAATTCATTGGCAAAATAGTTCAGCTCATCGCGGTAATCCTGGCCATAATTTTGGTAGCTCAGATAAGTATTCAGCGCGGCAATCTTGGCGAAGAAAGGATTACTTTTCCGCAAGGAATCCAGCAAGGCCAATTTTTGATCGTCCAATTTCTTGAGCTTTTCGATAATGGGTTTTTGCCGTGCCGGAGCAGTGGCCACCATCTGAAACTGACGCGCCAGTTGTGAAGTTTCACTCTTCAATTGATTGAGCGTTTCCTTCAATTGATTATATTCTGAATTAAGGCTGGACCCCGTGAGCGTTACCTGCCGCATATTCTTGCAGTTACCGCTGATGGTTACCCCTTCTTCCGATCCCAGCAAAACGGGTAAGACCGCTTTATCCGTTTGACCGATGTAATAAAACTGTGGGTCTGTCTTAGGAATAGTAAATTCCGAGACCGCCTCTTTGCTTTTCGCCGTTTGGTATTCCACAAATTTAAACCCATCAAAGCGGTACAGCTTCAGGTCACCGGAGCAACCGGTAATCTTAGCCTTGACTGTAATTTGGTCTTTATCAGAAACCCAGGCAGTAGTAAACGTGGTAAAGAAGAGCGCAAATAAAACCCAACTGATATTTTTCATGTAAATTTTTGTTTATTCTCTTGAATAATAGTTCAAAATTAAATGTAAATGACGGTAAAAACAAAATCGTTTTCATTTGGTGGAAAAAATCCCACCACTCATCGAAGCTGAACCCTTGACTCGTCTAAGGGGTTTCAATATGTGCAAACAAATGCCTAATTTTAGTAGTTCTTATTACAAATGATTTAGTTTATGCAGTATCGACAAAAATCTGAGTTCAATATAGGCGGTAACTCCACCAGTTCCATAACGGGGGTTATCTTGATGGTATTCTTTTTGATCGCCCTTTTTTACCTCGCGCGATTTGTTTTCCAAATCCTCTATTTCCTGGCCCCGGTAATGCTAATCGCCACATTAATTATCGATTATAAAGTTGTGTGGGGATACTTGCAATGGATTGGCCGCAACCTGAAAAGCAATCCGGTATTGGGCATTGGTGCTATCCTGCTGAGTGTCTTTGCATTTCCTCTGGTAGCAGCCTTCTTATTGGGTAAAGCCCTGTTAAAACGCAAAGTCAACCAAGTACAGGACGAGGTAGAAAAGAAGCGGGCCGGAGAATATGTGGAGTTTGAAGAAATCGTGGAAGAACCACCACTGAGACTGCCGGAATTGGAAGAAGAACCTCGTCCCGTCAGGCGCAAGGAAAACAACGAATACGATAACCTCTTCGAATAATTCATGACCAATGTCCAAACAGGATATTTGATCCTGACGGCACTGCTGACTGGCTTTTATTTTTGGAATAACCTTCGTTATCTCTACTGGTGGAAAAAGATTCCCGCTTGGGAGGTACCCCCCAATTTCCAACCACAAACCTCGGTGAGCATTCTGATCCCCGCCCGTAATGAAGCCGCCGCTATTGGCAAGTGCCTACGATCAATTTTGGCTCAGCACTTCCCCATACATTTGATGGAAATCATCGTCATCGATGATTTTTCAAATGACGCTACTCCCGAGGTTGTAAAAAGCCTGCAAGATAGCCGCATCCGTTACCTGGCACTTGCTGATTTTGTGGAAGAGAACAGCCTCATCGCCCACAAAAAAAAGGGCATTGAGGCAGGCATTCAACAAGCTACCGGCACACTCATCATCACTACTGACGCTGATTGTTACTTGCCCTCCAACTGGCTGGCCTTGGTCGTTAGTTATTACGAAGCAAAAGATCCAGCATTCATTGCCGCTCCCGTGAATTTCACCCGAGAACAAAATGCGCTTGAGCGTTTCCAGTCGCTCGATTTCAATGGTATGATGTTGATCACCGGAGCCGGTATTCAGGGTAGATTCATGCACATGTGCAATGGTGCCAATTTGGCCTATCCACGCGCCGTTTTTGAAGAAGTCAATGGCTTTTCCGGCATCAATCATCTCGCCTCTGGTGATGATATGCTGTTGTTGCAAAAAATTGCCCACCGCTATCCCCATCGCATTGGTTTTATCAAAAACTTGGCAGCCACTGCACTGACCCCCCCTCAATCCACCTGGGCATCGTTCTTCAATCAGCGGCTGCGCTGGGCCAGCAAATCAACCGCTTACCGCGAATGGGGTATTACGATTACGCTAGGATTGGTTTTTGCATTTTGTGTCAACATCCTACTCAGTTTGACGGCCACACTGTGGTGGGGAAGCTTCGCTTTTGGGCTTTTTGCGCTTCAATTGTGCACAAAATCTCTCGCTGATTTCCTCATGTTGCGAAAATCAACCCGTTTTTTTAATCGCGCTGACCTCATGCGCTCCTTTGTCGTATCCCAACTGTATCACATCTTCTACATTGTGGTGATCGGCTTTTTAGCCAATTTCAAGCAAAGTTATGAATGGAAAGACCGACAAGTGAAGTAAGACCATTTGTGAAACTCTGTTAATCTCCTGCCCCGCTTCGTTAAATATCGTTAAAAACATAGGGTGTTTGCGTCAATAATCCATCCTTTAGTCGAAAAAAGGTTCTATTCAAACGATACCGGATTAATTTGCAATGGAAAATGATATGGTTGAGCAATTCCCTTAACCATTAACCATTAACCATTAACCATTAACCATTAACCATTAACCATTAACCCAAATTAATCCTTCTTTGAAAAAAACTCATTATCTGGAATTTCTAAATCCTATTAAAAATGAAAAACGCAATCTTAATTATCCTGGCTGTCGTGATTTCTGCTACTAGTTTATCTGCACAGCGCGAAGAGACCCTTTTTAACCGCAATAGCACCTGGTTCTCTGGAATCTGGGGTTCGGCGATGTACGACTACAATTATTTTGATGATGACTGGGGAATGGTCAAAGGAGGTTCTTTTGGCCTTGAATTTGGAAAAACTGTTTTCCTAGGCTACGGTAGTTATAAATTAAAGGACGATATCCGCATAGGAAACACCAACGATCAATTTGATATTAAATACCGCGGGCTGCTTGTGGGAGTAACCCCCAATTCACACAAAGTGGTGCACCCTAAAATGAGTGTCTTTGCCGGTAATGGCACCGTCAAACTGGATGAAGTGGATTCCGACCGTGTCTTTGTCGTGCAGCCTTCTGTGGGCATTGAGGTCAATGTCTTTCAGTGGTTTAGAGTAGGCGCCGAAGGTGGTTATCGCTTTGTCAGCAATTCCGACTTTGACAATTACGAGAATGAAGATTTTTCCGCACCTTTTGCCCAATTGGAACTAAAATTTGGCATTTCCTGGGGGCGATAAGGCAAGTTGAAAAGGTAAACATGAGCCATCCCGAATTTGGACTAAGGTCCAAATTCGGGATTTTTTGATCTTTGTGTTCTTCGCGGCTTTGCATGTTTCTCTTTTTTTAGAAAGATTGGTGGCCAATTGAACTTGGCCGTTACAAGGGGCCGCCTGGCGAAATAAATATGTGGAATTTTGTTCCAGATATACAGGCATTGTCGGTAATTTTGGCAACCGAAATAACATCAAATGGCAAAAATAAAAATAACCTTTGTGCTACTTGCAATTGGAATGATCAGTTGTCACTCGACAAAAAGGGAGCATGACACAAAAAACGCAGACACTTATTCCGACATTAAAATTGTGGGAGCAATGAAAAACGTGATGTGGAAAGGAGAATTAGGGAGCAGTATTGACCTTGACAGCATTTCAGATAAAAGCGGACTTTATGGGCTCGGACCGTTAAGCTATCTGAGAGGTGAATTGTTAATTAATAACGGAAATAGTTATGTTTCAAAAGTGACCTCTGATTCGACAATGACCGTTGAAAAAACCTTTGATGTTTCGGCTCCATTCTTTGTTTATGCCAATATAACTGAATGGAATGAAGTTGAGTTAGCTTCAAATATTAACACAATTCAAGACCTTGAAAAATTGATTAAAGAGAAAACAGCTGAATTTAAACAACCCTTTGCCTTTAAGTTGATTGGGAAAGTATCAAAGGCAATTATTCACATTCAGAATCTTCCAGAAGGAACAAAAGTCTCCTCTCCTGAGGAAGCTCACCAAGGACAAACGAAGTACGAACTGACTAATGAAGAATCGGAGATAATTGGATTTTTTTCCACGGAACATCAAGGCGTTTTTACACATCATGACTCATTTTCACACATGCACTTGATAACAAAAGACAAGCGCAAAATGGGACATTTGGACGAATTAGAAATAGGCGAAATGAAACTGTATTTGCCGACAAAATGAATATAAAAAGCCTTTTATTACTGTTATTCAGCAGAACTTTTCTTTTTGCCTTCTTTCAAGTGATTGTTGCATTATTATTGAGCTCATGGTCCCAATCAGAGCGGTATTGGATGCTTACTGCAACACTAACCAATATCGTTTCCATCTTCTTCCTCTATACCCTTTTTAGAAAGGAGAAAGCCGATTACCTTTCAATATTTCGCTTTAGAAAGGATTTCTGGAAAAAAGACTTGTTGTTATTTTCTGGCCTCGCAATTTTAAGTGTATTGGTCGTTTTGGTTATTTTGTTTCGTGGATTGTCCTATCTACCATTTGCCCTGCTACTTGGCATTGTTTTGCACAAGCGCCCATCTCTTCTTCCTCATTTTGCTATTCTACATGTGGTATTAGATGGCTCAGCTGCTTTGATGTTATTACACAATTCATAAGAATAGAGTCCTATGTTAAGGAGTCAGAGAAGAATATGCCTCCGGCGGCTTCTTTTTCTTAGCAAAACACCATCCTCTAAAAATCAGTGCAAAAGATGATCAAAATCATTTTATTTGCTAGTGATGAAAGGTAATTTTAGGTACAATCAATATAAAACCTTTTGTCATGAAAATCAATAATAACGTCACCCTGCAATCCTTACAGCAAGCCTTCAGCCAAACCTTTCCGGGGCTACGCATTGAATTTTACGCCGCCCATCACGATCTGGGGAAAGGTTCGCCCAAAGGAACCGCTCTTGAGCCTCATCTTTTGGTAAAAGATGCGCGGTCTAGCCAACAAGAAGGCGAAATAGACCTCGATCCCAATATGAGCGTTGGGGCATTTGAAGAAACCCTCGAAAAACAATTTGGGTTGAACGCTCAGGTCTTTCGCAAATCCGGGGTTTCCTGGATGCAAACGACGGCTACCGACCATTGGACGCTGTCGAAGCAAAGCTGCAAAGGCACTGCTTCTGAAAAACACTACCAAGAGAAGTATTACTAATTTCGGAAGTGAGGGTATCTCTAAATTCGATCCGATGTGACTACTGAAAATTATCGATATCTTTACCGCGAATCAAACCAATGCCGACCATGAAAAAACTCCTGTTACCGACAGATTTTTCTACCTGTGCAGGATACGCTACTGATGCCGCCATAGCCCTGGCCCAAAAAACAGGAGCAACCCTTTGTTTGTACCATACCCTCAGTCCTGATGTAGACCCAGCGAAATTACAGGAAACTCAGACAAATGCACAAAAGTCACTTGACGCCATCAAAAACGCTCATCCCGGCCTCAACATCACTACCCTGACAGCAGTTGGCGCTTTGACTGCCAATCTCAGTAATTATACCAATAGCCATAAGGTAGATTTGATCATCATGGGATCACAGGGTGCAAGTGGAGGTGCTTTTTCATACTTGGGGTCAAATACTCAGAAGGTCGTACGTCAGGTTCACTGCCCGGTATTGGTCATTAAAAAACCGTTGTCAAAAGTCGATTTCACGAAAGTGGCTTTTGCCTCCACTTTCAACAGAGATGACATCCCCGCTTTTGAGCGATTTAAGGACATTGTCAAACACTTTATCCCCGAAATTCATTTGATTGCCATCCAAACTTCCGGTTTCTTCGAAGCACCAGCCATCGTCACGCTGGAAGCTATGGAAGATTTTAAGAAATTGGCCAAACCTTTTAACTGCGAAGTACACTTAAAAAGAGAAGGGACGGTCGATCACGGCATCCGTCAATTTGCAGAAGACCAGGGCATTCAGCTCATTGGCATCTCTAATGTGCACCGCCATCCGCTGAAACGCATTTTTTATGGGAGCACAGTAGAAGCACTAGTCAATGCTTCTGACTTGCCGGTGTTGAGTATTGATTATGCAAAAGAGGGAGAATAAGAGCGGTGATGTCAGATACTCGACGCACAAATCGCCCAAACCGTAGCCATCAAATTTTGAAAACTATCCAAAGGTTTTGCGTTCTGGCGACTGACAACATTTTTATTTTTCAGAAAAGGCCTCAGCCAGCAGCGGCATCAGCCATTCTGTTACGGCCTTGGCTCCCCGATCATTCAAATGTCCATCATCCATCCAGTTTTCGGGGTTGTCCAGAATAGCTTTTGGAGGAAGCCAAACTTGACCGTATTGTTGGTAGGTTTGTATTTCCATGGGTTCCGCTAGCGGCCAGCCGTATTCCGGAAGGTAGAGAAAGTAAAGCTGGATACCTTGTTCTTCCACCAGTTGGTGAATCTTTTCCAGGTATTTTCTTGCAAAGCGCAAGTGAAAATCACGGCCGGTTTCCTGCAATTTACGTGCCGCCCGATTGATACGTTCGGCTTTCTTCTGCCGGAGCATATTGGTATCTGCCTGCACTTCCGATGGGCCATAGCCATAAGGGCGGGGATCAAAAGGGTACTCCGGGGGCGTGATTTTCAGCCATTTTCTTTTGTGGTATTCAAAGCGAGTTTCCAATGCCAGATAAGCGTCTTTAAATACACTTTGATTAAACCAAATCACCGGTTTAAATACATCCTCTGCTTCCGCCAGGTAGGGAAAAACAGGATGACTGTAACGACTGGCATCCTCCCTAACTTCCAGTACAATCACTTTAGGCTCTTTTTGCTTTAGCAAATCTCTTAAAAATACATACCTCATATTGAGCCCCAAGCGGCAATAACCCAGGGTAAGCACATGCAGTGAATCCCCTGTCTGTTGGTGAAGGCGGTCTTCCAATAATTGATCCATCGGCGCATGTATGGTTCGGGAAGAGCCTAGAAAAGCGACATCAACCGGTCTGGAATTGCGAAAAACCCGATTATACACCCATGAACCATGACCGGCACAATCATCTGTGACATAATGGTAGGCAAAGGAGCGATCTAGAGGTGTCCACACGAGGTAGATGATCCCGAGCAGGAATGGCAAGAAAAAGAGGCACAGCCTTTTGATCAGTTTTTTCATAAAGCTTTAAAACTGAAAGTAAATAAATGCCGGGGCATTGTTGTACTGTCCCAGAAATAGAATCGCGGCCGTTAAAACGTAATACAACAGCCAACGGCCTATTCGGGGAAGTTGATCAATACAATATTCCGGCGCACTTTTGTCGATTTTGAATTCCAGCAATGCAAACAGACCCAACATCACCGCCCAACCGGTAGCTTCCGGCAAGGAACGAAAAGCATGCCACCATAGATAACTCAAGGTTGGCCCGGAAAAAGTGCCGGCATTTTTTAGTAATAGAAGTGCAGCTTCAATAGAGGAGGCACGAAAAAACACCCATCCGACACAGGTCATGATCAAAACAAAGGGGATGGCAATCCAGCGAGAAACCGACAATTTGATCAACTGCTGTCGGCTGCATAAAAACTCGATACTCACCAATACTCCGTGCCACAAGCCCCAAACCAGGAAGGTCCAGTTGGCACCATGCCACAAACCGGAAATCAGGAAAGTAATCAATAGATTGCCGACTAGCCGAGTCGGTTTGACGCGGCTTCCGCCCAATGGGATATACACATAATCGCGAAACCAGGTAGATAATGAAATGTGCCAACGCTGCCAAAACTCCCGAAAGGAAGCCGATAAATAGGGCGTACGAAAATTGGTCATCAGATCAAAACCCAACAACCGCGCTGTACCGATGGCCATATCGGAATAGCCCGAAAAATCGCAATAAATCTGGATGGCAAAAGCAACCGTTGCCAGCCAAATACTGGGGCCATGCCAGTCTCCGGGATTTCCAAAAACCGGGTCCACCAAAAGCGCCAGCCGGTCGGCAATAACCACCTTTTTGAACATGCCCCATAACAGCAATCGACAGCCACTGACGGCCAAGGGGTAAGCAAGTGATCTCGGTTTTAAAAATTGAGGTAATAAATGATTCGCCCTTTCTATCGGGCCCGCCACCAATTGAGGAAAAAAGGCCACAAAAGTAAAAAACGGTACAATGGTTCTGGTGGATTTGATTACTCCGCGGTAAATATCGATGGTATAGCTCAGCGTTTGAAAAGTGTAAAAGCTGATACCAACCGGTAACAGGACATTCAAGACGGGCGAATGAGGTTGAAGCCCCAATTGGGTCAAGCATTCCGCAAAAGCGGCAATGAAGAAATTAAAGTATTTGAAGATAGCCAGAATACCCAAATTTACTGCCAAACTGATGAGTAGTAGTCCTTTTTTCAACTTCTTGGATGAAGCTTGTTCAATGCCAATTCCGATGGTATAATCAGTAAATGAACTCAGTAGAATCAACCCGAGAAAACGCCAGTCCCACCAGGCGTAAAAGAGATAGCTGGCAGCTAAAAGGAAAAGGTTTTGCAACCCTAAACGCTTGCTAAAAACGCCCCAATACAACCACAATACCAGGATAAAAAAAACAACGAAAGCAATGGAATTAAAGGCCATTACCGCTTCTTTTTGCTAGACTTTGCTTTCGGATTAAATTCCAAACATTTACTAATCCAGAATTCTAAATCCTTGTCATTGTCAAATCCTTCAGGCCCTACATGTAAATATCCTTTCATCTCTCTACCTCCCATCTCCATGGGCTCCGCTCCGGGCATTTGACTCAGTTGTTCCTTTTCATCAGGATCTGTACGAGCCATCAATTTGCCTCTAAAGATGCCAGCGCACAATTTATCATCCACCATAAACCCGAGTCCGCCCATCATTTTAACCTCTTTGGTAATCACATTCTTTTCGCCAAAGATTTGCCGCAGGCGTTCCGCAAAATGCTCATCGTATGCCATATATCGTTTTATTACGTGCATGCCTGGAGGTAGTCATTCAGTCCCGGTAAAACCGGGATTTTGGGACTAGACATTATAATAGGCAAGCACTAAATTATAATAAAATACGATTCCAATAAGGATTCTTCGACAAATTCCGTGATATAGCGACAATCGAAAATATAAACCTGTACTAGCACTCCGCCGCTTTCGCGGTTCTCTCACTTGAAGCACGGCCGTACTTCATCCTGCTGATTTGCTGATTCATAATTTAATTTGAGCACTAAATCTACCTGCGAACACCTATAAAAAAGGCGATGCCTCCCCCTTCCGGAGACATCGCAATATACTTCACGAATACATTTTTATGTTTCTAAGTGACCTTTCTCCGTAGGGGCGTTTTGTTGCGAACAACGCCACGCCCCCCGGTGGGAGAAACTGTCATTTTCTAACTTGTTGGCTCCAGGGCGAAGGCTGCCAGGAAACTTGCATCGAAATTATCCAGCACCACCGTTCCATTGGTATGCAAGCCATCGACGTAGAGGTATTCCGCGAAAGCGGCCTTATCCGGACAGGTTCCCAGCATACTGGCTACACTAAAACCGCCGTGGAAATAACCGTCGTTGGTGTCGGTAGAGCTGAGCGGACCATCGTGTAGATCATATTTTGCCGTATCATTGATGACTGCACCTCCTGTCTCTTATACACATCTCCGAGCCCACGAGACGACATCT
>CAXHCA010000167.1:0-13527 GCA_964015035.1 uncultured Saprospiraceae bacterium
CCTTAGGACCGGCATGAGGCTGGAATCAAAACTAACCTTGCACAACTTCATTAAGTGCCTGTTTGAAGGTGGTGCTTTAGCAGCGAAAATTGCAGATTTTGGGTTTTCGGGAGGCTGATTTTTGAGTGCATCTCGGCTCAGCCGAGATGGACGAAAGATAGCCAAAATGATCGCTCGTCCCGATATATCGGGATTCCAAAACCAGTGATTTGCAGCCTGAATAGCTTGCCCCGAAGTTTTCGGGGACTACCTCCAAACATGCACTAAACAGCTACGATGTAGCTTTTCAGTCGTATCACCTTTTAGCCGGTGGTTGGTACCACAAGTTAAAATTGGCTACGCAGTCCATTTATAGTCGCCTCCGCATTGGGGGACAAATCCCAACTGCGTCCCTGGAAAATGGATTGCAATTTTATGATTTTTTCTAATGAAATTGAGCTCAGATGTCCGGAAGAGCCTACTCTTAATGATCCTTTCCCCAACAACACTTTTTATATTTTTTCCCGCTTCCGCAAGGACAGGGATCATTTCTGCCTACTTTGGTATTTTTAATGGGAGTCACATTTGAAGGAAAGTCGAATACCTTGTCGGGGTTGGGGTGGAGGTTCATGTCCCTTAAATCTTTCTCCCAAAATTCATCCCTGGCCCGTTGTTCTTCTTCCGGTAAATACCCATGCCAGGTTGAGGTAATGTGATGGTAGTGATCAAAGATGGAATCGTGGACTGGTGATGGATGAAAGGCTGAGTCCTGGAGGGAGGGGCTGTGCTGAGCAAATTCCTCAAATGGACCAATCATATCCAGGTCAATGAGTTCGTGGTTATAAAACTGCCGAACCAGGAGGTGAAGCCTTTTATTACCTGGTATTTTGGCAAGCTCGAAAACGACAGTGGTCACCACGTCGGGATTAACCAATGAAGGATTGTCCTTTTGTACAAGGTAGGATTGCAGTACAGATTCAAACCAATTCAGGACTTCCTCTTTGCGTTCCGGATGATGGTCGCTGATCGCCTTTAAACTTTGACAAATGATGGTTTTTCCATAGTAGTGAACTTCTGGCTCCAGCATGAAGGCTTTTAGCTCCTCCAGTTGATCGCCCCCCAGATGATAGATAGGATGCCAGAGCGTCTCGAAGATATGGTCGGCGTACCAAAAGTCCAAATATTCATAACCCTGTCGGAACGTATCCAATATCAGCGGCAGTGCACCTTTCTCTTTCAGCTCAGTTAGTAAAAAAAGTGCGTGTAGAGGAAAGGTCAGTCTTTCGTCCGGCCATTCTTCCAATTGATATATCATTTCAGAAAGAGCTTCCAGCCGGCAAACGCTATCCCAAAGGATGGCTTTCAGGTCGGCAACCAATGGCTCACGTGGCAGGTTCAGGATCTCCTGCAACAGCTCCCGGGGGATGGTCAGGTCATGTTCATAAAGTTGCCATAATTCTCGATGGTGCAACTTTGGGGCGTGTTCGGTTTGAATAGATTGATCATAGCTTCTGTACGGATCAAAAATGTCGTCTTCTTCAAAATCAATAAACTCCGACAGGTTTTCCAGTAAAGGGTACAGAAATTGAGCGTCAGGATGCATAATTTCCAGAAGCGCCAGTTTTTCTGCTGCACGCTCCGGTTCTCCGATTTCCAGTAAATAAGAAACCACTATAAACATAAAACTGTCAAACTCACTGGCGTGATAAACTTTTCTCTCCGGGTAGAGGTCTCCTAAATCGAGGTTTTCGCCCAGTATTTCCGGGATTTTATCGTATTTTTTCTTTTCCAAATATTCTGCCGCCAGGTTGATTCTGGCAAAGACATAATCCGGAAACTTAGCCAACAGTTTACGATTTACCGCATAAGCCTTATCCATTTGATTGGTCATCTTGTAATGATTAGACAGGTAATTATGGAAGGCGGGAATATGAGGGTATTTCTTGATTAACTTCTGAATTTTTGCCCCAGTTTTTGATTTGCCATGGCTCACTTCTTCATAAGTTTCAAGCAGAAGATCCTGAATCTCATCACTATAGTGCAAGTCATTGTCGGCCAGGTCGCCATCAAGAGTTATTTTGTATTGTGGGTGGAGAGGTTTCGATTTTTTCCACATAGGTTTGTTGCATTTTTGTAAAGTTAAGGTAATACTGGAAATGTAGAAAGGATTTCAGGAGTTGGTTGATCATAGTGGCTTTTACACATTTGTTTTTTTCTGCTGGTACAATAATTTTCGCCCAATCCGATTAGAGCCAATTTAAATTGGCAGGTGCGAGGTTTTTCAAACAATTCTCTTATAAAAACGCAACTTTTTTGAAAATCTGATTACCTTAGGACTTGCATAAGACTGGAGTCAAAACCAACCTTGCGCAACTCCATTAAGCCTTTACTTATCCTATTTTATGATGAACAGACGAGATATCTTAAAGTACACGGCCTTGGCCACCGGCGCAGCTATTGGTGCCCCACTAATGAGTACCCTGTTGTCTGGCTGTAAAACCGATCCACCGGCAGAAGAAGGTGGTGATGTTTTGCTGGCAGCTTTTAATCCTGCCGAGTTTGCGTTGGTGACCCAAATGGCGGACCTGATTCTGCCAAAAACAGATAGTCCTTCGGCCACGGATGTGGGCGTACATCACATGATCGACCGCATGGTGGGGAGTGTGTACCCCGAACCAGATCGGAAGGCCTATAAGGCGGGGTTTGCTGCTTTGGCCAAACACCTGGAAGGCGCTGGGTTTGCTGAGGCTGATGCCGAAAAACAATTGTCCTTATTAAGGGATCTGGATGCCAAAACTGCCGGTGCCAGCGAAGAAGTGCAGCAAGCATTTCTGGATTTCAAACAACAAACCATTGCTTACTACCTCAATACGGAAGAGATAGGAACCAAATTTTTAAATTATTTGCCCGTTCCCGGAGAATACATGCCATGTATTACGGTAGAGGAAGCGGGTGGAAAAGCTTGGGCAGAATGAATTTTAATATCAAAGGTCAAAACGAAAATACATTCGATGCCATCGTCATCGGCTCCGGCATCAGTGGAGGATTTGCGGCGATGGAATTGTGTAAAAAAGGATACAAAACGCTGGTTCTTGAACGGGGCCGTATGGTCAAACACGGAGAGTATCCCACCGCAGGGCTTGATCCCTGGGATTTGCCCAACCAGAATATGGTCACAGCCGAGGAAATTGCTCAGCATTACTTCAAGCAAAATCGATTGGTCTGGTGGGTGCGCGAAGATCACAAACACTGGATCAATAAGGACAGTGATTATCCTTATGATGAGGTAGAGCGATTTGATTGGATTCGCGGTCACCATGTAGGAGGCCGTTCCATCATGTGGGGCCGCCACTGCTACCGTTGGAGCGATATTGATTTTGAAGCCAATGCAAAAGAAGGTATCGCAGTCGACTGGCCGATACGCTATAAAGACATAGAACCTTGGTACGATTATGTGGAGACTTTTGTTGGCGTAAGCGGACAAAAAGAAGGATTGAAACAAGTGCCTGATGGCAAATTTTTACCGCCGTTCCCCCTAAATTGTGCCGAGCAGCACATGAGGGAACTGGTGGGCAAAGCATTTCCCGAAAGGGTGGTCACTCCGGGGCGTATTGCTAATCTCTCGCAGTACAATCCCGATGTGCATAAAGGTACTCGTGGGCAGTGCCAGACGCGAAATCGCTGTGTCCGAGGCTGTCCGTACGGGGCTTATTTCAGCAGTTTATCAGCGACGTTGCCCGTAGCAAATGACACTGGTAATCTGACCATTCGCCCGGATAGTGTGGTGCACGAGATCATGTTTGACAAAGCGGCCGGAAAAGCCAGCGGCGTGCGGGTCAAAGATGCCAATACCGGTGAAGAAATTGAATTCTTTGCCCGCATCATTTTCTGCAATGCTAGTACTGTGGGCACTACTGCCATCCTGCTCAATAGCCGTTCGGAGACTTTCCCCGATGGGTTGGGAAACAGTAGCGGGGAACTGGGGCACAATATGATGGACCACCACTACGGTATGGGAGCTTCGGGTACCTTGCCGGGAATGGAAGATACCTATTATAAAGGCCGCAAGCCGGGTGGGTTTTATATTCCTCGCTTCCGCAATATTGATGAGGCGACCAAACGTTCGGATTATGTGCGGGGCTTTGGTTATCAGGGGCAGGCCCAAAGAGGTCCTAATGCTCCGGAAGGTACCATCGGTGCCGATCTGAAAGAGACCCTTTTCCAACCTGGTCCTTATAGAATCGGGATGACTTGTTTTGGAGAGTTATTGCCCTATCACGATAACCGCATGTACCTCAATTTTGACAAGAAGGATAAACATGGATTGCCGATCATTACTTTCGATGCCAAATTGCGGGAAAACGAGATGAAAATGCGGAAAGATGGCGTAGAATGCGCCGTGGAGATGCTGGAAGCGGCTGGCTGTAAAGACATTACCTATTACAATAGTGCCACGGCCCCGGGCGCTTGTATCCACGAAATGGGTACGGCACGTATGGGCCGGGATGCAAAAACTAGTGTACTGAATAAGTGGAACCAAATGCACGAAGTGCCCAATGTTTTTGTAACCGATGGTGCTTGCATGACCAGTTCTGGCACACAAAATCCGAGTATTACCTATATGGCCTTGACCGCCCGCGCGGTGGATTATGCGCACAAACAGGTGAATGAGGGGAAACTGTGATTTGTAGCCTGAATGATTACTTCCAAACATGCACTTAGATGGGCATACTTCCAAGACTTTCTTTTTCTCCTTGATTTAACGAAGGCAGATCCCCCTTCGGCATGTGCTTGCGTACAAATACCTGTCGGTAGATACTCCGGGCTTCCTTTTCGAGGTAAAGACCTTTCTGGGTTACTTTTTGGCGGTAGTTGTTGTATTTTTTTTCTGGACGAGCCACTTTTCGAATGAAAAATTAATTTGTGAAATAGAGCTTCAAATTGGGAATTATTAATCCTTCGGTGCTGTTTTAAGAGCGGTGAACTTTGGGTACACTACCGATCCTTCCTTCTGAAAATGTTTTCGAGATGAGAAAATTTTATTACTTGTTTACCTTAGTTTTACTGATACAAGCATGTGGTCCCTCCGCTAATGAGGAACATACATCTAGTCTTCCTTCTTGTGAATGCCCTATCCTGAATGATTTTATAAGGACTTCTAGTGAATTATCGGAAATAAAAGGGAATACTAATAAGTCTGATGCACTACAAGGCACAAACTTTATTGCCGAGGTATCTTATGATTCTACCTCTAAAGGGGTTAAAATCATGGTTCCGGTACCAAAGAAGGGGCAGAAATCTTTTGAAGAATATTATTATGACGGCAGTCAAATAGCGTTCACAAAATCAATTTTCTTGGTTCGCTGGTGTGATATTTGGTCACAATATGTTGAGGTGATTAATTGTCGGATTCCAGGATCAGAAATGGAGCAATATAATGAAAAAAGGAAAGAATTATTTTTGGAATACGATGGAGTGATCTCTCCGAAGAAAAGGAAGGAGCCCGCTCAAGATAAAGTGGAAAGCGTAGAGAAAAATCCTTCGGGAGAATCAAAAGGAGTTGCAATAAAAGCAAAAAAAAGCTGTAGAGATACTTTGATAAAGCCAAGCTCCTTCGATATGAATAGTTTTGAATACGTAAAGTTAAATGGAATAACAGTTCCACCAGTGAGTGATGAGAAAGTCACATTTTGTTATGAAAAGGGAGACTTACTTGAAGTAAAAAGCAAAACCCAGAAAGTAGTTCGTATTACACTGTAAATCAATTGACCCTGTGAAAAAAGGTGTGTTTTATTTTATTCTGCTATTATTTTTTTTCCCAATCCTCTCGCCTGCTCAACAGAATGAGGAGGAAGTCGATCACGTCATCTATGAATTTAATTGGGCCGGTTTATCTGACAGTACAAACTGTGCATATTCTATTGATGTAGAAGATTTTAATAGGGTTTTAAATAAAAAGATTAGGAGCCATAAAGTTGCAGTTGAAAGCGGAATCTCAAATGCTACTCCAATTCACTATTTTCTTGATGATTATCAAAGGTGGACAAATGG
Organism: uncultured Saprospiraceae bacterium; assembly: GCA_964015035.1. Classification (GTDB taxonomy): domain Bacteria; phylum Bacteroidota; class Bacteroidia; order Chitinophagales; family Saprospiraceae; genus BQJU01. The sequence continues at coordinate 6,031 of CAXHCA010000167.1, forward strand.
AGAAGTTGTTCGCCAAAAGGCAGTGTTGCCATTCTTGATTTGCGATCAAGAAATTATTACAATTAGAATCTACATTTTCGACTTCACCCTTGGCCAATTATCAAATGAAACGGCATTAACCTTAAACGGGAAGAATGCTGCAAATTTTATTGACCTTACTTTGGACTGGGCACTGAGCACTGGTTTAAGCCAAGATGCAAGAAAGGGGCACAATACCGAGTTTTTGCAGTGTATATACAGACCTAGAATGGATTACTTATATAGTCTTTACTTGCATATGAAGGATTCTATTGAGCACTGGACTTTTGGTCAAAACCATTCAAATTACAATGTAAATGAAATCATTGATGGCTTGAAGCACTACTTAAGATCCCTCAATTACGAGTATTGCGGCGACTTAAGGTCAATTCTGGAGAAGGATGAACCTGTACCTAAAACCTCAAAATTACGGAATTTAAGGGAGCAATATCCTAACTTAATCAGGTTGATGTCACATATTGACATTTATGAAGATTATCAAATCAGAAATTTTGCTCAACGTAGAGGTATGGAGGGCGCATTGATAAGTAGTAATAAAGAATTGGTTAATCAAGCAGAGCAATTAATCCCGCGTAAGGAACGCAAAAGATATTTCTCTAAAGTACCGCATTATAAAATAGTCAATCGTTTGAGCAGGGCGTTGGAATTAGTGGACGGTTGTGACTCATTATTTGGAATTGCGGAGCAGTACGAATTAAAAAGAGAATTCAATCGAGCTGAAGCAATCTACTTTGAGTTATTGAAAAATCAGGATATCAACAAATTCCTGCTTAAAGCAGCAGAGGAAACGGACCATGAAAATAAAATTTGTGGTTCACTAAAGGAATATTCCTGGATCAATCTGGATAAGATTCGTAGAGCTAAGAAAATCATATATATAAATCATCTAAGATTTGCGGATTCATTGTTTTACACTCAGAACTATAAAGATGCATTATCCTTTTACTTTAAAGCTGATAGCCTGAACTCCGGTCTATCAGTTTGTGTGGAGAGAAAAATTTTCAGATGTACCCGTAAACTGAATGAACAAAAGAAAGCAAATGACTTGGATATCGTGAGAAACGGAATCATTTCGATTCTTGGACAAAAATTTGATTGCCCGACGGCAAGTGTAACTGCTGGTTCATCAAAGACTTTTGAATTGGAAAAAGATAGGGTATGCTTGATTCTTGAAAAGGATACCACAGTAGTTGATAAAAGCACAAGTTTATTTATTGATAGAAACTATAGCCCAGATTCGTTTGTGCCAAATTTTGAATCTTTTGACAACCACTTAGTTGAGGGAATACGCGATATATATGTTAAGTATAAAGCATATATACAGAGAATAGAAATCAGGTATTATGGATCATCAGATACTTCAAGCCAGGTTGACTTTCAACTATCTGAGCTGGAGGCTATATTTGGATCAAGCATTAAAACTGATACTGTCTATTTTGGGGCAATCAACCAATCTATACGGCTAAGAGATTTGATTAAGGGGAGGTATCAAGGTCAATTTGGAAATAACCTCTTATTGGCGGCCCTGAGAGCTTTTTATAAAGAGCAGCAAAATTATAGTAAACTGATTTGGTTGGTTCCTGAGTCATTGATCAAAACGAAAGTTTTTGCTCATGTTTTTCCCAAGCGAGGAGGTATTTACAGAGAAGTAAAAACGGAAGTGATCATCAAACTAAAATACGCTCAAAAAGTCGGAAAGCAATTAACAAATAATCAGCTTTTTGATTATGATAGTCCTTCTTTACTGGAGTTAAGCAAGAGCAGCTTTTCAAACTTACGAGCTCATTTATTGGTCTCAGCTTTTTCTTATCAATTTACCCGAAACTATGGCGCTTTTTTGGAAGGTTATGAGCATTTTTCGTTAGAAGGAACAAATTTTATTCCTATTGATAATTGGGATGATGACGATGATGGAATAAGAAATAGTAAAGACAAATGTCCTCGTAGAAAGGGCCCTATGTCTAATAATGGATGTCCGACTACTTTTAAAGGTAGGAGAGAACTAGGTGTGAATATGGGAGTGGTTTCTTATTCGGGAGATTTGTCCAATGGTCTTTTTTCCTCGAATGACTTTAATCCTTTAGCTGGAGTCAGTTTCCGTCAATTCCTAGATAAAGGTATTGCCTTCCGAGGAGATGTAAACTTTGGTGCAATTTCTGGCGATTTAAGAAATATCCAGGATTGGGTAGTAGAGAATAATGTTGATGGAACTGCAAGTTTCAAAAAATCTATAAAAGAAACTTCCCTAAGTGTTGAAATTCACAGTTCTAAAGAACCGAAATACGCTGCTAATGGTCAGTTTATTCGAGAGGCAGCTTTTTATTCTTCCTTGGGAATTTCAACTATTTTTATTGATGGTGAAACACAATTCTCTGAAAATAATCCTTTAAACTCAGCAGTGAAAAGTTCGTTTACCGCGGTTGCAGTGCCCGTTTCGGCTGGGGTAAAAGGTGACTTGAGCGAAAAAATGAATCTTGAATTAAGAATTGGCTATACCTTTACTTTTTCAGATGATTTGGATGAAATTAGGATTCCGGAGCTATCCAGAGGATTAAGATGGACCAATGATAATTTGTTTATAGTTAGTTTTTCTTTATATCATAAACTTTAAGTAGCTTAATTGATAAAGTCATATTGAATGAAGGTATTTTTTACCGTATTGATTTATAGCTATCTATTTTTTTGTGTCGTCTTTAATGGTTTTGCACAAAAGGGTACACAAATTGGATTTGGGGCAGGGTTACATGCTTACAGAGGAGATTTGTCTCCTGATCCGTTTGGAGATGTTGATTTGGGATATGCCAGCGGACATATCCGGTATTCGGTATCTCCTCATCTCGCTTTGAAAATGAGAGGTAAACTTGGATCCTATTCTGCAAATATAGAAGATGCTCAAATAAAGGCACAGGAATTGAACTATAGCACTTTAGACAGCTTTGCCGTAAATGGACGTTCAGGCGATGTTTCTTTAAGTGTAGAATGGTTTCCTTTTGGTATGATAAATGAACTAGCTACCTGGGATTTATATGTAGGGATTGGTATTGGTTGGCTATATACAAGTGTTAAATTATTTGACAGTGGTAATGCAGCTTCAGCAGTCATGGAAAATCCACAGGCATCTTCTGCTTTCATGCCAATCGTTTTAGGAGCCAATTTTGGAAGAAACACTAATCCGATACATGCGCACTTATATTTCGGATTTGATTATACTTTCACTGATTTTATAGATGGCGTTAGTGACAACTTTAATCCGAATGATAATGATCATTTTTTTTTAGCAGGCGTGACCATAGGCTTTAATCTGGTAAATTCAAATATAAATACCTATTGAAGTACGATTATATTTTGCTTTACCCGGCACAAAGTGGTTGCGCAGCGTTAAGTGCTTGTTTGGAGCTTGCTCCTAGCCCATACCCAGGCGGGACCGTATGGTCGGCCCCGTTCTGGGCAAATCAAGGGTTTAAGAACCTTGTGTTGCCTTTTTATAGAACCTTAACCCTTTGATTTTCGTAACGAATCCGCTCCAAACAAGCACTAAGAACCAGGTGCAGCCTTTATTTTTGCATCTTTGCACCAAGACAACGATGCTGCCGAAGGCATATTCTATGGGGGGGAATATAGAAGATTATTTCATCCTAAAACAAGGGGACAAATGACAACTGTCCCCGCCGAAGAATAAGAAAACGGGAGAGTCACTTTTTGACTACCGCTGCATTTTTTTAATGTGCATAGCCGCCTCCAGCATAGTTGTCACCCAAAGATCGTCCTGGTTTTTATATAAATATTCCACCAGTTCCTGATGGGCTTTCCGATCTACATTCAAGTTGTGTTCACCACCTACGCCGTGGAAAAGAATGGTAATGAAGGCATTTTCTGCTTTGGCTTTTTCAACCAGGGCAATGAGTTCCGCACCGGTTTTTCCTTCGGCCCCATAGCTGTCGATGTTAAAAAGATCAATACTGCCCATTTTACCCAATTTGCCTTCCACTCCCCGTGCTGCCACAAAGACTTCCTTGAGGTCTTCTTTGAAGGAACCATCGGAGGTATTCATGTCTCCGCAAGTATAGGCAAAGGTGCGGTCTTTTTGGCCATCCAAGGCTTCCAAAAAGGTATTGGTCATTTCGATTTCTCGCATCAGTTTTTCAGTGGTGTATTTGCTTAAATCCTGAACCGGATTCACCCATTCGCGACCGGGTTTGGTGGCGTCACAGGGGTGATAGAGGGTGTGATTACCCAGTTCGTGGCCTTGCTGTGCCGCTTTCTTCCAATCTTCAATGCGGTTCTTGCTTCCTGGGAAGGCTGCGGATAGGTAAAAGGTCCCTTTCAGATTGTATTGATTGAGGTCGGGAATGGCATGATCCAGGTGTACATTGAGGGCATCGTCATAGGTCAGTACCACAGCAGCTCTTTTGCCGTGCCAGCGCTTTTGTGCATACTCAGGATGGTAATCGGTGCGGAAGGGAGAGGCTGGCAATCCTTCTTTGTTGATGAGGTTGGCCCCAAATGGATTATCTGCCCAGGCGTAGCGCACGTATCGAGGTTGTTCAATAGCCTCCTGCCAAATGACGAGCTCATTATCTTCAATCTTGGCGTTCGCCCATACAAATCGCTTGTCATGACCGGCAATGGCGAGATAGGTGGGCGGTTCTCCATCGCTGGTCGTTAGACCACTGCCAATATGCTCAAAGCGAATACGGATTTTGTTGCCTTCCACGATAGCTTCTTTAAAAACAGGGCCGGAGTAGACAACATTTTGATCACCATAGGCGAGGTTTTGGGCAGCTAGGGCCAATCTTGTGCCAACTCCTTTCTTATTTAAGGGGTGGATGTCATTCCATTCTCCAAGGTCGATGGTAACGGCCATAGCGGTATTGGGAACCTTTAATGCATTCAGTTGTGCATCGCGTAAAACGGCCCAATCGCTTTCAACCGGCAGGTAGGTCGCATCCTGAAAATTGGCCAGCTGCACATACAAAAACGGGAGTTGCCCCTGTTTCCATTGATGCCGCCAGTCCTTGATCAGTGTTGGTAGGTAGCCGTAGTAGTCTTCCGCATTGCGCACATTGGATTCTCCCTGATACCAGAGGAAGCCTTTTATGGCCAGGCCGGTGAGTGGCGCAGCCATCGCATTAAACAATGAGGCCGGCTGGTTTTGTGCCCAGAACTGAAATCGATCCGCTTTCGACTTGGGGTCAAAGACTTCCCCCACTTTGTACTGCCAGGTCCCTTTTAGGTCAATTTCCTGCTGATCATCGGTCATGAAATAAGGTTTGTCCGGCACAAAACCACCTTTGCCATTGTAGTTGATGATCCGGGCCACGATCAAGTTTTTACCGGGTTTCAGCCCCCCCTTAGGGATCGTGTATCTACGGGGCGGATATTGGTAGGTGATATTGCCTACCTTTTGCCCATTGACATAAATCTCATCAGCATCTACAATACGTCCCATGAACAGTTTAACGGCCTTATCGGTCATCTCCTTGGGGACCTCGATTTCCCGTCGGTACCACACCACGCCGTTTAGGTCCCTGACTCCCTGATCTTCCCAGTAACCTGGAATGTTGATGTTTTGCCAGCCTTTGGGGGCATAAGCGGGGTCGTACCATTTTTCGAGCAGGCCTTTGTCCCTGACTTCTGTTTTTGGAGCCTTTTTTCTGCTTTGTTGCGTAAGCGAATTCACGTAAGTTGTATCCTTATTCTGTTGGATGGTCTTCAGCAATATGGAGGATTCCTGGAGCCCCTCTTCACTGATCCAGGCTTCGATGGGGGTACCACCTACACTGGCGTTGATGATGCCAATTGGAATTTGGTATTTGTCGTAAAGGTTGCGCGCAAAAAAGTAGGTGACAGCTCCCATGCCGAGGACCTCTTTAGGACTGACCGCTTTCCATTTACCGGCTGGCAGATCATCTTGTGGCCCTTCGAGATTGGTGGTAGTGGGAATGAAGAAATTCCGAATTTCAGAAATGGTAGCATTGGCTATCTCCTTCGGGTATTTCTCTTTGACCCGCTCCATATTGATCACCATATTGGATTGTCCTGCACAAATCCAGACATCGCCAAAGAGGACATTTTTTATCGTGATTTCATTTTTGCCTTTGAGCAATATCTCAAAAGGGCCACCTGCCGGTTGAGCAGGTAATTGGAAGGACCAGTGGCCTTGTTCATCAGCATTGGTGTTGAGCTTCAAGCCTTTGAATTTTATGGTAATACGCTCTTTAGGCGAGGCCCACCCCCAAATTTTGATGGGCTTTTCCCGCTGCAAAACCATATTGTCGCTGACAAATTCAGGGAGTGTTATTTGGGCGAAAATGGAGTTGGAGCAGTAGATCAACAACAGGATTAAAGACAAAAGCTGAGCAAGGTTTCGCAATTGCATGTTTAGGTAGTTCAGTTTGATTCTGCCCACAATATACGTAATTGCAATCGATTGCGTAAACATGGATAGTAAAACCCGGTTTTTAGAATCCATTTTTGCGTAAGCAATAAACTTTTCCCATCTTGTAGCACCTTTATTTTAAAACCACACTCATGGATACCTTCAACATCAACCGCCGCCGGTTTTTAAAAAATTCCAGTGCCATGCTAGCCCTGGCTGCATTGGGCAATTCTGGATTGGATGTCATTTTTTCACCTAAAATCAAAAAGGTGGGCCTGATCGGTAGTGGGTGGTATGGTACGAGTGATGTATTGCGTCTGATTCAGGTGGCTCCGGTGGAAGTAACGGCCATTTGCGATGTGGATCAACAACATTTGCAGACGGCTGGAGACTTGATTCAGCAGCGGCAAAAGTCGGGTAAAAAACCTCGTTTTTACAAGGATTACCGCAAAATGTTGGCCACCGAGCCCTTTGATTTGGTGCTGATTGGCAGTCCGGATCATTGGCATGCCTTACATGCCATTGAAGCCATGAAGGCAGGAGCAGATCTCTATTTGCAAAAGCCCATTAGCCGGGATGTACAAGAAGGAGAAGCCATTGTGGCGGCCGCAAAAAAGTACAATCGAGTCGTGCAGATTGGTACCCAGCGGCGCAGTACACCGCATTTGACCGAGGCAAAAACGCAGGTGGTGGATGCAGGGTTGTTAGGAAAAATTGGACGTGTGGAGATGTGCTGTTATTATCACATGCGACTAAATGAGCAGCGACCTGTCCAGGAAGTCCCGGAGCATTTCGATTACGATTTTTGGACCGGTCCCGCACCGATGCTTCCCTTCCGTGGGATGCCACATCGCAGCTGGCGTTCCTTCAAGGAATACGGCAATGGCATTGTTGGAGATATGTGTGTGCACATGCTGGATACGGTGCGTTGGTTGTTGGATTTGGGTTGGCCCAAACGCATTTCTTCCTCCGGTGGTATTTACGTACAAGCCGATAGCATTGCCAATATTCCCGATACGCAAACGGCCACCTTTCAATACGACGACTTCGATTGCATCTGGACCCACCGTACTTGGGGT
>CAXHCA010000168.1:0-13489 GCA_964015035.1 uncultured Saprospiraceae bacterium
CATTCATTGTCCCCAGCAATCCGTGCCGGAGGTACGGCATCTTTCACCGTGTGGTTCCCTCCCCCCCTGGGGCAACACAAAAAACCGTATCTTGCAGCCAACAAAAATCCACCTATTTATGTCCGTAGATACCCAGGCAGAGCTAATAGGCATCCAGGAAGCTGGGCGCGCCGTGGCGGTTACGTTGAAAAAAATGCAGGAATACGCCGAGGCAGGCATGTCTACCAAAGAATTGGATGAATATGGCTATGGTATTTTAAAATCCTTTGGCGCAATACCGGCGCCCAAAAAAGAATACGGCTTTCCTGGCTATACCTGCATTAGCCTCAACCACGAGGTATGCCACGGCATTCCCTCAGAACGTGTATTCTTACAAGATGGAGACCTAGTCAATATCGATGTGTCGGCAGAATTAAACGGTTTTTATGGGGATAATGGCAGTTCTTTTGTATTGGGTCAAGACTACCGCAACCTGGAACCGTTGGTGCAAGCTTCCCGCGAAATCTTGTACACCGCCATTAGCAAGATCAAAGGCGGGGTGCGCATTATGGATATCGGTGGACTGATTGAGACCGAAGCCAAACGCCGCGGATATAAGGTGGTCAAAAACATCTGCGGGCATGGTACTGGTCGGAAATTACACGAAGAACCCAAAGAAATCCCTTGCTATCGCGATCGATTCAACCGCGGACGCTTTCGCAAAAATAGTGTCATTGCCTTGGAAACGTTCATCTCTACGCGTGCCCAGCAGGTCTATGAGGCTGCCGATGGTTGGACCCTCATGACCAAAGACAAAAGCTTTGTGGCACAACATGAGCATACCCTAATTGTGACCGATGGATATCCCATTATCCTTACCAATGAAAATGGAATTGGCGAGTATCTTTAAAGGCACCTTTTTCCTCTTCGCTCACTTTTCCTAAGAGGATGCTTATTCCCATACAACCAATTACCAAAAGCCCCTCTGGGGAGATTTAGTGTATGTTTGGGGTAGCCATTCAGTCCCGGTAAAACCGGGATTTTGGAACCTCACTTCGGCTATTTTTTCGGCCTTAAAGCCCCCCCAAAACATGCACTTACTATTGGCCATGCCATTATTGCTCATTAACCAATCCGGGTGATGTCAAATGGCAACGAGTCAAAGGTTATGTAGAAGGGGAGAGCCCGGAAATATAGGCCCTAAACAGCTCTATCCTGCAAAACCAGCTTCTAGTTCCTGGCTTCGATCTCCTTTTTGTAGCACGTAACTAAACCCCTCCACGATGGAGTAAGCACCGTATTCTCCGCGTTTATTGAGGGCGAGATAGCCTACCTGAAAATCGGGGGTGAGTTGATCTTTGTATTTTTTAATGATGCGGCTGACCGCTTCTTCACAGGCTTTTTGTGGGGACATGCCCTGACGCATCAATTCTACCACCAAAAAGGAGCCCAGCGTTTTCATCACCATCTCGCCAACACCGGTAGCACAAGCCCCGCCTATTTCGTCATCTACGTATAGGCCCGCCCCAATGATCGGAGAGTCTCCTACCCGGCCGTGTAATTTATAAGCCATGCCGCTAGTGGTACAAGCCCCGGAAATATGCCCTTGCTGATCAATGGCCAACATGCCGATGGTATCGTGGCGCTCAATATTGGCTTTCGGTTGATAATGAGCTTCCTTTTTCCATTCTTCCCATTCCAGACGAGAGGTTTCTGTAAGCAGATTTTCCTCCTCAAACCCCTGTTCAAGAGCAAATTGCAGGGCACCTTCGCCAGAAAGCATCACGTGAGGCGTTTCTTCCATTACCTTACGGGCAACAGAAATGGGATGTTTAATATTTTGCAAAAAACAAACCGCCCCGGCATTACCCTTTTCATCCATAATGCAAGCATCCAGTGTAACCACGCCTTCCCGGTCTGGGCGACCACCATAACCCACTGATTGATCGGTTGGGTCGGCTTCTGTGACCCTTACTCCAGATTCCACCGCGTCGAGTGCTGTTCCTCCCGATTGGATCACCTCCATGGCTTTTGCAACTGCCTTTTCGTTGGTCCATGTGGCAATAACCGTTGGCAAAACAGGAGGAATACCCAAGGCTTTCGAAGTTTCTTTGGCATCACTTGTCGCGGTTGATTCTTCGCTCGAATTACAAGAGGACAAACCAACTCCAATTGCAAATGAAGCGAAGAAGGAATGACGAAAGAAGGTGCGGCGAGAAAACATCTATTGATTTTTTTGGCTTTATTGTATATGATCGTTCGGGATGAAATTAGTTATTTTTTTGAAATTAGCCGGGTCGGCGGCTTCAATTCTCTCCATTCCTCTAAATAGGCCGTTGATTAATCAATTTTTCTGGATTTGCAGCACCCAATTTTATAAAATGCATATTACCACAGAGGATAAGAGGGGGGAATATCAATGTATTGAACCAAAGTAGTCCTCCCTGTTTTTCAACTTATCACTATATTTTTCGCGTAATTTTTTCAGCTTTGGAGAAATCACCACGGAACAGTAGGGATAGTTTTGATTGTTTTTGTAAAAATCCTGATGATAATCTTCCGCTTTATAAAAAGCCTCAAAAGAAGCTATTTCGGTCACAATCGGATCACTGAAATCTGACTGAAGTTCGGCGATCACTTTTTCTGCCATCTCCTTCTGCTCACCGGAATGATAGAAAATGACCGAACGATATTGCGTACCCCGGTCGGCTCCCTGACGGTTGAGGGTGGTTGGATCATGAGTGTACAAATGGATTCTAACCAGATCTTCAAAGCTTATTACCTCTTCGTTATAAATGATCTGAATGACCTCCGCATGTCCGGTAGTGCCACTGGTCACCTGATCGTAGACAGCTGTATCCGCCTTCCCCCCACTGTAGCCCGACAAGACACTCTCCACGCCATTCAGCTGCTGAAATACCGCTTCGGTGCACCAGAAGCACCCCCCACCAAAAGTAGCAGTGCGCAGTGCTGTCGTATTGACCTTTTTCAAGGATACTGAATTTATACAATAACGCAAACCACTGGGCATTGGTCCATCGGGAAAGACGTGCCCCAAGTGCGCATCGCATACATTACACATCACCTCAACGCGGCTCATACCGTGGGAAGTATCTTTATGGTATTTGACGGCATTTTCCATGACCGGTTGCGTAAAGCTGGGCCATCCCGTTCCGGATTCAAACTTTTCACGGGAATCAAATAGCCAGTTGTCGCAACAAACACATCCGTATAGGGCCGGTTCAAATATGGAACAATGCTCACCGGTGAAAGCCCGTTCGGTTCCCTTTTGCCGTGTCACCCTGTACTCATCTTCCGTCAGTTGGGCACGCCATTCTTCATCCGTCTTTTCTACGCGGCGATTGGGCTTAGGGTTCTCTCTTGTGGCAAATTTGATGACATCTAACCAGTTTAACATGATCACTAATTTTTATTTTTTCTTACCAGACAAAGATACACCCAACAAGCATCGGACACCAAGTCCAAATTTTCTCAGGGTTGTCAATTTTTTCCCGGTTGACTGTTTCGTAATGCAATCCTCCGAAAGCTTGAGAAGGTTGGCCGGAAATCCTTTTAAAACAACCGACCAAACTCCAAAATGTTGTCAAATCCCAGCTCGCAGGCGGTTTCTTTGATACTTTTGTCGGTATACAACAATTGGCACTTCGCTTTCAGCACTAAATAAAATGCATGAACCAACAGGCCCATTAATGAGACAGAGCACAACTGCGATCCCCCATGAAATCTCCGCTTTAGTAATCTATTTGGCTAGTAACCTTGTTTAATTTCCAAGCATTGTTCATCAAACCCAACCTAGTTTTATGGCCTTAACAGCATCCAAAATGTTAGCACTGGGCACGAAAGCCCCTGATTTTGAGTTACCAGATACCGTATCCGGCAAACAAATATCACTGGCTGATCTAAAGTCAGACCAAGCCATGGTGATCATGTTTATTTGCAATCATTGCCCTTATGTCATCCACGTCAATCCCGAAATCGTTCGATTGGCAAAGGAATACCAGGGAAAAGGGGTACATTTTGCGGCTATCAGTGCCAATGATGCCAATGCCTATCCACAAGACGGCCCGGGGCCTATGAAAGCCCACGCCCAAAAAGAAGGTTATCCATTTCCCTATTTATATGATGAATCACAGGCCGTGGCAAAAGCCTATGATGCGGCTTGTACGCCCGATTTTTACGTTTTTGACAAGGATCAAATCTTGGTTTATCGCGGCCGGCTGGATGCTTCCCGGCCCAATAGCGGTATTCCCCTCACCGGTTCTGATTTGCGCGCGGCACTGGATGCCGTCCTTGCCGGAGAGCAGGTTTCCGAAAGGCAGTATCCAAGCATGGGCTGTAACATCAAGTGGAAATAGAGAAGGAATAATCGTAATATATGTCATCATTATTTTTATAACTTTTTTTTTTGCCCTAGCATCTATGGATCAAGCTAATTTTCTCAAGAGTATCCTCTCTCTATTTCGGTACTATAAATCTCTGGGTGACAAATCCATCGCTCAACTTTCCGATGAGCAGTTGCACCACGAGCCACCGGGGTCCAACAGTATGGCCATCATCATGAAACACCTCAGCGGCAACATGTTATCACGCTGGACCGACTTCCTCACTTCTGATGGGGAAAAGACTTGGCGCAACCGCGAACAGGAATTTGAAGATAGCTTCAACAATCGGGAAGAATTGATGGCGTATTGGGAAAAAGGATGGAGCTGCCTTTTCGAAGCGCTGGAAGGCTTGAAGCCCAATGATCTGAACCGCATCATATACATTCGCAATGAAGGGCACACGGTAGTGGAAGCCATTCACCGTCAATTGGCACATTACGCCAGTCATGTAGGCCAATTAGTCTATCTGGCCAAGATGCTCAAAAAAGACGATTGGCAGTCTTTGTCCATTCCCAAAGGGCAATCCCAAAGCTTTAATACGGAGAAATTTCAAAAGGAAAAAGCACAACGGCATTTTACAGATAACCATTGAGGGAGCAGCGAAGCGTAACTTGACTGTTGCTAAGCGCTAACGTCTATTCTAGCCAGGAAGTCAGATCGAAGCGGTACAATTTTGCGAAAGCGAGATTTTCGGCTTCGCTGCTAATCAAAACTTCATGATCATTGAGGAAGGCGATGCCCTCCATTTGCACAATTGGCGGCAAATTGATCCGTTGGTGTTTCCCGGAAAAGAAATGAGTGCCTGTAAAATCAGTAAACAACCACAAGAAAGGATAAAAAGTATTACTGCTCTTATAGTTGTACCCCAGCAAAACCAAGACTGGTCCTCCTGGTCGATCGAGGTATGCACCTCCGGTGATCGTTCCTTTGGTATCAAAGCCCCCCCTCAATTGCGCAATAGCAGGTACTTCGTTTTGTTTGGCCAAGGCATAAAATCGGCAACTATCATTTTCGTGGTTTTTTGAAAAGAGGTATAGGCTGTCGCCAATAGCAATCATGGCTTCGCAATCAAAGTTATGCTGATAAGGCGCATAATTAAAACGGGATTGGTCTTCGTAGGTAAAGGGGATTTTCCGCGCGTTGGTCACCTTCTTTACAGTATTTGCACGTATGCTATCCAAAGGAACTTCGTAAATACACAGGTCTTTACGATTCCCATTGTTATTGCCAAAATCCCCCATGTAGAAGTACTTCTCATCCTGAGTCATATCCTCCCAATCGATCGCTCCAGCCCCTCTTATCGAAATTTGGCGCAACAGCTTTTTTCCACCCAATTCCACTTGATATAGGAAAGGCCCATCTCCACTGTCATTGTGGGTCCATAAAGTACTATCCCAGATGGCCAAGCCAGAGGTCTCGCTTAATAAGGGTGGTAGCGGTCCTACATACTGAAAATGCTGCATTACCTGATCGGGTACTTCCTGCATTGGTGTATCCGGCAGGCGACAGGATGAGAGTAGCGAGCATGCCCCATAAATCAGAAATAGGAAACGGGTTGTTTTTTGACTCAAAATACTACTATTAGATCAGTTTAGAAGAATAGATAAAATAAAATGTATTTATTTTTTGTTTTTAAAACTTTTTTGAGTAACTTGCCATTGAATTCATTTTTTGCCGGCAGAAGTAGTGTTTTCACCCCCATCTGGCCCGAAAGGGTATTCTATGGACTTACCTAACAGCACATCAAGGCGGAGGTGGTAATGCGGGCGGGCTTTTTTTCCCACCCACAATCCATTATATAGTAGTAATCAATTATCCGGGGGGCGGCCCGGTTTGATTGGGTCGGCGGGCTCAGCAACAACTTATGGCATTAAGTTTAAGCACAAATTAATCATCCAGAAACAACTCATCCTCCTCTTCTTCCAATATCTCTTTTACCCGACCAACTTCTCTGGTGTCAAGCATCACCTTGATGCCGTGGGGGTGGTGAGCAGCATTTGTCAGAATTCGTTTGACAATGCCTTCTGTTAGCGTGCCGCTTTGCTGGTCTTTTTTAAGTACGATATTCACCAGCATTCCAATTTTTATATCCGCTCTCTTAGTTCCATCCATGCCATTAATTTTCTGCCAAGTCCTCAATCTTATCCTTAAAGTTAAATCGGGGCGTTTCATCGTAAAGTAGCCGATAGAGTGCTAATGCCTGCACTCGGTACGCCTCATTGTCGGGATTGTTGCGATACAGCTCATAAAATACAGCAGCTTCCTGGTCAGTGGTCAAGTTTGTTTCCAGCAAGCGATACAGGTCTTTCTCTGTATTTTCCTTAGCACCTTCTGCTAATTCGATACGACAAACCAGTAACTCCGCCTCAAAAATCAAATCTGGATTCCCCAAATCTTCAGCAATTTGTATCGCTTCCTTACTCACTGCTCTGGCATCGTCATTGCGATTCATTGCCAACAAAACAGTGCCTTTTTCTACCAAACTAGCCCCCAATACCAACCGGTTATTGATTTTCCTCGTCACTTCAATCGCACGGTTATAATATTCTATGGATCGATCGTATTGTTTGGTGTAAAAGAACACATCCCCTAAGGTGTTAACGGCTTTGGCAATGCCTTTTTGATACCCTAGTTCTTCGCAGAGCATCAAATTTTTCTGAAGGTATTCAATGGCTTTAAAAAACTTGCCTTCTATACTCAACAACTCCCCAATCAAGCCTAGTGCAATAGCCGTTCCTTGTTTGTCGCCAAGCTCTTCACAGATTTCCAAATCTTTCTGGAAATGCTCCATTGCCTGGGCGTAATCACCTTTTCGCTCAAAGACACTACCGATACACCCAATGGCAATAGACGTGAGCAATTTATTGCCCAATTCTTCACTCAGCGCCAGTCCTTTCTGGTAGCTGTCTAGCGCATCATCATAATCGCCTTTTTCAAAATATACGATGCCGATATTGGTATACAAGGTAGCCATGCCTTGCTTGTCATTCCTTAGTTTGGCAATATCCAGCTGCACTTTTTGCACCCTAATACCTTCATCATAATTGCCTTTATTCATGTGGGTGAGTCCCAAATTAGCAACGATTTGTGCACTATCTACTGCACCACTGCGTGTATATCCGAGATCAATACTTCTTTCAAAATACAACTTGGCCTCATCATAATTTCCTTGTCGGAAATATAGGTTGCCAATATCGCCCGACACCCGGGCAATACCCATATCATCCTCCACCGATTCAAACAATCCGGCCGCCACTTGTAGGTAGTTCATTGCTCTTACATATTCTCCCTTGAGCATCAATACGTGCCCCATACTGTTGTTGGTCCGGCCCAACATCAGCACATCCCGAGATTTTTTAGCCAACTGCAGCGCTTTATCAAAGGTTTCTTCACATTCCTCCCATTTGCCAATTAACTCCAATACCTTTCCTTTTTTTAGATAGGTGGTAATTTCGTCAATAGAATCATTAGGTCGCCCCAGTTTTTTCAACAACCGCTCATAATAGTCTAAGGCTTGCTGATTTTGATAATTCTTACGTGCATGATCTGCTGCTTTACGCAAATATTCACACGTCTTATCAAAGACCCCGGCCTGCTCATAGTGAAAGGCCAGGTCAAAATAACGCTGCTCAATGGTATCCTGATAAAGGCGTTCAATGGATTCCGCAATGAGCTGGTGGAGCTGTTGCAAACGGGTTCGCAACTGCATACTGTACACCGCTTCCCTCAACAATGAATTCCTGAAAATATAGCGCAACTCATTCATTGCCAGCCATATCTGACCCTGCTCTGCCGACTTTACTTGTTCTCTAAGTAAGGCCACGGTGTCTGCACCGCCATTTTCCCGCAGAAATTCTTCCTGATTTTTCATCACTTCCGATAATACCGGAATCTCAAACTCACGACCGATCACGGCGGCAGCCTTTACCGTCTCCCGTACCAGCGTCGACAGCCGGTCAATTCTAGCGGTCAAAATGGCATTAATCGAATTGGATAGCTTGACATTTTGATCCTGAATAGTCCATTTACCTTCTTTTTTATCAAGCAGGTTGTTTTCCATAAAGTACTCCAAAACCTGCTCCAGGTAAAACGGGTTGCTATTGGTCGTCCGAAGTAAAAGGTCAAAAAATTCATCGCTGATCTTGCCCTTCAAAGTCGTTTCTGCAAAAGCTCGTACCGTAGCGGGTTGAAGGGCCGTCAGGTTAATTTCCAAGGTAGGCAAATGATAAGAAGCCAGAATTGGCTCCGGAATAATCACCGGTTTAGTACCTTCGTCATTATAGCGGGAAGTCACCAACAGCAGAATCGGAAACCGGCTCATTTGACGTGCAAACTCATTGAGCAATTCAATGGAGTTTTCATCGATCCAGTGTACATCCTCCATTTCCAAAACGACCGGCGAAATGAGACTTTCTGCAACAATCAAATTGATGATGGCAGCCATCGTATTTTGATAGCGACCTTTTGCATCCAATTGCTCCCAAAGAGAATTACTCGTCACCAAACCGATCAGCGCAGTTAGGATTGGCTTAGTACGAACCAATTCTCTTTTGATCTGATCCACCTGTACATGGTCAATATCTTGCAGTTGCTCCTGCAACAACCGAAACCGCTTCTCGAAGTGATCTCGAGAATTGGAAAAAGCCCCACTGGAAGACTGCCCAAAGTAGTTTTTTAAGAAATAGATAAACGGATTGAAAGGCTTCCGCAAAATCTGATCCGTCTGACAGATGTGCCAAGTCAATTCATTGTTTTGGGTCAATAGCCGCTTCCGCAATTCATACGTTAGGCGGCTTTTTCCTACGCCTGCTTCCCCGTAGATGTAAGCCACTCCGGCACACTGCCCCTCAAAGATGGGCAATGCAAACTGATGTAATTGCTCAATCTCTTCATCCCGTTCCACCAAAAGCCCGTTGAAGGTTGGCCGGTTTTCAAAATCACGACCGAGTAGTTTGAAGGTGGGTACATTGCCCTTAATGCCTTTGTATTTGATATCTCCCTTATGGGAAAACTTAAAATATCTCGATTTTTGAATGCCCTCATCTACCAGCATTTCGCCCCAATTGGCGTAAGTCATTAACCGGGCCGCCAAGTTGACGCGATTGCCAACACAGGCGTACTGACAACGCTCTTTCCCTCCAACAATACCGGTATAGGCGGTACCCACCGTAATGCCTCCTTTGAATCGAAGATCTGTGGTCTCCTGTAAAGGCACCAGTGCATCTGACAACGCTAACACAAATTCGAGCGCACGCGCGATGTTGTTTTCAAAAGAAACCGGTGCCCCAAAAAAGCCCACGATGACGCCTCCTTTGTCGCCAAAATCAATCTCTTT
This sequence comes from uncultured Saprospiraceae bacterium, assembly GCA_964015035.1. Taxonomy (GTDB): domain Bacteria; phylum Bacteroidota; class Bacteroidia; order Chitinophagales; family Saprospiraceae; genus BQJU01. The sequence goes on from CAXHCA010000168.1 coordinate 9,718, forward strand.
GAAATAGCCCGAAAAGTCGTTGATCTTTTCCAGGATTTCACTGGCAAAGGCATTCATTTGAAAATGAGTATTAATGCCTTCAAAAGAAATAAAAACGGAAATAACGGTTCGAAACTCCCCCTCTCCTGTATAATCTACAATCGGTTCGGGCAAAAACTGCTTAACGATTTCCTTATCAAGTGGAGGCAGTTTTTGTGGTTGGATCTTGCGGTTTTTGATCTTTTTGACCTCCCCAAGTTTGTAACAATTGTTGCCTATTGATTCCAGCGGAAAAACTTCTTTTAACAGCTTTTCGCGAATACAATTGTCAATCACAATTTCCTGCCCTCCCGCATAAGTTTGACAAGTAGCACAATCATCAATCGCCGCTCCGCGGAAGTAAAAAGAATGGTGGTCTTTCACGCCCACAATGCCCCATTCAACCATACCGTAAGAAAGACCAAATTTAACACTGATCGTAAATTTACTAAATTGAAACGCCCGCCGACTAAACATCTCGCGGGCCATTAAGGCGGTATAGATGACATCTTCTACTTCAATATCTTCCCGATCAGCTGGAAAGACGGCTGTAAAAGCATCTCCTGCAAAATAGGGGATAAAACCGCCTCTGGAATACATCAGACTGACCAGCGGACCAAAGACATCATTCAGAATAATGGACAACTGTTCTGCGCCCCGGCTACCCGCTCGCATGAGCGACTCGGTCAACGGTGTAAAGCCAGATAAATCGACAAATATGGTATATGCTTCAAATTGCCCCTTTAGCTTTCCTTCTTTAAACCGCTTCTGAATGAAATGTGGAATAATATTCTTCACAACCTGCTTGACTCGTTCTCTAAATAAGGGTGAAAAATTACGAATTTTAAATATAGTAAAGGCTTCACCCAAAAAATAGTTTCGGAATAATTGACCAAACACGGGCTTATTTGCTCAAATTCAAGCTTTTCCAGCCATTAAAAAACTGTAGTTCCCGGATAGTTTGATAAAATATTTTATTTTTCCAGCCAGAAATATCTACCCGACATGGATTTGCGAACTGCTCTGCTCAAAGAACACAGTAAAGTCAACACTACCCGGATTACCAACTGGATCAGTGACCACCAAGATCGGTTTGATGCACTTATCCATTTATTTTTACACGATGAATATCGCGTGGTACAACGGGCCGCTTGGGTCTTAAGTAAATGCACCGAGATGCATCCACAGCTGATTTTGCCTCACCTCGAACCACTCATTGATAACCTGGAGCACCCCAAACACGAAGCCGTATTGCGCAACACCCTCAAAGCCATGTCGGAAATCGACGTACCCGAACGCCAAATGGGCAAACTCGCCACCATTTGCTTTGATTTATTGCTCGAACCACAAACCGCTATTGCCACAAAGGTACATGCCATGCAGGTTCTGGCTAATTTTTGCCAAAAAGAACCTGACCTGGCTCCTGAACTTCGTCTGGTTATTGAGGATCAGTGGGAATATGCCTCGGCAGGCTTCAAGAGCCGAGGAAAAAAGGTGCTCAAACAATTGGATAAACTATGATTATTCTTCATCAAGGGTACTCAATAAGACCTCGCAGTTGTTCACTCCTTTTTTACTGGCCTCTAGCTTCAAGCTGATGATTCCATATAGACTTCTAACGATATTTTTGAAAAACCGACTTTCCTGGTACGAATGTCTACCTGCATTGACTTCGTCATAATCCAGTTCCCGCACATAAAAATCGGCCAGATAATTCTTACTGAAGCTTTCAAACCTTTCGTAGTTCTTTAATAGAACCTCGTACTCCGCATAGTGCGTTTCAACAGCTGTTTTTAATTCAAAATCGTCAATGACTTTAAAATCTCCGGAATTGATCATCGAACGGTAGGTAATGTCTTTAGGAATAAAATCAATCAATTCAGACACGCGAAATAACTTATGCAAAAGAGAATCCCTGCCGGGAAGAATGGCATTCAAATGGGGCAGCATTTCCCTCAAAACCTTCTGTTGTTGTTCTAATTTTGTCACATTCCCCTCAAGTTGGATCCGATCTTGCTCTATATCTTTGGCCAGATTCGTGAGGTACTGACGCTTGGTGTGTTGATCTTTTCGCTGTGCGGCCCAATTGTTGAGGCCAAAGGCGATGCTAATGCCAATCGTGACAATGACGATTTCACCCAGTGCATACCTCCAGTTGAAGTTGTTTAAAAATGTTTTCATAAAGGAAAAAATAAGAGCATGTTTGGAGGTCGGATTTGCTGGCAAAAAGCATCATTTTTTGATGAAACAAGGCGTTTTTTGAAATGCATCTCGGCTGAGCCGAGACGGATAAAAAAAGAACGATGTGTCAGTGCATGTTTTGCAACCTAAAGGTTGACCTCCAAACAAGCTCTAATTGAGTAATGAACATCAAAGTACGCGAAAGATTCAGAAATACCACGGATGGTTATTCTAAACTTAGAGCCGCTCGGGGAGACAAGCAAAAATCTTCTAAGTCGGCATGACTGCCATAAAAGACGTTGAAATCTACATGACCATCAATACCCTTCAGGCGGCCGCGGTTACCGTACTGCCAAAATTGCCAACTGCGACCACAGGCTAAGCGAGGCACCCGACTATTGTACCGGGCAATCCAGATGGGATAATCCACAAAATGCCCCGCCAGGTATCGGTTGTAAAACTTGAGGTTGGTGTATAAGATGGGTTTGATATTGTATTTGATTTCCACGGCATACAACCATTCCCGAATGCCTGTAATGAGGTCTACCTTGGAAACACCATCCAATACCTCCACATCTAGTACCGGAGGCAAATCGCCATATTGCAGTTCCACCATATCACAGAAATTGGAAACCTGAACATTCGCAGGAATACTGGGCCTGAAAAAGTGGTAGGCGCCGCGCTTGATCCCCACCCGTTCCATTTCTGCCCAGTTGTTGCAATACAAGGAATCGGTGTAATAAAACCCTTCCGAAGCTTTGACAAAAGCGAAGTGAATTTGCTGGTCAGCAACTGTTTCCCAATTGATTCGCGACTGGTAATGAGAAACGTCAATCCCATGCATCTCGTATTCCTCCAAACGAATCGTATCAGATTCGCAGGAAAATAAAAGTAGCAACAGAGATATGTTCACCAGATATTTCATTACTTCTTTTGGTCGCTAAATAAGAATTCTTGGTTCCCTTGCCCAGAGAAAACTTCCATTTGCAAAGGTTGAAAATTACAAGTATTGCTATTATAACGTAAATATCTTCAAAAAAGATGTTTTACAAAACCAATCTAGCTCAGTTTAATATTTTTATAACGCGGATAGCCGACAAATGGGAGCAGAAATCTAATACAACACGCCATCCTTCACAAAACAGGTGGTCCTTCCAGCGACCTTCATTCTTTTTACCACACCTTTGCCTTCGGGGGCTGTGCCTCCTTCTTTACGCCACTGCCAAAACCTGTTTTCTGGTATTCCTTGTAGTAGGCATTGCGCTCAATAAAATCCATCCCACTCACATTGCGAATGATTTTGTCATCTTGCACCTCGACAGCCAGGATTCGTTGCGGCAAAGCCGTTTCATCAAAACAACGCTGAAAAGCATTCACCTTGGGTAATTCCGGCATAACTCGTGTATTTGTTGGCCAAAATAGAAAGATAATCTTGGGTTTTAGGGCTTGTTTGGAGGTGGTGCTTTAGCAGCGAAAATTGCAGATTTTGGGTTCTCGCAAGGCTCATTTTTGAGTACTTAGCAGCGCTAAGGACGAAAAAATAGCCGAAGTGAGGTTCCAAAACCTGTGATTT
>CAXHCA010000169.1:0-13487 GCA_964015035.1 uncultured Saprospiraceae bacterium
TAAGTGGCAGCGCAGCGTGAAGAACAATTTACAGCCTTGATTTTTCCCTCTTTGTATCAAGACAAAGAGGCCGCCGGAGGCATATTCAAATTGATTTTTTGACAAAAAGACAAGCAATGCAATGAGTCCTTAGTCCTATTAAAGATGAGGAGCTTTCAACTACTGACTTTGAGACAGGGCGAAACTGCGCCCGTAGAGTGCGTAATTATTATGCCCTTCCCACCCCCCACACAATCAACAACTGCCCGCTCAAATAGGTAATCATAATCGCCAGTCCGGTAGCAAGGCTGTCAGTCGGCAAATAATCGGTAAATCTGGAAAAGGCGATGATGCTATCAGAGAGCACAAAAAGAAGTGCACCACTGATCAACCACCGTTGATTTTTTTCGGACAAATTCGGGCTAATGTGCACGGCTTTGATCGCCATCAGCATGATCACCAGGCTATAGACAATTACGGGAACTTTCAGGTCAGCGGGAAGGTTGGGCCACAACCAATAGATCATCGTACTCCAGAAGATGGCAAACGGCAGTATAATCCACGGGCGTTTCTTCACCAAACCAGTACCCATTTGGGGCCATTTGTGAAAAGCCAGCCAGTAAGCAATATGGGTGATCAGGAAACTACCCAGTCCCAGCAAAAAGAAGTTTTCACTACCCGGCTGACTGCTGGCCAGAAGCAGGAAAGTGTCGCCCAAAAAGGAAAAGAAAAGCCCAAACATCAGCCATTTTCCAGAAACAGATAACGGTTTTTTTTGTAGGCAAAAAGCGTATCCTGCCAACCAAATCATCAAAAAGGGTTTGGTTAGATAATTATCTAAGTGGCTTACCGTGGCTAGGCTAAGCAAATTGGCTAAAGAAAAGAGCAGAAAAAGTGCCAGAAATATCTTGGCGGATAATTTGGTTTGATTTGACATATATTAAAATTTCTATAAATCTGCAATGGCGGCCAATACTTTCATGAGTTTATCTGTTGTTTAAAGATCGGCTCCAAATTGTTAAAAATAGCACACTTACCCACATACCCATTACCATGTTACGTAAAATTAATTACTTCCTAATTTTATTCTTGTTTCCGGGCTGTTTTCTTTCCGGGCAACAAAGTCCTGTTCAGTTGTCTTACATTCAGCATTATAAAGATATTGCCATCCGGGAAATGAAACGTACCAAAATTCCGGCCAGTATAACCTTGGCTCAGGGCTTGTTGGAGTCCAGTGCCGGTCAAAGTGAATTGGCGCTGCGGGCCAATAACCATTTTGGCATCAAATGCGGCAGCGACTGGCTGGGGGAGGATTATTTTAAAATGGATGATGATCGCGACTTTAATGGCGATTTGATCCCTTCTTGCTTTCGGTCCTACCAAACGGTTGAGGCCAGTTTTGTAGATCATTCCGACTTTTTAACCAATCCTGCTAAAGCCTATCGTTATGGTCCGTTGTTTGAGTTGGGGCCTACTGATTATGAAAATTGGGCTCATGGTTTAAAAGAAGCAGGGTATGCCACCAGTGAAACTTACCCGGATCTACTTATCGGGTTGATCCAGCGGTATGAATTGTATAAATATGATTTGGTATTTCCTGCTGCTCAGGATACTACAGTTGTGGTACAAAATGAATTTCCGGTGATGATAACCACCACCAATGAAGTGGTACAGACCTTTGCTTCAGGCTACGAAACTGCGGCGGATATCGCCAATCGGACCAATGTTCCGTTACAAGATTTATTGACCTTTAATGAAGAGCTAGTCAGCGGCTATGTGTTGCCGGCAGGAGAGAAAATATATTTGGAACAAAAGAAAAGAAGTTATGGTGGTCCGTTGGATTATCACTACGTCAGAGCCGGGGAATCGATGTACGATATTGCGCAAAAATACGGCATTAGATTAGACCGACTATTGCGCCGTAATCGTCTGCGGTCAGGTGAACAGCCCCAAATTGGGCAAATGATCAAACTCAAGGGAGGCAGGACCAAGACGCCACCTGCTGTACAGCCAAATGCAGATACGGGCTTTGATGTGGATGAATTTGAGCCAGAGACGCCACCTGCCACAACGCCACCAAGCCCACCAGTTCAGGTGCTTCCCTCCGCCCCTGAAGTACCGGCCCCCAACGTGGGTGAAGTGAAACCACCGGTAGCCCTATACCATACGGTAGTCAAGGATGATACCCTTTGGAATATTGCACGGCGCTACGAGACAACGGTGGAACAACTGAAGCACCTCAATCAACTCAACAACGATAGTATTCGCAGAGGCATGCAGCTGCGGGTGAAATAGTAGGGTGCAAGGGGGCAGTTGCGATTTGTCCCCTTGCTACAGGAACCGATAATTTGCTCTATCCGTGAAATTGAGGTGTTTGTATCTTACAGCTTTTTATTTTTGGTTTTTAAAATCAATCCTTGAAATTACCTATTTGACTTATGACTGCCGACAAAACCTTCTCCCAAGACAACTTTTCAACATCCGGCCTTCCCGATTCGGCTTTCGACAATTGTACTTTTATCAATTGCCTGTTTACAGGCGTTAATTTGTCGGAAACGTCTTTTCTGGAATGTATTTTTGAAGACTGTGATTTCAGTATGGCCAACCTGGACCAGACCGCTTTTAAGGACGTCCGATTTAAAAATTGCAAACTGACTGGGGTAGACTTTAGCGGGTGCAATGCTTTTTTGCTGGAAATGAAATTTGATGGGTGTCAACTCAATCTGGCTTCCTTTTACCGGCTCAATTTAAAAGAGACCCCTTTCGGGGAATGCAGCCTGGTTGAATGTGATTTCACAGAAGCAGACCTGCATGGAGCTACTTTTGACGATTGTGATCTAAATGGCGCGGTGTTTGAACAGTGCAATCTAGAAAAAGCAGATTTCAGGACCGCTTATAATTACACCATCAACCCGGAGATCAATCGGGTGCGCAAGGCTCGATTCTCGCGAGATGGAGTGATGGGGTTATTGCGTCAATTGGACATTGTAATTGAAGGCTGATTTTTGGTTGACTAGACCAAGTTCTGGATTCAAAATTATATGCCCACATCTGTTAATTAAAGGAAAACTATCAAATAATAAAATTCCGAATAATTAAAATTTTCAGTATAAAATATTGATTTGATTTATTTTATAATTTTTTAGTATTGGGACTTGTGTTTTTTGCGGAAGATTCATAACTTGCAAGTATTCAACAACCACGGAAAGAAATAACGATTCTGTCCCGTTTCTTTGAAATTCATTTCTTTATTATCGCCCAGGTGTAGTTTTTCACTATATCGTGAATTCATCCTCTTGCCCTACACCGGTGAATAACAAAGAAACCTGAATCAATTTTTCCACCAAAACACTAGATTTATGGATCCGCCATACTCGTTAGAGGCAGAGGATTCACTTCTTCTGCCTGACTCCGAACAAGAACTGGAGAGATAATCCCGTTTTTAAATAGGTGTTCACACATCGGAAAAATTTGATGTATTACACAACAAGAAATTGATTTACAAAAATATCGGGATAAGGCTCGCAAATACAAAACCGTACTGTGTAGCAGTTCTTCTCCGTTTTTGACAAAAAAATAAGGGTCTGCGCTTTAGCAGACCCTTATTTTTTGGCTTCTTTCACCACCTCCGGATGCATGTTCGGGATCAAGCTAAAATTTAAGCTACGCATGAGCGATTCCGCAGGATGGAGTACGACAGCGCTTCACGTAAGAGCACCGCGACAGCGGCGGAAAGTTAGCATTGGTTTACACTTTCAACTGCCCCTGAATCATGGAATTTGTCAACGCCCCTCCTGATTGCCTATTCTAGCCGTACAGCTCCAGTAATCCCTTCAGGTCTTCCAGGGTATTGGCTTCCTCAATCGGTTTGTCCTTCCGCCACCGCAAAATGCGTGGAAATCTCAGCGCTACACCTGACTTATGCCGGTTGGAGGCCTGAATGCCTTCAAAAGCAATCTCAAAAACATAAGTGGGGGTTACACTGCGCACCGGACCAAACCGGTCAATGGTATTGCGATTGACCCAGGCGGTAATTTGCCGAAACTCTTTGTCGGTCAGGCCGGAATAAGCCTTCGTGAAGGGCACCAGTTGGTCGCCATCCCAAACGGCAAAGGTGAAATCAGTGTACAAATTGGCGCGCCGCCCATGGCCCCGTTGGGCATAGATCATTACCGCATCTATGGTGAGTGGATCAATTTTCCATTTCCACCAATCGCCGCGTTTGCGCCCCGATTTATAAGGCGAGTCTTTGCGTTTGAGCATAATACCCTCGCTGTAATATTGGCGGGATTTTTCTCTTTCTTTGGCCAGCTTTTCCCAATTTCCAAAGGACACCATTTCCGAAAGTAAAATAACGCCGTTGGTGGGATATTTTTCAACCAAATGTTCCAGAATTTGCCGCCGTTCCTGCATCGGCTTTTCCCGGATGTCTTCTCCACGCCATTCCAGTACATCGTAGGCGATTAGGACCACCGGAGCCTTTTGTAAAATCCCCTTGGTGACATTTTTTCGCCCGATACGCGTTTGCAATACGTTGAAGGGTAGGGGATTCCCGTCTTTAAAGGGCATGATTTCCCCGTCGAGTACGGTGCCATTGGGCAATTGTTGGGCCAGCGGGGCGTACTCCGGGAATTTATCCGTGACCAACTCTTCTCCACGCGACCACACAAAAAGTTCATCATCGCGCACGATGAGCTGCCCGCGGATGCCATCCCATTTGCGTTCGGCGATCCAGGCTTCCGGTTCACCCAGTTCCGTTGGTTCGTCGTCCAGCGCATAAGCCAGATAGAAAGGATAGGGTTTGCTGATGTCGTCCCGCGGATTTTCGGTGAGAATGAGTTCTTCAAAGGTAGAATCATCCGGCGACCAATTGCCCATCAGGCGGTGAGAAAGGGTACTTTCTTCCAAAGCCGTGTATTGGGCCAAAGCCTTCACCATCAATTTTTGAGAAACTCCCACCCGAAAACCACCGGTAATGAGTTTGTTGAAAATAAACCGTTGTGCATAGGGTAAAGTCTGCCAGGCCGCCAGTACTTTTTGTTGCTTTTCGCTTTCCTGCACTTCGCCCAATTGTCGGATGTAATTGATCCAATAGGTCAGCGATTGATCGCTATCCTCCGGGTGATTGGGCAGTACCAAAGCGATGGTCTCCGCCAAATCACCGACTACGTGGTAAGATTCCTCAAATAGCCACAAGGGAACATCTGCATACTCCGCTGCCCAGGTCCTTAATAAAGTGGTATTCACCGTACGCTTTGGCCGCCGGTGGGATAGCAGCGCTATGGTCCACAAGCGGTCCTGCTCGGTAGCCTCCGCAAAATAGTCGGCCAGTGCCGCAATCTTGGCATTGGTCTTGGTGGTTTGGTCCAGTTGTTGAAATAAATTTGCGAAAAGCTTCATGGCTTTAATGATAGGTCCTCAGTTAATACGGATGAGGGAAGAATTTGTTTATTATCAATAAAAATAAATTTTACTCGCTCGTACATTTGTCGAATTGATTTAAGAGGTGTATCTTGCAATTATACTTAAAATGAATTGGTTTGGGAGTTTTGATTTTTCGCAAACCACTTTTGTATCAGTATATGTGTAGAAGAATTCTGATTGAAAACGCGCAAAGTATATCTATTTAAGTTCTAAGTCTTTTCGGCATCCTACCTGCAGTAGGATGAGTCGTTTCTTATTGAGAATCAACGTTCTTTGACGCTGAATCACGGGATATATTAAAGAATTAAAATCAATAAGCTGTCTTTGGTTGAAGGAAGATAGTGTGCTAAAAGGCATACTGTCACTTCTTTGCCATTTTTTAAATTTTGATGGAATTGTAGTTATGTACAATTACCAAATTGTATCCTATTGCTTAAATCAAAGTGCTCTAATTCTCTGATTTGTTAACATTTTAAAAAATATTAAATGAAATCAAATTCAAAACTGCCCAGGCGTGGTCTCCTGAACCCAAACTTATTTAAAACGCTGATCTTTTTATGGTGTTTATTGTTGAGCGGTACACTCTCTGCACAAAGTGTAGATACATTGGACTTTTTTAATCGTTTTGCAGATTACTACAGTATCAATCAGTTGAAAATTCCGGTTGATTCGGCTTATCTTAGAGCGAATAAAGGCTTCACGGGATGTGAATGTAGTGATTTAGGTACTGAATTTGAAACCGGATATTTTAATATCTGGTTTGAAGATTGTGAATATACTTCTACCGGCTTTAATGACCCAATACTTGGAAAAGACCGACGTAAAGTTCTCTGTAAAGTATTTGGAGAAGTAGCCGACATGATCCAGCTACAATCCGGAGGCTGTGGAGGTTATCAAGTAGTCAATGTTCGGGTTCGGCCTTCTCAGGCTGTACCACAAGCAGGCGTGAATTCTCCATTACCAGACGATAAAGGAGGTCAAGCTTCGGCTTTTTATTACAGGTATAAAGCTGGTGTAATTGATGGAATACCCTGGGAAGTCATTAACACAGGTGGAATTCCCCAAGAATGGGGGGAACTCTATCATGGAGAAGTAAGAATTAACTTTGAAGCTTCAGCAGATTTTGACTGGTCTCTGGATATTGCCAATGGACCGGCAAGCGGATCAGGGTTGTCTGATTTGTATACAGTGGTCTGGCACGAGGCCATGCATATGCTCGGATTTACTTCCCTATTAACTACTTTACCTTCCAAGTATTCAAGATATGATAAATACCTTTTCCTTGAATATCCGGATAATTCTACTATTGATGCTATTGAGCACGATATGGGTTTTGATTGGACTTTACATACTATGATTATTAATAATCCAGATGACTTATATAAGGGGTGTCAGGATGGTTCAAATCCAAGTGTGCTTGGACCTGATATGTTTTTCCAAACAGGTACTGCAAATTTACCGGTATTGGCTGCTGCTGATGATGAAGATGATGTTCTCGAGGAACAGTCCCATTCCCATTTGAATATCGATTGTGACGGGACCAGTACAGACGAATTCTTGATGCATTGGAACCTTCCTCCTGAAACCAGAAGAACTATTACGGACCGCGAGAAGGATGTTTTATGTCAAATTGGCTATATGATTGACACTCCTGGCTACAGTTGTGGATGCACAGTAGCTGGAGCAGAGGATTTTGGCCCTGCTTGTGGTTTGACTTATGAAGTTTCTCTTTGTGAAACACTGTTGATTAAGGAAAGTGATTTAATTGCTAATGATAATTCGAATGTTTCGGGTATTGCTTTTTTGGATGTGATTAATCCTCTATTGGGTACAGTAGCTGATAATGGTGATGGCTCTTACACCTTTACGCCATCAAGAGTAGGGCAGGTAGTATTAGGTTATATTCCAACAGGATGCAATGGAGAAACAGGAAATGTTACTAATGTCTATGTGAAGGTATATCCTGGAAATAATTGCCCAGAGGCTTATGAGTGCTCTGAACTAGCCACATGCGAAACTTTTACAGAAAGTTATGGTTATTGTTTTGCCTATTCAAGCTGTGATAATTTGAGTACGTGTAATCTTATTTGCAACCCTGTAATGTGTGGAACAGTATATGGAAATGCTGATAAATTTAATGGATTATTGGATTTTTCCTTTCCTCCTTCTAATACAATAAACAATGCCGTTGTACCCAATTGGATACGAACTCATGGAACCCCTGATTTTAATTCAGAATTAAGCTTTACTCAGACTCCTACTGGTACCATACTCGTAAATTCGGCAGGTCCAACGTTTGATAGAGTAGGAAACTCTGAAGGATTCATGACTCTGATAGAAGGATTATCAGCTCAAGATTATTTATTCTCATTTGATTATATAGGTTCTACCTCATTTGGTACTACCGTGAAGTTGGAAGTGGACTTGATTGAAGTTGAAGAAATGAATTATGTTCCAGAAGTAAATAGTTTTGCCGATTATACTGGTCAATCCTTTAACCTTGTTGATATGACCAATTCAATGGGGTACACAGGACAAATAAGGTATGGAGACTGCTTTAGCTTGAATAGCAACATTTTTGATGGCCTTTGGTTTTATGCTCCTCGACTAGAAGGAATCGGGAGTTTCTCCATCGACAACGTCGAACTAGTTCCTGACAACTTCTCTGCGGGGCCGGACCTGGCAAGTCCATTTTGTGGTGCTCTGGTTCCTTTAGGAGAGCAGATGTGTATGTTGTCAGATGTCGGTGTTCAGTATGAGTGGTTTGAGGTAGATGGTAGCAATAATGAAACCTCACTCGTGAGCTTTACAGTCTTAAATGATGAGCTTTCAAATATTGTCAACCCTAATCAGGTTCCTTTCGATGAAGCGAACTGGGTAATCAGGGTAGCCCCGGAGGTGACCACTACCTATCGTCTGCGTAGAACAATCATTGCTGATGGTGGTATCTCCGAACTTTCATTCTGTACCACTGAAGACGATGTAGTGATTAGCGTTGATGGACCTGGACTACCTCTGCCCATGTTCACCTATGATGTTGATTGTCAAATGGTCTCGTTTGTTAGCGAATTTGAAGGCGGAACCTATACCTGGAATTTTGGTGATGGAACTTCCTCAAATGATGAAAACCCAATGCATACCTATATTTTACCGGGCCCTTACACTGTACAGCTTACGCTCAGCACGGAGTGTGGCTTTGCCAATTATTCTGAACAGATCATTGTAGAGGATTGTGGAACGAGCCTGGGTTGTGCAGAATGTAATGAACAAAATACTTACGGAGTAGATGGGGAGGAGAAATTACTGTCAACACTACTGGCCCCTGTAAGCACTACCGGACAAACCCTTTGCTTCAAGGGGAGAATTCTGGTAAAGGAGCAATATTTAATCCAGGCCTGTGACATTGTGATGAATCCGGGAGCGGCATTTGTCATTGAGGATGAGGGGGCATTGACTCTTTTGGATAACCAAATCGTTGGTTGTGACAATATGTGGCGCGGTGTTGAAGTGGAGAGTGGAGGAACAATTAAAATGTTTAACAATCTGGTAGCTGATGCCCAGTATGCGATATTTGTGCCTAATGCGCCGCCATCTGGAAATATTCCGCTGACCCGTGTTACGGCCGCCAAGAATACTTTCCGCAATAATTTTGTGAGTATCCTCGTCCCGGAAAATAATAATGTTCCGGTGACTCCCAGTGTCTATTCCAATCGTTTTTTGAATGATATGGACTTGAAAACGCCCTACTCCGGGCAAACGGCCACACCGGAGAACTTACCGCAGCAAGATGATCGAACGCTTGCCGGCATTATCTTCAACGATATTAAGTACTTCTCCAGTTTTTCCAACCGTTTTATCAACCTTACTTCCGGCATCACCCTGAATAATGTTGATGGCATCCTGCAGGATAGTGAGTTCAGTGGTATCCTTGGCCAGGCGGGAGTATATAATGGGTATACTGCCAAAGGCAACGGCATTTACAGCATCGCAGATGGGGCAAGAAGTCTTCAGGTTTTAGATAGCGACTTTTTCAATACGGATTTGGGAATTCGTACTATAAGGGTTTCCTTCACTGGAACAGGCAATCATTTCAAGGATGTTTATGAGGGAATGAGAATCAGTCATGCCAATATCGGAGGGGTGACTATTGGTGGCTCATTCTTTCTGGATGGGAACCATTTTGAAAATGTAGACTATGCCATTGCTGTTTTTAACCCGGATGTTAATGCCGATGTCCGTATCATCAACAATGAAATAGAAGCCAATGTTGGTGGCATTTATCTAACCTACAGTACTGCTGATGCAGTGGTGCAGGATAATGAGATTTATGGTGATGTGGACAATGCCGGCATCACAATGAAGTATACACAAAATGCTACCGTAGAGGGGAATGATATTACCCTGGAAACTACCAACGCTTATGCAGGCATTGATGTGCGTCTGGTCACCGATTGTGCCTTCCGCGATAATGTGATTACGGGAGCTGGAATTACGGGTACTCACAACTACGGCATGCGCCTTTACTCTTCTTCGGGTAATGTTTACTGTTGTAATGATTTTGACAATACCCGCCTTGGGGTTTATTTTGTAGGAGATAATCAGGCTACTGACCGATTTAGAGGGAATGACTTCATTACTCACGAAACAGGCTTGTACCTGAATGGCTTTGCGGCTATCTTAGGGACACAGACCCATACGGAAAATACCTGGACCAGTACCAGTGGAGGAGCGGAGTATTTTGGGGTGACTGATTTTGATGTTCAGCCGTATCAATTTAGAGTTGATCCAGCACAGAATACACTTTTTATGCCACCAACTCATTCTCCAGATGCTTGGTTCTTGCCTGAAGCCAATCCATCTTCAACTTCAGCTTGTTCTGAAACTATTTGTGTGATTGGTGGCTTCAATCCTAACCACCCCGACAATAAACGTATTGCTCAGGATAGTATTGACGCCGGTATCTATACCAATACCATACAGTGGGAATTGGAGCGGTATTTGTACAAAAATGTAGCGGGTCAGTGGGTACAAGACCCCGATATTGCCAATTTTATTCTGACCAGTTATAGCAACAATATTGGTGGTTTTTATGAACTGGATCAGGATTTGAATACTGCTCTGACAGCCAATGCCGCGGAGCTAAACCAACTGGAGAGTAATCTTTCCACCATTCAAACCAAATTGAAGTTGATCAATGATCTGGAAGAGGCTTTGCTCACCGCCAGTGGCAGCCAGGCACAAACCCTGGAAAACAGCCGCCTGCAATTGGCCGGTGAAATTGACCCATTGGTGTCGGCCAATGATTCGCTGCTTTTGATTGTGCTCAATGACCGGGCGGCCGAAGCACTGACCCTGTACGCTCAAAACAATAGTATCAGTGCGACCGCCACCTACTCGCAAAACCAAAAGACGGTCAATGGTATCTTTTTGCAATACATGAACAAAGGTATGCAGGGACTCACGGCTGGTGAATTGTCCAGTCTGCAAACCATTGCTCAGCAATGCCCGCTTTCGGCCGGACATGCCGTACTGCAAGCCAGAGCCTTGATTGCCGTGGTCAATGAGGAGGTTGTCAATTACAATGATGATCTTATATGCTCCGGTGGTCAGTTGATCCAGGCTCCGCAGGAGGGGACGGTGTCCGATACAGATATCTCCCGCGAATTAATCGTTTTCCCCAACCCTGCAAAGGATGAAATAACGATTCTTCTTCCGTCAGGACTGGAGGAGGAATCACTCAGACTAACAATATACGATACCTTTGGAAAAGCGATACTGAAACGGGTAGTAAGGGAACCCTCGTTTAATATAAGTATCCGTGATTTGGCCAATGGAATGTACTTCCTGAAGGTGCAATCGACAGAAAAGGAATATGTAACAAAAGTAATGATCAGTCATTGATCTGAAGTTGTTTAAGAATTGCTGCGATAGTCAAAAATCAGGCATTTTTGTCCTAGTTGAGGCACGCACGGAGCATGATAGCAGCGCTATCAATGCGAGTACGGAACGAAAAGTAGGGCAAAAAGGACGATTTTGGGCATTGTAAGTAGTTTTTAAACAACTTCTCTATTTACAGTTGGGCAGCCTGAGTTATTAGACTTGTTTAACCGGGTATGAACGAGCGAAAGCGTAGCAAATTTTGTTCTGAACAAGGCAAAAAACGTAGGCATAGCCATAGTTACGGCGAGGCTTTTTAACGAAGTTCAGGATAAAATTTGCCGCTTGTAGCCGTTTGATACTCCGACTGAACAAGTCGATCAGCTGCCCTTTTATTTAAATCAGGTTTCATGCGTTATCTTTTAATGTTTATTTGTCTGTATCAATGTTTTTCCGTGGCTGGTCAAAAACATGATCATTTCTGGCTCATGGGGCAGAATAGTCCAATGACACCGGAACATTCCGGAACGGTAATCGATTTCAATTATTTCCCACCAGACATTTATTATGAATTTCGGGATATGTATTTCTTTCAAACCAATGCCAGCATTTGTGATACTGCGGGAAATCTGCTCTTTTATACCAATGGTATTTATATTGCCAATGCACTTGGCGAGGTGATGGAAAATGGAGAAGGGTTGAATCCTGGAGATCACGCAACGCTTCAGGCGGAGTCTGGTCGGGGGTATATTCTCGATCAAGGGGCCATAATCTTGCCAATGCCAGAGAATGATAGCATATATTATTTACTGCATATGGATAGGGTATGGCCAACAGAAGAAGGCGTAGCTCATAGCAGCAAGCATTTGTACTATACTGTTGTAAATATAAATATGAATGGAGGACTAGGTGAAGTAATTGATAAGAATCAAATTATTTTACAGGGAGTGTTTGACAAAGGTAAGCTAACCGCTACCCGTCACGCTAATGGAAGGGATTGGTGGTTAATTATCAGAGATTTTGATAGTAATCTTTACCACAGAATCATGTTATCAAGGAATTATATTCAATATTTTGGAAGCCAGACTATGGGGGAGGTATTACCATCTCGGTCTATTGGCCAAGCTACTTTTTCACCAGATGGTACTAAATATGTAAATTTACAAATTGCAGGTACAGAATTAGAAGAGGATTATATTAGTATCTATAATTTTGATCGCTGTACCGGTATACTCAGCGAGCCTATTCAATTTACCTATTTAGATACAGCCTGGGCCGGGGGCATCGCCATTTCGCCCAATTCCCGGTTTTTATATGTTTCTTCTTTTGTATACCTCTACCAATACGATTTATGGGCAGCTGACATTGAGGCCTCAAAAGATACGGTGGCGATTTGGGATGGCTTTAATGAAAACGGTTTTTTTTCCACCACGTTTTACCTGGCCCAACTGGCTCCGGATGGTAAAATTTACATCAATAGTAACAATGGGGTATCCTATCTGCATGTCATTAACCAACCCGATTTACCGGGAGACAGTTGTGAGGTATGCCAGCATTGTGTAGACCTGCCTACCTGGAATGCATTTTCCATGCCCAATTTTCCCAACTACCGTTTGGGCCCACTGGAGGGCAGCGCTTGTGATACCCTACGGCAGCCCCCGGTGGCGGGGTTTGAGTATGCAATGCAGGGCTCCCAGGTATTGTTTGAAGATGCCTCGTACCACGACATTCGTAGCTGGCAGTGGCAGTTTGGAGACGGACAAACGGATACCGTGCCCCATCCGGTACACCAGTATGACACCTCGGGCAGCTATGAGGTGTGCCTGAGTGTGAGCAATCCACGCGGAGCAGATACCCTGTGCCAGACGGTAAATGTAATCATCAACGGAGTGCAGGAGGTGGTAGCGCAGGGCATGGAGGTGTATCCCAACCCTGCAAAGGATGAAATAACGATTCTTCTTCCGTCAGGACTGGAGGAGGAATCACTCAGACTAACAATATACGATACCTTTGGAAAAGCGATACTGAAACGGGTAGTAAGGGAACCCTCGTTTAATATAAGTATCCGTGATTTGGCCAATGGAATGTACTTCCTGAAGGTGCAATCGACAGAAAAGGAATATGTAACAAAAGTAATGATCAGTCATTGATCTGAAGTTGTTTAAGAATTGCTGCGATAGTCAAAAATCAGGCATTTTTGTCCTAGT
>CAXHCA010000170.1:0-13185 GCA_964015035.1 uncultured Saprospiraceae bacterium
GTGAATTTGAACGCATCGCGGATGCTACGGAATACGACGAAGAACGCATCGTCATTGTACAACAACGTCTAGATCTGTTATACCGCCTGGAAAAGAAACACGGCGTGACGGAAGTCGCTGAATTGATTGCAATTCAGGAAGAACTGGAAAATAAGGTCAGGGCGGTAGGTGACGTGAGCGAGGAGATTGAGGCGCTCAATAAAGAACGGGTAATTCTGGAAAAGCAACTACGGGAAAAAGCACTTGAATTGCGAAGAAGTCGCCAGGATGTCGCGCCACGATTTGAACAGGAGGTGATGAAAATGCTGCAGCAACTGGCGATGCCCAATGCTCAGCTGAAGGTTACCTTTGAAGAGCAAAAAGAATTGACCCCAACCGGATTGGATGAGGTCTTTTTCCTTTTTGGAGCCAACAAAGGCAGCCGCCTCCAGATGATCAAGGATGTGGCTTCGGGAGGAGAATTGTCACGGCTCACCTTGGTGACTAAATCATTGGTGGCTAGTGCGATTCCATTGCCTACACTGATTTTTGATGAAATTGATACCGGTATATCCGGTGATGTGGCACTCAAGATGGGCAATATATTACGAACCTTATCCAACCAACATCAAGTGACGGTCATTACGCACTCGCCACAAGTGGCCTCGAAGGCGAATGCCCATTATTTTGTATACAAGAAAGAAAAAGAAGATAGAACGGTGACCAATGTGCGCTTGCTGACGGAAGACGAACGCGTGCGTGCCATTGCCACAATGCTGAGCCAGAGTCCACCGAGTGATTCGGCATTGGAAAATGCGCGGGAACTGCTGAGTTTAGTGTGATGGGAGGGGGGGAGTTTAGAGTGGAGAGTTTAGAGTGGAGAGTTTAGAGGGTTTAGAGTTTAGAGTTTAGGGTTTAGAGTTTAGAGGGGTTAGAGTTTAGAGTGGAGAGTTTAGGGCGGAGAGTTTAGAGTTTAGGGTTTAGAGTTTAGAGGGGTTAGAGGGGGCGACTTCGCTGAAGCTTCGTCGATTAAAAGGGGAGGCGGTTATGAGGTTTATGAAAGTTTATGAGGTTTATGTTGAGCCGGTTTATATGGGGTATTTCTAAAACTTACCCCTAGCCCCATAAGAAAAAATAAAATCAATCAACCCCAATACCATAAAATAAGCAAACAATGGCAAATAACCTATTAGCAGGAAAAAAAGGCGTCATTTTTGGCGCGTTAGATGAACAATCAATTGCCTGGAAGGTGGCAGAACGTTGTGTTGAAGAAGGCGCACAGATCGTCTTGACCAATGCCCCGGTGGCAATGCGTTTTGGGAAAATCAATGAATTGGGCAAAAAACTCAATGCCGAGATTATTCCCGCCGATGCCACCAGTGACGAAGATATGGACAATCTGTTTGAAAAGTCCATGGAAATATTGGATGGCAAACTGGATTTTGTACTGCATTCCATTGGTATGTCGCTCAACGTGCGTAAAGGCCGGCCCTATACGGACCTGAAGTATGATTGGATGCAAAAATCGTTTGATATTTCTGCGATTTCTTTTCACCGGATGATGCAAACCCTTTGGAAAAAGGATGCCATGAATGAATGGGGCTCCATTTTGGCTTTGACCTATATTGCCGCTCAGCGGGTATTCCCGGATTATAATGAAATGGCGGAGTCCAAAGCACTGCTGGAGTCTTTTGCCCGTAGCTTCGGTTACCATTTTGGTACAGCCAAAAAAGTTCGGGTCAATACCATTTCCCAATCTCCAACCATGACGACTGCGGGTAGCGGCGTGAAGGGCTTTGATGAATTTTTTGGTTATGCCGATAAGATGTCGCCATTGGGCAATGCATCCGCAGAGGCCTGTGCCGATTATTGTGTGACCATGTTCTCCGATCTGACTCGCCTCGTCACCATGCAAAACCTGTTCCACGATGGCGGATTCTCCAACATGGGCATGAATCCTGCTGTTCTGGGCTTGTAGTTCAGGCATCTGCAAAAATGTCCTCTACCTGCCGAAAGATAGCGGGTAAAGGCCACGTCCAATTGAGATATATTGCTCAATATTGGGAGATTATGTTATCGCCTCATACAGTTTGAGGTCACGCAAAAAATGATGTCCATGAAAAAACTATTAACCGCATTCACGTATTTAATGCCCTTCTTGCTCTTTGGCCAGGTTCAACAAGCCAATTTATTGGGAACCTGGAGTAGGGATGATCTGACCGGCTCTTCTTTTTACAACAATACCTATAACGAGATCTGGGGATTATCCAACGGCACCCAGGAATTTGCAGTGATTGGCTCCACTGCCGGTACGCACTTCATAGATGTGACGGATCCAGCCCAGCCAGAAGAAGTCTACTTTGTTCCCGGAGCAGCACAGGGTGGGCAAGTGGTACACCGCGACTACCACAATTACGGTTGTTACCTCTATGCCGTTTGTGATGAAGGCAATAGTACGCTCCAGATTATGGATGTATCCTATCTGCCTGATTCTGTCTCGGTAGTCTACGACTCGGATGAATTGATTCGCCGCTCGCACAATATCTTTATTGATACGGTAGATGCCCGTTTGTATGCCTTTGCCCTTTTTGGTGGCCCACAACTTTCCTCCGCCATGCGGGTATATGACATTACAGAACCGCTTGACCCGAAATTTGAGGGAGAATACAACAGTTTTGGTAGTGTGGATGCCGGTCATGTACACGACGGCTGGGTACACGATGGTCTTGCTTTTCTGAATTGTGGAAATGACGGCATGGCTATGGTGGATTTTAGCGACCCAACCCAACCGGTCACTCTTGGGACTTTGCAGACTTATCCCTTTGCGGGATACAACCACTCTGGTTGGCCTACTTCAGATTTGCAGTATTATTACCTGGGAGATGAAACCTGGGGCTATGACCTTAAAGTAGTGGATGTCAGTGATCCGGAAAGTCTGACAACCGTCAATACGTTTAATGCAGAGGCAGAGAGTAATTTTAGCATTCCGCACAACCAAATTGTGGCTTGCAACTACCTGTATTCTTCTTACTATTATGATGGGCTACAAATCTATGATATTTCCGATCCGGTCAACCCGGAACGGGTACTTTATTACCCAACGACCTCCATTCCAGCCCACCAAAGTTATGAGGGGGCTTGGGGTGTTTATCCCTTTTTGCCTTCCGGCAATATTTTGATTTCCGATATGCAGGAAGGCCTGTTTATCATTGAAGGCCCCGGCGATGTATGTAGCGATCGGGACGCGAGTGTGATTAGCTGTCTCAGTCCTACAGCCGTCAATGATCCGGGGATTGTCAACGCCTTGGAAATCTTCCCAAATCCTACTAATGGGGTGCTGAATGTGAATATAAACCTAACAGAAGGTCAAAATAGGGTTAAATTTGACCTGGTTGATCTCACTGGCAGGGTAGTTACACGTTTATTGGCAGAAGATCAATTGATTCCAGCGGGAGACCATCAATTAAATCTGACTATTCCAGCTCAGGTGCAAGCGGGTTTTTACCTGTTGCGCATCAGCGGAGACAATTGGCAACACACCAAAAAAATTGTGGTCGAGTAGAGAAAGCAAATGGGGAGGAGTGGATTGTCTGAGGTTCTGATTGACGCCAAACCACGAGATTTTCTGAGAACCAATATTAATTGAATCGATGAATAAAATTATGCTGCGTGGGGTACTGGGGCTGCTGTGTCTGATGATTGGGCAGTGGGGGCTGACGCAGCAACCAACGGGTAGTGATCCTTTTTCCAGAGGTGGCAGTGGTAATAGTGACCTGCCGCTAGAACAAGGAGATGCCAGTGAGTTTGTCGATACCTTTGGCGTTTTCTACTTCTATGGCGATAATCCCAGTCAGGAATTTGCCTTTTCGGATTCTTTACTGACCAATGAATATCATCAGTACGACCCCGTCAGAAGACGCGATTTTGAATACATGCATCTAGGTACGGTTGGGTCTGCCCAAATGCGGCAAATCTACGAACCAGAGCTGCATCAAGGACTTGATGTAGGTTTACACCAATATGATTTGTACCTGATTCGCTCTACTGATTTGCCTTTCTATCGACTGGAAAAACCGTACACCAACCTTACTTATGTGCAAGGCTCCGAACAAGCAGATGGGCTGCTCAATGCTCAATTCAGCCGCAATTTTGCCAATGGCTTGAATTTTAGCGTGGACTACAACCGCCTGAGCCAGATCGGCCGCTCGGATCAATACCCCAATCAGAATCGCCGCAATACCAATCTGGCCACGGGCATGTGGTACCATAGTAAAAATGGAAAATACGATGCCTTCATCAGTTATGCTGCCAATACTTTTGAACAGGAAGACAATGGTGGCGTTAGCGCGGAACCTTCGGTGCAGGGAGATTTGGGGACCTCACCGGCTTCCGCCCTTGTATTTTTAGAAGATGGAGAAACCCGCCATACGCACCGCGAGTTCAACTACACCCATTATTACAAATTTGGCGGTGATACCGATACATTGGGCCGCACCAGTCGGGCATATACCCTCAATCACCAGTTGATTCGGCTCAATAGCACCTACAAGTTTTACGACCTTTATAGTGACGTGGATACTACTTTTTTCCAATGGTTCCCCGATTTTTTGGTCGATCTAAGAGGACAGCGTTTTTTCTTGCGGCATCAAAAATTGACCAATAGTTTTCGCATCAGCACCTATAAACTGGATCGCGCTAAATCCGATAATGAAGCACGGCGGCAGCGAGATTTATTCGAGGTGGGACTGACCCATCACTACCACCACCTTACACAAGAAGCACAGGATACCATCCTCAATGACTTGATTGTAACCGGCAAATGGAATTTTTCCCCCAGCGAGCGCATTCAGTTGCAAACCTCTGGTCACCTGAACTTGTGGAATAATGCCGGTGATTATCGGGTACAAGGCAAATTACTTTTGGATCTTAAAAAAGCCGGTACTCTAAAGGCTACTTTTGTCAACCAACTTTATAGCCCAGATTTTTTACAAGCGGCATTTTACCTCTCCCAGCGCAAGATTTGGGACAACAACTTCAACCGGACGTTGGAAACGAGCATCACAGCCTCTTACCGGATTCCCTTCTTGGATATGGAAGTTGGTGGCGGTTATCATTTACTCAACAATTTTATCTATTTTGATACCCTGGGGTTGGCACAACAAACGGGTGTACCCATCAGCATTACACAATTGACGGTGCGCAAAGATTTCGAGGTAGGCGCTTTCCACCTCGACAATACCTTTGCATTGCAAAAAGCTTCAGAATCAACCGTTCGAATACCCGGTATTTACGGAAAGCATAGCTTGTACTATACCGGCCGTTGGTTCAAGGTTTTGCAGGTGCGCCTTGGCGTGGATTTGCGGTACAATGATGCGTATTACGCCTATTATTACAACCCGGTGAGTGGGCGTTTTCAATTGCAGGACAGTCAGCAAATCGATTTTTACCCCCAGCTCGATGCCTATTTTAGCATGCGCATTGGCAAGTTTAGGGCTTTCGCCAAATTTGACAACCTGACCACCGCCTTGAACGGCAATAAACTCTTCTATCAAACCGCTTATTATCCCTATCCAGATGGCTCCCTGCGCATCGGCATCAACTGGCGATTGGTGAATTGATGATTCTTTCTTACTTTCATTGCAAAGAAGTCGATTTGTGATGATGAAACATGCACTTACATTTTGCGGTAGCTTTTTGCTACTGGCAAGCCAGCTTTTGGCTCAGGATACTCCGGCCACTACTTTGGTGACCATTCCCGGTACGGAGATTTCCTTTTCTATGGTCCATCTTCCCGGTGGAGAATTTGTAATGAATCAAGGGGCTGTAACGGTGCAACTCGATCCCTTTTGGATCGGTACCCACGAGGTGACCCACGATGAATACCGCCTCTTTCAGGTGAGAGAAAATGACTCCGATGCCAGTGCTAAAGCGGCTGGCGATTATGCCGCCGATGCCATTACTCGGCCTTCGCCGCCTTACCTCGATTTCACCTATGGGATGGGGACCAGAGGTGGTTTCCCAGCAGTGAGTATGACCCAGCAGGCTGCCTTGCGGTATTGCCAGTGGTTGTACCAAAAAACGGGAACATTTTATCGCTTGCCTACCGAAGCAGAGTGGGAATACGCTTGCAAAGCCGGTTCTAAAAATGACCTCCCCAATGGCTATGCCGCCGATGACTTGGACTCCGCAGGCTGGTTTTATGAAAATAGTTTTGAGAAATACCATCCTGTCCGGAAAAAAGCACCAAATGCCTGGGGCCTGTACGATATGCTGGGTAATGTAGCCGAGTGGACACTGGATGATTACCGGTCGGATTATTGGACTGAGGTGGCAGCAACTCCGGACAACCCCTGGATGGTCCCAACCAAGAAACATTCCCGTACCGTGCGCGGCGGTTCTTATGATACCCCGCAAGAAGAATGCACCTGCACGCATCGGGAAAAATCTCAGGCTCGTTGGCAGGCTCGCGATCCACAAATTCCCAAAAGCCGTTGGTGGAATCCCGATTCTCCTTTCCTGGGCTTTCGACTGGTAAAACCGACCCAACAACCCGATAAGGCAGAGGTAGAAGCCTTTTTTGCGAAAGCAATTAAGGATTAATAGAGTAGGGAAGAAGTGGAATAATCGAAGATATAGCGCCAATATGGCCTTCTGCTGAAGCAGGAATATCCCAATTCTTCCACTCGAACATTTCTTCCAAGAGTTGATTATCAATCAATCCATATATCATGAAAAAGACTAAACAATCCATGGATCGACGCACTTTTGTCAAGGCAACTGGTTTGACCGCCGGTGGCTTGATGATGGCGCCGCATCTGGTCAGCGCCAGGGCCCACATTGACGGCGACGATGCCATTCGCGTAGCCTTGATTGGCTGCGGTGGCCGGGGGACGGGTGCGGCTTTTCAGGCCTTATCCACCGAGCAAAATGTCAAACTGGTCGCAATGGCGGATGCCTTCCAAAACCGGCTGGATCAATGCTACAATTCTCTCCAGGAAGAATTGAGCAATAACGACATCGCTCCTGAACGGCTTGCGGTTCCCAAGGAGCATCAATTTATTGGTTTTGACGCCTATGAAAAAGCCATTCCACTCTGTGATGTCGTCATTTTGGCCACTCCTCCCGGTTTCCGACCCATTCATTTTGAGGCAGCAGTGAAGGCGGGCAAGCAGGTGTTTATGGAAAAGCCGGTAGCTGTAGATGCACCCGGCGTACGTCGGGTATTGGCGGCAGCCAAAATAGCTAAAGAGAAGAAATTGAACGTTGTGGTTGGGTTACAACGGCATTATCAGGATGAATACCTCAAGTGGGTGGAGCTAATGCAGCAAGGCGCCATTGGAGACATCCATACCTCGCACGTTTATTGGAATAGTGGCGGTGTGTGGGTGCGCGATCGGGTAGCCGGCATGACCGAAATGGAATATCAGATGACCAACTGGTACTACTTCAACTGGCTGTGCGGCGACCACATCAACGAGCAGCACATTCACAATATCGATGTCGGCAACTGGGTGAAACAAGCTTATCCAATCCAGGCCAGAGGCATGGGAGGGCGACGCATGCGGACCGGCAAGGAACACGGCGAGATTTTTGATCACCATTTTGTAGAATACACCTATGCTGATGGCAGTACCATGATGAGTCAGTGCCGCCATTGGCAGGGGTGTGAAAATCGGGTGACCGAGCAGTTTCAAGGAAGCAATGGCAGTGCGCCCAAGCCCGGTGTTTTGCTGACTAAAAGTGGCCATGTATTGTTTGAACACGATGCCAAAAGAGATCCCAACCCCTATCAGGTAGAACACGATAAGTTGTTTGCGGCTGTTGCCAAAGGCGAGTACAAATATGCCGATGCAGAGAATGGCGCCAAGAGTACCATGACGGCCTTGCTGGGGCGTATGGCCACCTATTCTGGCCAGCTGGTCACCTGGGACGATGCCATTGCTTCCGAACTGAGTTTGGCTCCGGCCAAATACGATTGGAAAGCCGATCCGCCGATATTGCCTGCGGAAGATGGATTTTATCCGGTGGCGGTTCCTGGAGCAACTAAAGTGATGTAAATCCTTTTTTGATGAGACAATTCCTGGTCGTGGCCATCATTTTTGTAGCCAATGTTTCCCTTTTTGGTCAATGGCAACGCTACGAATTTTCTCATGCCCAGATGGGAACTTTATTTCGCATTGTGCTCTATGGAGCCGATTCATTGAAGGTGGAGGCAGCAGTGAAGGAGGCTTTTGCCAAAATCGACAGCCTGAATGCTCACCTCAGTGATTATCTGGAGGATAGCGAGCTCTCGCAGTTGAGTCGGCAGGCAGGAAGTGGCCAAAAAGTGACCGTAAGTGAAGACTTGTGGCGGGTCTTGCGACTGGCACATCACATTTCGAAACAGACACACGGCGCCTTTGATGTCACCATTGGTCCACTTAGCAAATTGTGGCGCAGTGCCTTTCGGCAAATGCAATTTCCCGATGTCAAGCGTATTGCGGAAGCGAAAGCCAAAGTGAATTACCGCTGGATCAAATTTTTTCCCAAGACCCGGCAGGTGCGCTTACGCAAAAAAGGCATGCGTCTTGATGTAGGCGGCATCGCGAAAGGGTATGCACTGGATGTAGCGATGCGGATTTTATTTCGGCATGGCTTTAGTCAAGTCCTACTCGATGGTGGTGGTGATTTGCATTTAGGTGACCCGCCTCCTGGCCAAACGGGTTGGGAAATTCAATACGGGAATGCCGGCAAAAAGGTCCGTCTAAGTCATCAGGCGGTGGCCACTTCCGGTGATACGTACCGCTATCTGGAGTGGGAGGGCAAGCGTTATTCCCACCTCATTGATCCCCGAACCGGATTGGGAATCCGTGATGTCCAACCGGTTACCGTGCGCTGTAGTATTGCCGCGTTTGCTGATGCCTATGCCTCGGCATTGTCGGTGTTGGGGCCCGATGATCGCAAAACAATTCGCCGGTTTCCCGATGGCATTATCATTGAATTTTAAAATCTAAAAACGATTATGCAACGAAGAACATTTATACAAAAAAGTGTGCTGACCTCTGCCGCGCTAGCCAGTGGAACGGCGGTATTTTCCAACAGTATTGGCGATAAGGCCAAAAAATTTAAAATGAAATTTGCCCCCCATTTGGGCATGTTCAAACACCATGCAGGTGAGGACCCACTAGATCAACTGCAATTTATGGCCGATCAGGGATTTTATGCTTTTGAGGACAATGGTATGAAAGACCGGGAGGTGGACCTCCAAAAAAAGATGGGTGAAAAGATGGCCAAATTAGGCATCGAGATGGGGGTTTTTGTGGCCCATAAAATCTATTGGCAGGAGCCCAATCTGGCCAGCGGTAAAAAGGATAAGCTGGAGGAGTTTTTGCAATATATTCGAGAATCGGTGGAGGTGGCCAAGCGGGTCAATGCTACCTGGATGACGGTTGTGCCGGGACATCTGGATTTGCGCCTGGCCATGGGGTATCAAACCGTAAATGTGGTAGAAGCCCTGAAACGGGCTTCCGCTATTCTGGAACCCCACGGATTGGTGATGGTGCTGGAGCCGTTAAATTTTTACAATCATCCCGGACTTTTCTTAACCGAGATTCCCCAGGCTTATGAAGTATGTAAGGCCGTGGGCAGCCCATCTTGTAAGATTTTATTTGACATTTACCACCAGCAGATTCAGGAGGGCAATATCATTCCCAATATGGAAAAAGCCTGGTCGGAAATCGCGTATTTCCAAATTGGAGACAATCCGGGAAGGAAGGAACCAACAACGGGCGAGATCAATTACAAAAATATTTTCAAGTACATTAACGACCGGAAATTTTCGGGTATCTTGGGTATGGAACACGGCAATTCGAAGGAAGGTAAGGAAGGAGAGCAGGCTGTGATTGATGCTTATCGTGCGGTGGATCTTGCCTGAAATTTTGCCCCCGGATGCGAAAAAACTCTCACTGATTAATTTTTTGTAGTGTTTTCATAGCGGTTTTTTCTAAGCAAAAATTAGTGAGTGATCAAGTAAAAAGCACACCGGGGGCTTAGTCGTTTCAGTCGGATGATTTGCCGCCATAAAAGGCAACTTTGTTCCACAAGATAAGCCACAGAAGCATGGTTCGCAGCGAAATTAATCCAACGGTTGTCCATTTGCAGTGAATGGCCTAAATCATGCAGCGAATGATTAATGAGAATGCACACAAGAATGTACTTTGGCCTGTGAGGAGGGGGCAGGATAAAATCCACTCCTCACTCTTGATCCCTAGAATATGGCATCGGTGAAAAAAAAATTAGCGAAGATTTCTGATTGGGGCCTTATCCTGGCGATTGGGGCTTTGTATGCGCTATTACAGATTTTTACCTTTTTGCGCATCTACAGTCAGAACAAACTGGATGGCTACGAAATCGATATTTGGGCGATGGTTCAGGATCGGATGATCGCATTGTTGATTGGCGTGTTGTTTGTCATCATCATCGTCAAAACTACACGGAGGTTTTTATTGCAGGATCAATCCTGGCCAAAAATTATCGGCATTCACCTGGTTTTTGCCGTCCTGACTTCACTGGTCTGGTATTCCTGTTTTGTGGGGGTCGCCTTGTTTTTTTGTAAAGGTGAAGATTGTGGTCAGCAAGGCATTGATTTCATTTATTGGTACCTCATGAATCTGGACAAACTGGTGTTGTTGTACCTGTTCACAGTGAGTTTGACCTACACCTATTTTTATGTGCAGTTGGATAGCATCAACAAAATTCACCAGTCGCAGATCAAGAACCAACTATTGGAAACCCGTTTAATGATGCTTAAGTCGCAATTGCATCCACACTTTTTATTTAATACCTTGAACAGCATTACCTCGCTGATTGATTTGGATGTGAAGCGAGCCAAGTCCATGATTGCCGATTTGGGTGATTTGCTACGTTATGTGCTGGACCACAAAGATCGGCAGATAGTGTCGTTGGATGAGGAATTGCTTCTGTTGAGTAAATACGTGGAGATTGAAAAGACCCGTTATGCGGAGGATTTAGAGATTGACTGGCAGGTTGATTCCAATTTGGAAGAAGCTCAGATTCCAAGTATGTTGCTGCAGCCGCTGGTGGAGAATGCTATTCAGCACGGCTTTTCCAGCAATCATCCGCGACTGAAAGTAGATATTAGCTTGCGCAAAAGCGGTAGAGACGCCCTAACCATCGAGATTAAAGATAACGGCAAAGGTTTTGAAAACGAAAAAGCTGATCATATCTTTGAACTGGGAACCGGTTTGAAAAACACCTACGAACGATTGAAGTCCATTTATGGCAATCACTTCCAATTTTTGGTGGAAAACCTGAATCCGGGAGTGGTCAATCGCATTGAGATCCCATTGCGCCGACAGTAAGATCATGTTTGGCGGTCAACCTTTGGGCTGCAAAACAGCACTTATGACACATCGTTCTTTTTTTATCCGTCTCGGATCAGCCGGGATGCATTTCAAAAAACGCCTTGTTTTATCAAGATAATGATGCTTTTTGCCCGCAAATCCGATCTCCGAACACGCTATAAGTGGCTAAGAAACAGATCCTTATGCTGAAAAGTCTGATTATAGATGATGAGCCATTGGCCCGACGCCGGGTACAAATGCTATTGCAGGACTGGCCCGAAATCAAAGTCTTGGGGGAATGTGGCAATGGCGCCGAGGCAATCAGGCGAATCATCACCGACGCTCCTGATCTCATTTTTTTGGATATTCAAATGAAGGACATGACCGGCTTTGACGTCCTGAAATCTTTGCCCGCCAACCGCTTGCCACTCACCATCTTTATCACCGCCTACGATCAGTACGCCATTCGTGCCTTTGACGTATTTGCTTTTGATTACCTGCTCAAACCCTTCAAAGAAGAACGCTTCCACCTTTCGGTAAAAAAGGCGCTGGCTTCTTTACAGGATAAAAAGGAAGTACAATCGGCAGCTCAGTTACAATCCCTCTTGGAATACCTTCAAGAGAAAAAATCTCCGGAATCTACAGCTACTTCTTTGGCCCTGAAAATGTCTGGCCGCATCCGCTTCGTCGAATTTGAAGACATTCAATACATTGAAGCTTCCGGCTATTACATTGAGGTCTATACCACCGAAAAGAAATACCTCATCCGAGATACCCTGATCAATATGTCCGACAAACTGCCCGAGACCTGCTTCATCCGCATCCACCGCTCTACCATCATCAACACCGACTACCTTTCAGAGGTCATTCACCTCGGCTTGGGAGAAGTCGAAGTGCTCATGAAAGACGACAAGCGCTTTCGCGTAAGCCGCTCGTATAAGGAGGATTTTTTTGAGAAAATGGGAATATGAGGGGGAGTTTAGAGTGGAGAGTGGAGGAGTTTAGAGTTTAGAGTGGAGAGTTTAGAGTGGAGAGTTTAGAGTGGAGAGTTTAGAGTGGAGAGTTTAGAGATGGGCGCTTAATCATTCTGCAAATTCTTTCACTCTGGGAATGATGCTCTTTTTTGCAATGGTGATGAGTGAAATGGTGAGGTGGTGAAGCGGCTTCCTAAAGCCCCAAACCTAACGCCTTATACTTCACCTGCCGCACCTTAGCGTCTCTGACGCGACACGTCATTTCTGTCAATCTCTGATTGGGGTGGGCAATCATAAAAATCAATGCTGTAGGGCATCTTCCTTTTACTTGACTGTTATGGGTGGGTGAAATTTATTTCACCTTGAATTCTTCATGCTGGCATTTTCAGATGGCGCACTGCCAGTGCGCATTCCGGTGGTTGATGACGGTTGCTACAGAGATTTGGTTCCTCCGGGACCGAGCGAAATAAATTTCGCCCAACCATGGGGAAACCCTCTAAGGCCATTAGAACCGTCATCACAAGCATCAGCCGTCTTTTCTTCTGGAAGGATGATCGAGTCATCACCTGCATCAGCGGTTTGCTCCGGCATTAAATTGTTTAGTGGAGTCGCCGCGCAAAATTCGTTGAAAACTGTAAACTGCTTGAGCCAAAAACATGGATTTGGTGGCCAATAATGATCAATTGTTCCAGCAATTAAGCGCTAAATACTGCACGCCAAGGCGAGTTTTTACAGTTTAGAATTTTGGGTGGCAGCGCAGCGTGAAGAACAATTTACAGCCTTGATTTTTCTATCTTTGCATCAAGGCAAAGATACCGCCGGAGGCATCTTCTATTAAGACAGGGAGGCATGATCGGTGTCGCTACCCGCAATAAATGGTGGATTTTTTC
>CAXHCA010000171.1:0-12857 GCA_964015035.1 uncultured Saprospiraceae bacterium
TTTGACAACAAATTATAACAGTATTCTTACTGAGACAGGACGGAACTGCGCCCTCCCTACAGGATAAGAGATTAAAGTAAAAACAAAAAATGGCACCTCACATGGCAGATTGAAGGTGAGGTAAGTCACTGGCTCTCTGTCTTAAAATGCCTAATTTAATCTTGTTAATGTAACATAAGTCACTGACTCCCTATTCTCAAATGCCTAACTTGAGGTTATTATTCACCTAAAAAGAATAATCATGTTACAATTAAGAGCATTTGATTTGAGTATTAGCGGTGTAGTATGGAGATTTTATTTAATGATGGCAGTAGCTGTTATTTTCGGCTCCATGAGTCAATGGGTATTGGCGGCAAGCCTGGCATTCATAGTCGCTATCAGTTTCATTGTCGGACTTCGTGTGCATATTGAAAAACCACAAAAGTTAGCCGTTAGTGAAACAGGAAATAAACTGCGTGCTATGGGAAAAGAAGCAAAAACCCAGAAGGCAGCTTAGAGAGCATGTTTGCAGATAAACCAATTCTTTAAATTTTTTAATTCTAGATTTAATGAAAACTTTAAAATTAAATTCGATTGGACTTGATGAAGAAAAGTCCAGACTATTGGCCGATAAATTGAACCTTTTGTTAGCAAATTATTCCATCTTTTACCAGAACACCAGAGGGTATCACTGGAATATAAAAGGGGATAAATTTTTTGAGTTACATCTGAAATTTGAAGAATTGTACAATGATCTGTTGCTGAAAATTGATGAAATCGCCGAACGAATATTGACGCTTGGACATACGCCAAATCATCGGTACTCTGATTACAAATCAGCAGCAAAGATCAAGGAAAGCAAACAGGTATCGGATGGTAAGAAGGCCGTTGCAGATATTTTGAAATCTTTTCAAGCCATTATCACACTGCAAAGGGAATTACTGTCGCTGTCGGCAGATGCCGATGATGAAGGGACCAACGCTCTGATGAGTGATTACATCAGAGAACAGGAAAAACTAGTCTGGATGTATTCGGCTTTTATGAATCAATAACTCCTATAAAAGTCGATCCTTCCTGGATGGGGTGGGGGCATCTGTTTCCCTAATCGAGGAAAAAAAGCGCAATTTACGCTTGAGGGGAGAATAGTTTTTGCCCAAGAAAACGGTCATACCTCTGTAACTGTTGTACCTTTGCGACTCGCAAAAACAACAAGCAGATGTATCAAATTTGGGAGAAAAAATCGCAGGAAGAAATTAAGGCAAGTATCTTTGCTGCACTAGCCGATAACGTGAATTATGGGGAGCAGTATGTACTGGGGGTACCTGCTTCCTATCTGGATGAGAAGGTCTTTTCACAAGATGAATTTTTTTTAAAGGACGCGCCTTTTATCTCCACCCTGGTACAAAATCCCAATCACATTGGTTGTCATACTTTGGGCAAGTCAGAAGCCTATTTTAAAGGTACGCAGGCCATCGAAAAAGAATTGATTGAAATTTGTGCGGTCGATATTTTAAAAGGAGCCCCCCACCAACAGGATGGTTATGTGGCTTCAGGAGGGACGGAGGCCAATATACAGGCCATCTGGATTTACCGCAACTACTTTATGCGCGCGCAGCAAGCTCACCGCGATCAGGTGTGTATCCTTTGTAGTGAAGACAGCCACTACTCGATGGACAAAGCAGCCAATATACTCGCCGTAGATATCTATAAGGTGCCCGTTGATGCCGACTCCAGGACGATTGGCAAGGTTGATATAGTCAATACCATTAAAAAGGCCAAGGCAAGCGGCAAGACCCACTTCATTGTGATCTGTAATATGATGACCACCATGTTTGGCTCGGTTGATGCTGTGGACCACTATGTACAGGCCCTCAAAGAGATGGATGTGACTTATAAGATCCACGTCGATGGTGCTTATGGTGGGTTCTATTTTCCGTTTACCGGAGGAAAGAGTGCCCTGACTTTCCAGAATACGGAAATCTCTTCTTTTACCTTAGACGCTCACAAGATGGCACAGGCTCCTTATGGCACAGGTATTTTCCTCATCCGTAAAGGTTTGATTGAATACGCGACTACTCAGCAGGCTAGTTATGTGGAAGGAGAAGATTGCACCCTGATCGGGAGCCGTTCGGGAGCGAATGCAATTGCAGTATGGATGATTTTGGTGAAAAATGGCCCTTTTGGATGGCAGGAGAAAATCTTTATTTTGCAAAAGCGCACAGAATGGCTGTGTAGTGAGTTAGAAAAGCTAGCGATACAATTTTATCGTTATCCAAAGTCCAATATTGTGACGATTCGCAGCGAGTTTCTCCACCGCGATATTGTCAATAAATTTGGACTGGTTCCAGACAATCACCATCGGCCGGAATGGTATAAGATCGTGATTATGGAGCATGTGACGATTGAAAAGTTGATGCCATTGATCAAAGCGATAGAGACGCGTTTGAAAATCAAAACAATCCAATAAAATGAGCGTAAGATCATCTTTCACCTTCCTGGGGCTAGTGCTCCTTTTTTTTCAGTGTAAGACCTCTCTATCTTCTGCAGAGGAAAACAAAGACCTCCGCACCTTATATGTGGCTGCTCAGCGGGTAGATTGCACTGGCGTCGGCCCTCAAACCTGTTATCAGGTTCGATTGACACCACAAGAGAGCTGGAACCTCTATTATGGAGAGATTGAAGGCTTTGACTATGAAGCGGGGTATGAGTACAAAATCAAGGTGGAAAAAATATTCAATACTAATCCTCCCGCTGATGCGGCTGGATTTAGATATCAGCTGGTAGAGGTTTTGGATAAAAAAGCACCGGAATGGATAGGATTGCACGATATCTGGGTGTTGGAATCCATTGAAGGGACACCGGTGACGGTTGCGGAAAGGCCCAGACTGGAATTGTTTCCCGGAGAAGAACGGATTCAAGGTTTTGCCGGCTGCAATCAGTTTTTTGGCAAGATGAAAGCTTCTGCTCAATCCATTCAATTTTCAGGTATTGGCAGTACTAAGATGTTCTGTACAGGTAAAATGGAAATGGAAAGTCAACTTTTGTCAAACCTGGCCAAAGCCGATACTTATCTGATTAAAAACTTGCAATTGATTTTGCTCAAAGGTAAGCAACAACTAATGGTACTGCGAAAGGTAGATTAAGTGCTTGTTTGGAGGTAATCCCTGAAGTATATTCGGGCAAGCTATTCAGGCTGCAAATCACAGGTTTTGGAACCTCACTTCGGCTATTTTTTCGTCCGTCTCGGCTGAGCCGGGATGCATTTCAAAAAACGCCTTGTTTCATCAAAAAGACGATGCTTTTTGCCAGCAAATCCAAGCTCCAAACATGTTCTAAACCAGATCCGGGGCCTTCATTGACCAAATCATCTATTGTCAAGCCCTAAGCTGACAAAAAAATGTCTTTTTTCTCTAAAAAAATGCACAGTGGGCAGATCTTTTTAATGTTTTTTCCAAATAAAATGAGGAAAAAAGCCTGAAATTGATTTTTTTTTAAGAAACAAATTGCAATAAAAGTGCCTGTATAATACAGTTTTTGTAGTTTTTTATCATGTTAATGCATTGATAATAAGTGAATTGTTTTATTTTATTCGCTTGTATTGGATACAGTAATTCTGTAAAATGTACTTACTTTTAGAAGAAGATTGAGCGACATTTGTATTGTTGATGGTTGAGAACGGTACTGAGGAGAAAGAGAAAATAAAAAGAAAGCATAACCATCACACAAAGCGCGGCAAAAGCAGCTGCCAGGTTGAATTGAAAAAGGACTTAGTCCACTGACAATATTATAATCCTTTGAAGAATTAATAGGGTATCAATGGATATCCTATGTTTTTTGGTATGTAGATAGCCTCTCAAAGCTCTTTTCGAACCGGTTAGTTAACTAGCCGGTTTTTTTATTTTTAGGAGGCGCCATAAATGTACAATTTTCCCCTTAAAGAAAAAAGCCCTCGACTTATTTACTCTTCCACTCTTATATTTTTTTCTTGGGTACAGTTACCCCTTGTCTCAGAGTATGTTTGGAGCGGATTCTGTTTGAAAATCAGCAGATTAGGGTTTTGGCTAAGAGGTCAAATATGAGTCTCGGCTGAGCCGAGGTGAATATTTTAGCTCAACGCCAGGTTTCTAATATTTTGGTTTTCAGCAGGAGCAAGCTCCAAACATGTTCTCAAAGTCGGTCCTTGAATAATCATCCTCTTTAGGAGTAAGGGGACGCTATTTTTGAGGTTCGATTTTCTCCGCGAATAAAATGAACGAAAGCTTGTAGCCCCAAAACGGTTACCGATAAGGCGTCCCTACAAGACGGGGCTCCAGGAACGCCAGGCTACTTTATTGCACCTATTTAGGAGTCTCGAGAGTCCTTTAGATTAGAAAAAAAACTTTTTTGTAATAAAAAGGAAAAAAAATGGCATTACTGGAGCGGTTTGGAAAGCAAAGAAAGGGTTAAATAATGCAGTTTTTAATATAGTTTTTAATGATAAATAATTTATAGTCAATAACTTATGTTTTAGATGATCTAATTAGGTAGTACAGTATTTTTGTAAAATGTACTATTTTTTAGAAAGTAATAGTGCGACATTTGTATTGTTGATGGTTGAGAACAGAACGAAGAAGTACAGGAATTGAAAATGAAGGACCAATCAGCAGCAAAGAAAAAAAAATTTGCAGACACAAAAGCATCTGCAAATTTCAGTTGAAAAGGATAAACACTAATATAAATCCCTTTAAGAATTAGTAGGGTATCAATGGATATCCTATGTTTTTTGGTATGTAGATAGCCTCTCAAAGCTCTTTTCGAACCGGTTAGTTAACTAGCCGGTTTCTTTTTTTACTCTAAAAGACAAGCAAATGTACCAATTAATCACCAAAGAAAAAACTAAGCGTTCGCTTTTCTCACCCTTTCATGTCAATTAGTAACACATTTGTGTACGGCCTTTCTGGAAATTAGTTGCATCTCGACGGGAAAAACATGGCCGAATGCCAGGTTTTTAGTCGTTTTAAAACGGGTGCATTCTGTGTAAAAGTCTATTATTCAAATGTTTAAAAACCCTATGTGTCGACGTGAAAAAAAATAATTTTTTTTAAAAAAAATCTATTGTTTTTCAATTTTCCAGCTTCACAATCCTGCCAAAATTTGTTTGGGCAACTAAATGGGGCTAAAAAAACGACGCAATTTGCCTGCCATCCTTGGTTTTTCAACAATAACCATATCGAGATTTCAGGGTTCTTAGCGGAAAAAATGTAAATTGGGCTACCAAAATTTACACCTATGAAATTTCACATCTTGATCCTTCTCTTTGCCCTGACGTTGTTTCAAAATTGTCAGAATAAACCAGTTGATGAGACGACTGCCACTACCGCTGAAGTACACTTAGGGGAAGTCAACTTTTTGCCAACTGGTTTGGAAATGGCACAAGCTGACTTTAGGAAAGGCCTATTGTTGTTACACAGTTTTGAATATGACGATGCGCGTGATGCCTTTTTGAAAACGCAGGAAATAGATCCTGATTTCACTATGGCCTATTGGGGAGAAGCGATGACCCACAATCATGGCTTGTGGCGGCAACAAGATTACGAAGCAGGCCAGGCTGCATTGTTGAAGTTGGGGGAAACCCCTGAGGTTCGTTTGGCGAAAGCCGCAACCCCCTTAGAAAAAGATTTATTGCAGGCCACAGAAATACTTTACGGAGAAGGCAAAAAGAAAGAAAGAGACCAAGCCTATTCAGATTATTTGGGCCAATTATACCAAAAATACCCTGGCAATCAGGAAATTGCCGCCTTTTATGCCCTTTCTATACTAGGTGCAGTGCCGGTAGGCCGTGATGAAGAAGCTTATGGCAAAGGGGCGCGCATAGCACAAGGTATTTTACAAGAAAACCCAAACCACCCGGGGGCCTTACACTATCTCATTCATTCCTATGACGACCCCAATCATGCCAAGCTAGCGCTGAATGCAGCCAATAGCTATTCCAAAGTAGCACCGGATGCAGGCCATGCCTTGCACATGCCTTCTCATATTTATGTGGCTTTGGGAATGTGGAAAGAAGTCGTGTCTTCCAATGAAGCATCTTATGCCGCCAGCGTAAGCCGTATGCAAGAAAAGGAGTTGACCAATGATGCCAGAGGATACCATGCTTTTCATTGGTTGATGTATGGATACTTGCAACAGGAGAGGCTAGATGATGCTCGGAAAATC
Source organism: uncultured Saprospiraceae bacterium (assembly GCA_964015035.1). Classification (GTDB taxonomy): domain Bacteria; phylum Bacteroidota; class Bacteroidia; order Chitinophagales; family Saprospiraceae; genus BQJU01. Next base: position 6,175 of record CAXHCA010000171.1, read on the forward strand.
ATGAGCGATATGCAAAATTTTGTCACCGACTCTTCTGCTTCACGCGCGCGCAGCTATTTGATTGAGATGAAGGCGACTTATTTGATGGAAACGGAGGATTGGACGGGCGTGTTCGCCGATTTAACTGCACCAATGACCGATTTGAACATTGTTACCCGGGCGACCCACCATTTCACGGAAGGAATGAAGGCTTTTCACAATAAAGAGGCTACAACATTGGCTAATGCCATAAAATCGATGGAGGAAAGCAGAGAAACGGAAGCATTGCTGGTTACCCAGGAGGGAATTCCGATGTGTAGTGCAGCGAGCAACCGGCAAGCCCCCAATCAGTTGGATCTGGATCAGGCAGAAATCATGGAAATGCAGTTGAGAGGGCTTTTAGCCTGGTTGCAGGATGACCAAAAGACTACCGAAAGCTGGCTGAAAAAAGCAGTGGAGAAAAATAACCAGATCAGCTATGCCTATGGCCCACCGGTGATCGCCAAACCAACTTATGAACTTTATGGTGAGTGGCTACTGGAGCAGGGAAACGCCGAGGCGGCGATGGTTCAGTATGAGGCCGCATTAAACCGCGGGCCAAAGCGGGTAAAAGCATTGGCAGGCAAGCGGAAAGCTGCGGAAGCATTGGGGGATCACGAGACCATCAAAGAGGTAGATGCCCTCTTGGCAGAAATCAAGCAGGGCATCGAAGGGAAATCAATCTAAGTCCATGTTTGGAGGTAGTCCCTGAAGTATATTCGGGCAAGCTATTCAGTCCCGGTAAAACCGGGATTCTGGAACCTCTTTTCGGCTATTTTTTCGTCCGTCTCAGCTCAACCGAGATGCACTCAAAAATGAGCCTTGCGAGCACCCAAAACCTGCAATTTTCGCTGCTAAAGCACCACCTCCAGACATGCCCTAAACAAAATTGAATATGACAAACTTACCTAAAGGCCTCAGGCAGGGTGAAGACGGCTTGGTTCGTTGCTGGTGGCCCGGCGATAAACCAGACTATATGCATTATCACGACCACGAATGGGCGCATCCGGTGACAGACGATTTTCGTTTGTTTGAAAAAATTTGTTTGGAGGGATTTCAATCAGGGCTGAGTTGGTTGACCATTTTGCGTAAGCGAGACAATTTCCGCAAGGCATTTCTGGATTTTGATTTTGAAAAGGTGGCTCGCTTTAGCGAAAAAGAGGTAGCGCGATTATTACAAGACACCGGTATCGTTCGGCACCGTCGAAAAATTGAATCGACCATTAATAATGCACAGAAAGCTTGTGAAATGGTAGATGAATATGGCTCGCTAGCTCGTTTTTTCTGGAAATATGAACCAGCCCCCGAAGAACGTCCGAAGCAATGTGACTACCCCACGCTGAAGGAAATAGCAATCACTCCAACTTCTACGGCCTTGAGCAAGGATTTGAAAAAACGCGGCTGGAGTTTTGTGGGCCCTACTACGGCCTATGCCTTTATGCAGGCGATGGGCTTGGTAAATGATCACGTAGAAGGCTGTGCCTTTCGCTCGGTAGTGCAGGAGAAAAGAAACTTGTTGGATAGAGCATAATTAAAAGGCCGGTACTGAGACGTTCAGCACCGGCTTTCTACTTGCTTGGTTTGGGGATTTTGAAAATTCGGGATGTACTAAAAAAAGGAGTTACACATTTCCTTCTTCCACCACGTCTTCCGGCAGATTATCGGGGTCGATGATCGTACCGCTTGCGTTCAGCCAAACGGTTAGTTTTTGACCACCCTTACGCAAGATCGCACGGTAGGCCATTTTTCCGTTCACCAATGATGTGGATTTGCCGACATGCAAGATCTTGTGGCCCGGGTAGGCTGTATTGAGGCTACTTTTGACGGTGGAGGAAATCGCTTCAGGTTTCAAGGTGGTGTAAGCGACAAGTGCCTTTCCCGCACTGGTATATCGCACGCGGGTATTGCCATCGCTTTCGGTAAAGGAGGCCAGATATTGTTCCTGTCCGCGGCTAGGGCCAGAAAGGGTTTGTTTTTTCCACTGGCGTACCGCTACTGAAGGATAATGAGAAGCTTGGGCATCGAGTACGGCTTGGGGAACTGCTGAGGCATCAATGACTTGTACGGCCAAATTTGCTTGCGCTTGCAAGGTAAAAGTGATGGCTAAGCTAAAGAGGGCCAATGTGATTTTTTTCATGATCAATGTTACTTTTTAGGGAAATGAAATAATTTATTTGACCCTTCAAAAGTATGGGCAAAAGCCCTCGCTGCCTCATTTTTTCAACCACTGGCCCGGTAATTTCAATCACTGGTATCTTTATTGGGAAAAAGCCTATCCTCGATAAAACAACCACTTTCCAATTTCCTTCAAACTGACCTTTTTACCGTACATCAAGATCCCCACTCGGTAAATACGCCCTGCGAGCCACACAAAAAAGATAGCAGTAGCAATCAATAATGTGATAGATACCACCACCTGCCAAAGCGGAGGGTCAAAGGCTAGTCGTGCGGGCATCACGATGGGCGAAAAGAGTGGAAATAAGGAAGACCAAACCCCTAGACTAGAATTGGGGGATTCAACTACGGCGATCATAATGTAAAAGGCCAATAATACCGGAATGGTGATCGGTAAGGTGAGCGACTGGCCTTCGCCAAGGTCATCGCCCATGGCCGATCCTACGGCTGCGAACATAGAAGAATACATAAAGTATCCGCCCAAGAAGTAAAGTAGGAAAAGTGGGATCATGGCCCACCAATTGAGTCGATTGATTTCGGCCATAACTTGCGTGAAAATGGCTTCGGCCTCAGCCGGATCGATCTGCTGGACATTGGGGTTGGCCGCTTCCAATTGCTGTGGATCAATGCCAAAAGCCAGATTGACAATGATCAAGATCAATGGAATCAACACCGCCCAAATGGCTACCTGAGTCAACCCCACTGCACCAACGCCAATGATCTTACCCATCATGAGTTGGAATGGGCGAACCGAAGAAATCATCACTTCTACAATGCGACTGGTTTTTTCCTCCATGACCGACCGCATCACCATCATACCATATATAAAGACGGTAAAGTACATGATAATCCCCATCAAAAAACCAAAAATAGTGGCGATTTGCCCCGCTAGTTTGCCGGTTTCATTTTCCGTTGACTTGATAGGCCGCGGGTCAATATCGATTTTGAGATCGAGTGCATCCAGGGATTGTTGATCAAGTTGAAGCTGATCCACCTTGTATTGGTAAAGGCTTTTACGCACCCGATCACGGATGCGGGGCTCCAAGTCGAGGGTGAGTTTTTGGTCGGAGTAATATCGAACGGTGAAATTGGGATTGAGTACGTCATCTACCTTAGGTAGGTAGAGGATCCCTTCGTATTTCATATCATCAAAATTGTCGAGCAACAATTGTAGATCAGAATCGACAAATTTGAAGTACAGGTTTTCATCATCACTAATGCTACGATTGAGAATATTGCCCTCATCCACGATGGCAATATGCCGTACATCTTGATCTTCGTAGCTAAAAATGAAATAGACCACTACAAAAAATAGTCCAAATGCAAGCGGGGTCAGCAAGGTGGCAAGGATAAAGGAGCGCCGCCTTACCCGCGTAAGGTATTCGCGTTGAATGATGAGCCAAAGTTTATTCATGCAATCGAGTTTTTTTCTTCTACCTGACGGATAAAAATTTCATTGAGGCTAGGCAGTATTTCCCGAAAGGAAAGAATATGTACGCCCTGGTCGAGCAGGTAGCGCAATACAGAGTCAGAGGAATAGCCTTCAGAAATTCTGACGACAAGCAACTGATTTTTGTTTTCAATGATGGAGATTTGATCGCTGATCAATTCAGGTAGTAGTCCTTCGTAACCAATTTCAAATAAATGTTCTTTGAATTGATCCTTGATTTCCTTGACCTGTCCTTCCAGGATATTACGTCCTTTATTGATCAGTACAATTTTTTCACAGATTTCTTCCACTTGTTCCATGCGATGTGTGGAAAAAATGATGCTGATCCCTTCCTCGCGCAGTTGGTGAATTTCGTCCTTGATCAGGTTGGTATTAATCGGATCGAGGCCAGAGAACGGCTCGTCGAGAATCAGCAAACGAGGACGATGTACCACGGTGGAAATAAACTGAATTTTTTGTTGCATGCCTTTGGAAAGCTCCTGCACTTTTTTGTTCCACCAATCCGTGATTTCAAATTTCTCAAACCAATCGCCAATGGCTTTTTTGGCTTCATTTTTGGGTAGTCCTTTTAATTGAGCCAGATACATGAGGTGATCACCAACCTTCATTTTTTTGTAGAGCCCACGTTCTTCAGGCATATAACCAATTTGCGCCGGATGGCGACTATTGAGCGGTTCGTCGCCCAAAAATACCTTTCCGGAATCGGCGCGGGTAATGGTTGTGATGATGCGAATCAAAGAGGTCTTACCCGCACCATTGGGGCCAAGCAGGCCAAAAATTCGCCCCTCGGGGACTACAAAACTGACGTGATCAACTGCCGTATGTTTGTCGTATTGTTTGACAACATCTTCTAAGGTCAAAATATTCATGGCGGAATTTTATCTGTCGGTCAATATAGCATAGTATTTTGGCACAAAGCCATAAAATTCTATTGAATCTTATATTCTTTCGATAAATTTATACCTTCTGTCAATTACCAAGCATGAATACACTTCGCCCCGAAAAGGAAAAATGGTTTATTGTTGTTAATCCAGTGGCCGCAAATGGAAAGGCCGGTAAATCCTGGCCACGCATTGAAAAAGAATTAAAAACGATCATTCCTCAACAGAAGGCTGTATTGACCAAAGGACTGGGAAATGCGATAGAACTGGTGAGCGAAGCCATTGGGAACGGCTACCGGCACGTGTTGGCCATTGGCGGAGATGGCACCAATAACGAGGTGGTCAACGGGATCATGAATCAAGACCTGGTGACACCGGAAGAAATCTATTATGCCTTTTTGCCGATTGGCACCGGAAATGACTGGGTAAAAAGCCATGGTATTCCAAACAAATTGGCCGATTGGTTAGTCATGTTTCAACAGGGACGGACCACATTTCAGGACGTTGGGCTCGTCTACTACTATTTGGAAGGTCAGGAAAAGAAGCGATATTTTGCCAATGTAGCAGGACTCGCTTACGATGCCTTTGTGGTACGATATGCCGAAAACCACAGAGTATGGATGCTCAATCGTTTTTTTTACCTGATCATGGTTTTGCGTTGCTTGTTTATGTACCGCTTGCGTCGGGCCAGGGTATTATTTGGGCAAGAATTTCGCGAAGATCACTACTATACCATCAACGTGGGAATTTGCAAATATTCCGGAGGAGGTATGAGTTTTGTACCTCACGCCAAATTTGATGATGGATTACTGGCACTGACTCTGGCTGGACCAATTTCTAAGCTTGGCGTTTTATTCAACACCTACCGCTTTTATAATGAATCCATTGAGGAACACCCCCAGGTTGAAACCTTCCAGGTACAGGAATTGGCTATTCAATCGGTAGATCACCATCCTACCTTATTAGAAGTCGATGGTGAATTTTTGGGAGAAACGCCGGTGCGGTTTGAAGTCATTTCCAGGGCATTACAGATTGTGGTGCCTTAATGTTTTTGCTCTTTAAAAGTGACTTTTGTTTTTTTTTCAGTCTTAAAAATAACGTTCTTAGGAAAATCTACCGACATAAAGACGGGACAAGCTGTGGTTGAGCTAAAACGTGAATCAGGGGTAATCTTTAGGAGCGTTGATTTATGTTTTTGATTGATTCTAAGTACTAAAAATAAAATCACGATATGAAGACGATCATTACTTTTTGCCTGACCATTTTAGGATTCTCTACTTTTTTGACCGCTCAAATTTCTGAGCAGACGAAAACGATGAGTTTGGGAACGCGCAATGCACTAGTGCTTGACCTGCCTAATACAGATGAGAAAACAGTGGGGAAATTGTGGCAGGAATACACCAAAGATTTTTACGACAGCAAAAGCAAATGGAACCGTAAAACTGATGAATGGGTGACCGAAAATGCCGATATCGTCGCCTTGGGAATGGGAAGCAGTGTCGATCTCTATGCCACCACGGAGAAAGCAGGTGACCACGTAAGTTTCACACTTTGGACTGACTTGGGTAATTCCTTTTTGAATGCTACTGATAACCCGGAGCGCTTCCGTGAAGCAGAGAAATTTTTGATGCGTTTTGCGCTGGAAGTGGCAAAAGAAGGTGTGAAAGAAGAGCTAAAAATGGAAGAAAAGTCCTTAAAAGATCTAGAATCTGACCTGAAGAAATTGCAGAATGAAAAGGAACGCTACGAAAAAGATATCGAGCGTGCCAAGGAAGCCATTCGCAAGGCAGAAGAAAACATTGAACAAAATGCTAAGGAACAGGAAGAAATGGCACAAAAAATCAAACTACAGGGAAAGCAAGTAGAATCCGTTAGAGAAAAACTAAATGATCTATAATTATCCATTTTGCCGTCGCAGAGCCCCGAGATGGTGTTTATTAAAACAAATATGGTTTCTATCTTAACTTTTGGAGACCAAGCGTAAAATCAGGTTGCGCTCAAGAAATATCAGTAAGACAAAAGCCGGTCCGTTTGGATCGGCTTCTCTCTTTGTAAACCTTCCTCCTGGCTTTCCGTTTTATTTTAAGTGCTTGTTTGGAGGTAATCCTTGAAGTATATTCGGGCAAGCTATTCAGTCCCGGTAAAACCGGGATTTTGGA
>CAXHCA010000172.1:0-12601 GCA_964015035.1 uncultured Saprospiraceae bacterium
TACACACTTGGCTTCGTCGGCAGCGTCAGATGTGTATAAGAGACAGCAATTGATATTCATATATATATACGACCTTTTGACCTATTTGTAATTAATTTTAGACAATCGTCATCCCGCCCGAGATTTACCGATTAAGGGTTTTTAAAATTTAACATCTTCCTTGAAAGTGGAACACTTTCAAGGGCCGTATTTATGCTACAATTGCTGGTTAGCCTCAGCAATTGAATGGCATTTCTATGCCAACTCCGAGTATGATTAAAAAGCTAAAATTTATCAGATCTCATGAAGAAATTTACAACATCTGCACGGGAAAACCAGTTGATTCAAGGTTTACTCCCCAAGCTTTCACTACAGTACACAAAACAACGGAAAACAAAAATCCTACTTGCGGGTATTGGAATTTTTGGCCTTGTTTTTGCCTTTTCAGTTTTGACCAAACCCATGGAACCCAATGGGCAAATTCAGGTAGACATTCAAGCCTGCGAATCCATTTTTCTTGAGCAGATGGGGATTGCCATCAGTGCAGAAAATGAACTTGGAAAGACTCAATTGAAGGTGAAAAATGAAGCCGTACAAATTGAAGGCAAGTCTTCCATCAAAAAGGTCGTAAAAATACAACCGACCAAAGACCGGGAGCTCGATGCCAGTCTGGATTTTTACTACCAAGAACCAGAGCTGGGCGACCTCGATGAAAATAAACTAATCTTATACTCGTCTATTGACGATGGCCAAACCTGGCGACCGCACTACAACAGTGTAGTTGATCCCGACAATAACTCGATCCATCTTGATGGCATCGAGCATTTTTCGTTGTGGACGGCTGGTGTGCCGGAAGTGCCGGTGGTAGAGGAAACTACCGCCTTGGTGTCCGCCTTTGTGGTAACTACCACGGCCAATACAGGAGCCGGTTCTTTGCGACAGGCCATCACCGATGTCAATGCCGCTGGACCAGGTCCTCATTCCATTACTTTTGACCCCAGCTTGAGCGGGCAAACCATTACCATTACTTCTCACTTGCCCGTAGTGAGCGTTTCGGATGTAACCATTGATGGTGATATCAACGGTGATGGAACTCCAGATATTACGATCGATGCTAATGGAGGTGATGTGGCGCGTTATATTTTCCGCGGTAATGGCAATGCAGATAATGCAACTTTCAACGGGTTTATCTTGCAAGATACGGGATATGAACCCTTCCGCTTCGATGGTAGTCCTACCGGTGTGACCTTGACCAATATGGTATGGAGACACACCCAAAATAATTGGCAAAACTACGGGGTATTTTGGCCAGGTAATGCGACTGACCTGACGATCCGTAATGTCACCATGACCCAAAAGCAAAATCATGGTGGTGGTGCGATCTACATTACCGGTACGGCTACCAATGTGATGATCGACAATTTTGACCTGAGTGAATCTGGTGGCGGCAGATTGCAGGGGATCCGAATCAATGGAGCAGCCAATAATGTGACCATCAAAAATTGTGACCTCGATCTGGATCTGGCGAACAATACCAATGATGGAGATTATGGCATCTGGTTTCAAAGCACGGCTACCAATATTTTGATTGATAGCTGTAATATTCACGATGCGGAAATTTATGGCATCTATTTTGAGAATGTGGCCACTGATGTCACCATTTCCAATACAAATCTGGATAATGATAATGGTTATGAAACGGTACAAATGATCCGCTTTAACACTACCGTCAATGGATTGACGATGACGGATGTGAACATTGACTGTGAAAAAACCGACAATGGTACCAATGTCAATGATGGGGATTACGGAATCGTATTTGCCGGGGCCATTAATGCGAATGCTGCTAAAACTGCTACGTTGACCAGGGTCTCTGTGCGTGCAGCAGACATTGATAATATTTATATCGCAACCACCACCAGGAATTTGACAATGGAAGAATGCACGATTACAGGCCTAAATCAGTACCACGGTTATGAGGATGGTATTCGATTCCTAAGTAATGCGTTGCGAAGCAATGTTGTCATCAACAACTGTACATTTGATAAAAATGGACGAGGGGGGCTTATCGTCCATACTGGCCATGGAACAACTGAGATGGAGATTACCAATAATACGTTTACGAATTCAGATCAGGGAACCCAAGGCTATGGCATCTGGTTGCATTCAGGCAATGGTAATAGGGACATTACGATAGAGGGCAATACCTTTGCAAACAATAAATACAATGGTATTTACAATAACGGACCCGATGGTATAAATATCACCCAAAACTCCATGTACAATAATGGAAGTATTGGCATTGATAATGCGGGCAATAGTGGTAATAACGACCTTGAATACAGTGATGGTGACGTTCCTTATATTATCTCATCGGTGCCTTTGGGTGGAGATGATTACACCGTGACCTTTTCCTTGCCAGCATTCTGTAGCAATTGTGATGTCGAGTTTTTCACCAATGAGCCGGATGATGTGATGTTTCAGGGGCGTACCTATGTTCATACGGAAACCGGACTAGCTTCAGGTACCCATACGGCCACGGTAAATAGCGGTGGCAACAACACCGGTTTCTGGACGGCAACGCTAAAAAGCCATACCCACAATAGTTCAGTGTCCGAATTCAGCTTTCAGGCAGCGATTAATCCGGTTGGCCCTGGTTGTGTGGCAGCGGGCATGCGACTTTGGCTCCGCGGCGATGACGTTGCCTCGGGAAATATACGTACTGCTGGTGGCTGGGGTGATTTTTCCGGTAACAATTATGACTTTACGCTGGGTGGAGGTGATCCAACTCGCGTTGATGGCGCTTTGAATTTTAACCACTACGTCGATTTTGACGCCAATGACCACCTGTATCAACCTAGCTTTACATACTTCTTCACTTCTGGAGAGGTGTTTTCCGTATTGCAGGCTCGTATTTCAAACGGCGGCCATGCCTACAATTTTGGAGGGCACTCCAATAGCCATTATCGTACGGTGGATACCTACGAACCATTTGGTACCAATGACCGCAAAGGATGGCGAAACTCCACTGATGCCGTTTTGGACGGTACAGGAACAGTAGTGCTGCCCGGACCGCGGTTTGATCCCTCCCAATGGAATTTTTACAACGTCTCAGCTGATGGTGTGGCCAATAACTGGAAAGCTTTTTTTAATGGATTTCAAAAGATAAACGACGCATCCAATGTGGTGAATTTTGCGGATACCTACAGCCGGATTGGTTTTGGTGATGGCGCTTATTTTAATGGAAATGTTGGTGAAGTCATTCTTTACAACCGGGCTTTAACCGCTGCTGAACGGCAACGTGTAAACACTTATCTGGCCATTAAGTATGGCATTACAATGGATCAAACTGTTAGCACCGACTATCTGGCCGGTGATGGTTCGGTCATTTGGCCAGCCGGTGGCGGGTATGATTTTGACATTGCCGGTATCGGTCGGGACGACTGCCAGGCCTTGAATCAGAAGCAATCTCTTTCAATCAATGATGATGCATTTGTGACCATCGGACTTGGCGAAGTGGCAGTAGACAATGCGAGCAATGCCAATACCTTTGACGCAGATAAAAGTTTCTTAATTTGGGGTAATGACGATGCCATTTTGGCGCTGCAATTTCCTGAATTACCGGCTGCTGCCAATGCGGGAAATCAGCGCTTAACCAGAGAATGGAAGGTAAAGGAGACGGGAAGTGTCAGCAACCTGGTGGTTAAAGCTGGATCGGATAATTTCAGCATTCCAGGCGGCGCCTCTGAGATAGAAATGTATATCGATACCGATGGCGATGGTGATTTTACCACTGGTTCTCCCACGGTGATTGCCGCAAGTGACTTTACCGATGGAGTAGCCACCTTCACCGGTGTTGATTTGGATGATAACGACGTATTTACTTTTGGTTGGTTCCAAATTGCACCTGGTTGTGTCGGTGGTGGCTTGAAAGTATGGTTGAAAGGAAATGAGGGAATTACACAGGAAACCGGCGTGGCCAGTTGGGCCGACCAAAGTGGAGCAGGCAACGATGTCATTCAAGCGACCGCTAGCCGCCAACCATTGTATAATGAAAATGCAATCAATTTTAATCCCTCTCCGGAATTTGATGGAGCCAATGATTATCTGCGCAATGCGGCGATTGATGGTGGGTCTACGACCGGAAGCAGTTCCCGTGAGATCATCGTAGTGGCCGGAGGATTAAACACCCTGGGCCGAACGATCTGGAACTACGGTAACCACCCGGGGCAGCGAAGTTTGCAGCTTTGGAATACTTATGCCGACCGGTTTCGGGTAAGGACCAATACAGTACCTGAAGCCAATAAATATTGGACAAGAGACAAAACCAATCCGATAGGGATTCTTTCTCTAAGAAATAATGATGGTGATAATATCAGCAATTTTGCTTTGCGACAGGATGGCGTAGATCTAGCAAACTCCAGTACGAATACGGTAACGCCTAACTTAACTAGCACAGAATTACAACTCGGCGTACACGAAGTGAATAATACTGCTCTGAATGCCTATTATGACGGGCCCATTGCAGAGTTTATCCTATATGAAAACCCCTTAACTGCGATTGATCGGCAAAAGGTAGAAAGCTACCTGGCCATTAAATATGGTATCACCCTCGGAACTGACTATTTAGCAGGTGATGGCAGCACCATTCGCGCCTTGGGAGGAGGTTTCGACAATGATATTGCCGGTATTGGCCGGGATAATTGTCAGAATTTAAACCAAAAACAATCCAAATCGATCAATGATGGTGCAGTGGTAACCATGGGGTTGGGAACCATTGCCGCTACCAATGCTGACAATAGCAACACCTTCCCATCAGACCGTAGCTTCATGCTTTGGGGCAACGATGGTGGTGATTTAAGCGCAGCCGCCACCGCCCCCCCTTCTGATAATGTCGACCCGGGGATGTCCACACCAAGTCTGCAAGGCTTAAATGTATGGATGGATCGCAAGTGGTTGATTTCAGAAAAAAATGCAGTTGGTACGGCAAAAGTACGGTTTGAGTTTTCCAGTTTTTCTAGTGTATATCTCGTTACCGCCAGTGATGCCGCATTTACTTCAGATGTGACCTATACGGCAATGACCCAGGTGGGCAATGACTGGGAAGTGGATTACGATTTTTCTGATGGAGAATATTTTACCCTGGCTGGTATTAAAACCGCGCCGGGTTGTGTAGTAGCTGATTTACAGCTTTGGTTAAGAGCTGATAATGGATTGACGGTTGATGGTTCTCTAAATGCGACCAACTGGGTAGACCAATCCGGCAATTCCCGCAATGCGGACATAATTACCGGAGATCCTCAACGGTTGGATGCCAGTCTGAATTACAACCCCGTGATTGACTTTGATGGCAATGATCATTTTAGGTTTACCTCAAGTCCTTTTGTTAACGGGTTTACCGCTGCGGAAGCCATCGTTGTTGTAAAGGATGATGCTTACACCGCTTGTAATTGTGGTCATCCCTATGATTTTGGCGGGTCATCTCGAGGTTTTCACTATACATGGAGTAATGCGAATGTTTATCAGGGGTCTTTTACTAATAATCGCTTAGGGTTTAACCCCTTAGTAAATACGATTATTGATGCTAAACCGGGAGTAGCCTCTATCGTGGGTGATCCGGTAGATACTCGTAATTGGAACATTTATGGTACTCATGGTACTACTAATGATTGGGGGGTTCAGTTTAATGGAAACTTCAAAGCGTTGACCTCAACCAATACGTTCAATACTACTTTAGGAACCGGTAATGAGCATGTTGGCGCCGTTAGTGGTGGAGCTTTTAATGGAGATATTGCCGAAGTGATTTTGTACGACCGGGTTTTGACGGCTATGGAACGTCAGAGGGTAAACTCTTATCTGGCGGTTAAGTATGGTCTTATGTTAGGCCATGATTATCTCGCAGGAAACGATTCCATCATTTGGGATTTGACAGAGAACCCCACTTTTAACAATGATATAGCAGGAATTGGTCGGGATAATTGTCAAAATTTATCACAGAAGCAATCGAAATCAATAAGTGATGATGCACTTATCACCATGGGGTTAGGAACCCTGGCGGTTGACAATAAATCAAATCCCAATGTATTTGCCAATGATGGCAGCTTCATGTTGTGGGGAAATAATGATGGTGCATTGGATGTTGATTTAGCCGCCCTACCAGGTACTGCTCCTGCAGATATAAATGTCTGGATGGAACGCAAGTGGCTGATTCAGGAAACAACTGCTGCTCCGGTAGGTAGTGCCAGAGTTCGTTTTGAATTTTCCCGTTTTTCCAATGTACATCTGGTAACTGCTGATGATGCAGCATTTACCACCAATGTAACTTATACTCCGATGACAGAAGTTGGGCCGAATTGGGAAACGGACTTTGACTTTGCGGATGGACAATACTTTACCATTGCGGGTAACGCGACTTTCCCGGGTTGTGTAGCAAGCGGACTAACCTTGTGGTTAAAAGCCAATGCAGGAATCACTGAGGATGGCACCGTTTCCAAATGGAGAAGCCAGGAAAAACTGGACCATATATTTGTAAAAAACGGAGCTAACCCACTCCCACTCTACGAAACCAATAACCCGGATTTTAACTTCAACCCTTCCCTAGATTTTGTGGATGGCGGGGCAGAGCAGATGATTGCCACTACCAATGGGGATTTGATCAACCCGGCAACACCAGATGAGTACTCTATGTTTCACGTCATGTATAAAGAGGGAGATGGTCAGCGTACATTTTCTCTCGAAAACTCTGGCGGTAATGTTTATGCGTTAAGCATGAATGTCGGTGGAAGGGCCGGAGCGACTATTGATTATTCGAGTGGAACTTCGGTAACTGATGATGAAATTTCTATATTGGCTCTAACCTATGATGGGACGGCGCCAAATAGAAGGGGCTATTATAATGGTAAACTGACCATTGATCCGGCAACTATAACCAATAGTATTACGGGTACTGTCCCAGGAGTGGCGTTGTTAGGGACAGCTAACAGCGCTAGTTCACACTTTACTGGACACCTGGGAGAAGTTATCGTATACAATCGTCAGCTCAGTTTAATAGAAACTCAACAGGTTAATACTTATTTGGCTATCAAATACGGCGTCACCCTTGATCAAAGTAGCCCAACAGATTACTTATCGGGAAGTGGCAGTGTAATTTGGGATGCAACGGCACATGCGTCCTTTACCAATGACATCGGTGGTATCGGGCGAGATGATTGTCAAGGACTTAACCAAAAACAATCCCGTTCAATAAACGAAGGGAGTATACTGACCATTGGGAATGGAACTATAGCCACCACCAACTTTACCAATACCAATAGCTTTGGCGATGATGAAAGCTTCATGCTTTGGGGAAATAATGGAGGAGTTGTTCAAGCAGACACCCTTCCATTACCTGCGGGAGCTCCTGCCGGATTGAACAATTGGTTGGAGCGCAAGTGGCTGGTTCAGGAGAAAGGGGCCGGTGCGGTAGGAACGGTGCTGGCAAGATTTGACTTTACCCAATTCTCTAATTTATATCTGGTTACGGCATCAGACTCCGCATTTACTGCGGGTGTAACCTATACCGCCATGAGTGACCTTGGAGAAGAAGGTTGGGAAGTCTCCTATGATTTTGCAGATGGTACTTATTTCACTTTAGCTGGCTTTGTGGTATCCCCTGGTGGGGTAGTCAACGGTGTGGAATACTGGATTCGTCCGGAGGAAGTAGATACTTCCGGTACGGATGTCATTGAGTGGAATGATTTCTATAAAATTCATACAAATGAGACTTTCTATGGTACGGCGTTGACCTATAATAGTGATGGGTATAACTTTAATCCAACGATTTCATTTGACGGAGGTGGATACATGTTGTTCGCTGCTGAGCATTTACTTTCCGGAGCGACTTCAGGTGAAGTATTTTATATGCTGGAAAGTACGGGGGCGCATAATGCAAATGATGGCTATCCAAGTGAGTTTGGTGGTGGCGGTTCTGCTGTTTCCTGGGAGTACGATTTCAGCAATAGTAATATATACAGTGGTTGGGGAAGTACGGTCCGCAAAAACTGGAATCCATTAACAGCGCCAGCTGGTGGACCGGAGCGCGATGTGCTTGATCCACACATTTATAATGTGATGAGTAAGCCAGGCGAATGGACCGCAAGATTTGATGCATTGGCCAACTTTACAACTGGTACGAATGGCGTTAATTTTAATTCTACACCTTCCGGAAATACCTATATCGGAGCTGCACACGTTTCCGTTTTTAAAGGAAATATCAGTGAGCTAATTGCTTACCGGCGGGATCTGAGTGATCTGGAACGTCAGCGTGTAAATTCTTATGTCGCTGTGAAATATGGCGTGACACTGGGTACGACCACCACCCCCGTTGATTATATCGCATCCGATGGTACGACCATTATTTGGGCCAGTGATACTACTTATCAAAATGATATTGCCGGTATTGCTCGCGATGATGCCTCGGATCTGGAACAAAAGCAATCCATGTCAATCAATGAGGATGCTTATGTCGCCATTGGCAACGTTGATATTGTAGGCTCAAATGTAGAGAACACCAACTCTTTTACAAATGATCAAAGCTTTATGCTTTGGGGAAATAATGATGGCATTAAGGGCTTTGTGACCCCCTTGACGGGAACTATGCTCACCCGTATGGATCGGGTTTGGAAAGTAGAAGAAAACGGTACCGTTGGTACGGTGAAAGTTCGCGTTCCTTTTTCCAACGTTAATTCCTTTGTGTTGGTCCGCAGTACTGACGAAACCTTTGACAATACAGATGAGCAAGTAGCCATGACTTGTGATGGCACCTATTGCTGGGCGTCAATTGACTTTGCAGACGGTGATTACTTCACCTTTGCCGGCATGGTAGAAATGCCATTCTCGGCCAATTCAAATGATCATTTTGATGGTTTGGTGGCTGTACAGCCCGATATTCCGCCTACTCGCTGTAATCCCAACTTCTGGGACCGGGAAGCCTTATTTGAAAATACCTATACCGGCGGAGAAGGTGACAAGCTCTCGATTGGTTTAGACGGTAATGAAACGACCCATTTGGCAGATGTAGATAACGATGGCGATCTGGATATTGTCTGGGTATGGGATGGCAATATGGCCAACACGTCAGTAACCGGTATCTATTTCTGGAAGAATAATGGAGACGGTACTTTTGAAACATCGGCCACCACCTATATCGGAAGTTTGTCAGGAGAAGACCTGGCGGCCGGTTCCAATAACATTGGCCCCGGTGGTATAACAGCTACTGAAAGCACGCACCTAGCCGATGTGAACGGGGACGGCAATGTTGATCTGGTTTGGCTCTATGAAACCTCAAATAAGGCATATACTTGGCTGGGTAACGGCAACGGTACCTGGGAAGAATCAGCCCTCGTTACTACCGGATTTACCGGTGGTCCCGGCAATAAGGTTACTCCTGGTCTTTCCGCTAATGAAAGCACCTTCTTGGTGGATGTAAATACGGATGGCATCTTGGATATAGTCTGGGTATATGATCACGGGGCAGCCAATGCCGGAGGTGTCTATATTTGGTATGGAAACGGTGACGGTACTTGGAAAACAGAGGCTGTTGTTGATATTGGCAGCTTTACCGGTACACCTGGCCACTGGATGGGTGGACAAAGTGCTAACGAAAGCACGCACATCGCCGACTTCACCGGGGATGGAATAGCCGATATTATGTGGTTGTGGAACTCCAATCGAGTTTCCTATGTATGGGCCGGTAAAGGTGATGGCACATTTGAACATGCAGCGATCGTAAAAAGTGGTTATGACGGTGGCCCCGCTAATGACTTTAATATAGGCTTTTCAGCCAATGAAACGACACATATTACCGATGTAGATAATGATGGTAATCTAGATATCGTATCTACATACGATGCAAGTCTCAATCCAGCTCTTGCAGGTGTTTACATCTGGTATGGTCTGGGTGATGGTACTTTTGAAACCACGGCTAAAGCAGACAAAGGATCATTGACTTACGATGGTACCTTTAATGGAACAACTGGCTTTGCTCTTGGTGGTCAAAATGCTACAGAAACCAGTCATATTGCGGACCTCAATGGTGACGGCGCGGTGGATGTAATGTGGCTTTACGAAACAAATAATGCTTCTTACATCTGGCTGTCAACCGATGAAGATGAGGATGGCATCAGTGATAATACAGATGCTGATGATGATGGTGATGATATTGCCGATGTAGATGATGAATGTGAAAGTCCGGGAGGAGTACTGACCTATCTTGCTTTATGGCTACGTTCTGACGCCGGAACAAGTACTGACACAACCGGTAATACACTGGAAACATGGACAGACCAAGGCCCCTATGGGTACAATGCCAGTCAGCCCACGGTTGGTGAACGGCCTACTTATCAAGCTGATAGTGCTAATCTTTTCAACTTTAATCCGGTCATTAAATTTGCCGGAAGTAAGGATTTGGTCAACAATTGTATGCCATTGTTGGATGATGAAGCTTATACCATCTTTACAGTGGCTCGTAAAGACGGCTCCAGTACCTGGGGTGGATTGTTTTCACAAAACCTGAGTGGCAATGCGGGCCAGCCTGGTGTAACTTACATATTGAGTTCCAATGATATCGGGTTGAATAACATTAACCAGGGAAGTACCAATGTTAGCGTGACTGATCCGGTTACGGGGCAGATTATGATACGCAACACCGGTGATTCGGGAGATATTACGATCTCTATGAATGGAGAATCGGCAGTGGCTACGGGAGCCTATCCCGGAAATCCAAGTGGTGCGGTCCAGGGGTATTACGTAGCGCGTCACAATGCCACGCTTTCCCGGTCGCTGGTAGGAAATGTGGCCGAGGTTATTGCTTATCGCAGTGCACTGACCACAGAGGAGATTAACCAGGTTGAAAGTTATCTGGCTATTAAATACGGGTTGAGTCTGAACCACAATTATGTAAATTCAGACAATGATACCTTATGGAATATTGTCACCAATGCTGCTTACTCCAATGATATTGCCGGTATCGGCCGCGACGATGTTTCGACACTTTATCAAAAGCAATCTCGAAGCATTGGTACAGATGCCCTGGTCACTATGGGGAATGGCTCAACGATTGAATCGGACAACCTTTTAAATACGACAGAAATTGATGATGACCAAAGTTATCTGCTTTGGGGTAACGATGATGGTGCGTTTGCGACCTGGGAAAATACAAATACTTTATCTGGTTATAGCCGGATTCCACGGACCTGGATGGTTGCTGAAACGGCTTCCGCTATAGGACCGGTGAAAGTTCGTGTACCGGATGATGGCAGCAGTTTAGCAGCCACTTTGCCAACCGAAATCGGTAGTGTTTACTTTTTGGTTGATGACGACGGAGATTTTACCAATGGTGGAACTACTGATGTAGAAATGGAGTTGGTGGGTACCAACTGGGAAACAGACTATGATTTTAGTGATGGAGAGTATTTTACCTTTGCTATTTCTTGTCCGCCACTAACTATTGATGCTCAACCATTGAGTTTGGACGCTTGTCCGGGAGAGAGTGTTGATTTTATCGTAGAGGCTACGGGCAACAATGTGGCTTATCAGTGGCAGGAAGACCAGGGTAGTGGATTTGCCGATTTGGTCGGTGAAACTGATGATACGTTGAGTATTGTTCCTGGTGGAGAGTATGCTTACCATGTGATCGTTGTAGATGATTGTGGTCAAACAGATACTTCCAATGTGGCAAATGTAACATTCCTGGAACAACCTACGGTCACTGCTGACCCCGTAGACTTCTCCGCTTGTGAGGGTAATGATGCCCTATTTAATGGTACTGCTGCCGGTGAGGGAATCACCTACCAATGGCAAGAGGATCAGGGCAGTGGTTTTGCGGATCTTGTAGGACAAAATGCGGCCTCTCTGACATTAAGTGCTGTTACAGCAGGCATGAATGGATATACCTACCGGATGGTTGTAAGTGGAACATGTGCGCCTAATGATACCTCAGCTATAGCTACGCTTACCGTAAATACAGCCCCTTCCATTGCTACGCAACCGGTCGACAATACTGTGTGTGCCGGCGAAACCGCCACCTTTACGGTGGATGGAGGACTGGGCGTTACCTACCAATGGGAACGTAGTACGAATGGAGGCACTAGTTGGAGTGCACTTGGAGGAGCAACATCAGCCTCTTACACTACGCCGGTAAATACGGCTATTAATAATGGCTATTTATATCGAGTACAAGTGACTCAGCCTGGTTGTAGCACCGTAACTTCGGATGAAGTACAACTGACCGTTGAAGGGCCATTGGGCATTAACGTAGATCCGGTTAGCGATACGATTTGTGCGGGAGACGATGTGACGTTTAGCGTAACGGCTGACGGTGGTGCGGGAACCTTGGCTTACCAATGGCAAGTGGACGATGGCGGCGGCTTTGTCGACCTGGTTGGAGAGACCAATAGCACGTTGAATTTAACCAGCGTAACCAATGCCAATAATGGCTATCAATACCAGGTGATCGTCAGTACAGGAGCATGTTCGGCAGTAACATCTGCGGCAGCTACCTTGACAGTAGAAGGACCGATTGCGATTAGTGTAGATCCGGTTAGCGATACGATTTGTGCGGGAGACGATGTGACGTTTAGCGTAA
>CAXHCA010000173.1:0-12389 GCA_964015035.1 uncultured Saprospiraceae bacterium
ACTGAATAGCTTGCCCGAATATACTTCAGGGACTACCTCCAAACATGCACTTAGGTCTCTGTGGGCATTTAGGGGTTGGAAATGTAGCATTAAAAAGAACCGTAACCCAATCCCTAAAACCTAAAAATGCTGCTGCACTTTATGTAATTCTTTCCCTTTCCGCATCTTGTTGGAAAATTAAGAACCATGAATAAAGGAAAAGGAATAATCCTATTGCTATTGATCCTGTGTGGTCAAATGTTATGGGCAGATAACGAAACAAACGTTACCTCAAAGATCAAAGAAGTGATCGTCTTCCGGCAAGGCGCTCAAGTGATGCGCACCGGGTCAGTCAATGTGCCATCGGGTAGAAATATACTCAAATTTACGGGCATTTCGCCCAATATTGACCCCAATAGCATACAATTTAGCGCAACCGGTGAGTTTCTCATCTTGTCGGTCAAACATCAGATCAACTATTTTCAACCCATGACTCCTGATGTTGAACAACAACGATTGCAGGGAGAACAAAAAAGGCTGCAAGAAGCTATTGCTGTAGAACAAGCCTTACTCCAGGTACTCACCGAAGAAGAATCGATGATTTTGGCCAACAAATCGATTGGTGGCACACAAAGCGGTGTGAGTATTGAAGATTTAAAAGCCACGGCCGCTTTTTACCGCGAACGGCTTCGCGAACTCAAACTGGAGCGACTGGACATCAATAAAAAGATCGCCAAACTCCAGGAAGAGCTCAACAAAATCAATGGCCAAATCAATGAAATTGCCAGTAAAAACAAAAAGGAATCCACTAGTGAAATTCTGGTAGCCGTTGATGCCAAATCGAGCGTGAATTCAAACTTCAAAATCACCTATCGCGTGTACTCCGCTGGCTGGACACCTGACTACGATATCCGGGTCAAAGATGTGAATAGCCCGGTTGGCTTGCATTATAAAGGCAAGGTCTACCAGAGTTCCGGTGAAGACTGGCAAGATGTAAAACTGACCCTCTCCACCGGCAATCCGCAACAAGCAGGTGTGAAGCCAACATTGCAACCCTGGTGGTTATATCCTCCTTCACAGCCGGGCGTTGCATCGGGATATGGTGGTGGTCGTAATAAGGATTATATGCTGGATGACGTGCGCATCCAATCCGAAGAAGCAAAAGCATCGCCCCCCGTAGCTTCTTACGCCCCGGTAACTCAGGTAGAGAACACCACCTCCGTTGAATTCCGCATTGAAACGCCTTATGATATCCCTACTGATGGACAGGCCTACACGGTGGGTATTGAACAGTACGAATTGCCGGCCACCTACGAATATTACGTAGCGCCTAAATTGAATACAAATGCCTTTTTGACGGCCAAAATTACCGATTGGGAGCAATACCATTTGGTGAGTGGCGCGGCCAATCTCTTCTTCGAGGGGACTTACATGGGGCAAACGGCCTTCAACCTTCAAAGCACGCAAGATACCATCGCCCTTTCACTGGGGGCCGACAAGAGCATTGTGGTGACGCGGACCAAGCAGGACAATTACAGTGATAAGCAATTTATTGGCAATAAGGTTACCAAAACCATCGGTTGGGAAATTGAGGTGCGCAACAAAAAGAAACAGGGCATCAACATTGTGGTGGAAGATCAGATTCCATTGGTGACATCGGATGACATGGAGGTGGAACTGGAAAAAGCTAAAGGAGCAGAAGTCGATGCCGGTACGGGTAAGCTCCGCTGGGCCTTCGATCTGAAAGGCGGAAAAACGGAGAAACTGGAATTCCGATACACGGTAAAACATTTGAAAAAAGTAAACTTGATCCTCGAATAGGATCGTTGTGGAACTGGGAAATTTTGGTCCGTTAGTGCTGAAATTTCCCAGCTTTTCTAATGCCCCTGTGTGATTCCCCTCCGCTTCGAAACTTCCACCAGACGAAAGTTTCTAGCCTGAATGACTACCTTCCAATATGCTCTAAGTCTCACGACCTGATTCACGCAGAGCTGATTTTTTCTTTCTAAACCATAGCAGGCCACCGAGAGCCAAGAAGCCCCCAAATATCCACCACCAGATTAGCCAATTTTGATAAGAAAACCTGATCGGATCGGTATTGCCGATTTGCCGAAAGGCGGACCAATAATAAGGATGGCGGCCAATATTGTCGAGCTGATCGTTTTGGAGGTAGGCTAATTTGGCTAAATGCAGCGCTTCATCTTTGTTTTTGCCTTGAGCCAATTGTTCATACAAATGGTCCATGATTTGGGTAGTCGAGCTATGATTCACTTGCCAGAGGGTATTGATAATGCTTTGGCAACCAGCAAAGGCAAAACCTCGCGCCAAACTCATCATGCCCTCTCCTCCGGAGATGCGGCCACGGCCGGTTTCGCAAGCACTAAGCACGGCCAATTCGGCGGGAATTTGCATGGCGTATAATTCCGACAAGTAGAGTTTGTAGTTATTTTCTTCAAGTCCGTTATCCGCAAAGGCGATCCAGGAATCAAGCCCTGCCGTATCCAGAGCGGCAGCGTGACTAGAGATGTGGATGATGCGATATTGATTGGCCATTTGCTGAAACATCTGTTTGGTGGCTTGGCCTTGCAGCAAGAGATCACCGCCGAGAATGCGTTGGATGTCTTCCACTTCCTGTTGGCTATGGCTCAATTGAGCAAAGTGTGAGCTTTGCTCAAAGACCGGAGCGACGGCCAAAAGGGGGTTGGTCGCGGAAGTGATTTTGCGTTGACTGTTTTCCAGCAATACCGTAGCCGAGTAGGCGTAACTCAACTGGAATTTTTTTAATAAAAAGGGATACTCCCGAAAAGGCGCATCACTTACTGGCGCATCCAGTAAAGCTTCGTAGGGCAAGTAGCCTAGTACGCCGGCCGGAATGACAATCACTTCTTTGCTCAATGCGGAACGAAATGGCGCCCAAACCTGCTGATAGAGTGAAAAGGCATTGGGGACATACCATTGTTGCACCGCCTGGGGATCATTGGGCCGATTGATGCCTTTTATACAATCTTCCACTTCTTTCCTAAGCTGGCTCGCCGAACCGATGCGAATGAAATCAATTTGTTGTGCGGAAACGGCTATGGCATAAAAGTGCTGATCTCCCGCAAAATACTCCACCAAGGTCTTTTGCTGCTGTTGCAAAAACGGTCTGAGATGCTTGAGGGTAGCTACCGTAGCATCGTATTTTTCCCGATAATACTTGGGGAAATTCGCCTCTAATTCAGTGACAAAATTTTGGTACTGCTGGCGAACCTGAACCAAATGTTGCCGGATGGCCAATTGCGTAGAATCCGTTGTTTCAGGTTTTAATGCCAACATCGCCTGTTGCTGCTCCCAATAGGCCAAATCGGCTTTAAAGTCGGTTTCTTTTTCCAAAAGCGCTTCAGGAATATTGGCGGCAATGCGTGCCTTTTCCTCCTTGATGGAAGACAGAAGCAGCACCGATTTACTCTTTTCCATCAGGCGGAAAGCCTCCTCGGCAAAAGCGAGGTTTTCGGTTTTTTGATATAGCCCGTAAACGGTTTCTAAAGCTCCTTCATAGATGGGAACCGCGTTCTGCAACAAGAAAAGTTTGGAAGCAGTCGATTCATAACTTTGCCGCATCTGATCGATGAGTTGATCACAAAGCTGAAAGGTTTGCAAAGCGGTCTGAATGTCTTGCTCTTGTTGACTTTGCTGGTACTTTTGTTTGAAAGTCTTGGCTTTGGAAAACAGGATTTCCAATAGGTCATTGGCCGAGCCCAACAAAGTGGCATTGGCTAAATCGGGATTGGAGTAAACAGCGGTGTTCCGGTAATTGGTAAACTTGTGGGTGAGTGCCTGCTGGTATGCCTCCAATGCCTTGTGCCACTGCTTTTGAGCCACATAAATATCACCGATATTGGTGTAGGCACTGGCAATTTTGGGATGAAAGGGGCCCAACTTTTCCTTGCGAATGGCCAATGACCGATTCTGATAATCAAGCGACTGTTTGAGGTCTCCCAATTGCAGATAGGTCAGTCCCAGATTGTTATAGTTTTCACTGACCGCCACACTATTTTCACCATAGAGGCTTAGGTTGATAGCCAAAGCTTCCCGATAGGCGTTGATCGCTTTGCGGTAGTCTCTTTGATCATCATAGACATTGCCAAGATTGTTATAGCTGGCGGAAACATCCGCATCTTCACGTCCGTATAAATCAATGTATTGCTTTTGAGCCACTTTCAACGAGGAAATAGCTTCAGGAAAATGGCCCAGCTTTCGCTGAATGATGCCGATAGACAAATGTGCTCGCGCGGTATTCTTATGAACTTCAGAATAGTTGGATTGAAATATAGATAGGCCCGTTTGGTGAAATTGCAGGGCATTCTCATAGTCGCCATTGCGTTCATAAACGATCCCCATTTCTAAGTAGGTGGCTCCAAGCAAAGTTTGATCTTCAAGTTGCTGTCGGATATTGGCGGCTTTTTTCAAGGCTTTAATTGCCGCCTGATAATTGCCCTTTTCTTTCAGAACAACCCCCAAGTTGTGGTAACTCCTGGATAGATCCGGATCGCGATCGCCCAAATGCTGCCGACGCCATCGAATGGCATTTTCAAACGACTTTTGCGCGGCATCATACTGACTATTGATGTATTGCCCCACCCCTAGCTTGTGGTAGACAGTTCCGGAATCTATCTCGGTTGCCGTGTCGGTATTCTGGCTGTAGGCCAATGACACGGAGATGCCGATCAAAACAGTTAGCAGTAGTTTTTTACACATAAAATCTCTTCTTCTAATTGCTTACGCGGTAAGGGATAATGGGGTTCAGAGCATGTTTGGAGGTCAAACTTTGGGCTGCAAATCCGACCTCCAAATATGCGCTTAATATACCACGACCCGCCCATATCCCAAAAACCGATCGCTCTCAATCGAATAGAAATAGATGCCCGCCGGTAATGCATTCATCTCGAGTTGTGTTGCCTGTTCAAACCTGGCCATCCGAATAGCATGCCCTTTTTCATCATAAAGGCGGAATTTTACCGTTCCCGGCAATTCTGTCTTTATGTGTAATCGGCCATTGGTGGCTACCGGATTTGGCGAAAGCCAGGTATGCAACGCTGTTTGTCCTGGTGCCTCCACTGAGGTAATCATCGGCGTAGAAAGAATCAGCTGAGCGGCTTGTTGTATGCCATTGTCGGTGCTAAAACTCACCGTACCGTTTGCTCCGGGAATAAGTTGATCTGCGACATCCCGTACTTCCCAGGTATCGCCATCTGCCCGAGGTCCACGAGTGAAGAGCTGATAATTTTCAGCACTGCTGTTGGATGGGATCGCTCCTATTTGGCTAAAGCCAATTTTTCCAACTTGATCAAAAACGGTATTCTGACCAAAGTTATGCAAGACCCAATAGGACCGACTCAGGCTATCCGCTGCCGGTAGTACATCAGGTTGAATATCCAGACGGGTGACCACCAGTTCTCCTTCCGGGAACGTGGCACCCAGAGAAAAATCGATGGCAATACCGGTATCATCAAAATTGAAAGAACCAGGACTATTCACCGTCCGGCGACTGCTCACACCAGGGCCTACGGCCACCGTGGATATTTCGCGAAAAGCGTCGCCTCCAAAGCTCACGTGTCCCAAACCAATGCGATCAAAAGCCAGCCCATCAGCTTCATTAAATTGGTAATAATTGCGCAAGCCATCGGTATCCGTATGGGTGCGGGTCAGGTGCATATCTTCGCGAATCTGGTCTTGAGAAAGGGCTTTATCGTATACGCTAACTTCATCGATCAGTCCCTTGAAATAGCGATTATTCCAGCCGGGATCACTCCCGATCACCAGTGGTGAATCGAATTCCTCCATGGCATGATTAGTGGGAAGGACGGCAGGTACCCCATTGAGGTAAAGTGTCGCTTGATCGGGTTCAATCACCATAGCCACGTGCGACCATTCGCCCAGCGGTGGATACAAGCCCGTATTCCACCACCAGTTTTGATCGTCCCACATGTAGTGCAATTCATTGTTTTCACCAAAGTGAAGCCCGGCGGTGGTATTTCCACCACGAGCCAGTACAATGCCTGCCCAGTCACTTTGATCTCCCAGCGGTTTGATCCAGGCGGTGATAGTCAGCGTATTGCCATTTAAATAGAGTTCATCGCTGGCCACCGCATAATCGCCATCGCCATCGAGGGAGAGGGCGTAGCCCGGGTAAATTTCAGGGAGTAAACTCTCACATTCATCACCCACCATCACCTCCAGAGAATCGATGAAAGTACCTTCAGGGGTAGTCAGGTTCATGATCGCTGTTTTCAGTCCGGCACTGCCAAAAACTACTTTTGGCGTTCGGGTATCCGCGCCAATCACGGTTTCCGCATCGGGGAATGCCCATTGCCAGGAGGCCCCTTCATGCATCACCACCGAGTGATCGTCAAAATAGAAGGTATCAGATGGGCAAAAGGAGGTCAATTTATCGGCCATCGCCAAAGCTTGTACGGCACTGGGCTCAAATAATGGCGCCTCCCATACCCCGAACCCCCAACAGCCATTGCGAATCAGGCCTCTTTTATAAAATGGTTTCAGCCTATTGGTCCGCGCAGAAAGCGGCAACCCTTCACTGTATTCTTGCCAATCCTCCATGGTATTGTTCCGATAAAACACCCCGGCATTTGTACCTAGATACACCCCGCCATCCGTGCCATATTGGGCCATAATATTGGTAATCTGCACCTCATCCAGCACTGAAGTAGTCAGGTTTTCCCAGCTGGTTCCTCCATCTTCCGTTTTATAGATTTTCTTGCCATTTGAACCGTAGCTGACCGATACCCACAAAACATCGGGATCTTCGGCACTGACTGCCAGCTTAGCACGGTCGTTATTATTGGGGGTGGGCAAAGGTGTACAGGCGGTCCAGTTGATGCCTCCATCTTCACTGTGCCACAAGGCATCATCCGTACCATCCCATTGTGAACAGTACATGACGGCAGGATTGGATCGGCAAATTTCGATATCGTACACCTTACGTTCCGCATCACCCGGAAATTCATAAAGTACCGTAAAGGTAGTCCCTCCATCGGTGGAGCGCCACAGCTTGTTATCCTTGCCCAGATACACCATATTCCAGCAATCCGGGTGCCACTCCATTTCGGAATTGGCGTAGTAGGCGTAACTTTCATTGGGCCAGGTGCCCACCGGAAAACCGCCCAGTCCATTGCCAAAACCCGGATTGAGGATGTCGCCGCCAATATCAGAGTGGTAAACCTTGCGTTCCGGTCCCGGATTGACATAGCCCGTTGGTGATTCTGCCCCGCCGATAGCATAATAGGTGCCTTCCGGAAAACTTTCGTGATAGGCCATATTGCCGTTGTGGTATCGCCCCCCTACCAGGATGTCCTCATTCCAGCCACTTCCAAAGCCCCACAAATCCGCTCCACTAATGCCGTAGTTTCGGCCTTCCACATCCTGGCCAAAATTATTGGAATACACCAATCCTCCATCTGAGGAAATCCAGAGGTCATTGCCCACTGCTGCGGCCCACTGGATATCGGGGTGCCGATCTCCGCTGATGCCCGTACCACCTAGATAACCACCAAATCCCTGCCAGGTTGCCCCGCCGTCCTGGCTGCGAAACCAAGAACAGCCCCCGGCGATGATTTCATTGTCGTTTGCCGGGTTTACCACAATGGCCTGGTCATAAAATCCCTGATAAAACCAGTCGACACCATTGGCATCCATCAGATTGGTATGGGTGGGAATGGAATACGGTTGCCCGATGGCATTATTGGGGTTGGTATTGGCCCAACTGGCACCGCCATCCAGGCTGACAAATACGCCGATGTAGCCGCCTAAGTTGTCTCCGGAACCACTGAGAAATGCGTATATCTTATCCGGATCAGACGGGCAAGGGGCGATGATGGCCCCCGTTACCTGCTGGTCTCCCGTAGGTTGCCACCAGCCATTATTTGAGGTGCCAAATGTAGCGCCGCCATCTGTGGAAATCAAAAAATCAGAGCTATTGCCATTGTCCCTGATTGCCCATACCGTATTGGGGTCACCGGGTTTTGATTTAACGGTCCAGGTGTTTTGTGGAAATAGTTTTTCCCAGGTGATTCCGCTATTGGTACTCCGCAATAAGCCGCGATTAGTGCCGGCAATGACCACCGACGGCGTATTGGTATGCAGGTACAATTCCTGCACGATCAGGTTGGCTTCGTTATAGGCGGTTTCCCAGGTCAGGCCCCCATCGCTGGTTTTGAGGATTTTACCGCGTGTTCCCGCAAAGACCTGATCGGGGTTTTGAGGGTTAATTTTTACCGCATTAAATGCATCGTGCAAAATATTTGCGGTCAACAATTCCCAATTCATTCCTTTATCCATCGACTTCCATAACCCTCCGGATTCGCCGCCGGCATAAAGGATATTCGGGTCAGCGGCATAAATATCAAAGGAATAAATATTGGTGTGATCAACCGATTGAGCCGAGGCGTCGGGAAAATAGTGCACCTTGGGACCGTTAAAGGTCCAGATGGGGTCAAGACGCGCGGTATTCGCTCTACTCTCGCGTAGGGTCCTTTCCCGTTGGGTCTCTTCTTCGGGAGTAGGCACCCTGATGGAACCATCGGCCTGCGTGAAGGGGCGTGCCCAATGCATCCATCGTTTATAATACTGAGTGTAAGTATTTTTTTCAAAGGGCCTTTCGGCAAAATCCGCTTCATAAGCCTGTTGAATTTCCCATACATTGGGCTGATTGCTCATCATCATGCGCGCCCAATCGGGCGCATGTTCGTCCAGATAAATGGGGGTGGGTTTTTGCTGTGCCATTAATTGGCTAATAGCCAAAATCAGGCCGAGGATTAAGGTCAATCTCTTCATAAAAGGCAATATTTAGCCCTAAAGATCGCTTTTTCATTTTGGGAAAATAAATTCTAGATAGAGAAGAAAAGTAAGTTCTCTGATAAATCCGCTTTGATTTGTCATGCACTCCCGAGCGATTCTCTTCCGAATTAGTGCAAAATGATTATTTTGGGTGGATTTTACTGCCCTGGGGGCAAGTACGTATGAAACTAATAAAACTAAAGATCAATGACGAATACCACTATCGGCTCGCAAAAGCCTCAGCTTTCCTTTTGGCAAATCTGGAATATGAGCTTCGGCTTTCTGGGCATACAGTTTGGGTTTGGCCTTCAAAACGCCAATGTCAGCCGGATATTTGAAACCCTGGGAGCAGAAGTAGACCAAATTCCCATTCTATGGATTGCGGCCCCCTTGACGGGGCTTTTAATCCAGCCAATCATCGGTTATCTCAGTGACCGCACCTGGCATCCGCGCTGGGGGCGGCGGCGGCCGTATTTCCTAATCGGAGCGATACTTGCATCGCTGGCGCTGTGCATCATGCCCAATTCCTCCACACTTTGGGTAGCCGCCGGTGTACTCTGGATTATGGATGCATCGATTAATATTACTATGGAACCCTTCCGCGCCTTTGTAGGGGATAATCTACCTTCGGAGCAGCGTACGTTGGGTTTTGCCACGCAGAGTTTCTTTATCGGCGTTGGGGCGGTTGTAGCTTCGGCTTTACCGTATATTCTTACCAACTATTTCGATATGTCGAATGTCGCTCCCAAGGGAGAAATTTCGGATTCTGTAAAGTGGTCCTTCTATCTTGGTGGCGCCGTCTTCCTTATCGCCGTTATGTGGACCGTCTTCCGCTCCCGCGAGTATTCTCCAGAAGAAATGGAGGCATTCGGAGAAGTACATGAAGCCATCAATCCGGAGTGGTCAATGGAAGAGCGGGTAGCACAAGGGGGGCGTCAGTTGCGAATCGGTGCAGGCGTATTTGTCAGTGCGTTAGTCATTATTTTTGCATTGATGCAGGCAGGGGTTCCCAAGGAAGTTTATCTTTTGGCAATTATGCTTGCTGTGGTTGGCGTATTATGGGCTGTTTCCGGTCTTTTAATCAATCGGGGAACCTATCAAAACGGCTACGTGGCCATTATGACCGATCTGCTACGAATGCCGACGACCATGAAGCAATTGGCCGTTGTACAGTTCTTCACCTGGTTTGCCTTATTCAGTATGTGGATTTATACTACGGCCGCTGTGACGAGCCACATCTATGGAACCAGTGATACGACTTCTGCCCTCTATAATGAAGGCGCCGATTGGGTCGGTGTCATTTTTGCAGTGTACAATGGCATTGCAGCACTAGTTGCATTTGCCTTACCCTGGTTGGCAAACAAAACCAATCGCCGGGTCACTCACCTGATTTGTCTGGTCATTGGCGGTCTCGGTTTGTTTTCGGTCTATTTCATCAGCGACCCCAATTTGTTGATTATCTCCATGGTGGCAGTAGGCATCGCCTGGGCGAGTATTTTGTCCATGCCCTATGCGATGCTGGCAGGCTCATTACCCGCTAATAAAATGGGATATTATATGGGGGTATTTAACTTTTTCATCGTTATCCCACAGTTGGTGGCGGCAACAATTTTGGGCTTTCTAGTACAACAATTCTTTGGTGGCCATGCCATCTATGCATTGATTATTGGCGGTTGTTCTATGATTCTTGCCGGACTACTAACCCTGCGGGTCCATGATGTAGACGATCCCAAATAACTCTGAAAGGCCATATTCCCCTTGAGTGCATGTTTGGTGGTAGTCCCTGAAGTATATTCGGGCAAGCTATTCAGTCCCGGTAAAACCGGGATTCTGGAACCTCACTTCGGCTAGAAAAGAACTATTTTTTAAATTAATATTTGTATGAAACTGAAAAAAAGCTTTTTAAACCTACTACTGCTAGTATTCACGATCAGCATGCTTGGTACTAGCTGTAAAGACACGCCTCAGAAGGAGGCTGCCGAAGAACCGGCAACAACAGTAACTTTCGAAAAACCTCGCGTCCCTGAATGGCATAAAAATGCCACTATTTATGAAGTAAATCTGCGCCATTACACCCAGGAAGGCACCTTTAAGTCATTTGAGAAGGAACTGCCAAGGCTGAAAGAAATGGGTATGGATATCTTGTGGTTTATGCCGATTCACCCGGTGAGTGTCAAAAACCGGAAGGGAGAATTGGGCAGCCCCTATTCCGTGGCTGATTATAAGGCCGTAAATCCCGACTACGGTACGATGGACGATTTTAAGCACTTGCTACAAGCCATTCACGACGCCGGCATGTACTGCATCATCGACTGGGTACCTAACCACACCGGCTGGGACAACCCCTGGATCACCGAACATCCGGACTGGTACACCAAGGGAAAAGATGGCAAAATCACAGATCCGATCAATTATGAAACGGGGGAATCCTGGGGTTGGACAGATGTAGCCGACCTTAATTATGACAACCAGGAAATGCGGCTGGGCATGATTGACGCCATGCGTTTTTGGGTCACGGAAGTAGGGGTCGATGGATTCCGCGTAGATGTAGCGCACGGCGTTCCCGTTGACTTTTGGGCGCAGTGTACGGATTCTCTGTATGCGATTAAACCGCTCTTTATGTTGGCCGAAGCCGAAGTACCCGCTATTGTCAATAATGGCGCTTTTGTAATGGATTACGCTTGGGAAATGCACCATTTGCTGAATGAAATTGCCAAGTCGCAAGGAGCCAATCGCGATGCGACACAAAAGCTGGTACAGGGCAATGTGGTGGAAGGAGGCGATGCCGAAACAGAGAAAAAGACCGCACTGGATATTGACAAGCTGCTCGCTAAAAAGCACCGCCAATACCAGAAAGGATACCAGATGCAGTTTACCTCCAACCACGATGAAAACTCCTGGTCGGGCACGGAATTCCAGCGCATGGGGGCTGGGCACAAAGCATTTGCCGTGCTTACCGCTACCTTTGATGGCATGCCACTGCTTTACACCGGTATGGAATCGGCGATGGACAAACAGCTTGAGTTTTTTAAGAAGGATAACATCGAATGGGGCGATTATCAATATGCCGGTTTTTATAAGACCTTATTTGATTTAAAACACCAAAACAAAGCCCTCTGGAATGGTGAAAATGGGGGCAAGCTAGTTAAAATACCTACCGGCAATGATGAAAACATCTACGCCTTTATCCGCGAAAAGGATGGCGACCGGGTAGTGGTGATCATCAACCTTTCGGCAAAAAAACAAAGTGCTACGCTGAGCGGAGATCATTTTGTGGGCACTTACAAAAATGCCTTCACCGGCGAAAACACCGAACTAACCAATGGTATGGCCATGGAAATGGAGCCTTGGGATTATGTAGTGTTGAGTAATTAGAAAAGGAATCCTCGAAACTTGGAAACTTGGCGGTATTAAAGGAGTAGAGGCAGCAGAGACCATATTTAAATTATGCAATTTAAATTATTGATAATTAACTACACTTAATAATTATTAGTTGTTTGACTGCATTTTTGTCAGAGCATGTGGGCGCAGTTGCGGCCTGTCTCAGTGCATGTTGAGTAAGTCAATATTAGATTACT
>CAXHCA010000174.1:0-12163 GCA_964015035.1 uncultured Saprospiraceae bacterium
TTCGGCTAAAATACAACTTTTGAGTATCAGCTAGTTATCGCGAAACAACTCTATTCAGCCCTTGGCGAATTTCAAGAGGGCTGGTGGGAAAATATACCGCTTTGTACCTTAAGCAATGAATGTGGATGTGTGCACAATTGGAGAAGCTTTAAAGAAGATCAAGTCTTACCCGAAGTCAACACCGCTTTGCCGGAATTTAATCAGGTTTTGGTTGATAGTGGTCTTGTGTATCGAACAACTAGTCTGGATAGTGATTGGTTTATACAAGATTCTTTGGTTTATGGTTCTTCGAGTGCTCCATTAAGGTATTATATTGCTCCTGGTGCCAGTTATGAGTTGGGGGATGGCGCTAATTTTATTGCTTTCGATAGTTTGTACACCGCAAGATTTAGAAGAGTTTCCAATACAAAAGCCGTTTTATCTTTAGATTATATAAATGATCCATCTGATCAAAGACCCAATGATCTCCTTACTCAAGAGGATCACCCTAATTATTCAATTTGGGGCTTTCATGTCAAAGATTACCATGTTTATTTATGGGCTTTGATGGAACAAATAGATCGCAAATTGGACGGATGTTCTATGACTACTAATGTTGAAAATCAATTTTTCGAACAGGAACCATTTCTAATTTATCCAAACCCCAATAATGGCGTTTTCAAAATTCTACCTAATTTTCGGTATCCGTCAACAGCGGGAGACGAAATAAGGATAGTAGATGTTTTGGGGAGGAGTGTCAAGACCTTTTCCCTCAATGCAGATGAAATCGATATCGAAATAACGGTAAAGGGTGTTTATTGGGTTATTTCTAGAAATGGAAATCAAAAAATAGTGGTACATTAAGAGTATGTTTGGAGCGGATTCTATCTGAAAATCAGCAGATTAGGGTTTTGGCGAAGAGGTCAAATATGTTGGTTTTCAGCGGGAGCAGGCTCCAAACAAGCACTAAGCTGCGCCTCTCCTTATTCCAAGCTCTAAATGTGGAGAGGAAACGATTCTGCCTGATATTTTTTTAAAACATCTCTGCCAGCACCCGCTCCCGATAGCTTGTTCCAATTGGTACTTTTACCTTTCCTACATGGATATATTTCCCTTCGAGGGCAGAGACTCTGGTTTTGTTTACGATATAGGACTTATGCACCCGCATGAATTTATCGGCAGGCAGATCCTCCTCTAGTTTTTTCAATGAACCAAGCGACAGGGTGCGCCCTTCAGGGGTATGATAGGCCACATATTCTTTCATGCTTTCGATAAAAGAGATGTCATTATAAAATATCCGCAACACTTTAAATTCGGATTTAACAAGAATATAGTCCTTTTCTTCATGTTCGTCAGGAGGCGGTGAATCCGCAACAAGTGGAGCATCCCTGTCCTCAAGTGATTTGAGTTTCGTCGCCTTATTAACGGCCTGTAAAAATCGCTCAAACCGAAAGGGTTTTAATAGATAGTCTACTACGTTAAGCTCATACCCTTGAAGCGCATACTCCTTATATGCTGTGGTAAAAATAACCAATGGTTTTTTCGGAAGTGTCTTTAAAAACTCTACGCCAGTCAGCTCCGGCATTTGAATATCGAGAAATATCAGGTCAACGGGTTGCTCCTGCAACACTTCTATTGCTTCCAAAGGGTTGGTACATTTTCCTACGACAGAGAGGTGAGGCAACCGATTGACGTAATTCTCCACAAGATTCCGAGCCAATTCTTCATCATCCACAATAAGACAGTTCATTTTTTTCATTGCACAGAAAGTTTTAAGTGAATTTCAAATTGGTCGTCGGTTTGGTTGATTTGTAAGTCATGCTGGTCACCAGGATAGAGCAAATCAAGTCTTTTTCTAATATTTTCCAAGCCCACACCGCCTACTTTATCTTTAGTGAAAACGTTTTCTGGCAGGCTGTTTATCACCTTAAACTCCACCTGATTGCCACGGGTTTTCAAAGTTATCTTTATAAATCCGTCCCGTAAATTTTCAATCTTGCTGTGCTTAAAAGCATTTTCCACAAACGGGATAAAAAGCAAAGGGGCCACCAACAACTCCGGCGATGATTTGTCTAAATCGAGCTGAACGTCCATTCCCCGGCTATCTTTCAGCATCTTCAGATTGACGTAGTTTTCGATGTAGCTGATTTCGCTTTTCAAGGGCACATTTTCCTCGTTTGAGTCATAGACCATGTAACGCAAAATTTCCGAAAGCTGCATCACACTTTCGGGGGTCTGGGGGGCTTGCATAACCGACAAGCTGTAGATATTGTTGAGCGCATTGAATAGGAAATGGGGGTTCACTTGTGACTTGAGGAATTTCAGTTCCGTTTCCAGTTTTTCCTTTTCCGAACGAATGGCCTCCTTTTCCTTTTTGTTGGCAAACCGGGTCACCTCTATCAGGGTATTTCCAAGAAAAGTAAGGACAAAGGGCATCATCCTGCCCACTTCTCTGACTCTCAAAAAAGCCTTTCGCGCACTTTCCGGCCTTTCTTCCATTTTAAAAGGGCCGTCCGGTTTTGGAGGCTGATGAAACCATTCTGACCATGGAAAGAGGTCGCTGAATAACAAAAAGGAGACCAAGGAGAGCAAAATAAGAGCCGCAATAATGAAGCTCGCCGTCTTTTTCTGAAAATATAGGCGGGGCAGAAGCAATTTCATATTGACAGTGATAATGATAGAAATTCCGATGAGGCTACCCACACTTTTGCCCACAAATTTTTCGGTGCTTTCCAACCCGTATGTCAGAAGAAAAGTGACCAAGGCCCAACTGCTCCACCAAAGGAGGACTTGCCAGAAGACACTATGTTTTTCAAATCTTGCCATACTGCAAAAATGAACGGTTTTTTTTTGAAAAAAATGAATTATCAATCTGGACTATCATTTTCTCAATCAATGACCTCAGCTTGTCAATAACCGTCCAAAATAGTAAAAAACCAGGGAAATTGAGCAGATATAGCTCGTCTTCGGTAAGATGGGCAGGTTGGTTGAATATGTTTGCTAACCACCGCATTTCTGATCAATTTGGGCCTATAAAAAATAGTCAATTATGAAATACGTTCCTTCAATCGCTGCCTTCATTTTTACGCTGGTTTTTACAACAGGGCTATTAGCGAACAATTTTAGCGAACGACCTGATTGCCAGGTCGCTCAGCTGAATCAGGCGATGCAGGCGAAACTTGACTTGTCACCTGATCAGGTTCAGGGTATTCAGAATCTGAATGAAACCTATTGTTCTTCCAGAAATTACCTGTTGGATAATCCGGAAACAGTGGGTCGCAACACTGCTCTATTGGCCTGCTGGGACAAATGGGCACAGGGGCTTTCCGCTGTGTTGTCTGAAGCCCAAATGCAAAAATTCATGCAGTGGCAGTCGCAGGTAGATTTGCTGGGGGAGAAAACCTTTTAAAAACGAGAAATAGCTGTGGACAATACACATAAAATAAAAAAGATAGATACAGACTTTACACCGCAAGACGAGTTGGATGCATATCTAAACTGGGTTTTCCTTCATGCTGATCAGAGGTCTGATACCGACTGGAGCAATTTCTCCCTCGATATTTGGGAAAAGATTGTCTCTGCGATGGAAGCCGGTGGTGATTTTTCAAACACGGAGAAGGTTCCGACTTGTCATTTTCTTAAATCAACAAAGATGAATTGCTATGAAAAGGATTTTTTTGAATTCAACCTTGCCGATAGTGCTGATGGGCATACTCCTGGCTTTTGCTCCAACTGACACCTTTGGCCAGCATAAGGCTCGTAAAGTCAAAAGCAAAAAAGAAGTGGTAGTTACTCCGGAGAAGCAGTACAAGAAATTGCCACGCCAGGGAGCCCGGGTCACTACTCCACCTCAAAAAACCGTAATCATCCGACATGGACACTATGACTATCATTTCGACAAAGGGGTTTTCTATCGCACCATTGGTGGCAGTTATGTGGTAGTCGCCCCTCCGGTGGGGATTAGGGTATCGGTGTTGCCAGCAGCAGCATACCGCCTTCATTATCTGAATCGACCATACTTTTATTATTACGGCGTTTTTTATACCCCGCTTCCTGACGGTGCCTACGAAGTTGTAGACGCGCCAATTGGAGCAAGGGTAGATGCGCTGCCCGATGGTTATGAAGTTTTCGAACTCGATGGCAGGGTTTATTACCGCTTAGGCGACACCTACTACAAGGCTGTGGTCGAAGACAACGGCCTGGTGGCTTATGAAGTGGTACGAGTATGACAATGCCTATTTCTAAATAAAGAGTGGGGAGCATGTACAGAAAACATGCTCACCACATTTTACATCAATCATTCTTAAAAAAGATTAAAATCATGAAGTTATCAATCAATGCATTGCTGTTTGCTGCCCTCTTTTTGTTAATGGGGTTTCATGCTGATGCCCAGCGTAGAGGAGGCCCTCCAAGCGCCGAGGATATGGCGGCCAAACAGACCGAAGACATGACCGAAAAACTCGGCCTCTCCGAAGACCAGGCGGTCAAGGTGGAAACCATCAATCTGGCTTATGCCAAAAAAATGCAGGAGGCCCAGGAAGAAAATGCCGGGAACCGCAGCGCCATGAAGGAAATCATGACGGCCATCCAGGGTGAAAAGGCCGCTGAAATGAAAACGGTGCTGACCGAGGATCAGTACAATACTTTTGAAAAAATGGAGGCTGAACAGGCCAACCGAAAAGGTAGAAAAGGTGGCGGCAGAAGAGGCGGCAAATAATTGTCTTTTCATTTTTAGTGGAGGGATGGCGAAGGTCGCGGTTGGCGCTACTTTCGCCTCACCAGTTTTAATTAGTTATGTAACCAAAGTCACTGACCAATAGGGTTTTAACAGCTAAATTATTTACCAAAGAATAAAAAGCCATGTTACAATTAAAATTATTCAATTTGAGCATAGCCGGCGTAGCATGGAGGCTTTACCAGATGATGGCAATTGGTGTTGTTTTCGGGCATCTGAATCTATGGTACACGTTTGGGACATTGAAGAAGGTACAATGAAGAATGAACGGATACTGAAAAATAATATCGACATGAAATATTCATTTTTTCTAAAAGGCTGGCTCATCTTGGGAATCGCCTTTCTGACAATTTCTGTACAGGCTCAAAAAGTATGGACACTCGAAGCCTGTATTCAATACGCTAATGAGCACAACCTCGTCATCCGGCAAGTGGCGCAGGCCAACCGCATTGACAACATCAACCTGGAGCAGTCCAAGGCCGAGCGCCTGCCAAGTCTGAGCGCCAGTGCAAGTGCCGGGCGCAGTTGGGGCCGGGGCTTCAATTCGGTTAATGTGGAACTGGTGGAAGATGGGTACAATGCAACAAGTTTTGGCGCCAATATGAGCCTGCCGCTGTTCAACGGCCTGTCTACCCATAATACCATAAAACAAAACCGCCTGCTTGCCGAGTCCGGCCAATTGGATGTGCGGGCCACACAGGAGGATTACAGTATCTTGATCGCTCAGAGCTACCTGCAAGTACTGCAATTGAAAGAGCAAATAAGGAACACGGAAAACCAGATGGCCTCCTCTGCTGAGGAACTGGAAAACAACCGCAAGAAATACGAAAAAGGGCTAGTTGCGGAATACAGTGTATTGCAATTGGAATCTCAATTGGCGCAGGAGGAATGGAGCAAGGAACAACTGGTCGGACAGTTGCAGGTTGCCAAAATAAATTTGATGCAGTTGATGGACTTGGAAGTAACTGATGATTTTGAAGTAGAAGTGCCCGAAGCCTTAATGGGCAATATAGTACTGCAATCACCTGACGATATTGACCAAATATACCAGACTTCATTGGGCCTGCGGCCCGAAGTAAAAAGCGCCGAACTGCAAACGGAAAGTTCGGTGTTGGGGGTGCGAGTGGCACAGGGGAGCCTGCTGCCTTCGCTTAATTTAAACGCCTCGCTGAATTCCAATTATTCAAGCGCCTCTAAACTGGTAGACTATACCACCACCACCCAGGAAACCACGATCGGTTATCTGGCCAGTGACCCGACCCAATCGGTTATGGCACAGGAGGTCGTCAACGTCCCGGTCGTTTCCAATTACAATTTCTTAGATCAGTTGGAAGACAACCTGAGCCCCTATGTGGGGGTGACCCTGTCGGTCCCCATTTTTTCAAATAAGAGAAATTCAAGCCAGGTAGAAATTGCCAAGGTCAACAGTGAGATAGCCCGGTTGCAGGAAAAGGATACGAAGAACCAATTGCGGAAAGACATCGAACAGGCGTATGTCGATTTTGGAAATGCCATCTGTCAATACCGGGCGAGCGAAAAACAGTTGAAACTGAGTGAACGCTTGTTTGAAAATGCCCGGTACTCCCATGAGTCCGGCCTGATCAGTACCACTGATTTTACCATCGAAAAAAACAATTACTTAAATGCTGAAAATTCAATGGCACTGGCCAAATATCAGTATTTGTTCAGCCGTATGATATTGGATTTTTACAACGGAAAACCACTAGGCTTTAATTAAAAAAATCAACCATGAAAAAGAAAATATGGATACTAGCCGGAAGTCTTGCCGTACTATTGGCGGTCTGGTTACTTATCGCAAATAATAATAGTCAAGAACAGGCTGCCTGGGAAACGGCCCCGATTGAAAAAAGGAATATGGAAATGGTTATTTCCGCATCGGGTACCCTAAATGCCACCAATACGGTTGAAGTGGGGACACAGGTTTCGGGGGTCATTGATGAAATATATGTGGACTTTAATGAGGAGGTGAAAAAAGACCAACTGATGGCAAAACTCGATGTGCGTAGCTTGGAAGCGAGTCTCTCGCAAGCCAGAGCATCCGTTTTGCAAGCAGAAGTGCAGGTGATGCAAAAAAAGCGGATTTACGAAAATACCAAAGAATACAATTCGGGAGAAGTTGACGACCTGAGCGTGGTGGAAGCGGAGGCCTCTCTGAATCAAACAAAAGCGCAAATGGAGCAGGCCGAACGCAATTATTTGCGGTACAAAGAATTATATGAACAAGGGGTGGTGGCAAAAATTGATTATGAAACGACCATGACGGATTACGAGCAATTAAAAGCCAGCTATGAATCCAAAAAGGCCACGCTCAACCGAACCAAAGCCAATGTCGGAAATGTGGATTTGCAAAGTTCACTCGAAGATTTGAGAACGGCGGAAGCCAATTTGGCCTCTATGAAAGCCTCCTTGGAAAAGGCAATGGTTAATCTCGAATTTGCCCACATCCGTGCACCGATTGATGGGATTGTACTCTCCCGAGATGTGGAGGTCGGGCAAACCGTGGCGGCAAGTTTTACCACTCCAGTGCTCTTTACCATCGCTAATGATTTGACCAAAATGGAAATCGAAGCCAGCATTGATGAGGCGGATATCGGCTATATCAAAAACGGGCAGGCGGTCAATTTTACCGTAGACTCCTACCCGGAGCTGACCTTTACCGGAGTCGTGGAGGAAATACGTCTGCAACCGGAGGTGGTTTCCAATGTGGTCACCTATACGGCTATCGTAACTGCTGAAAATGAAGAACTCAAATTGATGCCGGGTATGACCGCCACTTTGGAAATCATCACGGCCAAGCGAAACCAGGTACTGACCGTTCCCGATGCTGCGCTCAATTTTACTCCTCCTACTGAATATACTGAACCTTGGCGGGAATATCTGATGAACCAAGGCGTTGCCGTCCAGGCAGACGATAGTGAAGGTTTTGGTACAGGGGTTTTATGGACTATTGAGAACAACCAACCCGTACCAAAAAGAATAATAAAAGGGTTGAGCGATGGTGGTTTTACCGAAATAGTGAGCAAAGGTTTCAGTGAAGGTACTCCGGTAATTATAGGCATGAGCGGAGGAAATAATACCACATCAGAGGATAAACAATCCAGTCCGTTTTTGCCGCAAGGGCCGGGCGGTAAGAGATAAAATGGATATTCTTTTAAACGTTATTAAAATACTCAACTATGAATACGGTCATCCAGGCAAAAAATATCATAAAGACATTTGACCTTGGCGAGGTGAAGGTGCGAGCCCTTCGTGGCGTTGACCTCGAGATATACGAGGGTGATTTTGTGGCCATCATGGGGCATAGCGGTTCCGGGAAATCCACTTTTATGAATATCATCGGTTGTTTGGATGTGCCCACTAGTGGTGAGGTCTATATTGATGATAAAAATGTGGCCAATTACGACCGGGACATGCTGGCAACCATCCGCAATAAAAAAATAGGTTTTGTTTTTCAGTCCTACAATTTATTGTCCCGCACCACCGCGTTGGAGAATGTTGAATTGCCATTATTGTACAATCCAAATTTATCGGGTGAAGAAAGGGAGGAACGCTCCAAACAAGCACTAGCAAAAGTGGGCCTTGGAGATCGCTTTTCTCACCTCACCAATCAGCTTTCGGGAGGGCAGCAACAACGGGTGGCCATTGCACGGGCATTGGTCAATGAGCCATTAGTTATTTTGGCCGACGAGCCAACGGGTAATCTCGATACCCGGACCAGCTATGAGATTATGCAAATTTTTCAGGAATTAAATGAGGACGGAAAAACCATCGTCGTTGTCACACACGAAGAGGATATTGCTAAAATGTGCAAGCGGAACATTGTTTTTAAGGATGGGAAAGTCATCAGGGATTTTATGGTAGAAAATCCAATTAACGCAGAAGAGGAATTGGCTAAAATGCCAAAACAAGATGATGTATTGATTTGAAAAGAGCCTACTTAACCAGGTGAAAAAATATAAAAATGAACGCATATAATTTATTAAAAATATCGCTCAAGGCATTGCGTAAAAATGTGCTTCGCACGTTTTTGACCATGCTTGGCATCATTATCGGAGTAGCCTCAGTCATTGCGATGTTGTCCATTGGGCAGGGGTCCAAAGACAGCATTGAAAGTTCCATCTCTGAATTGGGTTCCAATCTAATTATGGTATTTCCAGGGTCCTCCAATCGGGGCGGAGTTAGTCAGGGTTCCGGCACTTCCCGGCCTATGGAGATCAGTGATGTGAAGGCCATCGAAGAAAACTGTACACTGCTGGCAGGGGTGACACCTGTGGCTATGACTCCGGCACAATTGATTGCCGGATCGGCCAATTGGTCTTCGAGCGTTTACGGCACATATGCCAATTATTTCGACATCAAGGCTTTAGATCTCAAATCTGGGCAAAGGTTTTCACAGAGTGATGTAAATCGGGCAGCAAAGGTCTGCTTGGTTGGCACCACAGTGGTAGAGGAACTCTTTGGCGAATACGCCGATCCCATTGGTCAATCCATCCGCATCAATAAAGTACCCTTCAAGATCATCGGCGTACTTGAAGAAAAAGGGGCAGGCATGAGAGGTGAAGATCAGGACGATGTGGTCATTGCACCTTTTACTACTGTACAAAGGAGGTTGCTGGGCAGCACCAAGGTCCAACAGATATTCGCTTCGGCAAAATCAGAGGAAGTGAGTGAGGCAGCCACCAAAGAAATCGAAGCGGTATTGTTAAAAGAACTGCGGGTAAAAGCTGAAGACGAGGCATTCCATATCCGAACCATGAGCGAACTGTCCAATATGCTTTCTTCTACATCGGATACTATGGTGACGCTCTTGGCAGGTGTAGCGGGCATTTCATTGATTGTGGGCGGCATCGGTATCATGAATATCATGTTTGTCACCGTAACCGAACGCACCCGTGAAATCGGCCTCCGCATGGCCGTCGGTGCAAAGGGTAAAAACATATTGCTCCAGTTCTTAGCCGAAGCCGTTGTCATCAGTGTTACCGGAGGGATTATCGGAGCTTTGCTTGGTATTGGAGTCTCCCTCGGGTTTGGTAACTTAATGGGCTGGCCTGTGACGATCACACCATTCTCTATCGCTTTGGCTTTTGGCTTTTCTACCGTAATTGGGGTGTTTTTTGGCTGGTATCCGGCCAGAAAGGCAGCCAACATGATTCCGATTTCGGCATTGAGATATGAATAGGATTTGGGGTGTTTCGGTAAACTGAACAGGCGACAAATCATTTTCAGCGTTGCTTAAACCTTCCGATATAGATCATGTCTAATAAAAAATATTCTTCAGCGACATGAAGTGTCCTGTTATGAAGGTTTTTGTTTAAGTGCTTGTTTGGAGCGGGCTCATTACAAAAATCAGGGGCTAAGAAACTTGATTTGCCCGGTACCGGCCCGATCATACGGTCCAACTTGGGTGCGGGCAGTGGGAGGGAGTTCCAAACAGAGCCTTATTTGTTTATCTTAAAATGAGATCCGTCTATGAAAAAGTACGACCCCTTTCGCGCCCTATTGGCCATTTTTTTTCACTGCCTTTTTGTGTTGATTGTTCAGGCTCAAAGCAATTTCCCGTACCAAAACATGGCCAATGCGGCCAGCTATTCAGAGGATATGGGGGGAGCGGCTGTGATGATATTACAAAATGACAGCATTGTTTTTGAAGATTACCACAATGGAGCCGATACTTC
Source organism: uncultured Saprospiraceae bacterium (assembly GCA_964015035.1). Lineage (GTDB taxonomy): Bacteria > Bacteroidota > Bacteroidia > Chitinophagales > Saprospiraceae > BQJU01. The sequence continues at coordinate 10,411 of CAXHCA010000174.1, forward strand.
GGTGGTGACTCATATCTTTAGTGCCACCAAGGCATATTGGTCAATGATAGCAGCGGCAGCCAAAGAAGCAGGGTTAATATCCAGCTACGATGAATATGTGGCAGAAACGATCACTGAATGGCAAAACAATGCCCTGCACCCCGGCAAGCAGTTGATACGAATAGAGCATTTGTTATCGCTCTCTTCCGGACTATCACAAGATGTATTGCAATTGCAGGGAGCAGACGCAGCAGCTGATGATCTGTACCAATATACCGTTGACAGCCTGGACCTGAATTTTATTCCGGGAACCAATTTTCAGTATGGGCCGAGCAATTATTATGCTTTCGGGGTATTGTTGCAAAGAAAGTTAAACTCTGCGGGCATTCAGCAGACGCCTCTTGAGTATTTAGATAGTTTGCTGTTTGGGCCAATCGGGCTGGAGTATGATTCCTGGGTACATGACAATGCCGGTAACCCACACATTCCCAATGGGTGTTATTTAACCCCCCGCAATTGGATGAAATTTGGAAAATTGCTCCTGCAGAAAGGAAGATGGGAGAACACCCAACTGGTAGATAGTACCCTGGTGGAAGAAATGTTCGTTGCTAATGGTCCCAATCCGGGCCATGGAAAATTTTTGTGGCTCAACAGTGTTGACGGCTATGGATCTTTTCCTTTCCAAAGTGCCCCGGCAGGCTCAACCGGTGGTTTTATATACCATGATGGCTACACAGATATAGTAGCCGGGATGGGGGCTGGAAAAAACAGGCTTTATATTATTCCTTCTCTCAATGCGGTGGTATTGAGGCAAACTTTGCAGGAACAGGATAATTTTGACGACCATACCTTCTTGAGCTATTTGTTTGATGGATTATTGACCACATCCTCTTCCCAAATATTTGCAAATCAGGACCACATCCAAATTTACCCCAACCCATTTTCTGATAAAGTTATCATAGATGGCGATTTTTCTAATGGTCAAATCAAGGTGTTTGATGCTATTGGGAATTTAGTGACAGATTACACGGCAGTGAATAGCCCGATAAAGATAGATTTATCAGCATTGGCAAATGGGGTGTATTTTGTATCAGTACGGGATCATTTTCAAAACCCGGTGGGCCATTATAAGATTATAAAACAATAACATTGCTATTCTCGATTCATTCGGAATAGGATAAGCATCAACCACTTTCAAATTTAAAGCAGAAAAAAAACAATCTAGCGAAGGATTTCGCACTCGTAGTTGTCTAAGAGCATATTTGGAGCTTGCTCCTGCTAAAAACCAACATATTAGGAACCTGGCGTTGAGCTAAAATATTCACCTCGGCTCAGCCGAGACTCATATTTGACCTCTTAGCCAAAACCCTAATCTGCTGATTTTCAAATAGAATCCGCTCCAAATATGCTCTAAATAGAAAACCTGCTGATAAGTTATTTTTCCAGGTCATGGTGGTTAGGTTAAAAGGGTTAGTAAATACTTACTCACAAAACTAATCTCGTAGCTTTTTGCATTCAGTGGTTTAAATCACATAGGGAGAACGATTTTAGTTTGGTGCCGGAAGATCTTGCCACCTAATGAAGATAGCAGGCAACCTCCTTTTTATTGAAAATGATGCTAAGTGCTTGTTTGGAGGTAATCCCTGAAGTATATTCGGGCAAGCTATTCAGTCCCGGTAAAACCGGGATTTGGGGACCTCACTTCGGCTATTTTTTCGTCCGTCTCGGCTCAGTACGACTTTGGCACCGCCAAAAAGGCCCTGAATGGTTGAAG
>CAXHCA010000175.1:0-11865 GCA_964015035.1 uncultured Saprospiraceae bacterium
CTGAATAGCTTGCCCGAATATACTTCAGGGACTACCTCCAAACATGCACTTAGCTCGTAAAGCCTGAGAAGTGAATATAAAATACTGTAATCTTTCATGTCAAAATTGCCTGTAAAAAATACAGCCTTAATGGTTTTTTCGCTTTCTGTCCGTGCAGAAGGTCGGAGGAAGCGGATATTGGGGCACCGTAGGTTGGGCAATAGAAGGATTCTGGAATACCTTATTCGTCACACCAGTACCATTGCGCAGGCCAGCAATGTTGATGTCATCTGGATAGATGAAAAGCGGCAGAAAGGGCAGCGCTTCGGAGAGCGTTTTACCAACGCCTTTGTAGATTTATTTGAGCAAGGGTATAAGAAGGTCATTTCGATTGGCAATGATTGTCCGGATTTATCGCCGGACATCATCAATAAAGCCCTTACGACACTGCAACAAAATACCCTGGTATTGGGACCTACGGTTGATGGTGGAGATTACTTGATCGGGGTGCATCGGGAAGATTTTGTAGCTCAGGACTGGGAGCAATTGCCTTGGAATACCAGTGGTTTACATCAAGCTTTTCTGCAATTGGCAGAAGCCGGAAAAATGCAAGTCAATTGCTTAGACATTCTCGCCGATATTGATGACCAGCAGTCTTTATTGCAATATTTAAAATGTTCTCCCAGAACGGTATTTACTCGTTTTGTTATCAATGTTTTTCAGGAAAATTATCGCCCTGCCCGCGAAAATATGACACATGTCAGGGACTTCCGACTATTTTCCAACCATCCTCTTCGAGCGCCACCTCAATAAGGCACTACCAAAAAAAATCCATTTTACGCATAGGGGAAGAGCATCATTTTTTGGTGAGACCTGCCTCCAAACATGCACTCAACAAAAAAGTGCTGTTTTGCAGCCCAAAGTTTGACCGCTCAACAAGCACTAACTCTGCGTCCAAAATTTGATTGCGCAAAGTGATGAGCCAGGTAAGGATATGATAAAAATCCTCCAACCGATCAGCACCTCTGCGTTCAACACTTTTAATTAACTTAACTCACGATAATATGAGATTTATTGTACTGACCATATTGCAGTTGTGCGTAGCTACAACCTTTGCCCAACAACTGCAAAAGTACTCCTCAATATTGGTGGATGTCAATCATGAACCAGTGGTTGCGGCCACGATTAATGAGGCGGGCACTGATAATTATACTTTTTCGGATGAGGATGGTTCTTTTACCATTGAAACCGCTGCTAAGGATTTTACGTTGCTCATTACTTCCATTGGTTTTGAAACAATGGCGGTGAGGCCAGTCAACGGTGTTTTGCCGCCATCTATCCTTCTGCAAGGATCAACCGAGCAGTTGGATGAAATTGTTGTCACTGCATTGGGGATAGAGCGGAACCGACAGTCGCTAGGTTCATCTGTGGCCACGGTGAGCAGTAAGGAGCTGACCGAAGTGCCGATGACCAATATCGTCAATAGTTTGGCGGGGTTGGTCGCCGGAGTACAAACCACCAACGGTTCTTCCGGTACCGGTTCTTCTTCCCGCATCATCATTCGGGGGGAAAACTCCCTGAGCGGAAGCAACCAACCCCTATTTGTAGTAGACGGGGTTCCGATTAGTAATGATTTGATTACCAGTGACCTATTTAATGATGGGGGGAATATCCAGGAAGTAGACTATGGCAACGGTGCGGCGGAATTGAACCCCGATGATATGGCTTCGATCACTGTTTTGAAAGGACCGGGATCAGCGGCGATTTATGGTGCTCGAGCGGCCAATGGCGTGGTTTTGATTACCACCAAGCGCGGCGGAAAAAAAAGCGGGTTGGGCATTTCTACCAGCCATACCTTGACCTTTGAAGGTTTATTGACTTTACCAGACTATCAAAACGTGTATGGTGGCGGCTCTAACGGCCAATATGCATTTCAAAATGGCATTGGCGGCGGGGTGAATGATGGCGGGATCAGTAGCTATGGCCCAAAGTTAGATCAAGGCTTGATGATCAATCAATTTGATAGCCCTTCGGTAGATGTAAATGGCAATCCGGTAAGAGCCGGGGATGTCATTTCCCGGACCCGCGCTGACGGTACCCTTACCGATATTATCCCTACTCCCTGGGTATCCAGACCTGATAACGTCAAGGACTTTTATGAAACGGGTGTCACTTCTCAGCACAATGTGGCCATCAGCTCCGGTGGAGAATACGGCAGCATGCGTTTTGCTTATAGCAATTTGAGGAATGATGGGATGTTGCCCAATACCAATTTGAAAAGAGACGGAATCGCGATTAGCCTGGATCAGAAATTAAACAGTCGTTTGCGCGTAGACGCCTTTGTCAATTATGTCAATTCTCGCAGTGATAACCGCCCCAACTTGGGGTATGGCTACGAAAATGTACAATATGGCTTTAACTGGACCGGCCGCCAAACGAATATTGCTTCACTGCGCAACTACTGGCAAGCTGGGCAGGAAGGTATCCAACATTTTGATTTCAATTACCTGTGGCTGACCAATCCATATTTGACCTTGTATGAGAATACCAATAGCTTTAATAAAAATCGGGTATTGGGTAATGCCGCAGCCACTTACGATTTTACCGATAAACTGAGCTTACGCTTGAGAACCGGATTGGATACCTATAACGATGATCGCTTCTTCCGTCGGGCTTTCAGTACCAATCGTCGGCCATACGGCGGGTATCGGGAAGACAAAATTCGCTTTCACGAAATGAATACGGATTTTCTATTGTCTTACAAAGACGAGTTGGGTAGTGCGATCAAGTACACGGTTTCCGCAGGAGCCAACCGCTTAGACCAAAAGATCAATTATCAATATACAGAGGCCTACCAATTGGCCGTACCTGGTGTTTATTCTTTAGAAAATTCTCGCGTGCCGCTGAGAGGCAGTAGCCAGATTTTTGACAAACGCATCAACAGCGTTTATGGCATCGGTAATTTGAGTTATAAATCTTCCTTATACCTGGATTTGACCCTGAGAAATGATTGGAGTAGCACCCTCCCCGCCGATAATAACTCTTTTGCCTACTACTCAGCGGGGTTGAGTTATGTGCTCTCCAATATGTTTACCATGCCCAGCACGATTTCATATTTAAAATTGAGGTTAAGTGCTTCCAGTGTAGGCAATGATACAGACCCATACCAGTTGAACAACACCTTTCAATTTAACCAAAATTACGGTTCCTATTTTCGGGTAACCAACGAGACGGTGCTAAAAAATGCCAATCTAAAACCGGAGCGCTTAAATGCATACGAAGCCGGTGCGGAGATTTGGCTGTTTGACAATTTATTGCAAGCAGATGTAGCAGTTTATCAAAATACCAGTATCAATCAAATCATTGGTCGGCCGATCTCCTTTGCCGGAGGATACAGCAATGTTATTGAAAATGGAGGAGAGGTACAGACCAGGGGATTTGAAGGCATGCTCAGTGCCCACCTAATCAGTGGGAAGGATTTCAAATGGCTGGCCTCTGCTAATTTCTCCACCTATAAAAGTGTCGTGACCAAACTACCGGAAGGAGTTGATCAATACGTAACGGGGGAAGCCAGCGTCTTTAGAGGTTCTGGAGGATCCAATTCCGTCTTCTATATCGCTAAGGAAAATGGTCGGGTAGGGGATATGTATGGAACGGGATTTGTGGAAATTGATGGCCAGATTCTTTTTGGCTCAAACGGGTTGCCGGTACAGGATGGAACCCTGCGTTTGTTGGGCAATTATAACCCCGACTATACCGTAGGTTTGGCCAATGAGTTTCGTTATAAAAACTTGTCATTGAGGGTGTTGTTTGATTGGCGCCAAGGCGGGACGATCGTTTCCAGAACCAAGGCGCTGGGCAGCACTTCGGGGGTTTTAGTCGAGACCTTGCCCGGCCGTGAAGAAGGGGTTGTTGGCGATGGGGTGATGAATGTAGGGACTGCTGAAAACCCGGACTATGTACCCAATACTACGGTCGTTTCTGCCAGTCAATTCTACAACAACTTCTATGATCGAGGTAATGAAGCCAGTGCTTTATACGATGCCTCTTATGTGAAACTCCGCCAGGTGAGCCTCTATTATAGTTTGCCTGATAACCTGTGTGAAAGTATTGGTTTTGAAAGTATCAAATTGGGCTTTGTAGGGAGCAATTTGCTGCTCTTTACCGAAAATCCTCATTTTGATCCTGAGTTGAATGCACTTCAGGGGCGCAAAATCACCTATGGCGTAGAGGATATGTCTTATCCCTCTGCTCGTAGTTTTGGATTTAGTTTAAAAACCCAGTTTTGAGAGCGCTGTCTTTTGTGTAAAGCCATTTTGTATGAAGATTAAAAACAGGATTATGAAAAAAAATATTATTGTCATATTCGCCATTGGTCTACTGGCTTTTGCCTGTACTGATGACTTTGATTTAATTAATGAAAATCCCAATTCCCCGGAGAATATAGGTCCGCAGTTTTTGCTGTCCAATGTCATCTCCGTTGCTGCTGATTACAATACCTACGAACAAGGTTTTCGCCTGGCCAACTACTTGGCCCAGTTTGCTGCCAGTGTCGAATTCGAACGCATTGACCGCTACGAAATGGGCACCAATAGCAACTACTGGAATACGATTTTTGGCTTGCTGTCCGACATTCAATCCATGAAGGAAAACAAGGCCTCTAATGAAGCTTACGAAGCGGTGGGCGACATCATGGCGTGCTTCTTGTATTCCCAATTGACCGACATGTGGGGCGATGTGCCGTATACGGAAACTCTTCAGGCAAAAGAGGGGAATTATACTCCAAAATATGATACCCAGCAGAGTATTTATACGGACCCGCAGACCGGAATTTTAGCGGTTTTGAGCCGTGCTGCAGCCACTTTGGAGACGACAAACGCTACCATTCAAGGAGATATGATGTTTGGTAACGACCTGGATAAATGGATGCGTTTTGCCAATTCGCTACGTGTGCGTTATCTCCTACGGATCAGCAAACAATTGTCAGATTTTACCGAATTGGAAACTTTGGCCAATTCCGGCAAGTTGATGCGTTCCAACGCAGATAATGCGGTGGTACCTTATTTGGGCTCCGACCCCAACCAGTTTCCGATGTTTCAGGCAAGCCTGGGCTTGTACCAAGAGCACCGCATGACCCAAATGATAGAAGCGGTGCTTAAATCTTGGAATGACCCACGAATGGAAGTATGGTATAAGCCCACCCAGAAAAGTGTCAACGAGGGGACGCCAATGTACAAGGGGTTGTTGAACGGTCAAAGCCGGGAAACCATCAGTGCAGCGGGAACCGATTTAAATGATATATCCCTTTTTGGTGCCATTTTTCGCGATGTGCCGGACGGTATTGATGCGCAGTTTATGCAATATGCCGAATTGCAGTTTGCGCTAGCTGAAGCGGTGGAGCGTGGTTATATCAGCGGTGATGTTCAAACCTACTACGAAAATGGTATTGCGGCCAGTTTCGAATACTATGATGTGGCTTTGCCGGGTGATTACCTGAGTCAGCCCACAGTTGCGCTGGATGGCAGCGATAATTTAACCAAAATCCTCACCCAAAAATGGTTGAGTTTGATTAATTGTGGGCACGAGGCCTGGTTCAACGTACGTCGTACCGGAATCCCCGTTTTGGAAGCCGGTCCAGATAACCTCAACGATGGTCAATATCCCGTGCGTTATTTGTATCCAGAATCGGAGCAGGCGACCAACAGTGCCAATTACCAAGAGGCCGCGAGCCGTATCGGTGGCGATAATATCAATAGCAAAGGATGGTGGGAGAAATAATGGAAATGGGGTGCACTAAGTCAAAGAGCCCCAATTTAAAATTTGTCAAAGAGCGAAAATTTAAAAAGATGCAAGATCAACCAACCCTTATTTTTGTGTACAATGCTAATTCCGGCAAGTGGAATTTATACATGGATATTTTACATAAAATTGTATCGCCAAAGACCTATCCCTGTAGCTTGTGTGCTATTACGCATGGGGTCTTTTCTATCCACGAAGAATGGGCTAATTTTAAAAAGAGTTATCCCATTTCCATGCGCTTTCTACACAAAGACGAATGGGAACAGGAGTTTCAACGTACCGATGAGTTGCCGGCGGTTTTTTTGCAGCAAAATGGAGAAATCTCCGTTTGGATTGATGCTAAGACGATGGAGGGGTTGACCTTGGAGGACTTACAGGAGCAGATGATATCGCGGCTGCCGGAGTTGGGGGTAGCTTCGTAATGCTGCGAAGTCTAAGTGCATGTTTGGAGGTGGTGCTTTAGCAGCGAAAATTACAGGTTTTGGGTGCTCGCGAGGCTCATTTTTGAGCCCGTCTCGGCTCAGCCGAGACGGACTCAAAAATAGCCGAAGTGAGGTTCCAAAATCCCGGTTTTACCGGAACTGAATAGCTTGCCCGAATATACTTCAGGGACTGCCTCCAAACATGCACTCAGGGCGCTACGGAAAAAAATAGATGAAGTGAGGTTCCGAAATCCCGGTTTTACCGGGACTGAATGATTACCTCCAAACATGCACTAAAACAAAAAAAGTACGTACCTTTGAACCATACAGATAAGTGAAAATAAGCTTCAACTAGCACATTGTTATTTCCTTCTTGACCTTTAGAGTCTGTTTGGAGGTCAACCTTTGGACTGTTAAACAGCACTTTTTTTCCAACCACTTGCTCCCAAACAAAATTGATCGATCAAATGAGAAAATTGTTTCTACTTTCACTTAGTCTGTTGTTTACATCAGCAACTTTTGCGCAGCTCGTTTTAGAACGGGATATCAATCAGGAGCCTGCTTCTTCTGATCCCGATTACATAGCGGAGCTCAATAACGTCTTATATTTTTCGGCTGATGACGGTATTCACGGAGAGGAATTATATCAATACGATCTGGCTACGGGCGTTGCCGAGTTGGTTGCAAACATTCGCCCCGATGAAGATGACAGCGGTCCGCACGATCTGATTGCTTTTGACAACAAGGTCATGTTTGGTGCCCGAGCCGGGAGTAGTGAATATTTTTATATCTACGACCCGGTGCTGGATACACTTTGGCACATTTCGGGCTCGGCAAATGACCAGGTAGGCACTCCGTATAATTTTATAGCTTTTAATGGTCAGCTGTTTTTTAGTGCAGATTTCGGCTCGGTGGATACGGAATTGGGACGTTACGATCCCATCACAGGACAGGCAGAATTGGTGGCGGATATCAATTCTGAGGGGAGTAGTTATCCCGGTTCTTTTGTAGAAGCAGAGGGCTATTTGTGGTTTTCAGCCGATGATGGACAAAATACCAGTAGATTGTGGCGTTATGACCCTGCTACAGATGAAGTGGAAAAGATGGAGTACAATACGCCTTCCGGACTCTATCCCAACAACAACTTTTTGCAGTACCTCGATGGCAAGCTCTATTTTAATGGCTATATCCAGGGCATCGGTGAAGAGCTTTGGAGTTACGATATTGCTTCAAATACCTTAATCCAATTGCCGGAGCTTTATCCCGGTGCGGGAAGCGGAACGGCTCGCAGCCATCTTGTTTTTGAAGGCAAGCTCTATTTCAGTTCCAGGGATGTGACCTACGGAAGAGAGGTGCGCGTTTTAGATCCGGCAACAGGAATGGTGGATCTAGTGGCCGATATCAATCCCGATGGAGATGCCGATCCTGGTGAAATTTTTGCCTTGAATGGCAAGCTCTATTTTGCCGCCAATAATTCGGATGATCCCCAAAGAGAGCTCTATTCCTATTCGCCCGCCACGGAACAATTGACCATGGAAGCGACCCTGGATAACGCCGATGGTAATAATTATCTTTCTGTCTTAAAGGTGGCCGATGGAAGTCTATTTTTGGCCGGTGTAGGATTGGAAGCGGGGCGCGAACTCTATCGCTTCACCCCCGGTGATTCAGAACTGACACTGGCAGCGGATATCAATATGACGACAATCGGCTCGGATCCATACGGGTTTACTGCCTATAACGGCAAGCTCTATTTTGGTGCCGACGAGGTCAATAGCGGTCGGGAAATTTGGGTGTATGACCCCGGAACCGGCAATACTGAAATTCTCTCTGATGAAGAAGGAAGCCTACGACCTTATGGTTTTACCGCCTTGGCGGGCAAACTGTTTTTTGCAGGCATACATCCAGAGGAAGGATATGGATTATTGCAATACGATGATGCAACGGGGGAAATAGAATCCACTTCCTTCTCCACCCCAAGCCATACCGGACATATTACAGATATCATAGCCTATGATGGGTTACTCTATTTGGGAGCCGATGATTATGAGACTTATGGCAATGAATTGTACGTCTACAATCCTTCCACAGACGAGTTGACGGTGGCGGCAGATATTAATCCCAACGAAGAAGATAGTAATCCGGAGAATTTCTTTCTATTTGATGGAGACCTTTATTTTTCGGCTACCGATGGAGTGCATGGAAACGAATTGTGGAGGTACAATTCGGGAACGGGGCAGGCAACCATGGTTGCCGATATTGCAGAAGGAGAGACCGGCAGTCGGCCGCAGTGGTTTGCCGAGTACAACGGGAAATTGTATTTCAGAGGCTATAGAAGTAGCACCGGGTACGATGTATACAGCTATGACCCGACCACTGACGAAATCACGCAACATACCGACAGTTCAAACAATCTGGATCCGAGTTATCTAACTGTTTACCATGACAAAATCTTTTTTAACGGTCGTTATAGTTCAGGTATCAATGCAGAGCTTTGTTACCTTGATCCTGCAACCGATGAATTGGTACTTGTCGAAGATTTAACCCCAGGTGGCGGAGCCAGCAGCCCACGAGATTTGGTTGTTTTTAACGACAAGCTTTATTTTTCTGTTTTTACGGAAGACTATGGACGCGAGTTGTGGGAATACAATGATACGACGATTTCGATCATTGCTGATATTCGTTCTGGTAGGCCTGATTCCGAACCGATGGAGTTGACCCTGTTTAATGACAAACTCTATTTTGCAGCCAATGACGGTTTGGTGGGTGCTGAAATCTGGAGTTTAGCGGCTTGCCTCAACCTGTTTGTAGATACGGAACCACAGATTGGAGAAGACGGATTTGGCACTATTGATTTGACGGTACAGGGGGGATTGCCTCCGTATACCTATTTATGGAGCAATGGGGCTACCACAGAAGATTTGGAAAACCTGGAGCCAGGTACGTATACCGTGACCGTGTCCGATGCATCCGGATGCCTTTCGGAGTTGGTGGCCGAAGTGACTTTTGTGAGCGATACAGAGGATCTGCTGTCGGGTAGTTTGGTGGATCTTTTTCCCAATCCTTCGGCCGGCGAATTTACACTCAGGTTCAAGGATTTTGCTGCTGAAGTATTGGAAGTTTATGACCTGAATGGGCACTTAGTGGAGCGCCGAATGGTTGCTGATGGAGCAATAGCCCTGGTCGTCGATTTATCCAAAATTGCCGCAGGCTTATACGTTGTCAATATCAAAGGGAAAGAGGGCATAGTCCGCAAGAAATTATTGCTCAACTGATCAAATTCTTTAAATGAGAGGGGCGCAGTTGCGCCCTGTCTCAGAGCCTGTTTGGAGGTGGGGCTTTAGCAGCGAAAATGGCAGGTTTTGGGTTCTCCCAAGGCTCATTTTTGAGTGCATTCCGGCTCAGCCGAGACGGACGAAAAAATAGCCGAAAAGAGGTTCCAAAACCCCGGTTTTACCGGGACTGAATAGCTTGCCCGAATATACTTCAGGGACTACCTCCAAACATGCACTTAATGGAATATGCCTCCGGCGGCCTTTTTGTCTGGATACCGAGAGGTAAAAATCAAGGCTGTATCTGGTTCTTAACGCTGCGAAGCCCCATACCCGGTACCAAGTCCTTACAGAACGAGACATTCTATATCTGTATCAACCCAATAACCCGTCCCAACCGCTTCAACCTTCATAACCCGCTACTTCTATGATCCTAGTTTACATTTCTTTTGTTTACCGCCTTTGTCGCTTTTTAGATTTTGACTTATTTTGTGTGGCAAATTAATTTACATTTTGGCCACATCTGAGGCATTGAGTTGGTGATGCAACTAGTGTCACAGGTATATCTTCAAGGCAAGCCTTTTGAAAAGAAAGATGCCGGTATCTTGGATTTGAAACCTTGTAAATTGGCCAGGCCCTTCAGTTTGGGTTTGGTGATAATCACTGTAATTTTGTATATCTTGCTAGGAAATGTATAAATCATGGAAAAAGTCATTCTCAATTACGAGCAGTTGAAGGTCGATGATGCCGTGAGAGAACATTACTGCAAAATGCGTAAAAATCAAACGGTAGCTTATGTGCAGCGTATGCACAAAAAGTACTTGACTTATGATAAACCGCTACACCTGTGGGAGGCCATGGAGCAGTTGAATACCTTAGTGGATATCAGCGATCCCGATTTAGATTTGCCCAATGTGCAACACCTGATTCAATGCGCCGAAGCCATTCGTGCCGATGGTCGGCCGGATTGGATGCAATTGGTGGGGTTGATTCACGATCTGGGGAAGGTCATGTTTCTCTGGGGGTGCGACGAGGACGGTACCAGTCAAGCAGAACAGTGGGGCATAGTCGGTGATGTATTTGTAGTTGGATGTGCCTTGCCGGACACCTGCGTTTACCCTGAATTCAATGCTTTAAATCCCGATATGCAAGACGAGCGCTATAATACGCCCAATGGCATGTATGAAGCGCATTGTGGTATTGACAATCTAATGTTAGCCTGGGGCCACGACGAATATCTTTACCAGGTGTTGGCCCATCACAAAGACAACGAATTGCCCGAGGCGGGAATGGCCATGATTCGTTATCATTCCTTCTATCCTTGGCATTCTGGCGGTAGTTATGGCTCCCTTTTAAACCACCGGGACAAACAATACCTGGCTTGGATTCGCGACTTTAACCGCTATGACCTTTACACCAAGGGTGAGCAAACGTATGATTTGGATGAGATAAAAGACCACTATTTACCGATTGCCGACAAGTACTTGGGCAGCGGACCTATCTATTGGTAATGATTCGATTTGTTGCATCGGAAAAAAAAATCGCAATTTTGCCCCCAAGTGGTCTCTCTGAAACAAGTTTATTAGTGTTTGTTTACCAAACCCTTGGTTATGAATGATCAAAAGCAAAAAAATCAGGACAGACGAAAATTTCTAAAAACCGGAATTACTGCCGCTGCCCTGGCATCGTTAATGGGCCCCGCTTCCCAATCGTTTGCTTTGGGCAGTTCTGGGGGGAATCAACCGGTACATCCCTTAAAGATTCTGATTCTGGGGGGCACCAGTTTTTTGGGACCACATCAGATTGCCTATGCCATGAATCGCGGGCATTCCATTTCTACTTTTACCAGAGGTAAGACGGAGCCCACCGTGCATAAAAAGCTCTTTAAGGAGGTGGAATCTCTGGTTGGGGATCGAGAAAATGATTTACAGGCATTGCGTGGGCGCAAATGGGATGCCGTCATTGACAATTCAGGCCGCAGGGTCAAATGGACTAAGGATACGGCTGAATTGTTGAAAGATAATGTTGGTCTATACCTTTATACCTCTTCTACGGGCGTCTACTATCCATATCTTGGTTCCAACATTCGAGAAGATAGCAAACTGGTGATGGAAGTACCGGAAGGGCTCGATGAATACCGTCAGATGGAATACAGTTATGGCGTGATGAAAACCCTTTCGGAAATTGAAGCACGAAAAGCCTTTGGCGAAGACCGGACCATAGTGGTACGCCCCACTTACATGATGGGACCGGCTGATCGCACGGATCGGTTTACCTACTGGCCGGTGCGCATGAGTATCGGAGGGGAGGTAATGATTCCCGGAAAGGCGCAAGACCCCGTTCAATATATTGACTGTCTCTTATACACATCTGACGCTGCCGACGAAGCCAAGTGG
>CAXHCA010000176.1:0-11802 GCA_964015035.1 uncultured Saprospiraceae bacterium
CCATTCACCCCCGCAAAATCAAGCACGCCGATGATCTTTTGTTGCTCCATCACAGGTAGCAGCCAACAATTACAAGTGTACATTTTTTCTACGGCGTCTTTCAGATCGTCAGTGGGTTGTAGTGAAATGTAAGGTTGTTTTACATAATGGGAAATGCTGGTTTGTTCTGGATGATCTAACTGTTTTGCAGCCTGTAGCAATTCATTTTTCAACAAAATGCCTTTGAGATTTTGCCATTCATCAAAAACTAGAAAGTGCTTTTCCAAGCCATCCTGCAATTGATGCACGACACTTGCCACAGTATCATTTTGATAGAGTTTTGTATAGCGTGTGCGCAGGGCTTCCTTGACCGTTCCCTTCGAGAGGCGGTGGTTGGAGCGCACCGCACGCAACTCGTTAAAGGCCGAAAAAAAGATAAATAGACAAACAAAGGAAATCAGCCAATTACTGGTTTGTAAACCATAAAAAAAGAGTACCGAAGCAGAAATTTGGGCAATGATGGTGGTGATCAGGGTTGCGCGCAAGCGAGAAAAGCGAACGGCCAGCAAAGCGCGTAGTACCCGGCCGCCATCCATGGGAAAGGCGGGAAACAAATTCATCACCGCAACGGCAAAATTGATACACACAAGCCCCACCAAAAAGTACGACCAGAAACTGATATCGGAATAAAAAAAGATATTATCCTGCGGATTGACAATGTAGGCGGTGATTTCCCACAAATGCTGACTGGGCAATAACAAAAGTAAGGGTGCAAACAAGACAGACAGTCCGATATTGACCATCGGACCGGCAATAGCCACATAAAATTCCTGGATAGGTTCTTCCGGCAATCGGTCAAGAACGGCAAGTCCGCCGATAGGTAGTAGCAGAATATTTCGCGTACTTACGCCATAGCGGCGCGCGGTGAGGGCATGGCCTAATTCGTGTAAAACGACACAAGTAAACAACGCCAGCAAGGAAAAAACGATGGCTAGTATTGCAAATACATCCAGACTGCCACTTTTGCCATAGGCCACATAGCCGATCCAGAGAAAGACCAGCAGGAATGACCAGTGCACTTTCACCGGAATGCCAAATAATTTCGCGACTTGTAAGGATCCGTTCATCAATTAGGGTTAAACGCAACGATGCGCTTTGGTCAATCATTAACAATCATAGGGACACAATGGTTTTCTCCCAGGTTGGTGCATGTTTGGAGGTAGTCATTCAGTTCATGTTTGGAGCTTGCTCCTGCTGAAAACCAACATATTAGGAACCTGGCGTTGAGCTAAAATATTCACCTCGGCTCAGCCGAGATGCACTCAAAAATAAGCCTCCCGAGAACTCCAGACCTACAATTTTCGCTTTTAAGGCACCACCTCCAAACATGCACTAAGATGCAAAAAGGCAGTTTCCTGGTGGGAAACCGCCTTTCGTTTTTTCATACTAGTGGAATCAAGCCATTGAATCGTTCTTGGTCAAAGAACCTTTTTATTAGACTTGCTCCATTGCGGTACCGCCGAGTACAGGCACATACAATTGTCCTTTCAGAATATTTCTGGAAATGACAATGCGTTGTACTTCGGAAGTGCCCTCATAAATCTGTGTGATCTTTGCATCACGCATCAGGCGTTCTACGTGGTATTCCTTTACAAATCCGTAGCCGCCGTGTATTTGTACTGCCTCTACGGAATGGCGCATGGCCACTTCCGAAGCAAATAATTTCGCCATAGAGCTGGCCTGATTGTAGTCCATGTGCTGGTCTTTGAGCCAAGCCGCACGATACACCAATAATTTTGCGGCTTCAATATCCGTAGCCATATCTGCCAACTTAAAGGCAATGGCCTGATGGCGGCTAATGGGCTTTCCAAAAGCTTCCCGCTCTTTGGAATACGCCAAGGCTAGTTCATACGAACCACCTGCGATACCCAGGGCCTGTGCGGCAATGCCAATGCGTCCTCCGGAAAGGGTTTTCATGGCAAAAGTAAAGCCAAAACCGTCCTCCCCGATGCGGTTTTCCTTGGGTACCTTTACATCATTATACATGATGGTATGGGTATCGGAAGCACGAATGCCAAGTTTGTCTTCCTTCGCACCGATCTCTACGCCCTCCCAATCGGTTTCTACAATAAACACATTGATGCCTTTGTGGCCTTTTTCCGCATCCGTTTGTGCGATGACGAGGTGTACCTTAGATGTGCCCCCGTTGGTGATCCAGTTTTTGGTACCATTTAGCAAGTAGTAATCTCCCTGGTCAATGGCAGTAGTCCGCTGACTGGTGGCATCACTGCCCGCTTCCGGTTCCGAGAGACAAAAAGAGCCGATCCATTCCCCGGAAGCCAGCTTAGGCAAATATTTTTGCTTTTGAGCTTCCGAACCATAGGTTTCAATGCCCCAGCAAACCAAGGAATTATTAACCGACATGATTACCGAACAAGAACTATCCACTTTAGAAATTTCTTCCATAGCCAAGACGTAAGACATCGTGTCCATGCCACCACCGCCGTACTCTGGCGCCACCATCATCCCAAGGAATCCCAGTTCGCCCATTTTGCGCACCTGCTCCGTTGGATACATCATTTTAGAGTCTCTCTCAATCACCCCTGGCTTCAGCTCTTTTTGGGCAAATTCTCTAGCTGCATCCTGTACGGCCAGCTGTTCTTCAGTTAAGTCAAATACCATTATTCTTGTTTTATTTCGTTAGGACTTGTAGCTACAACCAGGCTGGTTAGATCTGGTTCAACGCATATTTGGAGTTTGAATAACTTCTCCCAATATACACTCAGCGAAATTACGCCAAAAATCCCAATTTTACAATTTGCGAATGGGTATAACCAATCCTATTGTTTCAATTAGCGCCCCATTCATCACAAAATTTTCAATTGCATCCTAAAATTAGAACCAGAAACGCCAGCAATTAGTTACATTAGTTAATGTAGTGGCATAACAGTAATCAAAAACCTATATTATATCCTCCTTGGTATGAACAAAAAAACTACTCGATGGACTGCCATCGTTATTGCCGTTTTCTTACTTGGTGCGTTTATCATTTACCAATCCGGTTATTTTTCGAAAGCAGAAAAAACACCCAAAGCCGAGACCTCTGCCGCTGAACCCACGGCGGTACCCGCTGCCATTCCCGTAAAGGCACACCGAATCCAATCACGGGAACTCAATGAATTTATTCTGGTTAGTGGATCTACGATGCCGGCCGAAGAGGTCATGGTGAGCAGTGAAGTGCCCGGTAAAGTCAAAAAAATCTTGTTTCGGGAAGGAGACTTTGTAAAAGCTGGTGTGCCCCTCATTCATTTGGATGATGATGAGCTCCAGGCCGAACGCAATCGCCTGCAAGTGCAGGTCAAGCTCAATGGAAAAATTGCTGAGCGCTTTAAGGGCTTGTATGAAAAAGAGGGTGTCAGCCTCCAGGAATACGAAGTGGCGCAGGCGGAATATGAGAAGGCTCAAGCCGATCTCGCACTGGTGGACGCGCAGTTGGAAAAGCGCATTATTTTGGCTCCTTTTACCGGCCGGTTGGGCTTGCGTCTGATCAGTGAAGGCAGTTATCTGGCTCCCGGCACACCTATTGTGAAATTGGTGAGCAGCAATCCGATAAAAATAGAATTTTCTGTACCTGAAAAATATAGCCGGGCACTCAGTAGAGGCAGCCAGGTCGAATTTCAGGTGGAGGGGCTCGAAGGCCAACAAAAAGCTACCATTGAAGCCAGTGACCCTAACATCGACCCAGACACCAGAACCTTTCGCCTGAAAGCCAGTGCACCCAACCCCAATGGTCAGATCTTTCCCGGGGCTTTCGCCAATGTGCGGGTTAATTTACAAAATTATGACGCCACGATCATGATCCCTACCGAAGCTATTGTGCCGGAATTGGGCGGAAAAAAAGTATTTGTGTACCGCAATGGGAAAGCTGAATCGGTGAGCGTCACCACCGGCATTCGCCAGGAATCCAATATCCAGGTCACCGAAGGCCTTGAAATAGGCGATACCGTAATCACCACCGGCGTTTTGCAAATTCGATCCGGTGCCGAAGTAACCATTACCGAATTGGACTAGATTTTCCGCCACTGATTGTTTTCATTCATTAGACAACATCTTTATTATGAGTCTTGCTTCTATCTCCATCCAAAGACCCGTTTTAGCAACCGTGCTCTCTATTACGATCGTACTCTTCGGGCTAATCGGACTCAATTACCTGGGTATTCGCGAATACCCAAGCGTGGACCCACCCATTATTACCGTTTCTACCTCGTATGTAGGTGCCAATGCCGACATCATTGAATCACAGATCACGGAGCCGGTCGAAGAAGCCGTAAATGGCATTGCAGGCATCCGTTCCATTACCTCGGTTAGCCGCGATGGGCGGAGTACCCTAACGGTAGAATTCAACCTGGACGTTGATCTGGAAACAGCCGCCAATGATGTGCGAGATAAAGTCTCTCAAGTGGTGCGAAACCTCCCCCCTGATGCCGATCCGCCGGTGGTGTCCAAAGCCGATGCCGATTCGCAGCCCATTATTTTCTTGAATATTCGTAGTGAACAGCGTTCCCTACTCGAACTGACGGATATTGCGGAAAATGTCTTTAAAGAACGACTTCAGACGATTCCCGGCGTGAGCGAAATCCGGATTTGGGGTTCCAAAACCTACGCCATGCGCCTCTGGATAGATCCCAGCAAATTGGTGGCTTATCAACTCACCCCATTGGATGTGCGCGATGCCTTGCAACGAGAAAACATCGAACTCCCCTCGGGAAGTGTAGAGGGCAATTCCACGGAACTGACTGTGCGGACGGTCGGCCGATTGGATACGCCGGAAGAATTTAACAATCTCATTTTAAAAGAAGAAAATGGAAATGTGGTGCGTTTCCGCGATGTGGGTTTTGCCGAACTGGGACCAGAAAACCTACGAACGGTACTCAAGCGCGATGGTGTTCCTATGGTGGGCAACGCCATCACGCCGCAACCGGGCTCCAACCACATTGAAATTGCCGATGAATTTTACCGCCGACTGGAGCAAATCAAGAAAGACTTGCCCGCCGACATCGAATTGGGCATTGGTTTTGACAATACCAATTACATCCGGGCCTCCATCAATGAGGTGGAGCAAACCATCTATATTGCATTTGGTCTGGTGGTGCTGATTATTTTCCTCTTTCTCCGCGACTGGCGCACCACGGTTGTGCCGGTATTGGTGATTCCCATTTCCTTGATTGGCGCTTTTTTTGTCATGTACGCCGCCGGCTTTTCCATCAATGTTTTGACCTTACTCGGTATTGTATTGGCCATTGGTTTGGTGGTAGATGATGCCATTGTGGTATTGGAAAATATCTATACCAAAATCGAAGGTGGTATGCAGCCACTCCAGGCAGCCTTTGCCGGTTCCAAAGAAATTTTCTTTGCCGTGATTGCCACTACGGTCGCGTTGGTGGCCGTATTTTTACCCGTGATTTTCTTACAAGGACTCACCGGACGTTTGTTTAGAGAATTTGGCTTTGTGATTGCCGGAGCAGTGATTATATCCTCTTTTGTAGCTCTTTCACTAACGCCCATGCTGGCTTCCCGCTTGTTGAAAAAGCGTCCCAAACAGCCCTTCTTTTACCGCATCACCGAACCGTTTTTTAAGAGCCTGAATCGGGGTTATGTCAAAACATTAAATGGCTTTATGGCTGTCCGCTGGTTGGCTTTTGTTATTATCATCGGCTCCGGGGTGATGATTTATTATATGGGTGCCGCGCTGCCCTCTGAACTGGCTCCATTGGAAGATCGCGGGCGACTGCGCGGCTTTGCCACAGCTCCTGAAGGCTCCACTTTTGAATACATGGATGCTTATATGAACGATCTGATCGAACTCACGCAAAAGGAAATCCCCGATGAATTGGAAGGCTTGATCTCTGTCACTTCACCGGGCTTTGGGGCCTCCTCTTCGGTCAATTCAGGCTTCCTGATCGTTATCCTCAAAGACGCGGAAGAACGGGAACGTACCCAATCACAAGTATTGGATCATTTAGCGCCCAAAGTAAAGAATTTAACCGGTGCCCGAACTTTCATCTCCCAACAGCAGAGTATCGGTAATCGTCGGGGCGGACTCCCCGTGCAATTTGTCATCCAGGCCGCTAATCTGGATAAGCTCAAAGAGGTACTACCCGTCTTTATGGAAGAAGTCAATAAGGAACCGATCTTCAGCTTTTCGGATGTAGATCTAAAGTTTAACAAACCGGAAATTCGCATTGATATTGACCGGCAAAAAGCGCAGGATTTGGGTGTTTCCATGCTCGACATTGCACAAACATTGCAATTGGGGCTCAGCGGCCAACGTTTCGGATATTTCATCATGAATGGCCAACAGTTTCAAGTGATCGGCCAGGTCAATCGGCAAGACCGCAACGAACCGGTAGATGTGCGTTCCCTCTATGTGCGCAACCGCGAAGGACGCATGATCCAGCTTGATAACGTAGTGACACTGGTGGAACAAACTACCCCACCGACCTTATATCGCTTTAACCGGTTTGTTTCGGCTACCGTTTCCGCCGGTTTGATTGACGGCAAAACCATTGGCGATGGCATCACCGCGATGGAAGCCATTGCCGATCGGGTATTGAATGACTCTTATATCACCTCACTAACCGGACCATCGAAGGATTTTGCGGAAAGCTCCTCCAGCCTGGGTTTTGCCTTTGGCTTGGCGTTGTTGCTGATTTACCTGGTGCTGGCTGCCCAGTTTGAAAGTTTCCGCGATCCGTTTATCATCATGTTTACCGTACCGCTGGCTTTGGCCGGCGCATTATTTTCCTTGTGGTATTTTGGCCAAACATTGAATATATTTAGTCAGATCGGTGTAATCATGTTGATTGGTCTGGTTGCCAAAAATGGCATCCTCATCGTCGAATTTGCCAATCAGCGCAAAGAGGCCGGTTTAAGCCGTATGGAAGCCATCAAAGAAGCGGCCGCCTCGCGTTTTCGTCCCATTTTGATGACCAGTTTATCCACTACCCTGGGCGTATTACCCATCGCCCTGGCCCTGGGTGCCGGATCGGAAAGTCGCGTTTCGATGGGGATCGCAGTCATTGGTGGGTTATTATTTTCTACTTTACTGACGCTCTTTGTCATTCCGGCCATTTACAGTTATTTATCCAGTAAAAATGCCAATATCATTGTGGATATTGAACAGGTGAAGCGGGAGGTGGAGACGGTGTAAGTGCTTGTTTGGAGGTAATCATTCAGTCCCGGTAAAACCGGGATTTAGGAACCTCACTTCGGCTATTTTTTCGTCCGTCTCGGCTGAGCCGAGATGCACTCAAAAATGAGCCTTGCGAGAACCCAAAACTTGCAATTTTCGCTGCTAAAGCACCACCTCCAAACAAGCACTAAGAGGAATTTCCGATACAGATCAGCCGCAATTGGCTTTTATAACAGATGATCTTGCGAATGGTCATTCGGAGATAGGTTTTTAGCATGGGTCTTACTTTAGAATACGGAAACCGTTACAATATTAGAAGAAATTCCTTATTTTCATCGAAACATTTACCACATCAAAAAACCAAAATGAACAAGGAAGAGCTTATTGCAAAATTTAATCAATATTCCGATGATGAGTTGTTCGAAATGGTAACTAGTGAAGTCGATCAATATTCCGACCTGGAAGTGGACGTCATTATCGAATTATTAGAAAACCGAGGGCATGAAATAGAGCGGGTTGATGGCAGTGAACAAAGTGCAATGACCATCAAAAGTGAAGAGGACTACTTCGATAATTTGCCCCTGGCAGATAGCATGAACTATCTGGCGGAGCAACATGTAAAAGAGGAGGAAACCAGAATAGAACAGGAAGAACAAGCGCTCAAGCAGCAAGATGATGAGAAAATTTTGGCTACGTACGTGGAGATGATCCAACAAATAGCAGATCATGGGTCGTTTTTAGAGAAAACAGATAAACTTTCCTTTGACCGATTTCTAAAGGTCCATTTCCAAATCTCGAAAAGGAAACTGCACGTGTCCGCCGATCAAAGAGAGCAGGAAAGAAAGGTGGTGCGAATGATGATCAGGAAATTAAAAAAGAAGGCGCGAATCAAGATTTTAATCGGCTTTTTGCTGATCATCGTAGGCGCTATTTTTGCAATCATTTCGAGAACCATTTTAGGAAAACTAGCGATACTACTTTTGGGATTCACCTACTTTTTCAAAGGAATTGGGGCTCTTTATTCCGCTGGCAAGATGGAAAGACGGCGCTAATTCCCGGATTTCCTTGTAATCTATCGCCATTGTATTAAATATTTCAAATTCTAACCACTTGATTATCAATAATTTATAAAAAACAACTTTGTTTAACAACTCACCGCCTGATTAGCGAAATGTCCAAACAATTTTTCAGCCATATCAAAAGATTTGCCGACTGTACTGAGGAGGACTTTGCGATAATACTTTCATACTTCCAATTGAGAAACCTGGATAAAAAAGAGATAGTCATGGAGGCGGGGAAGCTTTGTCGGTACAATTTTTTTGTCCTGAAAGGCTGCATGCACATGTATTACATCAATGACAAGGGCATTGAAAAGACGGTCAAATTAGCCATTGAAAATTGGTGGATTTCAGATTATCTGGCCTTCCATCATCAGCAGCAGACAGACTTTTATATCCAGGCGGTAGAGACGACTCAGGTCCTTTGTATTGATTATGACCGTCAAGCGGAATTATTGGCGAAATTTCCCCAAATGGAAACCTATTTTCGAAACATCTATGAGATTGGTTATGGTGCTTCTATCATGCGCATCAAATTTCAATTTGAGTATTCCAAAGAAGAAATGTTTCTTCGTTTTGAAGAACAATTTCCGGAATTTGTACAACGTGTACCACAATATCTATTGGCCACTTACTTGGGGCTTACACCAGAATACCTCAGCGAAGTCAGAAGAAAAAAGCAGTCTTCAGAACGTTCTTAAACCAGCTTAATTTTTTTCCAATAGCCCATCTGTACCTTTGCTAAAAATCATAGCAAAATGGAAAAAAGAATTCAAATTCAGGCGCTGGAGCCCGAGGCGTTTAAGGCCATGTACGCCTTGGAAAATTACCTAAAAAAGAGTGAACTAAACCAAACGCATCTGGAACTAATCAAAACCAGAGCATCACAGATCAATCATTGTGCTTTTTGCATCAATATGCATACCAAAAGTGCATTAAAAAACGGGGAAACACCCCAGCGGCTCCTATTATTGGATGCGTGGCGAGAAACCGATTTATTTACAGAGCAGGAGCAACTATTGCTGGAAATTACAGAGCAAATCACGCTGATCCATCAGTCGGGTTTATCTTCTGATCTGTACAAAAAAGCACTGGAGGAATTTGGTGAAAACTACCTGGCTCAAATCATCATGGCCGTCACGACCATCAATGCGTGGAACAGAATTGCCGTTAGTACTCATTTACCTTTAACAAATTAATCTGATGAGAAATATACTGATCTTAGTCATTACCCTTAGCAGCATTTTTTGCGGCTGTCAGACCGAAACAACGGGTGTGCAAAAGGATGCACCCCAGGAAAAGTTAAAGCCCATCAATGCCGATTTGCCCATCATTGGCTTGCTGATGTACGATGGTGTATTAACGACGGAGGTTACGGCAACACTAGATGTTTTTTCTAAACCAACTGAAGATGGGAGACCGCTGTTTAATGTGATTACCATCGCGGAATCTATGGCCCCGATTGTTAGTGAGGAGGGGTTAAAAATGCTGCCCGATTATTCCTTTGAGCATTGTCCCGCCCTGGATGTACTGTTTGTCCCCAGTGCGTACGATATGACGGCACAGGTCCAAAATCCCAAATTGGTCGAATTCATCAGAAATCAAAACGAACATACGCAATATACCGTAAGCAACTGTGCCGGCGCCCATTTGATCGGCGAATCGGGCATTGCCGATGGTAAAAAAATCGTCACCTGGATCGGGGGCGGCGCCGACTTACAAAAGGCGTATCCCAAACTACTGGTCCAAGACGATTCCTTGGTGACTTACGTCAATGACGGCAAATTCCTTTCCTCCAACGGCAACCTGGCGAGCTACATCAGCGCCCTGGAATTGTTGGAAAAACTCACAGATAATAACCACCGAAAATTTGTGGAAAGCTATCTGTATCTGGACCGGCTTCAAAATTGGTAAGAAGCCGATGTAAAATGCTGGATCAAAAGTGAAATGATAAAGCCGTCCAACGCACCCGGAGTTTTGTAGCGTGTTGAACGGCTTTGTTTCACTTCTTGTGACTTCCTTTTTTATTTTACCACCAACCTTTCCTGCCATTGTTGGCTGCCCAAGGTGACATTCAGCGTATAAATGCCTGAAGGCAAATGAGACACATCCACACGGGTATCATCGGTGTTCCCCCCTAAAAAGATGGTCTGTCGCTTCAATTGTTGGCCCAATAGATCATAGATGGCAACAAGCCCTTCGCCGGTCTGTTCCGTATCAACCTGGACGGCAAAGGAAGTACCTACCGGATTGGGCACGATGCGCATTTGACTGTCCTCGGTTTTCACTTCCGTACTAATGACCTTGGAATATTCATACTGACCATCCCAATCCATTTGTTTTAGTCGGTAGTAGTTGGTGCCCGCCACTGGATATTTATCCATAAAATGATAGTCTTGCTGCACATTGGTGGTGCCGTTCCCCAAAACCTCGCCAATGCTTTGGTAGTTTCTGCGATCCGCGCTGCGCTCGATGACAAACTTTTCGTTGTTGAGCTCCGTAGCCGTTTGCCAATTCAGAGATACGGCATTACCGGCCAGTTTGCTGGTGAAGGAAGTGAGTTCTACAGGGAGAACAGTAATCACATCGATGAGGACTTGGCCATCTCCTCCGGAGCCTGAAGCATAAGTATTTGCCTGCCCTTTACCTTGCCCGCCACCACCACCACCGGGGGCGGATCCGCCTGCGCCATCCTGATTATTATCACCACCTTTCCCGCCACCAGTAGCCCCGCCAGCACCACCAGTACCATTGTTGCCAGTACCATCCATACCTGAAGAGCCACTTTCAGCACCAGGTCCTGAGCCACCGCCACCACCACCAGCATTACTGCTAGCTGGACCTCCTGTGCCGCCTCCTGGGAAGCCTGCCATACCTCCTATTGCGACTCCTCCTGCTCCTCCTCCTCCTGCCACTACTAATGTTCCAAAATCATAACTTGAATCGCCTCCTGATTCGCCTTCACCACCACCAGCACCAATCACAATTTCATAATCACCGGGGCCAATAATATAATCGTCAGTTACATATCCGCCACCGCCACCGCCAGACCTTGAGGCACTCCCATTTTCTAAAAATCCGCCGCCGCCGCCACCACCCCAAGCACTTACAGTGATTTCGGCCATATATCCTGGATTAACGGTAAACATATAAGTTCCTGGCACATCGTAAGTCATATCAGTAGGTGGCTGGGCAACTCCAACAACACAAAACACCACCACTACAAACAAAGCAGTCAAAATTCTTTTACGCATGATCATCGATTTTTGAGGTAATTAACTAATTTATTCCAATAGGAAAACCATACAACTTTCCTATTAGAATAGCCTATAAAGATAATTAAATATACAAATTATATTAATTTTTGACCACATTTTTCGGCTAAACACCTCCAAGTCACCTCTTTCCCTAACCTTCTGAAAAAGAGAATCTTTTCACAAACACCAACAAAACAAAAATAAAAATAAAACGTTCTTTGACAAATTTCGTGGTCAAGCTAAAATATAAATCAAAAGTGCCTTTAGTGCTTGTTTGGAGCGGATTCGTTACGAAAATCAAGGGGTTAAGGTTCTG
>CAXHCA010000177.1:0-11704 GCA_964015035.1 uncultured Saprospiraceae bacterium
CACACTTGGCTTCGTCGGCAGCGTCAGATGTGTATAAGAGACAGTAATAGAATAGCTTTTTGAGCTTCATTAAACCATTAAGTTTTGGCGAAGAAAAAATTTACCGACGACTTTGATAGCCTATTTAGCGGAATGGGAGACGATCAGCTGCCTATTGAATCCGTTGAAACGGTGCCAAGAAAAAAGCGCCATTCCGAAGAAGAGGATACTCGGAATGCCGGTAAAAATTTTGCCTCTGATTTGCAATCATTCTTGGAAGATGCCTTTGAAGAAACCTTGACGGAACAGTTGGCTGAAACGCCAAAAAATAAGCAGTCTAAGCTAAAAAAAGGCCGCCGTCCTTCTCGTGGTGGCTTGGATATGTTGATTCGGAGCACGGTTTCGATGGAAGATACGAATGTAAAATCCGGAAAGCCCACACGTAGAGTAACCGTACTGATCGAGCAGGACAAGATGGAGAAGCTGCGGACCATTGCTCAAACGGAAAAAACCATCGTGAAAGATGTAATTGCCTCCATCGTGGAAGAATACCTGGATCGATACCCACTCAGGCAATAAGCTCTAACTTTAACTACCTTCAGCTTTTGGACCCTCTTTTCGGCTATTTTTTCGTCCGTCTCGGCTCAGCCGAGATGCATTTCAAAAAACGCCTTGTTCATCATAAAAATGATGCTTTTCGCCAGCAAATCCGACCTTCAAAGATGCTCGTACTATTAATTTTTTTTTGCTCTAAAACCGCTGAATTATGAAATTCATCTACACCTTATTGACTTTATTATTGGTTACTTGTGGACTCCATGCACAATCTACCGTCGAACGGGTTTATCAGATTTTTCAGGATAAATGTGTGTCCTGTCACAACAATGGCAGCCCGTCAGCCGGTCTGGATTTAGAAGGTACGGGTAGTACGGAAGCGGCCCAGGTTTTATCGGTGAGAAATGGCCTTTACAATGTCGATCCTTCCGATACGGATGCCGTAAACAACGGCTATAAACTGGTTTATCCAGGGCGTATTGATCAAAGCTTTTTATTCCATAAAATCAACAATACACTGGACGTCACGGTTGAAAATTCAGGCCCTCATCCAGATGTTGAAAATGAACTGACGGATGTTGAAAAGGAAATGATTCGTCAGTGGATTCTCTTTGGAGCCAAGAGCGACAATAGTCAGGTGGTTGATGAAAGCCTACTCGAGGATTTCTACAGCGGCAATGCGATGTACAGTTACCCCGATGGTCCTCCGGCTGCACCAGCTCCGGGAGAAGGCTTCCAGATCAAAATGGGGCCATTTTATTTGGAACCCGGAGGGGAATTGGAATTTTTCCAAAAATATGAGCTTGATCTACCCAACGATGTGGATGTCAATCGCGTCGATATTAAGATAGCTCCGTTTTCTCACCACTTTATTCTCTACAATTTTAATCCAGGTGGAGATAACTCCATCCCACACGGTTTGCGGTTAAATTCCGATCATTCGGATATTGAATTGGTGGCCGCCGTGCAGGAATCGACGGACCTTCGTTTGCCGGAAGGCACTGCGTTTATTTGGGACAACAACATTGTGCTGGATCTCAATTCACATTATATCAATTACACCGCCACTAATGTTTACCAGGCAGAAGCTTACATCAATATTTATACACAAGACGCGGGCAGCGCCGCCCAGGAGATGTATACCGATTTGGTGGCAAATACCAACATTTACATCCCTAATAATGGGAATCCGGTGACGGCGACTCAAAATATTGCCTATAATCTGGGAGAAATCTTTGTATGGGGGTTGATGGGACATACCCATAAGTACGGCACAGGGTACAAAGTATTCAAACGCTTACCTGGAGGGACTCAGGGAGAACTGATTTATGATGCAGCCTGCCCACAAGGGGTGCCCGGTTGTGTTTCACCCTATTTTGATTATCAGCATATTCCCATGCGGTACTTTTCGCCCTTACGGCCTACTACCATCAATTTTTTAAATGGGGTCATTCACGAAGCTACCTGGGTCAATGATGGACCGGAACCCGTGTGGTGGGGCCCTACTTCCGACGATGAAATGATGGTCATGGTGGTGATGTATACACGAGATACAACAGGTGTGGTATCTGGCATTCACGACTTGCCACACCCCATTGATCAGGTAGCGGTATTCCCCAATCCTGTGCAGCAAACGGCAACCATTAACATGCCGGCGGGCATCAATGAACTGGCGTTTTATCTCTTTGATGCTACCGGCAAACAGGTATTGTATCAACCGGATGTGGCTGCAAGCAACTATACCATTGATCGGGCGAATTTGCCTTCAGGTATGTACTTTTTTAAGTTGCAGGATTCTGATGGACGAACCAAAACGGGCAAAATACTTTTTGAATAATTGACAGATGCCAGCCAATCGGCCGAATGTTTCCTTTAATCGAAAAATTCGGCCGATTGATCAATTCTACTTTCTTTTTCCTCTCCTTGCCTTTACCTTGCGGGACCAACCAACCTTAAACAACTAAGCAAATAATTAGGTGTCTTTAAGGATACCTGAATCACCGACATTTTAATTTATTAATAAACCCGACTTATTATGAAAGTTTTCAAATGGATGGCAACCGCCATGTTTGCCTTGTTTTTTATGTCTGCCTACGCCACTGATCCGGTAGATCAGATCGGCAATGATGAAAAAATCATCTTTGACGTCAAATCTGTGGACGGCAAGTCTTTTGTCTTGAAACTGGCCAATTTGCAAAAGCAAAGAACCAATGTGATTATTGACGACTTGTCCGAACCGAACACCCTGTTTTACAAAAGGCTAAAGAATCACAACGGTTTCGCTCAGCGCATCAATCTGGCTGATTTGGAAGACGGGCGCTACAAAATCACCATTCAGCAAGGAGATGAACAATGGATCAAAGTTCTGCGCATCGAAGATGACCAACTGATGTTTTCCGACACAGTAAAGTTGTAAATACTACCTGACGGGGAGGTGATGTTTTCCTCCCCGTTCTCTGTTTTACACGCTTTCCAAGATCACCGCATAACCCTGCCCCACGCCTATACACATACTGACTAGTGCATACCTTTTCTGCCGAGCCTGTAATTCGAGGGCCGCGGTGTGCAAGATCCTCGTACCCGTCATGCCCAGCGGATGACCGAGGGCAATGGCGCCTCCGTTGGGATTGATCCGGGGATCATTATCCTCCAGTCCGAGTTTGCGGGTACAAGCCAAGACCTGCACTGCAAAGGCTTCATTTAATTCCAGGATATCCATTTGATCTAGTGTCAGTCCTGCTTTTTTTAGTGCCTTTTGGGAGGCATAAACAGGGCCGATCCCCATGATACGTGGCTCTACACCTACCACAGCAGAGCTGACGATGCGAGCCAGTGGTTTTAAGTTGTACTGCTTAAGCGCCACATCGGAGGCCACCAACATGGCGGCAGCACCATCATTTAGTCCGGAAGCATTACCGGCGGTGACGGTTCCTCCATCTTCTGCCTTTTTAAAGGCACTTCGCAATTTTCCAAGGGCTTCCAAACTGGTTTCCGGCCGGATGAATTCATCGTGTTCAAAGAGCACTGGGTCGGCCTTGCGACGAGGAATGGAAACAGGGACAATTTCTTTGGCCAGCCGACCATTTTCTCTTGCTTTGGCAGCCTTCATTTGTGACCAATAGGCAAATTGATCCTGATCTTCCCGGCTGATCTTAAATTTTTCTGCCAGATTTTCGGCAGTTTGCCCCATTCCATCAGTGCCGTACATGGCGTGCATCTTCGGATTGACAAAGCGCCAGCCAAAACTGGAATCGTGCATTTGTGCATCGCGGCCAAAGGGCTTAGAGACCTTCGAAATGACCCATGGGCCTCTGGTCATGTGCTCCACTCCGCCGGAGATAAATAAATCTCCATCGCCGGCATGGATGGCCCGGTTGGCGTGAATTACCGCCGACATTCCGGAAGCACAAAGTCTATTCACGGTTTCACCCGGAACGGAGTAGGGGAGCCCGGCCAGCAAAAGGGCCATACGAGCCACATTGCGGTTGTCTTCGCCGGCCTGATTGGCACAACCCATGATCACATCGGCAAAGGCCTCTCCCGGGATTTGCGGGTATCGATCAATGAGGGCTTTGATGACGTGAGCTGCGAGATCGTCGGTGCGAATGGGGGAAAGGGTGCCGGTGAATTTCCCAATCGGGGTTCTTACGGCATCAACAATATAACTTTCTGACATGGTCAAAGAAATTGGTTAGGCATAAAATAGGTTCTCTTACAAGAACATGCAATGGTAAAATAGTTTTAGGGGATGCCCAATTTTTTTTGGCCCTTTTTGTGTAATTCCGAAAGGATTTGCATCTAAGTGATGTTTGGAGGTCGTCCCTGAAGTATATTCGGGCAAGCTATTCAGTCCAGGTAAAGCCGGGATTTTGGAACCTCATTGGTTTATCTTTGAGTCCGTCTCTGCTCAGCCGAGATGCACACAAAAATAAGCTGCCTGAGAACCCAAAATCTGCAATTTTCGTCACCAAAGCACCACCTCCAAACATACTCTGAGTGGGTACAACTATTTAGACACCGAGTCAATAGAGATTTCATTTGAGCGGAATCTTTTTTTTCTGTTGCTTTTGCTTCTCCGACTACGCTGTGTCTAATTCACGCCACTTCATCACTTTGACAGTTCATATTAAAATCCTAATTCTTATGAAACAAACTTCAATTCAAATTTCCGTTCCCGAGCCCTGTGATCAGCCATGGCATGAGATGCAAGTGGTAAATGATGGTCGTTATTGCAATCAGTGCTCCCGCACACTGATCGACTTTTCTCAGATGACTGACCGGGAGTTGGTCCACTTTCTTCAGCAAAATCAAGGAAAGATTTGTGGACGTTTTCATCGGGATCAGTTGGAGAAGAGCATTCCCCTACAAGCGCCGCAACCCAATCGCAGTATTTTTAACTCCATTGGATTGGCTTTTACCGGTTTGCTCACCTCTGTTTCCGGTATGGGGCAGACCACGCTTGGTGCACCGATGTTGCCCGTAGTAGAGGGGACACACCTTGAAGAACAGGGATTCATCACCTTAAAAGGAAGGGTATTGAATGGAGAGGGTAATGCTCTGATTGGTGCGGTGGTAGCCATTGAGCATACGGAAATTAAAGCTGATACGGATTTTGATGGACAATTTTTGATTGAAGGAAAGTTACCGGCTGATGCCCATATGAAGGTTCGTTTTATCGGTTATGAGCCCGTGACCATTAAAGTGGCCGACTATCTGGCGAATTCAGATCAACAAATCATATTAAAGGATTTTGAGCAATATTCCGAAGCCCATATAGTCGGATATATGGTGCCTGGAAAAATTAGTCGTGATCAAGCACCTCAGGTCAGTCCGGTACAGGAGCGCGTTGTGGAGGGAAAGGTAATTGACGGCGAATCAGGAGAACCACTTATTGGGGCTTCACTACTTATTGAGGGAACCCAACGAGGAACGGTGACGGATTTTGAGGGCCTATTTACATTAAAAGTACCGGCTGATTTTACGGAAGAAGAGGTGTCGTTGATGGTGGCTTTTATTGGGTATGAACCCCACTACATCAGCCTGAAAGTAGCGGAATTGCCTAAGCGGCAATTGACAGTCATCATGGAAACAAATATGCTGACAGGAGAGATGATCGGCATCGTTGTGGTGAATAAAGCAACTTATCCCTCTACACTCGTGCAGTGGATCAAAGACCTGACCTATCGCAATTCGCACAAACGGCAGCAACGAAAAGTACAGAAACAGGCTCGTCGAGATGAAAAGAAGGCTAGAAAAGCCAATTCGGCGCCGGAGATTACAGCACAAAAAGGGCAGGATGTTATGCCCCACACTTGTTTAGAATATCCTTGGAAAGTCAAGGCATTTCCCAATCCATTTAGTGAGTTCCTACAGCTGGAATTACAGCTGCAAGAAGCTATGAAAATACACCTCCGTCTGGTGAATCTAAATGGTCAGGTATTGTGGGCTGATCAATGTTGGCTGGAGGCAGGTACTCAACAATGGACCCTAAATCCGAGGGAATTACAACTAGAGCCCGGGACTTATTATTGGCAAATTGAAGGAAGGGGGGAAGCCCAACAGGTGCTCCCGTTGGTTTATACATCCAAAGGATAATCGTATCTGCATAAGATTTCCTGCCCGGCTCTAGTGGTCTATCCATTTTGATTGTATCTTTGCGGCCATGAGTAGGCGGGAAATCCTTTCATCTTTTTTGCTGGCCTTTTATCTGTTTGCCTTGATGAGGCCGATTCTCCCTTGTTTGGAATACCAATTCAAACGGGCCTATATCGTGGAGGAATTGTGTATACAACTGGTGCCTAACTGCGCCGGTAATTGCTACCTCAGTAAGCAGTTGAAAAAAGCCCATAATACCGATTTGCACAAAGAACTGCCCCTCGCCTTGGGAGATTGGTTTATCCTGCCGTCTACTGCTTCTCCATCCTTGTCTATTCCCATTTCTACAACGCAACTGCGGCTGTTGGGTTACGACCAATTTGGTCCGGTGTCCGATTATTGCCGCGACATTCTGAAACCCCCCATTGGTTAAGTGCATGATTGGAGGTAGTCCCTGAAGTATATTCGGGCAAGCTATTCAGTCCCGGTAAAACCGGGATTTGGGAACCTCACTTCGGCTATTTTTTCGTTCACCTCGGCTCAGCCGAGATGCACTCAAAAATGAGCCTTCCGAGAACCCAAAATCTGCAATTTTCGCTGCTGAAGCACCACCTCCAAATATGCACTAAGACAGGCCAGCCTGCTGGCAAATTCTTAGAAAGATCAAACAATCCACTTTTCTTTACATTTACGCTCTGGGGGAAATTGGATTCCTCGGAGATTTAAACATAAAAAAAATGAAAATTCAATTGCTAAGTGCCACATTATTGGCGGTAACACTAGTTTTCTCCTGTCAAAACCAACCGAAAGACAATGCTCAGGACGAGCCTTATAGCAAAGAAGAGCTCGCAATTCAGGATGCGCTGTGGGATCAAGTAATGGCCCTGCACGATGAGGTGATGCCAGAAATGTCTACGATCAATCAACTGACCCAGGATTTGACTCCTTTTCTGGAAAGTGAAACGATGGAAAAGCCACTTTTGGAAAAAGTAAACAATACCCTCAAAGCCCTGGAAGCTGGTGAGGAAAGTATGTTCACCTGGATGAATGAGTTGCAGCAATTGGGGGCTTTACGCAATGGTAAAAGTCATGAGGACATTGTCAATTACCTCAATGGTGAACTGAATAAAATGACAACTGTTAAAGAAAAAATGACGTCTTCTATCAGTACAGCCCAGGCTTTATTGTCAGAATTGCTGGGTAACGAACAGTAAAAAATGATTTTTAGCATGAAAAACATACTAATTTTAGTCCTGCTGGGGATGACCCTTTGGGCTTGTCAAGAAAGTGATAAACCCTTACCCATTCTAGGCAATCACGATGTCGATCCACAAACGGGCGATACGATTTATCACACCATTCCTGACTTTACCTTTATTGATCAAGACAGTCAGGTGGTGACTAATCAGACTTTTGCCGGCAAGGCATATGTGGCCGATTTCTTTTTCACCTCGTGTCCGACTATATGCCCTAAAGTCGCCCAGCAAATGCTGCGATTGGAGGATAGATATGCGGAGGATGATGGATTGATGCTGTTGTCGCATACCATCGATGTGAAGCACGATACGATTGCCAAACTCAAGAAATACCAGGTGGGGCTAGGGGCCAATCCTGAAAAATGGAAGTTTGTCACCGGGGAAAAGGCTGAGATCTACAATATCGCCAATGACTACATGAGCATAGCGATAGAGGATCCCAGGGCACCTGGTGGATTTGACCACAGCGGTTGGTTGATTCTGGTGGATGAAAACCGACATATCCGGGCTTTCGCCAATGGTACCGATCCCGAATCGGTGGATGAGTTTATGCTTGATATTGATAAACTTCTTGCGGAGGGTAAACCCCAAACAGAGTAATTATCTGCTAGCATAGGGGAGAGCAGTTAACTTGTTTTGTTGCTCTCCCCCAAATGAGTGTTTGTTGCCAAATAAAAAACCACGCCGACATGCTCATGGGCGTGGTCAAATTAAGTGCATCTTTGAAGGTAGTCCCTGAAGTATATTCGGGCAAGCTATTCAGTCCCGGTAAAACCGGGATTTGGGAACCTCTTTTTGGCTGTTTTTTCGTCCGTCTCGGCTCAGCCGGGATGTACTCAAAAATGAGCCTCCCGAGAACCCAAAACCTGTAATTTTCGCTGCTAAAGCACACCTCCAAACATGCACTAAGAAAACCACCAATTGTTGTTTTCCCCTTGCTCATTGAGAAGGTGGTTCTCCCAATACTTTGCACTATTTATTTACGATCCGTCAAAGAGAGAACAGGTGGCAAATTCCCAACCTGAATGACATGGCTATGCCCTGCCATTAATTGGGAATGGCACCTAAATTGAAATAAAGATTTGGGACAAAGTGCGCGTTTTTGTCAATATATCTTCATTTGGTTTTTGTTTCGTATACCGTACAAAGTAACACAAAATGCCCTTAAAATGCAATTGTTTTGATTATTTTTTGTGTAAAAAAATCAATTTGTAATCTTTTTGATTACATGTTAAGTTATTTAGACGCTTATTTTGGTACCCACCAGTCAATTTGTTGGTCTACTGTTTTTTCACTTTTTTAATTATCTTGGATGTACTATGGAAAGAATATTTGACTACATCATTATTGGTGCCGGTTCTGCGGGTTGTGTTT
Organism: uncultured Saprospiraceae bacterium; assembly: GCA_964015035.1. GTDB lineage: Bacteria > Bacteroidota > Bacteroidia > Chitinophagales > Saprospiraceae > BQJU01. Next base: position 8,760 of record CAXHCA010000177.1, read on the forward strand.
TGGCCAATCGCTTATCGGCAAGTGGGAAAAATCAGGTACTATTGTTGGAAGCGGGAGGACCGGATAAAGACCCCAATATCCATATTCCGGCCGCCTTTTCGAAATTGTTTAAAGGCAGGCTCGACTGGGGGATTTCAAGCATTCCTCAGGAGCATGTCAATAACCGGGAAATGTATCAACCACGGGGCAAGGTGCTGGGCGGATGCAGCAGTACCAATGCGATGATTTACATTCGGGGGCACCGAGCTGATTATGACCATTGGGCCAGCCTTGGCAATCAGGGGTGGGCATACCACGATGTATTGCCTTATTTTAAGCGGTCCGAGCAACAACAGGTGATCCAAAATGAGTTTCACGGCACCTCGGGAGAACTTACGGTAGATCAGCAACGCTCGCCTAATTTGCTGTCAAAGACATTGATTAAGGCAGCGGTAGAAGCGGGATACGAACAGCAAGAAGATTTTAATGGAGCCATTCAGGAAGGGTTTGGTTATTATCAGGTGACCCAGAAGAATGGGCAACGCTGTAGTGCGGCCAAAGCATTTTTAAAGCCGGCGCTTTCGCGCAATAATTTGACGGTTGAAACAAAGGCTTATGTGGAAAAAATTCAATTGGACAATAAACAGGCGAGAAGTGTCCGATATCGGAAAAATGGTCAGCGCTATGAAGCTCACGCGGGCCGGGAGATTTTGCTAAGTGCCGGCGCATTTGGCAGCCCTCAGTTGTTGATGCTATCAGGTATTGGAGCTTCGCAGGAGCTACGGCAATATAACATTCCTGTGGAGCATGACTTGCCTGGGGTTGGCAAAAATCTACAGGATCACCTTATTGGTGGTGTGGCTACGCGGACCAACTACCGATGGTCCCTGGATAGTACCGAGCGTTTTCCTTACGTAATTGCCCATCTTTTGAATTACTTATTCCGGCGGCGTGGACCATTGACGAGCAATGTGGCCGAAGTCGGGGGATTTGTACGATCTCTACCTGATTTATCCGCACCAGATTTGCAGTACCACTTTGGCCCGGTATTTTTTATTGACCATGGATTTAATAAACCACGCGGAAATGGCTACAGTTTTGGGCCTACTCTGATTCAACCGAAAAGTAGGGGAGCAGTGACGCTTGCGAGCGCTAATCCAGAAGAACTCCCCTTAGTTGATCCTCAATATTATAGCCATCCGGATGATATGGCCACTATGATTCGGGGGTATCGGATTGCGGTAGACATTTTAAATCAGGCGGCTTTTGGACCTTACAGGCAAGCGCTGCATTTGCCGGAAAGGCCATTGACCGATGAGGGGGAAATTGCCGATTTTTTTCGAGAATGGTCGCAAACGCTCTACCATCCGGTGGGTACGTGTAAAATGGGAAAAGATGAGATGGCTGTGGTCGATGATCAATTGCGGGTGCACGGCATCCGGGGATTGCGTGTGGCCGATGCTTCCATCATGCCTACCATTACCCGGGGCAATACCAATGCACCCACAATCATGATTGGTGAAAAAGCAGCTGATCTGGTGCTGGCTACATCCGCTCAATAATGATGGCAGAAGCACCACCACCACCGTTGCATATAGCCGCCAGTCCGATATTGGCATCGCGCTGGTGAAGCACATTATTCAAGGTGGTGACAATTCGCGCGCCGGAAGCGCCCAGTGGGTGTCCGATTGCTACGGAACCCCCAAATACATTGACTTTATCGTCAGCTACATTCAATTCTTTACTAAAGGTCATTGGTACCACGGCAAAAGCTTCATTCACCTCCAGGTAGTCGATGTCCTCCATGGTTAAGCCAGCTCTTTGTAGTGCTTTTGGAGCCGCTAACGTTGGAGCTGTGGTAAACCATTGAGGTTCCTGAGCGGCATCGGCGAAAGCCAGAATTTTAGCAATTGGCTTTAAGCCCAGTGCTTCCATTTTTTCTTTGCTCACCAAGATCAAAGCCGAGGCGCCATCGTTGATGGTACTGGCATTGGCGGCAGTTACGGTGCCATCTTTTGTGAAGGCAGGGCGAAGCGAAGGAATTTTGTCAAATTTAACGCGTTTGTATTCTTCATCCTCGTTGATGATCAGCGCATCTCCCTTGCGTTGTGGAACGGAGACCGGTACAATCTCGTCTTTAAACCAACCTTTTTCTGTGGTTTCGGCTACCAGCTTGTAGGAGCGAATGGCATAAGCGTCCTGCTCTTCCCGGCTGATGCCAAATTTTGTCGCTGTATTGTCGGCACAAACCCCCATGGCATTGTGGTCGTAAGCGTCGGTTAGTCCATCCTTGGCCAAACCGTCGACGAGAACACCGTCGCCATATTTGTGCCCCCAGCGAGCTTTGGGCACGTAATAAGGAATATTACTCATACTTTCCATGCCGCCAACGACAACCAGGTCACTAAAACCCAGCATGATATTTTGTGCGCCGAACATGATGGATTTCATACCTGATGAACACACTTTATTGACGGTTGTACAGGGAACATTGCTGCCGATTCCTGCACCTAGCGCTGCTTGTCGGGCTGGTGCCTGTCCAAGGTTTGCAGAGCAAACGTTACCCATGAAAACTTCTTCAACTTCTTTGGGGGCGACTCCGGCTTTTTGCAAAGCACCTTTAATCGCAGTACTCCCGAGTTGGGTGGCACTTAAGCTGGATAAAACACCACCAAAACTGCCCAATGGGGTGCGTACGGCTGATACGATAAATACTTCTTTCATTACTATAATTTAAATAAATGGTTAGGGAGCACAAAGGTAAAATAAAAAAGGTTCCCTTATGAATACAAAGAGAACCTTTTTAAGGTTGACTGAGCAGGGATTTAGGCGAGAGGGGTTAGGTTTTAGTGCTTGTTTGGAGGTAATCCCTGAAGTATATTCGGGCAAGCTATTCAGGCTGCAAATCACAGATTTTGGAACCTCACTTCGGCTATTTTTTCGTCCATCTCGGCTGAGCCGAGACG
>CAXHCA010000178.1:0-11414 GCA_964015035.1 uncultured Saprospiraceae bacterium
CCTGAATAGCTTGCCCGAATATACTTCAGGGATTACCTCCAAACAAGCACTAACGTATCTTTACCTTAAACAAAATAACCCTCAACATGAAAAGATTGCTGTTTATCGCCGTCTCCCTTTTCCTCCCCAGTTGTCATCCTACTACAGAGGAGATTTCCCATTTTGATCTTTCGCCCAAAGAAATCCCCCACCCCTCCTTCCAATCCATTATCGATTCCGCCCAGACCACTGGCATCGTCCTGATTTATAATCCCAAAAGAGACGAATATTACGCCAATGATTTTGCCAGGGCCAGAAAGGGCAATCTTCCTGCATCTACTTTCAAAATTCCCAATTCCCTCATTGCGCTCGAGACGGGAGTAGTGAAAGACGATAGCACCCTCTTCAAATGGGATGGGCAAAAGCGGGCATTACCAATCTGGGAGCAGGATATGATTTTTCGGGAGGCCTTTCACCGGTCTTGCGTGCCTTGCTATCAAGAAGTAGCCAGAAAAATTGGCGTTGAGCGGATGAACCAGCACCTGGCAAAATTTGACTACGGCCAAATGATTGTCGATTCCAGCAACATCGATTTGTTTTGGCTGGAAGGGGATTCAAGAATCAATGCTTTCCAACAAATTGATTTCCTGCAACGCTTCTATGAAGGCGACTTGCCCATTGCCGAACGCACTTTGCAAATCATGAAAAAAATGATGGTCATCGACACCAATGATCACTACCAAATTAGCGGCAAAACGGGTTGGTCTATTCGCAACGGCAACAACAATGGCTGGTTTGTAGGTTATGTGGAAAAAGGCGGTGCCGTGTATTATTTTGCCACTAATGTGGAACCTACTGCAACCTTGAATATGGATGATTTTCCTGCCGTACGCAAAGAGGTGACGATGAAAATTTTGGAACGCCTGGGCATTGTCTCTTGATTTTCCGGGATTTTGATTGTAAAAATTATGATTTTAATAGGCTCCAGGCTTTAAAAGGCGGATTCTTGTGGCATTATTAATCAAACCATTACACCGATGAAATCACTTGGATTTTACCTGATGATGGGCTTGCTTTTTCTGCTTACGGGAAGCTATGCTCAAGACAAGGCCGACATCGCGGAGCAAGTCAACCAACAATTGTGGAAACCCTTTAAAGCTGCCTTTGAAGCCCGGAATTGGGCAGCGTTTAATGCCCTACATACCGCTGATGTGGTCCGGGTCAGTTCTTGGGGTATTAAGGTAGGTGACGACTATAGAGAATCGGTAAAAACCGCCTACAGTCAGCCGGACGATCGAAAAAAAACCATTGATTTTTGGCTGGAACACCGAATCTATAATGAAGAAATCGGTTACGAAGTAGGCTATTACAAAATCACGTCACAAGCTCCGGGTGAAGCACTAAAAACCTACTACGCGCGGTTTCACGTAGTCCTCAAGAAAGAAGAGGGGCAGTGGAAAATTGCCCAGGATTGGGATACTAATACCGTGAACGGAAATGCTGTAAACGAGGAGGATTTTGCCAAAGGTACCCCGTTAAAGCTTTGATTTACGGTATTGAGACGGCGTCATTTTGTAGACCTTTTTAAATAGTGTATTAAAGGTTGGCACCGAATTAAAGCCACAATCATAGGCCAAGGCGGAGATTTTCAGGTGTGCAAAATTCGGATTTTTAAGTCGCTTTGCAGCTTCTTTCACCCGGAAGGTATTGATATAGTCGGTAAAGCTCATATTCAAATCCTGATTGATCACCCGCGAAAGGTGATGAGGGTGCACGACAATTTCTTCAGCCAGAAGTTGGAGGGTTAGTTCGGGGGCTAAGTAGGGCTTTTGGTGTAAGATGCAGGCCTCCAGCTTTTGCCGGATTTCTGTTGCTTTTTTTGCGCTAAGCGTTGAGGATTCATATTTGGTGCGAAAAAAGGAAATATTGCCTTTATTGATCAGCATAATGTAGCCGGTCACAAAAATGGCTACGGTATAAAAGAAAGCACCTCCGATGTATCCCATGTACTTAAAAAGTGCCGGGGAGTAGGCAAACATCAGAAAAAAAGCCACCCATAACAACCCCCTTAACCATTTGGCAGTGCCACGATCAATGGTCCCTGAATGTCTAAAAAAGAGCTGGAAGGTCAGCAAATAATAAGTCAAAATAGAGGCATACGACAACCATAATCCGCCATTTTCCCAGAAGGCCCACCGCAGCAACGGACTGATCAAAATCAGCAAAAAATAAGGCGCAAAATGCCATAAATAACGCCTTCTCCATTTGAATTTCTGCTGCAATTTCGACTGGAAATAAAGGTAAAAAAGCGGACCAATAGCAAACTGGTGGGCCAGACCAATGTAGACTCCCAAACGCCAAACGGTGCGTGAGGTAAACATCTCCGGATTCAATTCCCACAGGTGGACAAAGATGTTTTTGGCAATACGAATACTGGTGGCCAACAGTAGCAGCGAAAAGATTTTATTGGCCAGATTCTTATTGCGCAACCAAAAAATAGCGGCAAAGACCAATCCCTGGAAAGTCCCGATAAACGCAAATAAGGTAATAATATCGATGGTAAACATGGGTAGCGATTTCTCAATACAAAGTTCGAATTTATTGAGGATAATGGGGTTAAAAATTATAGTGTTTAAAGGATTTTATACCCGAATTGAGGCATTAGGGCTCCGCGAAGAATATCTTACCCAAATCCCTGCGCCCCTTTTGTCAGACCTATTGCAATTCCTAATCTGAAATTTACTTAATTTGAGAGCAACAAAAAGCCAACAGTTATGCGCTCTAAAATTTTACCCTTATTATTGATTTTTAGTACGGCTCTTTCGGCACAAAATGATTACCAATATGTCTTTCAGCAATATCATGGACAGGTCAATGATATTGCGGTTGATGATGCCCGCTTACTAGTAGGCGGAAATGAAGGAGACTGCAAAAATCCGTTTGTCGCACTGATGAATAGAGATGGTTCACTGGCCTGGAAAGTCAGTCCTTTTGATGAATGTGGTTATTGCTGGGTGACTGATATCGCTTTTACCCGCAACGGAAACATCTTATTGGGAGGCCATAACAAAGTAGCGGATGATACCGGAACACCTGTTGATGGCTTTGCAGTCGCTCGATTAGACACCTTGGGTAATCGGCTCGCCTATCGGCATTTTTTTCCCTATCACTTTTATGATCCAGTGCATATCTTAGAATTACCCGATGCAACGGTTATTGCCGGAGGAAATAGGTATTTGTTTGGCTTTAGCCCGGAGTTAGACAGCCTTTTTAAAAAAACTTATGACTTTGATTGGAATGAAGCCCTCGTTTCTATTGAGATATTAAATGATTCTTCATTGGTACTAATGACCCAATTTAGAGTACTTCTCACCGATTTGCAAGGAGAAATTCAGGAAGAAATACCTGCGCCGGCGAGTATGAACCTGATCGATCTGAAAGTATCAGGCGACAGTCTTTTATTGATGAGTTCGGGGGTGTTGTATTTTTATAATTTGAGCACTGCGGATTTATCTTTTGTCACTTTGCCGCAAACTGCAAAAAAAGGAATTTTATTGCATCAGGATACCATCATGATCTGGGGAGAAGCGGTACATCGACTGGATGAAAACAGTGAGTGGCAAATGCTAGTAGAGCCATATAGTAACCAAAAGGTCAATTTAACTATGACCTATAAAAATGGCATAATTTATCGAGGTGGAGCCGCCATCATGGAACCGGATGAGGGACGGCCGTCCTATTACCGCATCTTTCAGGATGCCTTTGTGGAACGCATTGTGACGTTTGCAAATCCTCCTCAACCGGTGAAAGATCTAGGAATTACCAGCGTCGATGATTTGGAGTTAATATCCTATTCCGTACAGGCAGAAGGGCCAGATCTTTATTTAAATCATTATTATATCCGATTTGGCATTGAAGTGACCAATTTTAGTGACGCTCCTGTATATTCCTTTATAGTTGGATCCGAAGTATTAGGCTCCTTTAATTGTTCCGAAGGACGCTTTTTTACAATTGACGGCACGACCCTTCTACCGGGAGAAAGCACAATCGTAGAAGGGATGCTATCTGAAGTTAGGTATACTTTTTCCCCTAATCCAACGGTAACTTTTGAACGTTGCTTTTTTGTCGGTGCGCCTGATCATAAGTTTGATGCCAACTTTGACAATAACTATTCCTGTGACATCATTTTTGTGGACACCAGAGAGGTGACAGCAGACCTAAATCTTCATTTGTACCCAAACCCCGCGACAGACCTACTTCAAGTCGAAGTCAACCCCGAATACCCGATCGAGGCCTACGCCTGGATCAATGCGGCGGGACAGGTCATTAGTCAGCTGTCAATCACGCCAACAGACAGGTTGGAACTGCAGCGGCCGGGGTCGGCGGGAATGTATTTTCTGAAACTAGTGAGCAAAGGGCAAACCGTGGTAGAACGGATCATCTGGCAATAAAAAGTGCTTAGTTCATGTTTGAAGGTGAACCATTAGACTACGAAAGGGTGCAGTTGTAATTTGTCCCCTTCTGTAAGGATAAAATAATCTTCTTTATTGCCCTAATAGAATATGCCTTCGGCGGCATCTTTGTCCTTATTAGGGTGCATTTCTATGCTAGATTTGGCAGCAGGCAGACAAATTTTCCATTAACTTATCAATATAACAATATTCCACCTATCATGTATCACCTATTTAATTTAATTGTCTTAAATGCGGATCTCAAAACAACTCCTAATCACCATTTATGTCATCCTGACAATTGCATTTCTATTGCGTTTAGGTGCCAGTCGAATGCCGGTACTCGGCACCTGGGATGAACGTTTTCATGCGCTGGTTGCCAAAAACCTAATAGACCATCCCCTGGAGCCCACCTTGTACGATCAACCCGTTTTAGCACACGATCATGAGGTGTGGTCACAAACCCATATTTATCTGGAGAAACCACCGCTACCAATGTGGTTGATGGCCGTTTCCATTTACCTTTTAGGTCTTACAGAATTCGCAGTCCGCTTACCTTCTATACTTCTTGCTACCCTTAGCGTATGGCTCACTTTTTTGATTGGTAAACGCCTGTTTGATCGACGGGTTGGCATGTACGCAGCCTTCTTCCATGCTATCCACGGCATGACCCTGGAATTGGTAGGTGGGCGAATTTCCAATGACCATGTAGACGTGATCTTTCTGTTCTTCTTTGAATGGGGTTTGTGGGCTGTGCTTGAATACTTTCACCAGCAAAAACCACTGAAATACAGCACATTAACCATTGGTTTACTCACTGGCCTAGCCTTCATGTGTAAGTGGATATCAGCGGGGTTCATTCCCATTATTTGGTTTGTACTGGCCATTGGGTTTGGGAGACAAAAACGGTTATCTTTTTTTCTCAAAGAAATGCTAATCATAGCGTTGGGTTTCTTTGTAGTGGCAACACCTTGGCTCGTGTATATTCTGGAAATCTATCCTGAGGAGAGTCGGCACACGTTGTTACGGGTCTTTATGCGGGTGAACAGTAGCATTGAACTACACCAACATCCCTGGTATTTTTTCCTGGATCACGCCCGCATGATTTTTGGAGAATTGATTTACCTGCCAATGCTCTGGCTTTTGTACAAGTTTCTCTCCAAGCCCGGTCGAAAATCAACTCTCACCCTGGTGGCATTGATCTTTGTCCCTCTTCTATTGATCAGTCTGATGGACACCAAACGAAGTCCTTATCTCTTGTTGTGCGCTCCGGGCTTTTTTCTATTAACCGGCTTTTTCCTACATTATTTTATTAAATTAAGCCCCCGTTTAAGGGTTCCATATCCAATTAAAACCTTGTTTTTAATATTGATAATTGGACTCCCCATTCGATACAGCATTGAACGACTCAAACCCTTTCACCCTTTTTCAAAAGAGCAGGCCATAAAAGCAAGTGTCGACTCCACAAAACTACAATTACCGGTTGGTGAAAGCATCGTATTATTTAACGAGCCCTACCCAATTAGAACGATGTTTTATTGCGGCATCACTGCTTACCAGCAACTTCCGGAGCCTGCGACCTTGAAGAAACTGGTGCAAGAGGGGTACCAGGTGCTGATCAAAGAGGAGAACAAGGTGATTCCTTTTGAACATTAAAGGCCGTTTTGTCAAAGTCCATCCCAATACATCCGATTAACATTCCCAAAAGCAGCAGAATTTTGGCATCTTTGTAAGCGACAAGAAATCATCATGACGCTATCTATATTCGATTTACTGCTATTGCTCGGAGCCGGGCAAGGGTTGTTTGTAGCCTTTCTGTTATACCGGCGTAAGGTGTCCAATCGGCCAGCTGCCAATTATTTGCTCGCGCTGGTGTTTCTCGTCTCCATTTTACTAGTTTTCAAGGTCGGTTTTCAAAAAGAGTGGGTGGCCTATCTGGGGGAGGTCATCCTGTTGCCAGACGTTATCCTATTCATCTTTGGTCCCTGCATCTGGTTGTTTGTGCGTCATCTACTGCGATTGCCGAAGGTGCCTGGGAAAAAATTGATCTGGCATGCCCTACCTGCTTTTGTACACATTTTTATTTTGAATACGGTATTGGGACAACACCTGGTACAAAACTGGGAATACCTCAGTGTTCGGCAAATTATTTTGTCCTTTTACGGAATTGAGGGCGCCGCTATTATCAGCCTGTTTTCCTACCTCCTGGCCAGTCTGCGTTTGGTGCAAGCCCATCGATCGCAGTTGGAAGCCACGCCGATCGCCGCCCGGTTTTTACCCATCTTTTTCCGGATCGGATTAGTCTTAGCCGGTTGTTGGACGGTATCTTTCTGCATACACATCTTTGTTTTTGATCCCACCTATACTGCTTATCGGGTCTTTTGGTTTTTGTTGGTGGGCTACATCTATTGGATGGCTTATACCGTGCTGCTGCGTACGGAATTGTTTGACCTGCCGCCTGCCCCCAAAACCATTACCCTGGACGACGAACGCACGATTCAACAAATCAAGGTATTTATGGAGGAGCAGCAGCCCTATATGGAATCCACACTGAAATTGGGCGATTTGGCTGAATTGTTGAATCTCCCCCGCCACGAATTGTCGCGCCTGCTCAATCACGGCTTTGGCCAAACCTTTTTTGATTTCATCAACACCTACCGCATCCAGGCTTTTATTGCTTTACGCAATGATGCACGAGAAGCCGACAAATCCATCCTACAGCTGGCCTATCAGGTGGGGTTTAATTCCAAATCCGCTTTCAATCGAGCCTTCCGGAAAATCACGGGGGTCAGTCCCAGCGATTATCATTCTTTTCAGAACGAACCGTTGGCGAAATGATGCCAGCCGCGTGAGCGCTGTGCAGTAGCCCCGGCAAATGCCGGGGGACCATCGGGCCGATCCCGATAGGGAGAGCTACGGAACATAGCGACCTTCCGGCCAAACCGGGAGGGCACGCCCAAATGAAATTAAGGCAACTATTTCTATCCCTTTAAAAAAAAATGCGTCCCACTTTGCAAAAGAGGTCGATTTAACCGCTTTTCTTGCCGTCTTTCGCATCATTATTCTCCAATAAAATTACCTGACTATGTACAAATTTTACTTCACTGGCGCGCTGCTGGTATGGGCCTCTTTGGTGGCTGTGGCTCAGCAGGTGACCACACTTTCTATGAATTCCAACATTGATGATGCGCTTATTTTTGATGAAGCCGGTTTCCTCTACGGCGCTCATTACAATGGAGCTTCTGTCATTAAGGTATCACCGGACGATTGGTCGTCCGAAGAGTTTTCGACGGGCTACAATACGCCCAATGGAATGGCTTTGGGCAATGATGGGCACCTCTACCTGGCTGATCAGGAGGGCAACAGAATTTATCGGATTTTTGCAGACGGCTCTTCGGAGGTATTCATTAACAACTTCTACAGTCCTTCGGGAATGATCTTAGAACCAGACAGCGACACCTTAGTGGTGAGCAGTTACTACGGTAATCGGGTGGTCAAAATCGCTCCTGATGGCGGTATAGTGACCTTAACTAAGGATAGTTTGCTCAATGGGCCGGTGGGGCTGTGCTATGATGACGACGGTCAATTGTATGTGGGCAATTTCAACAATCGCCGCATTATCAAGCTCTACGATAGTGGCGAACAGGAATTGCTGGCGCAACCTTCGGGCAGTGGCTGGTTGGGATTCATCGCTTACGCAAAAGGGTACATCTACGGCACACTATTTTCACAACACAAGCTCTACCGCACCGACCTGATGGGGAACGACACGACCTTCCTGGGGGGGGGCGTAGGCACTATTGACGGTGGACCGGGCGAGGCTAAATTTAATGGCCCCAACGGCATTATTGCTTCTCCCTCGCAGGATACACTTTTTATCTCAGATCATTATAGCAAGGCACTGCGTATGATCACCAATTTGGAGGAAATCACCACGCATACCAAAGCACCGAAAGCAATGGTGGATTGGCAAATTGCGCCCAATCCGGCTACCGAAAGAGTAACGATTACCTTGCATTTACTGCAAAAATCCCGAATTGACCTACAAGTGTTTGATGCCAATGGGCAAGTGGTACAGGTGATACCATCTCAGGAGATAACCGCCTCCGGACAGCATGACATTTTGTTGGAAATTGGCTCCTGGCCTTCCGGCATGTATCACGTACAGTTAAAACTTAATGATGGCACTACGGTCAGCCAATCATTTGTGAAATCATAAGCAATCACCCCAACTGTTGTTTTAGATACATTCTTATTTGCAGAGCCCCCAACCTCTCGGTTTGTGGGCTTTGCCGTTTTTTAGCCCAACATATCCATCATGATCAAATAGCATTCCCGCACGTAAGGGTCGCCTTGAATGCGCTCTCGCCAGCGTTCCTTTTTGAGCATCGCGATGGAATCGTTTTCTGGCAGACTACTGACCATGAAACCAGGAATCGTTTTAAAAACCTCTTGTAACTGCGCTTCTTGACGAAGGCTAGTTTGTTTTGCTAATTGGTAATCTTTGAAGTCAAGATTTACCTCCGTAATAGCTCGATTTTTTTTAACCTGCAGCGCATAGTCGGCCAGCCTCTGAAAGCGACTATTTTTTTGTATCCGTTCCTGACTTTTTGCCTGGAGCGGTACTTTATCGGGCAGTGGACAAACCGATTGGGCCACTTCACTGCGGGGCAAATCTAGCCGCTTCAGTGCATATTGGTGAACCCTTTCACCGGTAGGTATGTAATCGTCCTCCGCTGGTAAGACAATGTCGGGCGTGATGCCTTCGTATTGCGGCGTGCGGCCACTGGCGGTATAAAAACGCCCAATGGTCAGTTTGATGTTTCCAAATTTCTCGTGTATAGTAGAGTCCTCGGGTTCAATATTAAAAAAGCGCTGGATCGTCCCCTTTCCGTAGGTAGCGGTGCTACCGACGATGAGTGCCCGCCGATAATCCTGCAAAGTACCCGCAAATAACTCCGATCCGGAACTGCTTCTGGTGTTGACCATCACCAACAATTTACCGGTATATTGTACGGTAGTATCTTCATCCCGATATTGCCGCGGGGCCCCATCTCGATAACTCGATTGCATGACTACGCCCTCTTTTAGAAAATATCCCAACATTTCGATGGCCTCACGGGCGGAGCCTCCTTTATTGTCTCGAAGATCGATAATCAACCCTTGAATGGCGTGGTCATTTAGCTGTTTTAGCTGTCGCAAAATGTGAGATGCACACCCTTCATCACCACTGTAAAAACGAGGTAATTTAATGTATCCGATCTCATTTTCAATGGTAAAAGCCATAGCCTGATCGAGCAATACCTTTTCCCGAATCACCGGAACTTCTTTTGTTTGGGCATTGGTCTTTCTCACAGTAAGAATGACCGTTGTCCCACTCTCTCCTCGCAATAGGTGCAAGATTTCCTGTAAAGATTTGCCAAATACATCTATTGGAGTACCATTTTCCTCTGCTATTTTCAGAACGATATCACCAGCCTCCAATTGCTGGGTTTTCCAAGCCGGTCCCCCCACAATCAGCTCCTTTAATTGCGGATATTCCCCCACCATTTCAATTTGGCTGCCAATGCCCACCAACGAACGAGTAAAATCAGCATCCCATTTTTCTTTTTCAACGGGTGATAGGTATTCCGTTTGCACATCGTGAATTTTCAGAAAAGCATTGACATACTGGTGTAACCGCTCTTTCTCTGTGACTTGCTGATAACGCGCGAATTGTCGATCAAAATAGCGGCGAGTCCGTTGGATTGCGGCCCGCTTTTTCACGGATACATCAGCTGCAGCATTGTTGTTTTCTTCTATCCACACTTCTTCCAATAATTGCCATTTAATTCTCTTTCGCCAACGATCACGCAAGGCATTTTCATCCGTTGCGTAAGGCAATTTTGCCACGTCTGTTTCCAATTGTTCCCGTAGATGCAAATCGAAATCTTGAGATAAAATAGCGGGATAATAACTTGCTACCTGGTTGGTTTTACGGATTAATAATTCCGTAGAAGTTTGATAAAACTCAAGTGTGCCGTTCCTCAATTCATCGTCGAGTTGTAGGGAGAAAGGCTCCAGTTTTTCGATATCCTGCTGGGTAAAAAAGAGCTTATCAGGGTCGAGAACTGACAAATACATCAGGTACATTTCCATAGATAAGCCATCATCGAGAGGTCGGGGGTGCAAGTGATTTTCTTCAATGGCCGTGACCACTTCTCGCAGTAAGGTTTGAGCATAATAATCGGTGGGCTGTGGCCAAAAACAGCTCAATCCAATTCCGGTGATAAGGAGGAATACAATTTTCGTTTTCATATCAGAGTAATTAAGGCGTCAGAAATTATCTATTAAGATACACCAAGATTTTGGACAAAAAAATCCCAGGCCTATTATAGACCCAGGATTTAACAGGATGATTTCTTTTACCCTTAATTATATCACTGTAAATTTTCGGCCTTGTACATCTACCATATCCTTACCATTTGGCAAATAAGCCTTCATTCGGCTAAATTCAAAGGTATCTCCTGTGGAAAGCGTTTTGAGTTTGGCATGCATGGCTCTCGTCAATTTGGGAGAGTCTGTCTGGAAAAACACCGATTTACCGCCACTCCTCACCTTTAAGGTAAAGGTAAAAATACGCGACCCTTTGGCACACCCATCTACTGTGAGTTGCTGATGGCTGGCAATTTCCTCCCGGGTGATTTTACCACCAAATTTCCCGGCAAACATGGCATAGGCTCCTCCTGGGTTGAGGGCATCAGTTGTGGCCAATGGTTGTACTGTAAAAGATTCGTGGGTAAAGGAACAAGTCAACAATAAAAGGCTGAATAAGAACAAATAATTTTTCATAGTCCTCAAGTTTAGTGAACGATATGAGACAAACTTAAGGGCATTTTGGAGGCTTCAGGAGAGGAAGTAGAGCAACGGCAAGTTTATGAAGAGGAACGGCCAATCACAAAAAAAGGAGTGGCCTCCCGAGGGAAGCCACTCCAATGCAAGTAT
>CAXHCA010000179.1:0-11124 GCA_964015035.1 uncultured Saprospiraceae bacterium
CCAAAACCTGTGATTTGCAGCCTGAATAGCTTGCCCGAATATACTTCAGGGATTATCTCCAAACAAGTACTCAATTTAAAAAGTCCACCTCAAGCCATTCATGATGTTGTAAATCGTAGAAGGCACACTTTCTGTCTCCTTGGAAATACGTGCATCGTAGGTGACATTGAAATTAAACCGAAAGCTCAGATGGCCCGTAATTTGTAAATTGACAGAATTGACGCTTGATAGCCGCGAATCGGCAATATCCGTCAATAATGGTTGATAATAAGAGGTACTGGCAAAGGATAAAATGGAGGTCAATTGGAGATTTAGCGCAAGCGACATACTCAAACGATGATCGTGAAAATAGCGTTGTCCTTCACTCAATTCATCGTATTCATACATGTATAATAGACCAAAATATATTTTTTGCTTTTCCTTGTCCAGAACGGCGAGGCGGGGTCCGGTACCAATGAGCGTTCGAAGCGTCAAAGCCAGTCGCTCATTATACTGCATCTGACCAAAAACTTCCCATTGCCAGCGCCGATTCAACTTCCTACCATAGCGATAATGCACAAACCCATCGTTGATCAAATCATCCGTGCTGGTACGTACTATACGGTAATTTGCCAAAAAAAGGTTACTGCTGCGATCCCGCAGGTAATCTACCCGACCTGTACCGGTAATGCTAAGTACGCTACCTGAATTACGGACATAACTCAAACTCAGGTCCACCAATCCAAACCAGCCTGTTGTATCTTTTTGATAGCGTTTATCTTCAATATTAACAATTTGAGTTTGGCCTTGAATGTTAAACAAGAAGACACCTAAAACCACTAGAACCAGTATTCTCATAGCCAATAATATCTTGATTTGCAGACTTATTAAGTGCATGTATGGAGGTCGTCATTCAGGCTCGGTAAAACCGGGATTCTGGAACCTCTTTTCGACTATTTTTTCGTCCGGCTCGGCTCAGCCGAGATGCGCTCAAAAATGAGCCTCCAAAGAACCCAAAACCTGCAATTTTCGCTGATAATGCAACTCCTCCAAACATGCACTAAGTGAAACGTCAACCAATATGGAAAACTGTTGTTTCACTTGCAATTATGTATTTAACAGACAGCGCTTGCCTATAAGTTGTAGGTGCTGTTGATTGAGAGCATGTTTGGAGGCAGTCCCTGAAGTATATTCGGGCAAGCTATTCAGGCTCGGTAAAACCGGGATTTTGGAGCCTCACTTCGGCTATTTTTTCGTCCGTCCCGGCTCACCCGAGATGCAATCAAAAATGAGCCTTGCGAGAGCCCAAAACCTGCAATTTTCGCTGATAATGTACCAACTCCGAACATGCTCTAACTCAACAACGTGGGCTGTCCTTTTTCAAATCACTCAACAATAAAAAAAATGTTTGGATTATTCAAAAGAGACCCGATCAAAAAGTTGGAAAAAACCTACCAACAACTGATGGAAGAGGCGATGCACATCCAGCGTAGTGGAGACTTGAAGGCTTACGCAAAGAAAATAACAGAAGCCGAAGCCATTCAGGAACAAATAGCAGAGATTAAAAAAAATAGCCCTGATGATTAAGTGCATGTTTGGAGGTCGTCATTCAGGCTGCAAATTTCAGTATTTGGAACCTCTTTTCGGCTATTTTTGAATGCATCTCGGCTGAGGGAGATGCATTCAAAAATGAGCCTTCCGAGAACCCCAAACCTGCAATTTTCGCTGCTAAAGCACCTCCTTCAAACATGCACTAAGGTTACCATCAGGGAATAGTTTTACACAAAACAAAGCAGAAGCGCAGTCCTAGCCAGATATGGTGAGTGGAAGCCATCAACATCTGGCGCCAAGTATCTTCAAAAGATCAAAACTGATCGATTAACTTCTTTTTCATTGTTTCAAATTCAGCTTCACTGATCACCCCTTTGTCTTTGAGGTCGCCCAATTCCCGCAATTTTTCGAGCACATTATCAGCATTGGGTACCATTTTCGAAGCGGGTACTTCTTCAGTTTTGGTGGCCGTAGCCGCAGTAGGTGCTTCCGCAGTGGTCGCTTTCTTTTTAGCCGCTTCTTCCTTGCGGTATTGTTCGGCCATCTTCTTACCCTTTTCAAACTTCTCCGTGTAGTACTTCTTCAGGCGTTCAGGGTCGAAATCAAGGATAGTTCCACCAGACTCAAAATGCTTTTTAAAGACTTCGCCTAAGGCATAGGTAGAAGCGCCGTTAAAGATAGAAGTAGTGACCCCACCAATGACCGTACCAATGCCCGGCACCAATTTGATCAGGCTACGCGCTCCCGCACGCGCCAAGGTGGAACTGGTCAGGGTCGTAACAATAGCCTTACCCTGAGTTTCGGAAAAACTGATATCGTACACTCGGCACAGTTGTTTGACCATATCCAATTGTACGGCACTTACAGCAAAAATATCGGCAATTGGAATGACCACTACCATGCTGGCCCCCATGGAAAAGAGCACATGATTGCGAATGATCGTATCGGCGTGTTTGGAGCGTTCCTGATTTTGATTATCCATAAACTGGTTCTTTATACTTTTCGATGCGTATTCAAAAATTTTCTTCTTCATGATTCATCTTCAATAATGATACTACAATTTTAATCCTCTGCCATTATCCCCGCAGCTTTTATCGACCATTGGAAGAAATTTCCAGACAAAACCACTCCTACTTCACTCATCACGCCCCCTATTTCACCTCAATCCGAATACCTTCCGAATGACTACTGAATTCTGGCGCATACATACACTGGATGCTTGTCACTCCATTAGAAAAGTCACCCCGATGTGCTACGCGAAGCGGGTATTCAAAGACATAGGTGCCTCTAGGCAGATGGTCAAAGAAGAAATTGGTAGCCGCATCTCCGGTACTTTCATAATACCCCAAACCATGGTTCCACTTATAATGACTCAACACATTGATCGGTTCGAGTCCACTAGCCCGCATATCCTTCATGTGCACATATTCCATAGGACGGTCTACGCGCAATTCGATACGTACCGTAAGTTTGTCGCCGGGGGTTAAGTCTGTTTCCGAAGTAACAGCCTCTAGTACTGGTCCTTTGTCCGTATTGACTTCGCGGAACAGTTGCTTTTTCAGCGTCAGTGGCGTTTCTTCAAAGGTTTTAATCTGATCTAAATCTTCAAAGTACTGCCAATACATAGCTCCCCAGGCCACCACTTCGTTGTTGTTGCGCACCTTGACCGTCGCCAAATCGGGATTTACATCCTTTTGCGGCCAATCGGCCTTAAAATAGCCTGTTCCAGCTTCTACTGTTTTGCTGGCTTTCGCCAAATGAGCCTCCGCTTTAGCATCAGCTTTTGGAAAAGTAATGCTGACCTGGTTGCTTTCCAATAACCAATTGGTCCCATTAGCCAATAAGGCGTAAACCGCGCTGGAGGTAGCTTTGGTGGTTTTCCAATGGTTGGTCTGTTTATTTTTCAACAACCACAATTTCAATTCATCCACCACCTCCATATCTTTTGCCACTTCGGCAAACAACTCAATCATCAGGGCGTGGGTTTCGATTGGCAATTGGTACCAGTAATACCCACGATCCGCCTTCCAATACATGCCCAGTTCCTCATTCATGATGGCCCGTTCTTTGAGAGAGCGAACGATCTTCTGCGCTGCCTCTTTCCGCTGGTGGCGATGAAGCACCAGACCGATCATCCCCTCCTGGTAAATGCCTTTATTCAGCCAGTATTTTTCCGCCTGTCCCAGGTAATATTTAGTGATTTTATCCAGTTTTTCATCCCCGGCATGGTCGGGAAAAAAGCTACGCGTATAAAGGTAGTGGATCACCAAATTATCCAGGTGGTCATCTTCCCATTTGGCCCGCCCTTCTTTTACGGCCCGTTCCAGTTTATCATAGTCCTCGATCAGTTCCCGATCGATGAAGTTGATGGCATTACTGAGCATTTGTTGCATTTGGGAAGAACTTTGTAGGTCTTCCACACCAAGTTTACCGAGGTGTCCCATCCCTTCAACTAAGTACTGCGTAATGTACCAGCTATCACGTCCACCGGGAAACCAGCTAAACCCACCACTCAGCGATTGCCGCTCTACCAATTTGTTGATAGCCACTTGCTTTTCCCGCCCCATGCGGTTGAGGTCAAACAAAAGGCCAATATTTTTCCGCTGTTCTGCTTCTGACTGTGCCTGCATCACCCATGGCGTCTCGGTGAGCAGGATGTTTTTTAGTTCCTGATTGGCCGACAAGTTGCTTTCCAGGGCCTCTGTATTTTGCCAGGCGTCAAAAACCTGCTTGATCTTGGGATAGCGATTAGCGACTGATGAGGCCAGGCTATTGGCGTAATAACGACTAAAAATCTGCTCGGTACAATCATAGGGATACTCCATCAGGTACGGCAGTGATTTGACCGCATACCAGGCAGGATTGGAGGTAAATTCCAAGGCATAATTGTGGTGCGTCAAGGTCTTAGAGCCACCAGATTTTTTCAGGCTTTCCAGCGTAAACGTCTTGCTTTCCTTTCCGCGAACCGGCATGGGTAGGGTTTCTGTAACCAACATCCGGTTGGTCAATACCGGCAGCGCACTTTCTTCTCCATCCGAAAATTGATCCGACCGAGCAGTTACCCGATGTTTAATCGCCATCAGGCGGCCTCCTTTGGGAATACTAATTCTCCAGCTCAAATTGGTCGATTGACCAGCTTTGGCGGTAAATTGCACTTTTGGCACAGCATTACCGACCATGCTGTTGATCGGCTGTTCGTGTATGGCATCAAATAAGGCCAGTTCCGCAACGCCGGAGATATCTTCCTCCGTCAGGTTGCTCACCTTGGCCGTAAACTCAATCTGGTCACCTTCTCGCACAAAGCGCGGGGCATTCGGGACGACCATCAGTTCTTTTTGAGTCACCACTTCCGTTTCCAAGTATCCTGTTTGCAGGCTAGTCGTATGCGCCATAGCCATGAACTTCCATCGAGTCAAAGCTTCATTCATGGTAAATTTGACGATGACATTGCCCGCTTCATCAGTCATCAATTGCGGCATAAAAAATACCGTTTCATCGAGATTGGTCCGCACCGGAATATCATCTATCAATTCCCCTCCACCAATACTATCCGCCATTGGAGGGGCGGGTTCAGAAGGAGTCGGCGCCTTTTCAACGCTCGCATAAGCAGCTGGTTCCAGGGCCATCATTTGATCTGCCATACCATCCAATTCCGCTTCAGCAGCTTGAGATTTCGCCATGCGATTACTCAGTGCGGGGGCCCCCATTGCACCTAATGTTCGTCTTTCGAAACCTCCATAATAATGACTGATAAATCCAAACCAATTAAATTGTCGATAAGTACGCCCAGCTACCTGGCTTTGCATGCGCCAGTTGTTGGCCAGTAAATTGCTGTTGTTGAAACCAAATTGTGCGGCCCGCCAGCTTTTATTGGTATAATAATACGAGGGGAAATATCGGTATGACCAATGATTACCGGCAAATTGATCCAATGAAGCATCATACATCGCAGCCACCATCTCGGCCAGGACTTTCTCTCCTTTGGGGCCACTGATTTTGATGCGCCATTCCTCTTCCTCTCCCGGTCTTAATTTATCCCGAAAAGTGGCGAATTCTACGTTCAATTCCTTATCCTTCCAGGGCACCGAGATCAGCATAGTTTCTTCGAAAACCCGATTGTGGCGCATGCCTGTGAGCAGGATATAAAAGTTGCCTTTATCCGCTTCAGTGACGGCAAAGGTCTCCGTTTGCCAAGGGTTCACATTGATATAATGGCCATCTACCAGTTTGCGCTGGCGATCTACTTCGCAAAGTACCTTCAGCCCTGCATCCGTTGTGGCTACGGATAGCTTCACCTGTTCTCCGGGTTGATACATCTCCTTGTCCTTCTGAAACCAGTAGGGCGTTCCCGGAGTCAGGAGCTGTTGCTGAGCATCCATGACTTTGAAAAAATACTCTTGCTCGAGTGTCTCTCCATTTTTATCTTGAGTTGCCAGCTTCACCACATAATGCCCCACCGGCCAATCCTTGATGGCGACCGACAAAGTTTTAGCATTTGCCGTATTGAATGGTGTCACCAGTTTCTGTTCCACTCTGGCCCAGGTATTTTTTTCATCGGCATTTTTGTAGGCATAATGCGGGAAATTTTGCTTAAAGCGCCATTCCTCAATCAAATAATAATCCGGCTTTTGCCAATAACGGTTCACGAATATTTGCTCCGGTGCATCCAGCCGGTGCACAGTGAGCTTGCCTTCTGCCGGTTGAAACTGACCATCCAGGTTTTGCGTCGATATTTTAAAGGATAAGGAATCATTCCGGTCCACCATTTCCGGCACGGCCACACTTGCCTCCAAACTCACATATCCGAGGTTGATGCTTCGGCTGCCCGATTGAGTTTCTCCGTTGATATCGGTTACATCGGCATAGATGGTATAGCGGAAAGTCGGTTTGTTTTTTGCATCCACCGAACGGTCGGGAATGGCTTTGAAGGGAATGACAAACTGCCCATTTTCATCGGTGGTGATGGTGCCATTGGCAATTTCCATGCTTTCTCCACGGGTTGGGAAACGTCCCCAATACCAAGGGGCCCAAGGGAAGCGCACTTCGCGTACTACTCGATATTGCACCTGCGCCCCGTCGATATTATTACCGGCAAAAGCCTTAGCCTCCCCTTTCACCTGTATAGAATCTCCCAACTGGTATTCCCCCTCTAAGGCAGGTATCATGACCTCAAACTTCGGCCGTTTATATTCTTCTACGCGGAAATTCTTGGTTGAATTTCCAGCACTTGATCGCAGATACATAGCCCCTCGTAACCCATCCAGCGGTGCCAGGAACGAGCCGTGTACTGTACCATAATCATTGGTTTTCAACTCCAACTTACTGGCTTCCTGTCCATTGGCATCGAAAAAGGAGATGGTGACCTTTTCGTTGGTCAATACCGAAGGAATGCCTTCCTCATCAACCTGCATCACCAGGGCCTTGAAGTACACCGTTTGGCCCGGTCGGTAAATGGCCCGATCCAGGAAAAAATGGGTCTGCGGACGCGCTTCAGCATTTCTTGACTCCCGGTAATAACTGGAGTAACCATCATCTGGAAAAAACACATCGTTTCCGTGGGTCATTTTCACCCGGAAGTAAGAACGGCCCGGCAAATTTGACCGAACAAAACCCATCTGATCACTCGTGGCTTGTCCTACTTTCTTATATTCATTGGTTCTTTTTCGCTGATTATATTGATTGGAAAAAAATTCGACGAGTACCCCTGAGAGTGGCTGTCCGGTTTCCCGATCCATCACCACAAATTCGAGTGGATCAGTACCTGTGTTGCGGCTCATGAAGCCAATCTTTGATACGTGAAAATTCAAATAAGCTACGGCTCCGCTTTTGGCCTTGAAGCCAACATTATCAGAGATCAACAGCGCATAATACCCGCTTGGCAGCCCTTCCAGCATCGTCTCACCACTATGGCTCTGATAGTCGCCCTCATCGGGTAAAGTCTCCTCTCTTTGGTAGGCGATTTTTTTGCTGTTGATGTAGTCCAGCCATTCCTCGTAATTTTTTTGCTGCAATGCTTCGCGGTCCTGCTCGGTTAAAGCCACCACTTTGAGATAGGCTTTCGCCAAATTGCGATAATCGATTTGTACGAGAATGGGCTGGTTGGGCAATACCACCGTTTCCGATTTGACAGACAGCGATTTTTGCTCAATCTGGTTGATCAGGTTTTGACAAAGGTTAGCGCCGTAGGTCCCCGAATAGTTGCGGATAACCATTTCACAACCTTCTTTTGCCTCCTTTAGTTTCCAGCGATTTTCAGGAGCGGTTTGGGCATTATACCCCGCCCCTTGTTGGTATTGCTGTTGGGCAATCTGGTACAACACTTCCGCAACCGGTCTTTTCCCTTGGTAGGCTTTCGCCAAATCTTGCAGGGCCTGCAAATAGAGGCTGTCCTTCTCGGGCAATACCGAATGTTGTTTAACAAAACTCAATCGCTTTAAGTCCGCATCAATCAATGCTGCGGGGTCTTTATCATCAGCATGGCGTCGCAACAATTCCTGCAGCAAAAGAATGGCCCGATACTTTGTTGAACTGGTGTCTTGTGTCGCAAAATTCGCTTTCGCAAATTGGTTCCATTGGGCGAAAGCCTCCTCTTGATCTAAATAAAAGCGATAGGCCGGAGCGGTCAGATAATTTTGCTCATTGGAAAAGTGATCAATCGCCCGATGGGCCAACAAATCGAATAGCGTTGGCCGTAAACCTTCACTATTTTCGGGTTTAGTGGTGATGGCATCAAAATAGTCAATGGACACACGATGTAAATCGGCTGCCTCTACGGATGCTTCATAGAGTTGATGACTGCGCTCCGCCAGCCGTTCCAAGGTCCAGGTTTGAATATCCTGACTGGTATCTCCCGATACTGCAGTACGATCCGAGATTTGCCAACGGTTGGATTGCATGTAAAATTCATACAATTGCCCAAGCATGGATTGCATAATGCTTTGGGCTGGAAAGTCGGCACCGGTTATTTCTTGCTCCAGCTGATGGATGGCCTTGACCATGCCGTCTTCTTCCAATGACCGTACATATTTCAACCGGTAAGTCAAGGTTTTGATGACCTGTACCGGATTGTTGTCTTTTTTGGCCCGTTGAAAAAGCGTTTCCACTTTTTCCAGCGCGGATTTGGGCAAACCATTTTGTTCCAATGAGTCAATGACTTTCCACTCGGCTTTATAAGGGGCATCGTTAAATTTAAGCATAGTAGCACCAGGTTGGGCGAAGGTTTGCAGAGAAAAAAGGCAGCCTATTGCCAATAATACATAAGGGACGGATAATCGCTTCATACTGGGAATTTGTTGGTTTCATAGGTCATGATGCTTGATGGCATCCAAATACATACTTTAACTATTGGAAACTACAAAAAATTATAGAGATTGTCGGTTTATTGTGAAAAATTGCTTCTCAACGGTCCAACATCTCCTCAAACCTCCGAATATCTACTGCCTCATCAAGTGGTGTACCCTGTGTTAGAAACCGCATCATTTCATTGGCCCAAAATGGCCCTAAAGAAGCCCCTTTAGTACCCAATCCGTTGAAGAGAAACAACTGGTCAAATACGGGATGTTGTCCCAAAAAAGGGCGGCGATCCCGGACGGTAGGTCGCACTGCAGCGAGGTGTTTGACCACTTCAAATGGAACTTTGAGCATCTCCCGTAGCTTATTCAACAAGCGTTCCTTGCCAGCCTCAGTGGGACCGGGTTCCTGGAAATGATTGTCATAGGTAGCGCCAATCCAGTACAGCCCTTCCCCCAGGGGGACAATAAACAGTTTGTGCTTGAGGATTTTTTCAAACTGGGTATCAGAGACCTTAATGATCAAGACCTCCCCTTTCGCTCCCTGGAACGGCAAGTAATTGAAAAAAGGGTTTTGTTTGGCATTGATGCCATCACAAAAGACGACCTTTTTCGCTTTGACATCCTGGTATTGAACGCCATCTTTCTGCATTTTGAGCTGGCTGTAGTCCAGTTGCATTTCGCGAAAGCAATTTTGGTCTAAGAGAAATTTTCGGTAATGCTCAATTAGTTTAGGCAGGCTAACTTGTGCGCCTTGTAAGATTTCTCCAAAAGCCCGTGCCGGGCTAATGTATTCCCGAAAGGGGCCCATTTCCAGTTGAGCGGCAATATAATCTTCATACCCGGGTTGAGCGGTCCGAGACAACCAGTCATTTTCTTCACCGGCTGTAAACATGGCCCGAATAATCCGACGTGGATAAAAAAATTCAACCCCCAGTTGTTGTTCCAATTGACGGTAAGTTGTCTCCGCAAAAGGGATCAAATCATCGATACGCCAAGATTTCAGATAACGTCTTCCCGTAATCGGATTGATAATTCCTGCGGCCACTTGAGATGCTGCTGCCGGATTTTGGTGGTTGATCACCATCACCTTCTGCTTGGCCTCCAATAAGAAATGAGCCAGTAAAGTACCGGCCAGGCCTTGTCCGACAATCAAATAATCAAATGTTTTACTCATAATTCATCGAGCAGTGCCCGCGTCTTCTTTGGTAAACTTTTAACCACCAAATCATAAGAATGATCAATTAATTCACAAAGAAACGACTCTTCGAGCGCACCTTCAAAAGAAACCGTATTCCAATGCTTTTTGCTCATGTGCCAACCCGGTTGTATTTCCGGGTGCTGTTCGCGGAGTTCCAATGACCAATCCGGATCACATTTGAGGTTCACTTTAAACTCAAGGTTATCCAGTCCGGTTAAGGCAAACATTTTACCCATTACTTTGAAAACCAAGGTGTCCGGACCAAAAGGCAGGGTTTCTTCGGTACCTGGTTTGGCGAGGCAGTACTCGCGGAAAGATTCGATGTCCATAAAATGATGAGTTTATGAAAAAACATTCCAAAGTATTCATTTAGAAAACTTTATAAACAATCACATAGCCATATCGATACAAAATTGAATTACAGCTTGTTAGATATATCTAAATGACTGCACTGAACTTTCAATACAAATCATCATAGCTTTCCTGTTCCTCGGTTGGAGGGTTATCGATCTTATCAAATGCTTCTCGTAATCTTCTTTTGCAGTTACCAAGAATAGGATCCTGCATATTATACGCTGCTAATTTTGGATCTTTCTTTTCTACTAAAATTTTGTATTCTTCTAATACTACCTCGCAGCAACAGACTTCTTCCCGCATATTTTCCTCTGCACAGCAGCCTACCATAAGAAATGGACTTTGGCTGGACAAAACTTTTGCAATGCTATCTTTTTCAGCAGTTACCGGGGGTTCCACAGGGACTTGCATATTATCATTATTTTGAACGATCAAACTACTATCACCTTGCATTGGCCCCTCACCCTGTGTATAAGAGGAATTATGATTTCCATTGCAAGCACAAATAAAAATACTAACAATAAAAATAAATGGTATATCAAAAAAAAACTTCGTTTTCATTTAAATAATAATTTTAGCGGCCATAAATTAAATTACCTGGTGTGTCCCAAAGAATCTTTTTAATGGTTCTTGAAGATATTGCCAAACTTACGATAACGAGAGCTACCAATGCAAACAAAATCCAGGAACTAAAAACATTAAATTGGCTTTCCTCATGCATTATAATTTGTTCGACCCGATCAACAATAA
>CAXHCA010000180.1:0-11123 GCA_964015035.1 uncultured Saprospiraceae bacterium
CTTAGCAGCGCTAAGGACGAAAAAACAGCCGAAGTGAGGTTCCAAAACCTGTGATTTGCAGCCTGAATAGCTTGCCCGAATATACTTCAGGGATTACCTCCAAACAAGCACTAACCCATTCCTCCTCGCTTTCTCAAAAGGTTGGCAAAGATAAGACTTACTTTGCAAACTGAAAATTAAATAGTTGGGCAAATTGGTGGCGTAAATTTTCTTTGACTTCCAAAATGGGCACCTCCCTCCCCAATTCCTGCTGCATTGAGGTCACCCCCTTGTCTTGATCATCAATACCACAGGGAATGATATTGGTAAAATGTTGTAATTGAGGATTGACGTTAAACGCAAATCCATGCATGGTCACCCAGCGACTCAGGTGCACGCCAATAGCACAGATTTTCCTTTTTGGCAATGCGCCTTTAGCCTCGAGCCACACCCCGGTGTAGGATTTAAGTCGCATGCCCTCAATGCCATAATCAGCCAAGGTGCGAATTACGGCTTCTTCCAAATAGCGGACATACTTGTGTACATCCGTAAAAAAACAATCCAGGTCAAAAATCGGATAACCTACGATCTGGCCGGGACCGTGATAGGTAATATCGCCTCCCCTATTGATCTTGAAATATTCAAAGCCTTCCTGCTCAAGCTGTTGCTCATCCAGTAGCAGGTGATCAATGGAGCCGCTCTTACCTAAAGTATAGACGGGAGGATGTTCACAAAACAACAAATAATGAGGTGGAGCAGTAGCGACCAAAGGTGCTGGCTCTTTCTTGCGCTTGGCCAACTTATAATCTACCAATTGACGGTGCAATTTGGTCTGATAATCCCATGCTTCCTGGTAGCTGATGCTGCCCAAATCTTCAAATATGACGCTTTCCATGAGTTTTGCTTTATGGCGACACAAAGTAAACCAATTTGGCGGAGATTTGGTTGATGACTTGGTTGGCCAAAATTTATTTTGCACTCCAAACAGTGTTCATTGGTGCTCATTCATCCCGAATAGGCCGCTCGCCAAAGTAAATTCCACCAAACCCATCAATGAAGAATGCTTTAGCGCAGTTGCGGCCGATACCCTTTGATTCCATCCCAAGTTTCCTTATCTTGCCATTGTTTAAATGCTTGCTTATTTGCAGTACTTTGTACAACAAATAAGCTTTCACCCAAAAATCATCCCCATGAAAAAGGACCTACTTTTATTGGCCTTTTGCCTGCTTGCAATTTCGGCCATCGCCCAACCTCCCGCCCCTGATTTTAACGTTACTGATAGCCAGGGAAACCTCCACCGGCTCTACCAGGATTATCTGGATCAAGGTAAAACGGTAGTCCTTGAAATCTTTTTTACCACCTGCCCCCCCTGTAATGCCATTGCACCTTATGTAGAACCCCTTTACCAGGAATGGGGTGGTGGCGACGGTGATGTAGAATTTATGGCTATTTCTACGCTTAGTATTGACAACAGTCCACAAATCAATGCCTACAAAACGATGCACGGCCATACTTTTCCCGGAGTGGGTACGGACGGTGGCAGTGCAGCCGCAAGAGCCCCCTATACCAACGGGACCTACGGCACCTACCTCGGCACACCAACTTTTGTGGTCATCGCCCCCGACAGGTCGGTCATCTACGACCCCCGCGGTAGTGGTTTTACACAAACCATCCATTTGATAGATGAGGCAATAGCTGCTACGGGTGCTCGCAAGCCTTTTAATCTGACCGGTACCGTATTGGATATCAACAATGAGCCGGTATCGGGTGTAGTCATTCAAATGACGGATGCCGATATGACCGCAACCACTGGTGCCAATGGACAATATACCCTGAGCGGATATATGTCGCCCGATAGTAGTTACCAACTGAGTTTATCCAAAGATGGGGCTTACAATAATGGGGTCACCAATTTTGACCTGATCAAAATTAAGAAACAGATTCTGAGTCTGGAAAACCTCGATTCTCCTGAGAAACGCCTGGCGGCTGATGCCAATCATTCTTCTAGCATTAGCACCCAAGACTTGATTGCACTAAACAAGTTGATTCTCACCATCGATGATACCCTTCCCAATCAGGATTCCTGGATATTTATTGATGCCGATTATGAATTTGCCGTACCCACCGCTCCATATTCAGAGGTATACCTTACAGGAGAAGCGCTGCCCACTTTTAATGTGGATCGAACCAATCCATTAAATATTCGAGCGATCAAAATTGGGGATGTTAACGGTTCGGCCAATCCGAATGAGTAGACTGGTTTTGCGAGAATCTATGTAGCTTAGAGCATGATTGGAGATCAACCTTTGGGTTGCAAAACATGCTCTTAAAATTGTTCTGACGTAGCCATGACGGGAATTCGTCACGATTTTCCAATAATCAAATTATATTTGCCCAAAAATTGAAATGAAGAAAATTTTACTGCTTTTATTACCCCTCGCCTTTGGGGCCTGTAACAATACTGTTGAATCCACTGAGACAGCCACGACCGAGGCCCCTGCACCTTCCACTGACACTTTGCGTTTGGAAGGGGAAACACACTTAAAGAATATTCGTCAGCTAACCTTCGGCGGTGACAATGCGGAGGCCTATTTTAGTTTTGACAATAGCAAGCTGGTCTTTCAAGCTACCAATCCCAAATGGAATGTGGAGTGTGATCAGATTTATTACATGCCCATTGAAGGATACACCGGCGATCAGCCGCCATTGGTGAGTACTGGCAAAGGCCGTACCACTTGCTCTTATTTCTTACCTGGTGATACCACTGTTGTGTATGCATCTACCCACCTGGGCGACGAGGCTTGCCCGGAAACGCCCCGCGTCATTAATGGCAAATACGTTTGGCCCGTATACGAAAGCTTCGACATCTTTGTCGCTGACCTTCAAGGAAATATTGTCAAGCAATTAACCGACAATCCAGGCTATGATGCCGAAGCAACCGTATCTCCCGATGGTACTAAGATTGTCTTTACCTCAACTCGCTCCGGTGATTTGGAATTGTATACCATGGATATTGATGGGAGCAATGTAAAGCAAGTTACAGATGATTTGGGATATGATGGCGGTGCCTTTTTTACGCCTGATAACAAACAGTTGATTTTCCGGGCTTCGCGTCCGCAAACAGAAGAAGAAGTACGTACGTATAAAGAGCTTCTGGCGCAAGGATTGGTACAACCTACCGACATGGAATTGTACATCTGTAATGTAGATGGCTCAGACTTGCGTCAATTGACTGACCTGGGCGGAGCCAACTGGGCGCCGTTTATGCACCCTTCCGGAAAAAAGGTCCTTTTTTCTACCAACCACCATACCGAATCAGGCCGCCAGTTTAACCTCTTTTCCATTAACATAGATGGCACCGGATTAGAGCAAATCACGCATGATCAAGTCTTTGATGCCTTCCCGATGTTTAGCTCTGACGGCAAATATTTGGTATTTGCTTCCAACCGCAACAACGGTGGTACCCGCGATACTAATATTTTCCTGGCAGAATGGGAAGATTAACACCTTGATGATTACCCGACACGGAAGAAAACCATTATCTTCCGTGTCGAGTAATCAAACCAACCCTATATGGACCTTCAGTTTCCCGATGACTTTTTTTGGGGATCATCTACTTCAGCCGCTCAGGTGGAAACAGCCTCGTCACACAACTGGAAAGGTGTCACAACCAGAGACGGTCACCTTTTTGATCAAACGACGGATCACGAAAAGCGCCGGGATGAAGACATCGAATATATCGCTCAATTTGGACAGGTTTACCGATGCAGTGTCGATTGGGCGCGACTTCAATCCAGTGGGTATGCCCCATTTGATGAGGAAGTTGTTGAAGAATATCAAGTATTTTTCGACCTGTTGGCACAACGAGGTGTCAAAATCATGTTTGTTCTACACCATTTTGCCAACCCAGTTTGGTTTGAGCACAATGGCGGTTGGCTCAATGAAGAAAACGTTTCCGCCTTTGTAGATTTTGCCCGTCAATGTCTAGAACATTTTGGGAAATATGTATTCAATTGGAACACCTTCAATGAGCCCAATGTCTATGCCCTCAATGCCTACCTACTTGGCCATTTCCCCCCCTTTAAAAAAAGCTATTTCAAGGCCAATCGCGTACTCAAAAACCTGGGTCGTGCCCACGATATTATCTATCAAGTGATCAAAGAGACCAATCCGCATGTTCCGGTTGGCATCTCATTAAATACGGCCTATTTTGAAGGGCTTAATTTTTTCAGTAAGGGCCCTGCCTGGTTCACTGATTGGTGGTTTCATCACAAAGCAGCAAAGCCATTTCGGCAAGTAGATTATTGGGGATTGAGCTATTATGCCTATGTGCCGTTTACGCCCATTCCCCTTACGGAAATTGAACACCCCGGCAGTTTAGGGCGCCGGAAAATCCCACATGACAAGATGTGGGGGTATCAACCAGCGGGACTTGGCATCATGTTGCGCCGCTTTTGGAAAAAGTATAAAAAACCATTGATTGTCACTGAAAATGGCATTTGTACAGACGATCCACAGGTGAGAATTCAGGCGATAAAAGACTATCTTCACGTTTGTCACCAATTATTGGAAGACGGAATTCCCATTCAGGGTTATATTTTCTGGAGCACCTGGGATAACTTTGAATGGCACCTTGGGCCCACCTATCGCTTCGGGCTCGTAGCGGTAGATCCCATCACAAAAGATCGAAAGATGACGGAAGCCGGTCGATTTTACCATAAGATCACTCAAACCGGAACCCTAAAACTTTAGAAAAAACTGCGCTATGCAAAAAATTCTACTCTGTTGCTTTTTATTGGTCACCCTTAACGCCTTTGCCCAAAATGGGTTGCCTCCAACCGCCGGAGCCAGAAGTGCAGCCCTGGGAGGCAGTGGCCTCAACTTCACAGACATCAACAGCCTTTTTAGCAATCAGGCCGGCTTGGCAAACCTGGAAGGACTTTCCTTCACCCTGGTGGGCGAAAATCGCTTTCTGCTAAGCGAAATCAAGTCGCTCTCAGCAGGAGCAGCTATACCTTCCAAGCTAGGCACCTTTGGTCTAAGCCTTAATTACTACGGCTTTGAGCTTTATAATGAACAGCGAATTGGCATTGCCTATGCTCGTAAATTGATGAACCGTTTGTCTATCGGTGCACAATTTATTTACCTAAACACCAATATTCCCGACTACGGCAATCAAGCCAATTTTACTTTTGAATTGGGCTTACAAGCCAAATTATCAAAAAGCCTAAGTCTTGGTGTATACACGTTTAATCCCGGTCGGGTCAAGCTCATCGAAGAGGAACGCCTCCCTACCCTGCTCAGTCTGGGATTACAATACCAGCCATCGGAAAAACTCTTCCTACTAGCTGAAGTAGAGAAAAACCTGGACTATACCGTCCGCACCCGATTTGGCGCAGAATATCAACTAATTGAACAGTTGTGGCTAAGACTCGGGGTGGCGACTCAACCGGTGGAATATACCTTTGGATTGGGCTACAGTCTGAAAAACAGTTTCCGCATTGATGTCAGTGCCCGATACCATCAAGTCTTGGGTTTTTCACCCGGCATCGGCATTACGTACACCAAAGCTAAAAGCGACTCAAACCAATAAAATATGAAATTGCTGATTGTTAGTGCTACGACCTTTGAATTGGAGCCTTTGCAAATCCACCTTCAGGAAAACTATTTGCAGGTAGGCAATTACCGCTATCGAAAAGGTAAAATGGAAGTACACTTGCTGATCACCGGCGTAGGCATGACATTAACGGCTTTTTCTCTGGGAAAGGTGTTGAATCAAAATGCCTACGATTTGTGCATCAATATGGGTATTGCCGGGGCCTTTGATCGCAAACTAGATATTGGGCAAGTGGTACAGGTGAAAAGTGAACGCTTTGCAGACTTAGGAGTGGAAGAAGCCGATGGTTCGTTTACCGACATTCATGCCATGAACCTCATCCCGCCAAACCAACCGCCGTTTCAGCACGGACAATTGATCAATAACGAAATTCAAGGCAGCAATTTTCTCTCACTCGTAGAGGGCATTTCTGTTAATAAAGTACACGGTTTCCCTCAAAATATCGATAAGATCGTGGAACGATACCAACCGGATATTGAAAGCATGGAAGGAGCCGCCTTCTTTTATGCCTGCCTGATGGAAAATGTACCTTTTATGGAAATCCGCTCAATCTCCAACTACGTGGAAGCACGGAATCGCGACAACTGGAATATCCCGCTGGCCATTGACAACCTGAATGAAGTAGTGATCAAAATGATACAATCATTTGCCGAACTGACGGCTATGCGTTAATCCTTTTTCTTTGCGCCCACCATGCGATTTTTGCCTAAAATATCTTGCCTCAGTTTGGTCGCCTGAAATTCATCCGTTGAGAAAAGCGCCATCACTTGGTCGGCATTAAATTCATTGGTTTCAAACAATAGCCATCCTCCTGAAACGAGGTGCAGTTTGGCAAAAGCCACAATCATCCGATAAAACAAAAGCGGATCTTCATTGTCGACAAATAGTGCCAATTGAGGCTCAAATTTTTTTACCTGATCCGGCATTAAGGAGGCCTCCCGGTGTGGAATATATGGCGGGTTGCTGATAATGACATCAAACTGGCCCAATTGACCCCAGGTGGATGTCTCTAATATATCGAGCAGATGAAAATGGAGCGAAACTTGATTGAGGGCCGCATTTTGCTGAGCCACTTCTAAAGCCGATTGGCTTACATCCAGAGCATGTACCTCGGATTTAGGTAGTAATTGTTTTAGCGTGACCGGAATACACCCACTTCCCGTCCCGATATCGAGGATTTTGGGCGAATCCATAACGGTAGCCAATTCTTTTGCCCAGAGCACCAACTCTTCCGTCTCCTGCCGCGGAATCAATACATCCGGAGTGACTTTGAACCTTAATCCATAGAAGTCGGCCATACCCAAAATGTATTGCACAGGTTCTTGACGTTCCAAGCGCAACTCAATATCTATCAATCGATTACACTCTTCTATCGAAAGCTTTTCTGTCGATTTCCTCCGAAGGATATTAAAAGCATCCTCCAGTATAATACGGGTCATACTTTCTGCCTCTCCTGCCCCATGTAAAGGAACCAAGAGTGTCAACAAAGCCTTTTTCGCTTCGGCCAGCGTCATCATGGTTAGGATAAGCGGCTTTTAAAATCTTCATAGGTAAATTGGCGCACCATTTCCAGGTTACCATCCGATTTCCAAATGGCTATATTGGGATGGGTGACGCCATTAAACATGGTTGTTTTCACCATTGTGTAGTGGATCATATCTTCAAAAATGAGTTGGTCTCCAACTTGTAGTGGTTGATCAAAACTATAAGCCTCCATATAATCCCCCGCCAGGCAACTGACCCCCCCAATTCGATAGGTTGGCTTTCCCTCAATGGGATCAGTCGCGCCAGTAATTTTTGGACGATAGGGCATTTCCAAAGTATCCGGCATGTGTGCCGTGAAAGAGACATCTACAATGGCCGTTTTTACCCCGTGATTCTCCACGATATCCAACACCGTAGATACCAATACACCGGTTTGCCAAGCAGAGGCACTACCGGGTTCCAAGATGACTTCTACCCCGTGTCGAGCCCGAAATTCTTTCAGGATTTTGACCAGGTGTTCAACATCATAACCTTTTCGGGTCATGAGGTGGCCACCCCCAAAATTCACCCATTTCAATCCGGGAATCAAGTGTCCAAAACGTTGCTCAAAGGCGGCAATCACCTTCTCCAGTGCATAAGAAGAAGATTCACAAAGCGTATGAAAATGCAACCCTTCTATGCCCTCTGGCAAACCATGTTGGAAGTGTTCACTGGTTTGCCCTAACCTGGAAACCGGTGAGGCCGGGTTGTACAAATCCGTTTCCACATCCGATTCTTCCGGGTTGACCCGCAAACCGGGAGAAACCTTGCCCCCGTGTTGCGACAATTGGGCTTTGTAACGCTCGTATTGACTGATCGAATTAAAAGTAATGTGACTGCTGTAATCCAACAAATTCATAAATTCGTTCGGCAAATACGCCGGAGAATAAGTATGGGCCTTTTTTCCCATTTCTTCATAAATCAGGCGAGCCTCATTCAAAGAACTGGCAGTTGCCCCGGAGAGATATTCCCCAATTAGTGGAAACACCCGCCACATTGAAAAAGCCTTGAGCGCCAGAATGATCGTCACTCCCGCCTGGTCTTTTACGCTTTTAATCAGGCTCAGATTCTTTTTCAGCAAATCCTCCTCCAACACAAAGGAAGGAGAAGGAATGTTTTTATAATCGATCACGGTGTCGTTTTTAGTAGTCAAATTCCAGATCACCCCCTACTTCTTCATGCCATGGCAGGCCGTATTGGTTGAGTTTCTCTAGGAATGGATCAGGGTTAAATTCTTCCACATTAAAGACTCCCTTTCCCTTCCATTCGCCGGTCAACACCATCATCGCACCAATCATGGCAGGTACACCGGTAGTATAAGATACTCCCTGCGCCCCCGTTTCTTTGTAAGCTGCTTCATGACTGCAATTGTTCCAGATGTAATAATCTTTCGTCTTGCCATCTTTTACCCCCCGAATGCGGCACCCGATTGACGTTTCACCGGTATAATTTTCGCCCAGTTCCCCAGGATCCGGCAATACCGCTTTCAGAAACTCCAAAGGAATAATATCTACCCCTTTATATTTCACCGCATCGATACGAGCCATGCCAATATTTTGAATTACTCGCAGGTGCGTCAGATATTCTTGTCCAAAGGTCATCCAGAAACGAGCTCTCTTTAAAGTCGGGAAGTTTTTCACCAAAGATTCCAATTCCTCGTGATAGATCACATAGGAGTTTTTAGGACCAATGCCCGGGTAATTGATCATTTTGGAAATCTCATGGGGTTCAGTTTCTACCCATTTTCCATTTTCGTAGTAACGGCCTTTTTGGGTCACCTCCCGGATGTTGATTTCCGGATTAAAATTGGTAGCAAAGGCCTTGCCGTGATCTCCGGCATTACAATCTATGATATCGAGATAGTGAATTTCATCAAAGTGGTGTTTGGCCGCATAGGCCGTAAAAATGCTGGTCACTCCAGGATCAAAACCACAGCCCAATACCCCAAGAATGCCTTTTTCCTTAAATCGATCCTGATAGGCCCACTGCCAGCTGTATTCAAACTTGGCCTCATCTTTGGGCTCGTAGTTGGCCGTATCGAGGTAGTGAACGCCAGTTTCCAGACAGGCATCCATAATGGTCAAATCCTGATAAGGTAGCGCCACATGCAATACCAGGTCAGGGCCAAAGGACTTGATCAAGGCCACGAGCTCTGGTACATTCTCAGCATCAACGGAAGCAGTTTGCATATGCCGGTGCCCCGTATCCCGTTGTGCATCGGCCACAATTTCATCACATTTGGATTGGGTCCGACTGGCCAGCATAATTTCCGAAAACACTTCGGGGTGTTGAGCGCATTTATAAACCACGACTCGGCCGACTCCTCCGGCACCGATGATCAATACTTTGGACATATCAGTTGTTTAATTTAAGGATACAAAATATTGCCACAAAGCTAAGGATTATCTGGAAAAGTAAGGATGGCGTACGAATATTAAATGCAGGAACAAAATCAGGAAAAGCCTTCTCAAACCAGACCGGAAAACAAAATAAGTTCGGTAAATAAAAAAAATGCCGGTACTAATTGCCCAACTCTTTTTGCATCAGCGCTATATTGCCTTCATGAAATTTCGTCATGATCTTGGGGAAATGGTAGCGGGCTAATAGTTGATCCAATGGAAAGGTTGTTCCCTGCTGCAAATGCTTCCGCAAATCCAAAATGTAATCCCCTGAATCAACGATTCGTTGGTGCATTTCTACGGTAGAGTCCGTCACGTGCCCGTGTCCGGGAATGAGGTACTTCGGCTGGTAAGTTTTGATGATCTCGTCGGCTTTGAGTATTGTTTTTTCGTATTCCACGCTACTATAATAGATATAGGGAAATTCAACATCAGATAGATAGTCGCCAACAATGAAAAAATTACCGGTTTTCACAAAAGCAAAGAGCCCGTCAGGGTTGTGTCCGGGTGCCAGCCAAAAGGTGATTTCTGTGTCTCCCACTTGCAGCACCTGACCATCTTTTTCTATCTCGATGTCAATCAGAGGATAAGCTATGGCGTAATCACGCCGAATGTAATACTCATCATCAAAATCCCGAATTTGTTGTAAAACAGCTGCTTTCTCCGGGTTCTGCACAAATGCTCTTGAAGCAATACACGTCGCCCCCGGAAAGGCATTGTATCCGATAATATGATCGTAGTCAGAATGGGTAAACAACAAATACAGTGGCTTTCCCTGACGAACTTTCGCCACATGATTGCGAATGTTGGCAATTTCTTCAGGCAGCCAATTCGGGTCAATGACCAGTACAAGGTCAGGCGTATCAATGACCGTAGTCGTAGTTTGAAACAAGGCACTCTGAAAGACGAGAATGCCCGGTGATTGGTGTTGCACCTGCATTAAAGGTCAATTTCTTCCTCCTTAAATACCACACCAAATTGTTGTAACTCTTGAAGTACCGGCTCATAAACTTCTTTCATCACAGGTATATTTACCCCTGTTGATTGAATTTTTCCCTCCATTACCATAATCACAAAAATGGCCAAGGGTAAACCGACCAATCTGGCCATCGCCGTATCATGTTGATTGTTGCCTTTTAGTACCAAGGTAGACGTCAACAATTTCTTTTTACCTGCCAGCTCATACTCAAATTCGTGTTTCATGATAATCATGTCTTTGTCCTTATCTTTGAGTTTAAGCTTTTCGAGTAATAATTTCTCGAGAATCAATGCCGGACTTGCATTACTCACACGAATCTTCTTCTTGCGGAAGAGGCCCAACCATTCCAGCTTCTTCATCACCTTGGAATTGACTTCTTCATTCAACAAATTGGCGATGCGCTCCTTAACAGATCCGCTTCCCTCCTCTACGTAAGCTTCCATCCATTCATGGTAGGTAATAGAGCCGGAATCAAGAATCGGGTAAGAGCCATCTGTCAATCCAATTTGAACCAAGGCATTCCAAGCATCACAAAAACCTTTGTGGCGAATAGTCCCCCGGATAATATTGGGAATACCTTCTAATCCATACACTTCCCGATACAATAAAGAATCACGATTAACAT
>CAXHCA010000181.1:0-10999 GCA_964015035.1 uncultured Saprospiraceae bacterium
TATATTCGGGCAAGCTATTCAGTCCCGGTAAAACCGGGATTTTGGAACCTCTTTTGGGCTATTTTATCGTCCGTCTCGGCTCAGCCGAGATGCGCTCAAAAATGAGCCTCGCGAGAACCCAAAATCTGCAATTTTCGCTGCTAAAGCTCCACCTCCAAACATGCACTAAAAAGCACAACTCTAAAATAATGACGAAGCAAATTAATAAAATCCCATCTGCTCAATCTTTCTTTGGGAACGAACCTGAACTGCACCCTCTGCATCTATACCCTCTCCCTCACTTCGTGATCCACTCACTCCACGAGCCGGGATACAATTTGGCTTCGCCCAATCCAGCGTGCTGGTAGGCCAGGATATTGTGGCAAGCAGTGACTCCACTGCCGCAATAGAAAACGGTATGATCGGCCTGGCCTTCGGGCTGTGCCGCTAAAAATCGTTCGCGCAGTGCTGCGGGGGCTTTCAATGTGCCATCAGCTTGTAGGTTTTCCGGAAAGGGTAGATTAATCGCCCCTGGAATGTGGCCGGCCACGGGATCAATGGGTTCAAATTCTCCCCGGTATCGCGGGGCAATTCTTGAATCAACCAGCCAGTAAGTCTCATCTTCCCGGATGGCTTCTACCGTATCTCGATTGATAAGCAACTCTTTCCTTTCTCTTGGTTCAAAGGTGCTGGCATGGGCGGTAGGAATTTCCGAGTTGGTCGGCAATTCCAAATTGGTCCAGGCAGGGAAACCACCATTAAGCACAGCTACCTTTTCATGTCCCAGCCAACGCAGCATCCACCATAATCGAGCCGCAATGCCCCCTCCTTTATCATCATAAGCGACCACTTGTGTCTGTTCATTGATGCCCCAGGATGAAAATAAGTCTTTGGCTTTTTCTACCGGCGGCAGGGGGTGTCTGCCGGTGGTGCCAGGGATAATTTCCCCGGAAAGATCATCATCCAAATGGGCATAGTGGGCTCCGGGAATATGGCTTTGCCGGTAGTCCCGCCGGCCTTTTTCTTTGTCATCGAGTGAAAACCGGCAATCGACAATGATCAATTGGGTGTCTCCTAAATGAGTGGCCAGGGTTTGGCAATCGATAATAGTTGTATAAGCCATGAATGTTCTTTTTGATAAAGGTAGAAAACTCTCGTTCGATGACAAATCTCTTCGATCTAAAATAGAGACAAGCTTGCCGCTGAATTGGGGGATTTGTCAAAGCCCGCAAGCACTAACTCAAGAAATGCTACCCTATACTCACTTAATCCGTCATGGAATCATCTATGGTTGACTTCAGGGGCCAGAACGCTTAAACTTGTCTTCAGAAACTTCATACCCAAAAAACTATGAAAATGAAAGAAATCATCGGACTGTTGAGTTTTGGCCTGCTACTGTTTGTGGCTTGTAAAGTAAAAGGCCCCAAAACGGAAGAGCTCCAGACTAAAGTAGTACAACCAGTCAGTTGTGCACCCCAGGGCGTGAATGCTCTAGAGGATATCGATCGGCCGCCACCACTTTTTGAAGGGTTGGGAGCGCTGGATTTTCCCATTAGCACTACCTCGGAAGAAGCCCGAAAATATTTTGAACAAGGGTTCAAATTAGTGAGGGGCTTTAACCACCTGGAGGGCGCGCGTTCTTTTAAATGGGCCATCAGGCAAGACCCAGAATGTGCTATGTGTTATTGGGGGTTGGCCTATGCCCTGGGCCCTAATTACAATGCTGTGATGGGTGAAGACGTAGTGCCCATTGCCAATGAGGCGGTGACCAATGCCTTAAAATACATGAACGAAGCCGCACCCCGAAATCAAGCCCTGATTAAGGCGATTGCCCTTCGCTATCCGAAGGATGGCGGAGAACAGATTGACTTGGAAGCGGCTTATGCCAAAGAAATGCGCAAATTGCACCTGCAAAACCCGGACGATTTGGAAATCGGGGCTTTATTGGCGGAAGCGCTAATGAATTTACACCCATGGGACTTATGGAAAAAAGACGGATCACCTCAGCCCTGGACACCGGAAATCGTTGCCATTTTGGAAGGAATCCTCAAGAAAAATCCCAATCATATTGCCAGTATTCACTTGTATATTCATGCTACGGAAGCTTCTTTTTCACCGATCGTGGCCAAAGAACATGCCGATAAATTGCCTAAGCTGGCTCCCGGTGCCGGCCACATTGTACACATGCCTTCGCATACTTATATCCGTTCAGGGCATTACCACGAAGGTACGGTGGTCAATTTGCAGGCCGTGACGGTAGATAGCACCTATGTCAGTGCTTGCCATGCTGCGGGTTTATATCCGCTGGCCTATTATCCACACAATTACCACTTTTTGACGGCCTGTGCGGCCTTGGAAGGAGCCAGTGAAACTTCATTAATAGCTGCTGATTTGATGGCCAGCCAGTTGGATACCAATCTGATGCGGCAACAGCCATTGGCAACGATCCAACACTATTGGTCTATCCCCTTTTACCTACAGGTGAAATTTGCCAAATGGGATGATATTTTAGCCAACCCGAAGCCTGCCCCTGACCTGAAATACGGAACGATCATCTGGCATTATGCCCGTGCAATGGCTTTTACAGCAAAAGACCAACTGAAGCAGGCGGAGCAGGAGTTGAATCGCATCAAAGTACTGCGGGAAGATGACTTTATCCAGCAAATGTCGATTTGGGAGATCAACTCAGCCAAGGATTTGGTGGCCATTGCCATCAATGTGATTGAAGGAGAGATCGCCGCAAAACGACAAGATTATGCCACTGCCAAAGAGCGTTTTGGTAAGGCCATTTTGCTGGAGGATGCACTTAATTATAATGAACCACCCGACTGGTTTTTCTCGGTTCGGCATCATCTGGGACCTGTATTGTTAAAAATGAAAGATTATCCTGCTGCGGAGAAATTATACACTGCCGACCTGGCTATTTTTCCGGAAAACGGCTGGGCACTCAATGGTTTGTACGAAAGCCTGATTGGTCAGGGTAAAAAACAAGCCGCAGCAAAAGTCAAGCAGCGATTTGAAAAAGCCTGGGCACATGCTGACCTGAAATTATCTGCTTCAAAAGCCATTTAATGTAAGGAGACTGTAGTTAATGTTTAGTCAATAAAGGAGGCCAGTCTGCTGAAAAGTAGACTGGTTTTTTGCTTTTTTATGTGCAGCAATGATATAAGGCTTATTTTTGCAAAAAGCCATTTTATGCAGACTCGCACTTATTTGACGCATCGTCGCCCCGCGATTTTTCAGCCATTTACAGATTTGATCGTTGGAGAAAGCACCCGCTTGGGTGGGGTGAGTCCGGAGCCTTATGCCTCCTTGAATTTAGGTTTACACACCGATGATGATCCGGATAATGTAGCAAAAAACAGAGCGCGTTTTTGCCGAGAACTGGGCATCCCCGTTGACCGTTTGGCGGGGAGTCACCAAGTCCATGGCTCGAAAATTTTGGAAGTGCAAAAGGCGGGGAATTATGAGGGTTTTGATGCCTTGATTACCCAAAAGAAGCACCTCTATTTGACCGTTACTGTAGCTGATTGTACACCCGTTTTGGTCTGCGATCCGGTCAACCAGGTTGTAGCCGCCGTTCACGCCGGATGGAAAGGAACGGCAGCGGGTATTGTGGCAAAAACATTGGATCAAATGATGGCCATTTTTGGCACTCAACCCAACGACTGTTATGCCTATGTCGGTACCTGTATCGATGAGTGTTCTTTTGAAGTAGATGCCGATGTGGCGGATGAATTTGCTGCCTCTTTCAAGCGCTGGGATGCCGACAAGGGGAAATATTTTATTGACCTGAAGGCCGCCAATCGGGAACAATTGCTCAAAAGGGGTTTGCCTTCCGGCAATATAGGCCTTTCTCAATATTCCACTTATCTGAATAATGACCAGTATTTCTCCTATCGGAAAGAACGAGGCAAAACAGGTAGAATGCTTGCGCTGATTGGCTTTAAAGACTAGATTAAACTTTCTTTTTGTTCGTGCAGTTATCTTCGTAACCATCAATTTTAATTGGAGCCCATAATGCTCATTATGAATTATCGCAGAGTAGCCAATATCGTTAAAAGTGAAAAAATTGATATGGGCGGGACTTTGGTCAAACAATCCCTACCCACCAACCAATTGGAGCAGATCAGCCCATTTCTGCTGCTGCATCACTTTGGGCCTACAGTCGTAAAGCCGGGAGATGATCCGCTGGATGTAGGACCACACCCTCACCGTGGTTTTGAGCCGGTCACCTTTTTGTTTAGCGGAGGCATTCGTCATAAGGACAGCCGTGGTAATGAGGGCATCCTCAGCGGCGGTGACGTGCAGTGGATGACCGCCGGCATGGGTATTATTCACAGTGAACGGGCTTCACAGGATTTCCTGGAAGCCGGCGGCACGATGGAAGGCATTCAGCTCTGGGTCAATCTACCGGCTAAGGATAAGATGGTGCAGCCGCGTTATCAGGACATCAAAGGCAGCGATATTCCTGAGGTTAAAGTGGATAACGGAAAGGTACAACTCAAACTGGTAGCAGGTTCCTTTGGTGAGCAAAAAGGACCGGCTGAGACCTTCACCCCCATCACCGCGATGATGCTGGAAGTGGCTACAGGAGGTAAGGTAGAACTACCCATACCCAATGGGCACAATGCCCTGATTTACATTCTCGGTGGAGAAATAAAGCTGAATGACAACTTCAACTACGAAGGAGAAACAATGATCAAGTTCAGGGAAACGGGTGACGGCATTCTTTTGGAAGGCATCCAAGCCAGTCGTATCCTCTTTCTTACCGGAGAGCAGATTGATGAACCACTGGCTACCTATGGGCCTTTTGTGATGAACAATCAAACCCAGATCATGCAAGCCATGCGCGACTATCAGATGGGGAAGATGGGATTTTATGTGGATTAGACACGAGGTAAGGTGAGCGGAGATAGCAATGGTTTAATTAGAAACGCTGCTATCTCCGTTCCGCCCTTTACTCCGGGCCATCGCGCCTACTTCTTGATGTCGAACAGCCCCCAGCCATTGGGGTCTACTTCGGGCTTGATGCCTTTTTTGAATTTGAGGGTAATGCCTTCTTCTGTAGGCATGACGCGTTTGATTTCATCGCCCAATTGAACATCTACGGGCATCGGGAAGACCGTGCCATCCGGATTTTCCCAGCGGAGGGTGATGGTGTTTCCTTCTACTAGAGAATGTAAGATCGGGAGTGCTGCCTGACGGCAGTAGCGATTAAAAAACCAGTCCAAGTCCATGCCGGATTCCTGTTCACAGATCATCAGAAAATCATCGGTAGAGGCGAAGCGAGTCTGACGACCATCGGTGACCTTTTCCATGGCAGGATCGGGGTAGGCCATGCGGCGTAGTGCCCTGAAGAAGGTGTCATCTCCCAGCAGGTAGCGAAGGGTGTGCAATACCCAGGCTCCTTTGGAATAGATGGGGGCACGATAGATAGATTTTCCCGTTTGTGTTTCTCGTGGAGCGATCGGTAAACGGTTGGCAAAGCGACGCATGCTCTGCATGTATTTATGATAACCGGCTTTATCGCCTTTGTATTCTTTGTATAATGGCTGCATATAGGAACCAAATCCTTCGTGCAGCCACATGTCTTTCCAGTCGGCATTGGTTACCAAATTTCCCCACCATTCGTGGGCCAATTCGTGTTGGTGCAGGGCATCAAAACCCCAGTCGACACCACCGGTCATGGAACCGTTGCTAAAATTGGCTCCGTAGGCGATGATGGTTTGATGTTCCATGCCCAGGTGCGGCGTTTGGGCGGCTCCATATTTATCTGCCCGGAAAGGGTAGGGGCCGAGGTAATGTTCAAAAAAGCGTAAATGATCCAGTATTTCCGGAAAGAATTTTTTGCCTTTCTCATAGTCTTCCGGCAGAACATAGAAGACTACTGGAAATTTGTCGCCCGCTACACTGGTCATTTCATCTTCAATAAGGCGGTAGGGCGCGATATTCAATGCTACATTGTAGGCATTGATAGGCGTAGAGACCAGCCAGTGGTAAGTACTGGTACCGTCTCCCATGTCTTCCTTGCGTTGCAGGCGGCCATTACTAGCTACTACCAGTGGATCAGGTACTCGGATGTGAATACCTACCGAATCCGGTTCATCGGAGACGTGGTCTTTGACGGGCCACCAGACATCAGCGCCTTCACCCTGGCAAGAAGTAGCAATCCAATGTGCACCGGACTTGGTCGTTGACCAGGTAAATCCTCCCTGCCAGGGCGGCATGGGAGCGACACGAGGTTTGCCGCGGTAAAAGACGGTAAGGCTGACCGTCTCACCAGGTTGACGGGTGGTGAGCAGGTTGATCCAGAGTTTGCCTCCATCGCGGTGAAATTTCCGGGTACTTGGCTTTTTACCGGCCGCTTGTTCCGTGATTTTTTCAATCTCAAAGCGTGGATCCAGGTCCAATACAAAACTTTCCAGTGGTTGTACCACCTGTGCAACGACCATGACTTTGCCTCCAATGGCTTGTTCTTCGGGGAAGATCTGCAAGTCAATGTCGTAGTAGGTGACATCATAGGCTGCTTGCTCGGGCATGAGGGGACCACCTGTATCGTAGGTGTCGTTTTGGGCAATGAGTGCTGTACTGGACAACAACATCAAAAATAAGGGAACTAAACGGAGTAATTTCATCTCTTTTTGCGGTAAAAATAAGGGTTTCGAGGGGGATATTATTGAGAAAATGTGTGAGGAAGGAGAAGGACATGTTTTTTTTTGATCAGGGTTGATTGGAGATGTGGTATAATAGCGTTGATTATTTGCATTTTGTATAGGTATAAGGAGCGATGTCAAACGGGTGTAGTTGCGCCCTGTCAAACCAAGAGTAAGGTGGGGAGCATGCCAAGCGCTGCGTGAGCTGCCTGGAGTACAGCCGGAACGTAGTGATGGCTGGCCCGCTAGGGCTGAAATGCGGAAGGGAGCGACCCGACGAAGGAGGGGCACGCCCAAAAAAACAGGGGATAACCCGAAAGCTATCCCCTACAGAATCTCTATTTAAAAATCAATTCATTATTCAACCATCACCTTGCGGGTAACGCTGGCATCACCATCGGTGAGCTGTAAGAAATAGGTACCGGCTGGCATTTGATTTAAGTCAATTTCCAGGGTACCGTTTTGAGCTTGACCGAGGTTGTTTTCGTAAACCTGAACTCCCAGAGCATTCATCATACGAATGTTGAATTGGCCCGGTTTGTTGGTAAAGTCAAACTGTACATTTAGCATATCCTTCGCCGGATTCGGGAAGATCGCTACTTCCTGAGCCAACGCAGGGTCATCAACGGCTACAATATTACAAGTGACGCACCAACTGAAACAAACCGGATCCAAGGTGAGATCCGTATCAGTGGTAGAGAAGAAACGGTCGTTGTTATCGCCGGTGGTACAATCATCACCCAGGCTGGTATTGATGACTTCTTCTACGTCTCCATTTTTGTATTTGAAGCGTACATCCGTCATGTTTTCCGGAATATTTACGGTGACGGAGTAAATCCCGTCGCTGTCATCATCTGTCATGGCGGTATCGTTGCCGTCATTGAACGTACCCGTGACAAAGACGCCACTTGGATCCACCTCTTCGTTTTGCATATCAACATTAAAGGTTACGGCTACGGTAGGCGAGGTAAAGATCAATTCCCAGAGGAAAGCATCGCTCACCCAACCGTTGTCCCACTCGATGTAGTAGGTTGTACCGGCTGTCACGGGGATGTCTTCTTCCAAAGAAGGGCCACCGCCTACGCCGCAACCATCGTCATTGGTCGTGACCAGATTGAGTCCGTCGAAGGTCGAACAATCACCGGTGTATACCCAGAACCGCGTATCGGAGTCGGTGCCATTACAAGAGAGAATCGTCATCAATCCGTCCGTTTCGGGGGTAAAGGCGAACCATTCCGTCAAGGCATAAGCCGTTGGTGTCCGACCTTGGCTGGTATTGCCAATGGTTGGGCCGGTGACGGCGGCATTACCGGTAAATTCGGCCAGTTCCTGCTCGCCGGGTTCTATGACCAGTGCAGTTTGACAGAAGTCGCCTACCGCT
The DNA here is from genome assembly GCA_964015035.1 of uncultured Saprospiraceae bacterium. Classification (GTDB taxonomy): domain Bacteria; phylum Bacteroidota; class Bacteroidia; order Chitinophagales; family Saprospiraceae; genus BQJU01. The sequence continues at coordinate 8,017 of CAXHCA010000181.1, forward strand.
GGAGGATCGGTGGACAGCGCCAGCGTCCATTCGAAACCTGAATCGTCCCAAACATTGTCCCACATAATGTAATAAGTTTCGCCGGCTGAAATAATGGCTTCGCGGTAAGAGGCATATTCATCGCCATCACCGAGGTCACACTGATCGTCATTGATACCAATGATACTCAGGTTGTGGCAATCGTCGCCAACAAATATCCATCCACGAGTGTCGGCACCACCACCACAAGAAGCGATCGATAGAACGCCATCAGTATCGGCGGTATATTTAAACCAGGCACCACTTTGACCGTCCACACCATCGTCGAGGTGATAGCCACCGCCGTAGCAGCTATGTGGATCAACGGTATGTGTTCCCAAATCAATTTCCGGAGCGGTGTAGCAATAGAGGCCATCGCCAGCTGCTGGGATTTGCCAAAATTCTACATCATCTATATAAAATTTATAGCTGGCATCAATCGGATAGAAGTTCATGGAGTTGAGCTGGGTGCTGGCCGCTCCGGCCGCATTACTCCAGGCCCATGCTTCTACAGTATATTCGCCGACGATTAGGCGAGCCTCATCATTGTCGATATCGATGTAGAAAATAACATCGACCCACTCATCTTGTGTATAGGAAAACGTTCTTTCTGGTCCACCATCATTGGTTTCCAGGCGGCCTTGGCCACCGTCATCGAAATACAGGTCGATGGCCCAGAATCCGGCGGCTGCGGTGGGTGCCATGTGTTGCAAGTTCATGTAAGCATTGCTGCCAGAAGGCACCAAGACGCTGTATTTTAGGCGATAATGGCCTTCCGTACGGTCACCAAAGACCAGTAAGGCATCCTGATTGCCCATGGCACCATCAATAAGAATAGATTGGGCGCCACTTTGTGCCGAATCGGCATTTACCGTGCCCCCGACTGCTCCACCTGGCCAAGCAGACCAATGAGGAGCCTGTCCTGCTGCATCGCCGATGGCGAGCCCTTCGAGATCATCGGAAATCAGCACCAGAGGTTGATCACAATCCGTTACGGCGCAGCTGATACAGGAGCCAAAACAAACGGTTGGCAGATTGCTATCACCCGGTACAATGAATGGGCGCACATTGAAGCCAAAGCCGGAGGCCAGACCACATTCTGCTGGTACCAATTCGAAATTGGCTGGATCAAGGGTCCCGTTCATAAAGATATAGCCAATGGTGTCGAGAACCGTTAATTCCACAGTTGCACTATAGACCCCATCGCCATCTGAATCATCCATGGGAAGGGTAATCACGTCGGCCAGAGTGGTGGCATCAGGACCGGCGTAAAGCATATTCACCCCATTCGGAGAAATGGTTTCTTCGGTCATGTCTACATTGAAAGTGACCGTAGCAGGAGGCAATGCCTCTTCTGATAAGGTAAAGTCAAATCCACTGTAACTCCAGCGATCATCCCAATAAATAAAATACTGAGTACCGGCAACAGCGACAAAGCTTACTTCAGAACCGTAGTCTTCGCCAGCCAGGTCGCAATCATCGTTGGAATCTACCAGGAACAATGTACTACAATCGGGGCCACTAATGATGGCCAGGCGCGAATCGCCCAAAATACCACAGGAGGTTACGGTAGCCAGTACATCACTATCGGGCGTATAGGTATACCATTTTGCATTGGCATTACTTTCCAGTAAACCAGAAACAAAAACGGCACCAAAACCGGAAGTAATGCTGTCTACGGTATGAGTGCCGGGCGTGATCGCAATGGCCGTGGAACATGCCTCACCCTCTGCGGGGGGAATGGCCTGGGCAGAGAGCGTAATATCTACTCCGGGCATATTCATTTTCAGAATTTCACAACTCGCATAGCTGGCTTGTACGGCCGGAATATTGATGAAATCAACCAGCGGATCACCCGCTGCCGCACCCATCACGTTAGCTTTGTAGATGCCCACATCATCGGCACTACATACCACTACGGCAATAGCTCCGGCTTCCTGGGCATTGAATACCTTGGTTGTAAAGCCACAATTGCCACCATCAACCAGAGCGATGGCACCCGTGAGGTCATTGGTTACCGTTTCACAGGCATCAGAGGTTGTGTCGGTCCCATCATCGGCGAGGATGAGGCTGGCGGTGATGTCTGCGGTAATAGCAGGAGTAAAATTGGCTTCCAGTGCCTGAATGTCATCAATACCTCCTGGGGTATTTACGACAATTTTCACCTGTGCGTTCAGGTGGAAAGAGCAAAGGGCAACAATAAAGCCTACTAAAAGGCGAAAGGAGTATTGTTTTTTCATACTGATGAAAGGATTTTGGTTAAAAAATTGAGTTAGCGTAGTTTTCTATAACAAAAAGCCATGAGCGGCTAGTGCTTAGCCTGGATTCTTTGAATACACGGAAGAATGTAGGATACTCTTTGCTGGCGCGCAGAAGGATGGCTTTTGAAGCCAAATGATGTTGGGTTGTTGCAAGGTGAACGGTTCAAGGGCAAAAGGTTTGTGATCAAATTGTTTGTACTCTTTGCAATTTAGCAAAATGAGTGCAAGTCGTCGCCTGAATGAGGGATTTTGAAAATGATGGGCTACCCCAAACAAACGACTAATAGCTGTCGATTAATTCCTGCTAATATAGGTATATCTGGTGAGATTTCGGAATGTAATTGGGGAATTGTTTTGCATGGACGGGGGTGAAATGATGTTGGGTACTCTTTGTTACTCCACGGTGCTTTAAGCAGAGATGGCTTGATGGGGCCACTTCCTCAAGTTAGGGCCAAAGAAAAATTGAAAATTTCCCAACTTTAAAAGAAAGTAAGAGATGAAAAGGTCAAGATAGTACAGTTCATACCGGGTGCAGGTGGGATTAGTCCCCTAGTGTAAGTGCTTGTTTGGAGGTAATCCCCGATGTGAAATCGGGACAAGCTATCTTTTCGGCTATTTTTTCGTCCGTCTGGCTCAGCCGGAGATGCAGTCAAAAATGAGCCTTGCGAGAACCCAAAATCTGCAATTTTCGCTGCTAAAGCACC
>CAXHCA010000182.1:0-10891 GCA_964015035.1 uncultured Saprospiraceae bacterium
TTTCGAAGCTATTTTGCTCAAAATTTATTCCGTCACATTCCCAGATGGTTACACCAATGGCATTTCCAAATGATTCTGGGGTTTTCTTCATAAGGCAATCAATGAACTGGCTTTTGTTTTCAAAATCATACCTCATGAATCCAGCAACCCGGCCATTATCAATAAATTCACTTGATTCAGCATAGACAACGCCCCCAAAATACTGTTCAAAATCAGGCCAGGGCCATCCAGGGGCAGTAGTCAGAATGGCATCAGCGGCATGTTCAATAATTGATCCGTTTTGAATGATTAAAATGCCGGCATCATCTGCCGCCTGGGTGCCAAATGGATCAGGTTGTTCCTTGGCTGCATTCCCATGTACGGCAATACCAGCCCAGCGAGTATCCGGACAGAGATTGGTGATTTTTCCTTCGTCAATAATTAATTTGCCACCCCGATGCACAACGAAGCGATGATCCTCTCCCATTCTGACTTCGCAAGTGATTTCCAGGGATGCTCCTGATTCTATAACCACATCTCTATTTAGAAGTTTTAATTTATCCCACTGTATCTGTTCTCCAGATGTAATCCGTAAAATTGGTTCTTCCTTTGTACAAAAGGAGGCGTATGTCCAATCTTCCCTAGACAAAATATAATTAAACATGGTCTCCCATTGACAAGGGGTCATTCCTCGAGGGTCCCCATTATATCCCATGAAGTTATTACCATTTCCCCATGAACAAAAGCAACAATCGGGAGCTCCGCCCCAACTTTCATTACAGTATGGGGGAGGACCTGGATTACAAGTAGTATTAGTGATATTGGACACAGTACAACCATCCGGCCCTCCACATGCCAATGTATTATCCATATCATAACAATCATTATGGCAACTAAAGGAATGGGGTAAATTCAAGATATGCCCTAATTCATGATTTAAGGTACGACCATAGTTCCATGGATGATAAAATCCGTTTTTGTGGTACCATAGCAAATTTCTCAATCGAATATAATCTGATCCAACCCCTCCTGTGCTCCCTCCCACTGTTGCATCACTAGGATCAGTAGAATTATAAAGACCATTATCATCTCGGATTGTAACATTTAGAACCTGATTTCCATACAATGCTTCACTGGGTTCAATAATAGTTGTATTGGCATTCCGTGGATGAAAGAAAATTCCACCACAAAGGTCACCCGAATTTGATGGATTAGTATATAGCTCAAATCTAATTCTTGCATCATATACTTTTCCTGGATTTGTACTTAATTGATTAAGTTGAGGGTCTTCAAAATAGTTGTTTGAGAATTTCAGAATTTCTTCCACAATTGCAGGAGCATACAAATCTGGATCTCCGTTGGGATCACAGTGAAAATTGTTTCCCAGTTCATCTTCTATAAAGTGAAAGTTTACGTATACAGTAAATTCTGCTAATGACCTGTAATCCTCTTCTTCAAAATTTATCAGCTCGCAAAACTCAGTATTAACTACAGGGGTAATCTCGCCTTCAGGTTCATAATCAATTGAACATTCAATTGGCATTTGAGAATACAACTCGATACCTAGACTTGAAAACACTAAAAAAACAAATAGATAATGTAAGAATGAAAAAGATAAGCGCATAATTTGATAGGTTTTATGGTTGATGTAAAATGAATTGCATCATAATATATGCTATAACAAAGCATTCAGGTTCCTGCAAAAGTTCTGATTTTTCAACGAGAGCAACGTAAATAATTTATTTTATTGTTAGCAATTATAGCCAGCTAACCTCAAAAACTATAAATTTAATAAAAAAACGTAATAAAAACAAATCATCTACATAATCCAATAATAGGTTAACCGTATATATTTCATAACAATAACTAAATTTAGCTTAAAATATTCTGGCGCCAATTTTCACCGCGAGGCCGTCATTCGAAAAGCCGAACCCTACTGGAAAAAGCTGCTATCCGTACCACTCCACAGAGCCAATCAGGCCGCAGAACTCGAAATCATCCCCTACGAAACGCTGTGGGAGTTCGTGCTCGAATCCCTCGATAATCGGTTTCACTAACTTTCTTAAAGTTTTATTAAAACTCGATTCTTTTTTCCAGGATGAGACAAGGGGTGCATACAAATTGGAAAAAAGATTCACCATGAAAAAATTCTGTTTACTCGCGCTCATCGGAAGTATGGGCTTCCTGTTTACCAACCCAATTGAGGCACAAGTCCACCGACAAACCACCATTTACGGAGGCATTTCCTACGGAGGAATCCATGCACGTGGCACCAGCAAACGGGCATTTAATCCCCCCGGCATTTATATGGCCACCGGAAGCGGTGCCGGTCATACCTCACTGGTATCAAGTATCGGCGCACAGGCCCGAATCGAAACGCCGTTTAGTCGCCGACTAAAATTGGGCGCTACGGCCCACTGGTTCAAAAATATTGCCGACCAGCAGGAAGGTACTTTTCCAACCCATCTTAATGTGAACAATCTAGGTCCTGAAATCAGTAGCAAACAACATTATTCCTCCATTGGAGGTGACGCAACGTTGACTTACCACCTTTTTACCAATTCCCCTTTTGAAGTCAGAATTGGTTCGGGTGCCTCTTTTATCTACCGCCGATTTGAATACCGCAACGAATTTCTCTTTCGAATCGATGCCGATGGCCATGCCGAATTGGCGGAAGAAAATTTTACAAAGGAAAATGAAACAACCTGGGGTATTCCGTTTACAGCACAGCTCAGTATGCTTATCGCCAAACAAACGACACTGGGCTTACACACCGCCTTTCGGCAATATCTTAATGGAGATGAACAGTTTGTTCTGACCCTGGAGGTCGGATACCGCCTATAAAGACTTGAACGTACTCTCGATCGGTGGCTGGGGAAACCTGGTCGCCGATCACTTTATTTGGCTACCTCAAAATTTCGCCGAAAATTCGGAAAAAAATCGATTAAACTTGTTTCGATGGTATTATAGTAAAATGATTTAAACTTATTGGCTATCCCTCCATTGACGCGTTCTTTGGCATGAATACCTGCCAGATATTCACCTTGCAAAAACGCTCACTCATCCCTAATTTATAGTACGCCCTACCTAATGTTAAGCAGTTTCATTTTAGCTAAAGATCGGTATTTCGGGAACGGCAAAGAGCCATTAGCTTTGTCCTTATAAAGAATTAGTCTAAATAAACTTTAAAATTCATGAAAAAACTGATACTCCCAATGGCTATGCTCTGCATGGCAAATGCACTCATTGCCCAATTTGTTGAAGTCAGCTATGAAGCTGATTATAATGCTCAGGCTTACTATCAACTAGAAAATGATGCAACCACCACCGTCTATAATATTGAGTGGGACATTGCCTTTTCTACCATTGGTTTTGCAGATGCTGCCATTTTCCTCAATGAGGCGACCGGAGCTTCCGGTACTCCACTGGAACTGTATGCCGCTCCTACCAACGAATTCTCAGACGTGATCAACCCTGAAGAACTTGAAAATCCACTCTACAATGACGAGCTCAGCTGGGATTACGGTGCTTTCAATAGCACCCGACTGGAAGAAGATCCTTTTGACCTGGGCTGGGGAGCGTACAATCCCGCTGACCATACCATCAATGCCACCAAAGTCTATGTCTTAAAATTAAGAGACGAAACCTATAAAAAGCTACAAATCGTTTCCCTGGTTTCTACAACCTATACCTTTAAGTACGCTGATCTTGATGGCAGCAATGAGGTCACCAAAACGATTAATAAGGCCGATTTTCCAGATGCTGACTTTGCCTATTTTTCTTTCGATACCGAACAGACCATTTCCAGTGTACCCGATGAGTGGGATCTGGTGTTCACTCGTTATGTTACTCCGCTAGACGACGGCGAAGGCAACCTTTTGGATTACCTCGTCACCGGCACCCTGTCTGGAGTAGGCGTGGAAGTGGCTCAGGCCAATGCTATCAACCCGGAAAACGTAAGTTTTGACCTCTATGAAGATTCTTTGCAAACTCAACTCGATATCATCGGTTACGATTGGAAGGCATTTGATTTGTCTACCTTTCAATGGTCACTACCTGATGATCGGGCTTATTTTGTGAAAACGTCCGAAGGCGATATCTGGAAACTTGTTTTTATCGACTTTGAAGGTTCCAGTACCGGCAATACCGTTTTTCAAAAAACGGCACTCGGTACCGTTTCAAGTGTAGATCGCCCCAGTGTTTTTGAGGACTTCAATATTTTCCCCAATCCAGTAGCCGATGAAGCTACGGTAACTTATTCGGTGAAAACTGCTGGTCCAGTAAAAATCAGTATTGGAGATGTCTTTGGCAGAAAACTGTGGTCGGCCTCCCAATCGGTTCCTACCGGATTTAATGCCACGACCCTACCTGATCTCAATTTACCGACAGGCACCTACATCCTTAGCCTGGAGGCGAATGGTGATCTCATCAGCCACAAAATGATCCAACGATAATGACAGTTAAAGCAAGAAATTTCATCTGGGCTATTTTGCCTCTGCTGATGGGCTTTACCGCCTGTCAGCAGCAGGTGGAATCTGGCACTGAAGTCAGCCAATCAGCTACCTCCTACCGTCGGATCATCTCCCTTTCGGGGGCGATTACTGAGACTCTGTTTGTATTGGGTCAGGGGGATAAAATTGTCGGCGTAGATGTGACCAGTACCTATCCCGAAGTTACGACTGATCTGCCACAATTGGGTCACGTCAGTCAGTTGAACGCCGAAGCCATGTTGGCGCTGCAACCCGATCTGATTATTGCGGAAGCTAAAGATCAGGCAATACCACAACTTAGCCAATTGCAGCAATCGGGCATCGAAATCTTGTTTGTTGAAAACAATTACACGCTGGATGCGCCCATCCAGATGGCAGAGAAACTGGCGGAAGTGCTGGAAAAAGAGGAAATGCTGACTTTCGTCAAAAAAGACCTCGAAGATCAGCAACGGCAATTGGTCCAAATCAAGGAGCAATCCACCTCTAGTCCCAAAGTGCTGTTCATATACGCACGCGGCAAGGGCAGTCTGATGGTAGCCGGTACGAATACTCCGGCCGCGGCGATGATAAACATCGCAGGTGGTCAAAATGCCGTCACCGAATTTGAAGGCTTCAAGGCACTTTCGGCAGAAGGGCTGATTGCCGCCCAACCGGATATCATCCTACTTTTTGAGAGCGGTCTGCAAAGTTTGGGAGGGCCTTCCGGTTTACTACAAATTCCGGGATTGGCGGAAACACCAGCCGGAAAACACCAGCGCTTCGTCACCATGGACGGTTTATACCTGTTAGGTTTCACCCCACGTGTGGGCAAGGCCGCAGTCGAACTGGCTCAAGCATTTCAAGCCGCTGCCAACAAAGATGAACCCAATAAAAACTGATAACCTTGCATCCAATCAGTAGAGCCATAAAAGAGAGCGTTTCCGGACCTCCAATGAGAAAAGCACCTAACCGCGCCCGCCTATGGTCGAATCAGGCGTTGGTTTTATTGCTGTGTGCTTCGGTATTGGGCGCTCTATTTATTGGCGCATATCCGGTAAATGCCTCTCAGGTAATTTTGGCAATCCAAGAAGGATTGGGCTGGTCGCAGGATAATGACAACGCAAGTGTGACTTTCTTGATTTGGCACCTACGCCTGCCACGTATTTTGTTGGCCACCGTGGTAGGCGCCGGATTGGCCATTTCCGGAGCCGCGATACAAGGACTCTTTCGCAATCCTTTGGCTGATCCGGCCTTAATTGGCATTACCAGTGGCGCCATGGTCTTCGCAGTAGCCGGCATATTTTTTGCCACCTCTTTATTACAGTCCTTTAGTACAATATTGGGCTATGCCTCCATTATGATTTTGGCATTCCTAGGCAGTTTCATCAGTACTTTTTTGGTCTACCGATTGGCAACCTCCGAAGGCCGGACGGCTATTGCCACCCTTCTGCTGGCTGGCATTGCCATTACCGCTCTGGGAGGTGCATTGACCGGGCTAATGACCTACTTTTCAACGGAAGATGAATTGCGTGACATCACCTTTTGGACACTGGGCAGTTTGGGCGGAGCAACCTGGCAAATGTTGGCGGTCATTGGCCCAATAGTGAGCATTGCCAGTTTCATCCTAATTAAAAATGCAGCAAAGCTGGACCTACTGCTTTTAGGCGAACAAGAAGCCCAATACCTCGGCTTGAACCTACAGCAACTGAAGTGGCTCATCATTGGATGTACCGCTTTGATTGTGGGGGCTTGTGTGGCCGTGAGTGGCGTCATTTCCTTCATCGCACTGGTCGTGCCACACTTGATTCGACTGCTGAAAGGGACCAGCCATCTTCCTTTACTAATCGGTTCTGCATTGCTGGGTGCGGTGCTGTTAATTTGGGCAGACAATCTGGCTCGCACCATTATTGCACCCGCTGAATTACCTATTGGGATTTTAACGGCAATACTTGGCGCGCCCTTTTTCATCTGGCTCTTATTAAAATCCAGGCAACAATTTATTTAAATGATCAAAATACGCAATGTCCATATTTCAAGAGGAGGGAGTCCTATTCTAAAAAATATCTCCCTGACGATTCGACCCGGAGAGGTGGTAGCCGTTGTCGGAGCTAATGGAGCAGGAAAATCGACTTTATTGCAAGCCATTGCCGGAGCCCTTCTACCGACTCAAGGGCTGATTAGCCTCAATGGCAAGGCATTAGCCGATTGGCCGGCTACCCAGCTGGCGAGAGTGCGGGGCATTTTGAGTCAAAAAATCGCTTTATCGTTTGCTTTTCCGGTGATCGAAGTGGTAAAACTTGGCCGACATCCATACTCCCAACTCCTATCAACACAAGAAAATGAAGCTATTGCCTGGCATTGCTTGCAGCAAGTGGGCATGGAGGAGTTTGCTTACCGCAATATGCACACCTTATCCGGAGGAGAACAGCAACGGGTGCACTTTGCAAGGGTGCTGGCGCAAATTTATCAACCTCATTCGGAGGAAACCAGCTACATCCTATTGGATGAACCCACCTCCAGCCTTGATTTGTATCAACAACATCAGCTCTTGCAAATGGCTAAAAATCTTAGCACACAGCGACGGGTCGGCATTTTTGTGATCTTACACGATCTCAACCTCGCGGCCCAATACGCCGATCATGTGCTCTTGTTAAAAAAAGGCAAAACCATCAGCCAGGGTCCTCCGGAAGAGGTGTTTACCCAAGCACATATTTACCAGGGATTTAATGTACGAACCGAGGTCATGAAACCGCCTACGCATGATCAGGTTTTTATCAAAATATTGGCAAAACCAGGACTAAACACCCCTAACAACGCCATCACTATAAACCCTCACTGATTATGGAATCACACCCAAACAGACCTCACGATGAAGTAGAAATGCTTTTCCACAGCCGGTACGGATATGTTTTGAGATGCCGACATTGCCTGTTGTATCACCTGGCTTTTGGCAACATCGCCATCGACCAGAGCAAGCAGGATTTAATCGATTTGACATTTTTGATAGAACGCTATCATCACCAATACCAACAATCGAACAAGGAAAGCTGCAGATGCATCTTTATCGAGACGCCATTCAATGGCTTCAGGTTGGTATTTAGCTTGAAAGAGTTGGCCTTATTTAACGAAATGCTACAAAAAACCTACCTGATCATTCAGGCCGAGGATATTATTAACAACTAATCATCATACCAATGACCACAACCACCACGACACTTCGCGATCGCTACGAAGGACTCAAGCAGGAAAATCCCAAAATTCGCATCCGTGATGCGGCCCAACAGCTCTACGTCAGTGAATTGGAGCTACTCGAATTAGAATTGGGCAACAATGTGCTCCGATTAAAGGGCGACTGGAAAAAATTACTTGCCGACATGAAAGCGATCGGATATGTAATGGCGCTTACGCGCAATGAATATGCCGTACACGAAAGGAAGGGGGTGTACGACAATATTTCCTTCAACAAAGACGGCAAGATGGGAGTAGCCGTGAATCCGGATATCGACTTGCGGTTTTTGATGTGGAATTGGAAATACGCCTATGCCGTTCGCATGGAAAGACCCAACGGTCCATTGTTTAGTTTTCAGTTTTTTGATCAGTATGGCACCGCCATTCACAAAATATACCTTACCCAAAAATCCAATCCGACAGCCTACCAGCAATTGGTGGAACAATACAAAGCTAAAAATCAGATCAAGGCATTAAAAATTCCGGAAAGACCTGCTACCCCCAAAAACAGCATTCCCGATGAAAAGATTGATGTAGATGCATTTCAGAGGGAATGGCTCACCCTCAAGGATACCCACGATTTCTTCCCGCTATTGAAAAAATACGAATTGGACAGGGTGCAGGCACTGCGGTTGGCACCGAAAGGTTATGCTTATCAAATTGGCAAAGAAGCCCTCTCTAAAATGTTGCATTTAGCGGCAGAAAAATTGGTCCCCATCATGGTATTTGTCAACAGTGCGGGTTGTATCCAAATCCATACCGGGGAAGTTAAAAAGGTGGTTCCCATGCACAACTGGATCAATGTGATGGACCCCGAATTTAATCTACACGTCAACCTGGACGGGATTGACCAAACCTGGGTGGTCAAAAAGCCCACCGCCGACGGTGTAGTCACCGGACTGGAAACCTTTGACCGTGACGGCAATCTGATTGTTTACTGCTTTGGCAAACGCAAGCCGGGAGTGCCGGAGATGGAAGAGTGGAGAACAATTGTGAAAGAGCTGGAATAAAAGATGGAGAAGGAAGATCTAAATAATTGGCAATGAAAGTATTAAGGTTTGTAATCGGTTGTTTTATATCGGGTGCTTTGCTTGTGAAATTGAGTGCACAGGAAAGTGATTCTTTAGGTATCTGGTCGGTGGATTTGGAGGATGTGGTTGTCACGGCACAATACGCCCCGACCGACAGCCGGAGTGCGGTACACGACATCCAGACCATCAAGCGGGAAACGATTGAAAAGCGTGGAGCGACCAATCTGGAGCAACTGTTGCAGCAAGAGGCCAGCATTCGCATCAATCAGGATTTGATATTGGGCAGCAGTATGAGTTTGCTGGGGCTGGATGGTCAAAATGTAAAGATCATGATTGACGGGGTCCCGGTGATTGGGAGGCAGGATGGCAATATTGACCTCAGTCAAATCAATTTGCAAAATATCGAACGGGTAGAGATTGCAGAAGGGCCACTTTCCGTCAACTATGGCACTGATGCACTGGCGGGAGTGATCAATTTAATTACCAAAAAGTCACAGCTTTGCAGACAGGAATTTGGCTTAAATGGACAATATGAAAGCCGGGGCGAAAACAGCTATTCCGGTTTTGGCGGCTTCCGTTTTGGCAAAAAACTGTTGCTTCAACTCAATGGCGGTTACGATCATTTTGACGGATACTCGGAAGATACACTTCGTTCGGTTTTGTGGAATCCAAAGAAGCAGTGGTACGGCGAAGGAAGCCTGCGGTATCAATTTGGCGAAAGCCAGCAAATCAGATACAGCCTTAATTATTTTGATGAGGTGGTCACCAATTTGGGAGAAGTTCGCCGTCCGCAATTTAAGCCCTATGCTTTTGATGAGGAATATCACACCACCCGCTTTGGCCAGCGTTTGCTGCAGGAAGGTGAAATTGGCAAACAATACTATCTGCAGTCTACCCTGGCATACAATCATTATCGCCGACAGAAGAACAGTTTGCGTACCAATTTCGAGGAAAACACCCAGGAAGAGGTGACCGGCCAGCAGGATACGGCTATCTTTCAGGGCGCAACCTTTCGGACTACTTTTGCCAGCCGTTATCAGGAGTTTCCGTTGAATTTCCAGATTGGCCTGGATTTGCGCTATGATAATGCCGGGGGGCAACGCATTCAGGATACCTTGAGCAAAAAAAAGGGGTTTTCCCAAATTGGAGATTACGCCCTGTTTGGCAGTCTTAGGTATGAGCCGCTTGCCAAACTCACCCTGGAAGGAGGCCTGCGCTACGCCTACAATACTCGCTACGACGCACCGTTGATTCCTTCTCTCCACGTTAAATACAATCCGCATCAAAACTGGACGGTCCGGGCATCCTATGGCAAGGGGTTCCGTAGCCCGGACCTGAAGGAATTGTTCTTTAATTTTATTGATGTCAATCACTATATCATCGGCAACCCTGATCTTAAAGCCGAAAAATCTGATAATCTACAAGCTAGTCTTTCCTACAAGAAGGGCAAGTTTAGCGCGAATTTAAAGGGGTTTTATAATACTTTGCAGGACAAAATTGAACTATACGAATACATCCAAACGGCAGATGGCCTGATTCCCGCCGTGGATACCTCGACCTTGCAATATGCCTATTTCAATCAGGATATTTATAAGACCAAAGGAAGTGCCCTGCAATTAAAATTCCATAATAAAAACTTCCTGGTCTCCACCAGCCTCACGCTGATTGGCTACTACAATCCTGAAAGTGAATCATTTAGTGAAGTCAGGGAGTTTTCCCAGGCCTGGGAATGGGCCGGTGAAATGAGTTATTTTGTACCTCAATATGCGCTCTCATTTTCCTCGTTTATCCGCCAAAATGATCGACGCTTTTCCTATTTCCCGGAGATAGATCAAGAAGGGAATACCTTAGCTCGTCAACGGGAAATCAAGGGATTCACCATGATCGACTTTTCAATGAGTAAGCATTTCTGGAAAGAGAAGATAAAACTAACGGCCGGTGTGAAAAACCTGCTGGATGTACGGCAGGTTTCTGTTTTTGGAAGTAGCGACGGTGCCGTTCACAGCGGAAGCAGCGGGACTGTGCCGATTAGTCCGGGGCGGAATTTCTTCGTGAATCTGAGCTTTCGGATATGTGGAAAATGAAAAAGCGCCCTCTAAATCAATAGAAGACGCTTTCTGGGGGGTGTCAGCTGTGAGGGAAGGAGTCGAACCTTCACGAAGCGGTTAGTCTGGTTTCATCTGC
>CAXHCA010000183.1:0-10648 GCA_964015035.1 uncultured Saprospiraceae bacterium
CTACTACACCCTGGAAACAGATGAGTTTAACGCTACCAGGAAAATGATTTTGTCAACGAACTAATTCAATGTTATCCTTTTTCGTGCAGTGTCGTTTCGCTGCACGGAAAAGGTTTTGTAATTTCTATTAAGTAGATTAGATGTTGTTGTTCCCGTTTTCGGGATATTGGGTCCGGGTTCCTTAACTGGAGTCCGGGCTTTTTGTAACTTTTTTAGCTTTTAATTGGTTTTAAATTGGCTGATTATGCTGATAAAGGTGCTATATGAGGAGATATTTCGTTTTTATGAAAAATTATTTTTAATTAAACCATGTCACGAATATTGTTTTTTTTGAAAAAAAGAGTAATTTATTTTGCCGTTACTTAGCATTTAGATTTCTTGATTCCGAATTAAGATTACTGAAAGGGAAGAAAATTTAATAGAATAGTTTTTTATTTCTATCCCATAACCCATCTAATACTGTATACCGGCCATAAATGTTGAATCGGCAAATAAGGCTAGATTACCTTCCCAAAGATTAAATGTCACTATATACTGACCCAAAGTTTTTGAGATTAAGAATCCAAATTTCTTTTGTTCTGATATAGATTAGGTTCGCTGTAAATTACCATATTTCTTTTTTCGGCTGAGTGCATCTTTGGAGGTGGTGCTTTAGCAGCGAAAATTGCAGATTTTGGGTTCTTGCAAGGCTCCTTTTTGAGTGCTAAGGACGAAAAAAAGCCGAAAAGAGGTGCCAAAATCCCGGTTTTACCGGGACTGAATAGCTTGCCCGAATATACTTCAGGGATTACCTCCAAACAAGCACTTAGACTTGGATGAATAAAATTTGTGATACAAATACATTAAGTTCCCATGAAAAAAGCCCTACCCTCTATAAGGAGACAGATCAAATTATGTCTTTCCTTATCTACCATTTTTCTCTTGTCATTTTTTTTGGTACACGAATTAAAGGCTCAGGTCATCGTTGATTTAATGGTGCCTGCCGAAATGTTTACCTGCGGACCAGCAGGAACATTAACAATTACGGTTACTAACAATTCTGCGGAAGTAATCACAGATGTGGGGGGGCAACTTTCTCTTCCCGGAGATTTTTTGCAGACTAATCTGATGACCATCGCTACGCCAGGCGTTGCCGTAAGTTTCAATTCGATGACAGAAGTATTTTCTCTTCCAGACTTAAACGTGGGCGAAGCAGTGGTTTTTTCCATCGATTTGGAGACTACCTGCACAGCAGCAGGAGGGCAAATCTCTTTTGCGGCAGCTTATCAGGATGTTAATGGACCGGGAAATGTCTTGGGAACAAGTGCTTTTATCCTGGGGACAGGAGTATTAAGTATGGGACCATCAACTCCTTTGGCGATAAATAGTGCCAGAGGATCGCTGGAAACAGTATCTTCTGTATTGTCAAATACGGGTGATGGTTCACTAAGTTCTTTTCAATACTGTGTCGAAGATAATGCCAATGCAGTCATTCAGGAGATTAGTTTCTCTGGACCAAACGGATCTGTTAGTTTCAATTCAGGCAGTGGGGTAGGGGAATCTTGTATTAATTTAGGCTCAACAGAGTTTATGCAGTTGTTTGGCACTTCATTTATGGCTGCTGGGGCTAGTCTGGACGTGATGGAAAGCTGGCAAATTTCCAATTGTGATGCCGGATTGGAGTTGAGGAGAAAAGCTCAATATGGGTGTGATGGCGAAGAGAACTGCCAGGGGGTAGACTACACTACTTTCCCAACCACACCGCTAATCATTATGGTCTATCAGAACGGATTGAGTGTTACGCTCTCTCCTCCTCTTGATATTTCTAAATGCGGCCCCTCCGAAACAGTCGAAGTCACTATTGAGCATACTGCCGGGCCAAACGATACGTTAACCGGTCTGACTGGTTTTTTAGGGCTCTCGGCTGCTATTGATATTATTGATGTAAATGGCCCCGTAACCTTAGAAGCGGGAACGGATAGCCTACGGTTTACCAATCCGTTACTGCCTGGAGAATCAATTACCCTGATGATTGACCTAAGAGCAAGTTGTGGATTGATCTCTGGATCTGAAGAATTTTCTTTCTTTGTCAGGCATGATGAATTGATGTGTGTAACCAATTCATCAGTATTGCAACTATCGCCCTTTGAGGTATCACTTAAAGAGGCTGACTTGTCTATGCCTCCACCTGTGGTTGGGATGAACACGATTCCCGAAATAGTAGATACCTATTCAGGACAAAGTTTTGATGTAATCACCAGTGTAGCAAATGCAGGTAATGGTTCTTTAGATACGGTTCTGTATTGTGTCCTCAACAATTCTGTGGCGCAGATTCAAAGTATTACTATTAGTGGAATAGTGCTTTCTACTCCCTTTTCAATGGATGCCAATGGGGTTTGCTTCGCTATTACCGCTCCTGTTTTTCAGGCCCTTTATGGTACTGACTTTTTGCCCGATAATCAAGAGTTTGATGTCGTTGAGAATTGGCTGGCGGTGGGTTGTGATGATAATCCGCCCGACTTAAAAAGGAGGGTGCAGTTTGGTTGTGACGGAGATTATGATTGCCAAGATAAAGACCAGGAAGTATTTCCCTCCACAGGATTGCTTTTTAACAACCTTTTGCCCGATTTAAATCCTAATATCAGTGCAGCCATTTACCCGGAATGTTATGCCGATGAATTGATGCAAATAACGGTCACTTATACTAACGACGGGCAGGCACCTGCCGAAAACCTTGTGCTCAATCTTTCCGCAGCAGCGGGAGCTTTAATTTTAAATAATTATTCAGTAGTAGGACCGGATGGTTTAGGTGGAATAACTACCATTTCGGACCCATCTTCCATTGAAACCACAAACCTGGATGCACCCACCGCTTGTACAAATGGCGGTATTGGTTCGATCCAGGATATACTTCCTGGCCTAAGTTTGGGAATAGGCGAAAGTATTTCCATTCAATACGAGGTACAGCATTTTTGTGGAAGCAATTGTTCTCTGTCAGATATCTACTCGAGCAGTATCAATATTACGTATCAGGACCCTTGTGGATCGGATTTTTCGGCCAACGTGAATACTAGAGACTATGATGCGCGAATTGCCGGATTTCTTGAAGCCCCGGCCAATGTTTTTCCAGATGAGCCTTCTTGCATAGAATATACGGTAACCTCTATTGTGTTGGATTGGTTTGACGGCAATTACCCGGACGCTTATTTGGAATCGATCATCCCAATACCTGCGGGACTTGACTATATACCTGGTTCCATTTCCTGGACAGATCTTGACGGAACAGTCTGGGAGCCTTGTGAGTTGACTTATATCGATTCTGATGGTGTAAATCCGGTGGATGAAATATTAGTCCGCTGGTGCTTTCAGGACCCTAATGGCGTTAATAGTAAGCCACCGGGCTTTGATATCACTAATGGTGTTACTTTTCATTATTGTGTGATGTCAGATTGTGCAGAATTACCGGTTCCTGCTGATTGTGGAAACCCTGTCTTTGAAGTCACTGCTTTTCAAGAGTTTTTCTTTGCTCCAGCATTGAATTGTAACCCGGATTGTTATCGGCCAAATAACAAAATTGGCGAGACGGAAATGCTGTCGGTTCAGGTTATTTGCCCTCAAGATGGGTGTGATTGTGAGGGCGTCGTATTTTCTGATTTTAATGTTGAAAGAGCTAACTTTGGTTTCCCGGATCACAATAATGACCAGGTACAAAGTGGTGTGTTAGATTTGAATTTAGTTCAAAAAGATCGCTTCTTGCCCGGCGATACCTTAAGCGCGACTTTTTCGGGGACTATCTCAGATATAGGCATGGACGATTTGTGGACAAACGCCTTTGCTGCTTTGCAGTTTTCTTTTGATGAATTTACCCCGGTGGCTACTCAGGTACAGCTATTTGACGCTGATGGCCTAAATTACACTTGCAATGTGGTACCGGTTTCCATCGATGTGGCCAATCAAAAGCTTATTGTCGATTTTTCACTTCCTACCTTGAGCGGACTCGGCTGTGCTTTTGATCCTGCCTTTACCGATTTTGATCAGGGAGACAGTATTCATTTGGAAGTTCTTTTTGAGATAAAACGCCCCTTTACGGGTATGGAGGAAACGATTGATATTGGCACCGAGTTTTTTGTCACAGATGGTGATTATGAAAGTGGCGCCCAAAATCAGTGTTATCAGAGAGATAGTAGAATCACTCAGGTAGGGATTCCTGAAACGGAAAATTGTACATTTACACCTTTTGGTTCCTGCGATTTGCCGGGATGGGAAGTCTCACATAGCTTTCATTATGGTGCCAGTGTTTTTGATGAATTTCCTTATGAAATTCGACCTCTTGGATTGCCTAAACAAATCACATTTACTAAGCCTTCAGCATTTCCCTATCGACTTGATCAAATAGGGATTAGACTGGTACAGAATATAGCCCCAACGCGAACGCTTGTTAATTTGCCAAATGGAAGTATTCCTCCTCAGTTTTTGGTTGAGAATGGCGATGATCTGACAATCTTAGTTGCAGACTATCTTAATAGCCTGGGGCTCTCTTCCATTCCTCCTGACGAGGGGTTTACCGTTTATTATTATCCTAAAATACAAGGATCCTGCCTTTCGGAAATGGGCAGTTATGACATCTCTTATTCGGAAGAATTTTTCGTTGATGAAAATGTGTTTTGTACACCAATTCTTTTCCGAGACAGCCCTGCTAAAACATTTACTTATACGGGGGGCTCAGAGCTAATTGTGGAAACGGCGTTAGAAACTTATCGACTTTGTAGTGCTCAAGATCCTGTGCCCATTACTGTTCGTAATATTTCAAATTCTTCAGCCCCTAATGCCTTCCTTTCGGTGCGAAGTGCTTCTGGTGGATTGGTGCCGGTTCAGGTGGTAGATGCAAATACAAATATGGCCATCACTCCCAATTCCTTTGGCCTTTTTGAGTTGGGCGATTTGGCTGCTGGCGAAATGCGTCCGTTGATACTTTCGGTAATTGCCAATACTTGTTTTCCCGACGATCTTGAATTCGTTGCCGGTTGGGATTGTGATGCCGTTCCTACTACAGTCGAAGAAGCACTATGTTCAAATCCCTCTATGATCAACTTTACTGTCGCGGATGCGGGTGTAAATCTGGACGTTCTCAATCCTGTTTTTGATAGGGAGGATATGCTTTGTGATACTGTATTGTTTGAAGCAGAAATTAGAAGTACAGACCTTGGGTACTTGCGAAATATTTCAAGTGCAATTCTTTTGCCGCCCGGCTTAAGCTATGTCCCCGGTACTTTTGAAATGGCTTATCCTTCCGTAACACAGGGAGGAACCTATACTAGTTTTATGATTGATCCGGTTGAATTGATTTCTGGTGGTTTTAGGGTGGATATTTCAACCCTCAATTTAGTATTAGAATCATTGGGACTGGTCGGGTCTAAAGACCTTTCGGCCAATAAAGTAAGTTATCGTTTTCAAACAAAAACAGATTGTGGCTATTTAAGTCCATCCCGAATTAGTTTTATTGCTAGTGCAGACAATACTTGTGGCGATCCTCTGCCTCCAATTATTAAGCGTTCGGGCCGTATTCAGGTAAGTTCAGAAAATCCTTCTTTCTCTTTTGAATTGTCCAACGGGAACCTGAATTTAAATCCTTGTACCATGGAAACGGATGCGCTTTTTATTAGTGCTACGCTTCAAAATGGTATTACACAACAAAATATGTCGGGAGACTTGCTGGATTCTATACAAGTTATCTTGCCTCCTGGAATAAATTATGTGCCAGGGTCTTATGTAAGTATCCAAAATGCTATCAACAACGAGCCTCAAATCAGGAGTGAAAATGGGGTTGAAATTTTAACCTGGCCCTTTATCCCCATTTCCACACCTGGGACCAATGTGGCTTTTAAGATTGATTTGCAAGCTACTGACTCGGTACAGGAATGTACAGAATATGATCTGCTGGTTCAGGCTTTTGCCAAAGCAGAGGAAACTTGTGATGGCCAGGTTTGCGATATTTCTTTATTGGCAGGAGAAGCGGTGAGAACGATTACTATCGAAAAACCGATGTTGGAGTTTGTTAACTTCGAGGCCAATCTCGATTTGCTAACGGCAACTGATGAGGCATTAAGTGTATTTAATGCGATGATTGTTAATAACGGCTCGGTAAATTTACCGTCGGGGGGAACCATCCAAATGGATATCTACGAAGATGTTGACCGAAATGGATATCGCTCTGCAGCGGATATCTTTCTCTTCTCAATTGTTGAAACCTTAGCTCAGCCATTGGCTCCAGGAGATACCATTACCCTGGCAGGCCAACAAACCTTTCCTGCGGGGTCGGTTTGTACCATTATCGGCGTACTAGATCCTTTCAATACCTGTACCTGTAGTGAAGCTCCTTCTTTCCAGGTTAGACCGGAAGTAAATATTGCTTTTGAGATGGAATATGAAGTTTGTAGTGCTACGGACTTGACTATTGGCCCAGATTCCATAAATGGCTATGATTTTGCTTGGCTTAGTCTCAATGGGTCTTCTCTTGATGCACTCAGTACTACTACAAGTACGCCAACTGTTTTTAATCTCCAAAATCAAACAGGGGAAATCCAGAATATAGAATATATCCTGAGGTCCAGCTTCATGGATTGTTATGTATATGATACGGTTGCTATCTCCTTGTTTCCAGAAACATTCGGGGAAACGACGATCTCAATCTGTTCAGGAGGGGATGTAGAATTTGGATTACCCTCACAAAATGCTGGTGGTACCAACTTTGAATGGGTGCCAAGTACAGGGCTTATTTTTCCTGGCCCGGATTCCTCTTTTGCTCTATTACAAGGGGTTACAATGGATCAGGAGTATACCTTAAATTATGAAGATGGAAATGGTTGTCCGGCTTCTTATGTCGTTAATGTTATTGCAGTAGATTGTGGAACCACCATTACCGGATTGGGGGATACGGTATGGTTTGATTTTAATAAAGATGGTTTGCAGGGACCCGATGAACCCGGTATTGGAGGAGTTGTCGTAAACCTCTATGATGGAACAACCGGAAGCTTGGTTAGCTCTACTGTAACCAATGAGGATGGTTATTATAGCTTTAATTATCTGGTGCAAGGTACTTATTTTGTACGGTTTTATCCACTTCCTGGTTTTGTTGGGACCATGGCCAATGCGAGTGGTAACACACAGGATGAAGATGATAGTGACGCCAATGAAAGTACCAATATTACTGGCAACTATTTTCTGCCTTGGGATACTTTTAACCCAACGGTTGATGCTGGATATATTCCCAATTGTAATATTGATATTGATGTAAACTTGGGAGATTGTGAGATAGTCGGTAATGAGGTATTGCGTACCGTTGATGTTACGGTGAGTTGGCAGGATAACCCCTATACTTATGACCAGTTTTTTGGAGCGGATACGCTTGAAGTGACTTTCCTGGGGGAAACTCATCGCATTATCGCGGATACGCTTTTTGGGGAGGAAACAATTACGGTCATGGTCAACCCAATGGTCAATACGCCTCTTGAGGTTACCGCTCAGTTTGTTTTGGATACCGACTGTTCTGCAAGTGCTACTGGACCCACTTTGACCCCCTGTATCTATGATTTGGCATTGACCAAGCAAGCCGCTAATGGAACTTCCTTTGCTTATGGCGACACCATTTGCCTCGATATTATTGTTTTTAACCAGGGACAACAGGCTGTTTCCAATGTAGAAGTCAATGATTATCTGCCTTCAGGCTTTGGATTTTTACCAGCACTTAACCCTTCGTGGGTGCAAGTGAATGATAGCTTGTTAACGGGTAGCCTTCCGGGGATACTCTCTGTAGGAGCCCAGGATACTTTACCATTAAAGCTTACCTTACTCATGGCTTCCGGTGCGGATGCTTACACCAATTATGCGGAAATCGGGGCTTTTCAGGATACCCTTGGTACTGATTTTTCAGACTTTGATATAGATAGCACCCCGGATGATGATCCAAATAATGACCCGGGAGGTCAACCTGAATCGAATGCGGATAATGCGGTAAATGGAGACGGTACAGGAATTGTAGGAGGTGGCGATGCAGGAACGGATGAAGATGACCACGATCCTTTTCGGTTGAATGTCTTTGACTTGGCATTGATCAAACGCATAAATACACCAGCACCCTATGGATATGGTCAAACTATTGAATTTCAAATTGATGTAACCAATCAGGGAAATGTAATTGCCCAAAATATAGAAGTGACGGATTTTATCCCCGATGGATTTTCTTGGTTGCCAAGCAATGAACCGCTCTGGACGTTTACAGCTGATAACCCATATAATCTCGCTACATCGGTAATCCCAGGACCACTCAATCCGGGTGCCACAGAGTCTATTCTGATTAGTTTGGTTTTGGAAGAATCGACTCCTGACCAATATGTAAATATTGCAGAAATTAGCTTTGCGGAAGATCAAATGAATAATCCCCGCTTTGATGATATTGATAGCACCCCTAATAGTGACCCTACTGATGATGCGGGGGGCAATCCTGGAACGGGTTCCGATAATGTAAATAATGGCGATGGTAGTGGCGATCCCGGGGATGTCGATCCCGAAACAGATGAGGATGACCAAGATCCGGCTTATGTCAGTGTATCACAAATTGAATTGACAAAATCGGCGATCGGAATAGTTCCTGCTGCAACGCCTGGTAATTTTGACGTAACCTACGAGCTAACCCTGGAAAATACCGGTAATACCATTTTGACAATGCTGCAATTGGCCGATAATTTTGTGGCTCAATTGGGCAGCAGCTTTGTCGGAATTGCCCAACAACCAAGTATCTTAGGAGGTGCCACCGCTCAGCAATTACCTACCTTAAATCCATCTTTTAATGGTGGTGTAAATGAAAATATATTTATTGGAACCGATGGGATCCTCGCTCCAAGCGAGTTTCTTGTCGTCCAGTTGACACTGGAATTGACTGCTATTTCCGGGCCAGATCCAGTTGTCAATCAGGCAACATTCATCGGCGTAGACCCATTTGATGTAACGCTCATGGATGATGATACGGCAAATGTGGTTTTGCCAAATTGTTTCTTGGATGTGGTCTGTCCAAATCCGAACGGGGGAACCTTTGCTTGTCCGGACGAATTGCCGGTTGCAGCAACTTCTGTGGCTACTTTTGATGCTATTGATGGCTTTTCAGCAATTGCCAATTCCTGTGGAGTAGTTTCGATTACCTCCATGGATACAGACAATGGAGGTATGGCTTGTCCGGGATCACCACTGATCATTACCCGTACTTATACAATTAATGATCCGGGAGATGGTATGACAAGCCCGGAAACGGAGGTTTGTACGGTGACCTATACCATTATTGATGACCAACAACCCGTAATTATTTGTCCAGATCCGGTGATGACTACCTGTCTCGCGTCAGATGTGCCCGTTTTTAATAATTTAACGGATTTTGTTGCGGGAGGGGGGTATGTAGAAGACAATTGTGACGTCACTTCTTTCACTTATCTTGGCCAGACTTCTGATGGCCAGACTTGTCCGGCTACTTATACCCGTACCTATCAAATTGAAGATGCTTGTGCAAATATTAGCACTTGTTCCCAGACGATTGTGGTAGATGATCGTGAAAAGCCGGTGGTTACTTGTATTCCTCTTGAATCGACTTGTTTTAATGAAGATATTCCTCCTTATCCTAGCCTGGCAGCATTCCAGGCAGCTGGAAATACAGCATCCGACAATTGTGGTATTGATCCCAATTCCTTTGTTTTGGTAAGTGAGGATACCCTTTTGTTTGGTTGCCCTTTGGTCATCGAACGGTTATATCAGGTGACAGACTTATGCGGGAATGTTAGTTGCTGCGGAAAACAACTCATTTCTTATGTCGATGATGAAGCACCTGTGTTTAATAACCTTCCGACCGATCTAATACTTAGTTGCAGTGACCCAATTCCAGTGGCAGCAAACCTTACGGCAACCGATAACTGTACAAGTAATCCGTCGGTCACCTTTACGGAATCTTCTACACAAACTGATTTTGGGCTTTGCTCAGATTTTACTTATACAATTACCCGAACTTGGATAGCTACCGATGATTGTGGTAACCAAACATTTGCAGAACAACGGATTTCAGTTAGTGATGATACGCCACCGGATGCTATGTGTTGCCCGGCTTTTGACCTTAGTATTGGTGATGAAGTAGATGGAGTAATAACCCTTTCGGCTGCCAGTGTAGATTGTGGTAGTACAGACAATTGTACCCCAACTGAAGATTTAATCTATTCTGTATCTCCCAATGATTTTACGGTTGCTGATCTAGGGCCCCAGACAATCACATTATCAGTTACGGATGCTTGTGGAAATACCAGTACTTGTACTACGGTGGTTACGATAACAGAAGGTCCCAGCCTTGGTGTGGCCAAGCGGAATGTGCAAACGGAACTATTGCCCAATGGCAGCGCCAATGTGACCTTCGAATTTAACCTGGAAAACTTTGGCAATGTAGACCTGGATCAACTCAGTTTAGTGGATGATCTGTCTGCCGCCTTCCCGGCTACCTGTGAAGTATCAGTATTGAGCCTGACCTCGGATGATTTTATTGTAAATGCATCCTATGATGGCACCGCCGTTACCGAATTATTGGCTTCCGGTAATGACCTTCCGGTAGGTGATAAAGGAGCGGTTTTACTGACGATCAATG